>PCDB01000008.1 GCA_002591625.1 Porticoccaceae bacterium
GACACCTCAAAGGAGGACCCGGGTCAACTTAACGGTGAAATCGAGGTAAGGGATCTTTCCTTCAGATACAGCGAAGATGGACCATACATCCTGAGGGATCTCAGTCTCGAGATTTATGCCGGAGACTTTGTTGCATTCGTTGGCCCGTCCGGTTGCGGAAAATCAACGTTGTTTCGTTTATTACTTGGATTCGAGCAGCCAGAAGCAGGTTCTATATTGTTTAACAATCAAGATATGAGCGGGCTCGATATTTGCTCTATACGGAGGCAAATTGGGACTGTGCTTCAGACCGCATCGATCTCCGCAGGAAGCATCTTTGAGAATATAGCGTCTGGGCTGGTCATAACTCTGGATGAGGCTTGGAACGCGGCTCGGGATGCCGGGTTAGATGAAGATATCAAAGCCATGCCGATGGGAATGCACACACTTGTCAGTGAGGGCGGTGGCAACCTTTCAGGTGGGCAGCGGCAGCGTCTATTGATCGCTCGGGCTCTGGCAACCAACCCCAGAATTCTATTGTTCGATGAGGCAACCAGCGCTCTCGATAATCGAACTCAAGAGATTGTAAGTCGCAGCGTCGCTCGGCGAAAAGTCACCAGACTCGTCATCGCCCACCGGCTGAGTACTATCGAAGATGCCGATCAGGTAATCGTTCTCAATCAAGGAAAAGTTGAACAGCAGGGAACATTCGATGCTCTTAAAGATGAGGCGGGAATGTTCCAAAGAATGATAAGCAGACAAACCGTTTGAACCGAATTAAGAAGACCAAGACGAGCTGGCGAAACAGCTCGTCGACGAGCTCGTTTAGCCAGAGTATCTCCGAAATCATTTCATCGGAATTAACATAGTGTATCGTTTACCATTCATAATTATTGCCGTCAGTGGCACCTTGCTCACGAGTTGTAAGACCGTCCAAGATTCGCGTGAACAGGTTCAAGCTCCGATTCGGACGTCTTGGTCGTCCCCTACGGCAACCGGGGATGTCCCAGAAAGTCGTGCCTGGCTTATCGACTTTGCTTCGCCAGAATTGACCAACTTGGTAAATCAGGCCCTTGCCAATAATTTAACTTTGCAGGCATCAGCCGCACGTGTTCGTGCGGCCCGGAGTGTTGTCATTCAGCGTAAATCCTTGAGCCTTCCAAGTGTCGGCGCAAACGCGGAAGCCGCGCGTACGGATAACCGGTTCCTGAGCTCTACAAACAATTTCATGTTTGGCCCAAGTGTGCAGTGGGAACTTGATTTGTGGGATCGACTCTCGCTCCAAGGTGATGCCGCGAGCTTCGACGCCGAGGTTTTAGTAAATGCTGATCAAGCCCTACGGTTTTCTCTGGCGATCGCCGTTGTGCGGAACTGGTGCCGCCTCGCCACAAACCAGCAGTTGTTGCAACTCGCTGATGAAACCATCGCTAGCTATCTTAAAACCCTCGAGGCAGTAGAAGACCAAGTCGAAGGCGGAATTGCGACAGTGGTCGAAGTAAATCTCGCACGCGCAAGCTTGGCCTCAAGCCGGGCAGGGCGGCATGGTGCTGAGCGCCAGCAGGCGCAGGAACTGCGTGCTCTCGACGTATTACTGGGGCGTCATCCGGATGGAAAACAGATTGCTCCAACAACTCTGCCCCAGATCTCTCTAGTGCCAGCAGGGCTCCCTTCCGAGCTATTGCTGCGTCGTCCCGACTTGCGTGCCGGCCGGGCCAGATTAGACGCAGCCCGCCTGCGGCGAGAGGCTGCCGACAAACTNAANTTACCNNGNTTANTNCTGAGCGGTAATGCNGGNNCCACNAGCANCCAACTCNNTNANNTACTNAANNCNNAAAACNTTTTGTGGTCGATGGCNGCNGGNCTNTCTCAGCCNATTTTNGNNGGNGGCGCTATNCCGGCCCNGANNCAACAAGCACGTGCCCAACAAGAAGAGGCTGCAGCGGACTGGGCTCAGGCGGTTCTNGAAGCTTTTCAGGAAGTTGAAACCGCCCTGAGCAGAGAAGGATTTATCAATCGTGAGATTAGCGCACTAGAAGCTGCATCGACCGCNGCAACTGCAGCTGAGCAGAAAACNCAGCGACTCTATGAGGAAGGTCTNTCGAACCTTACAAACCTGCTAGTCGCCCAGCGCCGCGCTTTGGATGTCAAACGTAACCTTATTCAGNCGCGAAGTGCTCATATTCAAAACCGCTTGTCGCTCTACCTAGCNCTTGGTGGTGGTTTCCGATAAGGAACCNAGCCACANCCTACACCGCNCCCGCNAGCGGAAAGCGTTGAATTACAGGAATAGGTAACAGCCGGTGCAGACTGTGTCGCNTTGGAAGAGGAAGCGGNTGGGAGTTGCTAACGNGATCCGCTGAGAAACTCCCTGAGTTCGGGTTGGAGGTCGCGGGGTGGGGTAAGGAGGCAATGCGCTCCAATCGCTAAACGCACAACGACTANGGTGGCCACAATACCCCGCGTTGTCTTCCGCAAAAACAGCGATCTCCGAACGTAGGGTTACGATCTTGTCCAAACCGACATCTTCTTAACGTGTTCGTTAACTGAACGAAGACGCTTGGAAAGAAGCGTAGCGAGACCGACAACAAGTCTAAGACTTGCATCGGGGTGACTTGCAATAAATGTATTGAGGCTATTGCGGTCGATGCGCCAAACCACAATATTTTCGGCTCCTTGGACTGAAGCACTTGCTCCCTGTTGTTCTAAATCGAACAAATTGACTTCTCCGAACGAATCTCCTTCCTCAAGCCAGGCGGTAACTGCTGGCGCGACATGTTTTTGCAGCACTTTACAGCGACCTTTGAGCAAAACGTAAAGGTGATCCTGTGACGTCCCTTCTTGGATAACAGGTTCCGCTTCGCCGAAACTCAACTCTTCACCGAGCCCGTGCAGCGCCTCCCGTTCGTGATCCGCCAAGCTTGCAAGAAATCCTTGTGCGGGCAGCTGATTTTCATTCGTGCTCATTGATCTCGTGAGTGGTTGGGCGTGTTCTGTTTCACTTACGTCTTTACCGTCTATCGCGGGTTTGTCGAAAAGATTCTAATTTCGTTTCTCGCGAGTCTTTTAGGTCCTCCCAGAGAGGACGTATCCCATGCCCTCCAACGCCTGAATCGCCTTCANTTGAGGATAGAAAAAGCAGGCCCTCTTCTCGGATCAGAGCGTCTTCTAGTCTGCGTTATTAATAAAATTGGAAATACGTGTCTCCATGGTCCTGAGATACCGGGAGCGAATTTCAAGTGAGGGATCGTTTTGCCAGCGACGAATAACTTCCAAAACCTCCCTGTCATGTTTTCGCAACTCAGTTCCCGAAGTCTGTGCGTCGAAGGTCAGAAGGTTGTTTGAAACCAATCTATTATTGTTGGGATAGATTGCAGCGAAATTCTCTAGTTCGGTCGAGGTCCGGGACGAGTCAATAAGCCACTCCTTGACGATGTCCTGCTGCAATACGTCCCGAAGGTCGGCCCGAGCAAATTGCTGCGCCGTCATTTCCGGCCTGCTTTGCTGAAGGGCCAGATCTTCTTTCAGCAAAGACAACATTTTCGAGGGTTGACGCTGCACCAAACGGTCAAGCGTAAGAAATGCAGCGTGTGCTAGATCGTTACGATCCTTCCGTTGGACGAGCCCTGAAAGAAGCGGCAGTGACTCCGTAGATTCGACATATACTAAAACGTCAAACGCGTTCAGAAAGCCCACAGATGGGTTTTGCTGCCACTCGGCATTAGTAATCAAAGCTTCTGTTTGCTTGCGCAGGTATTCTCGATTTTCAACGGAATCCTCTCCTTTGGCCACATTTCTCAAGGCGATGGCCCACTCGTCTGCTGAAGTATATGCTGAAAGTATTTCTCTGCTTATCCGTGATGCCTCTCCGGGATTAAGCTTGAGAAGAAGATCGAGGAGAAACACTCGCAGAGTCGGCCAACCAGCAAGCCTTCCATCCTTCGCTATCCTTAGACTTAACCCGGTTGTGCGGTCCTCGCCTCCTTTCAAGAATTCCTCAATTTCAACGACTGCTTGAGCAGTTGGAATCGTTGTCAGATTTTTCTCGATGGAAGACAACAATTCCGTGCTCGCAGTAGGCCCAATCTCTCCTGCCCAAGACGCGTTCCGATTTGCCGATATTTTGGGAATGTTCGGCCCCGAATCCTTATTTTTCGAGACATTGCTTCCTTCCCGCGGCATTAAAAAATAAAACGCACAACCTATGCCCAAAATTATGAGCGTAATAAACGGCAGAAGTCTCAACATCAGCAAGAACGGGAAGCGAATTGCACTATCTTCTGGTTCCACAGAGTTACGAACCAAATGAAAGGCTCGAGAAACATGCTATTTCTTAGTCATATCGTAAACCCCATGGCTGATCGGTTCACCCTTTTCCAGGAGTCGTAGATAGAACCTTGAAGGGCCATCTCCAGTTTCTCCTCTCATGCGGTCTACCTCTTCAAAACGACGTCGAGCTTCCTCGAAATTGTTGCTGTCGAGAGCGGCGATACCCAAGGCGTAAGGGTCTACCCANGCCGGCTTCTCGATTTCAGCAACCGGTCCAACCAGTTCAAAAACTGCAGTTGGCTCCCTGCGGCCTTTAACCCGAAATCGCCCGACCTTTCTTGTGTGAAATTCACTATCCAAGCGACTTTCAATCTCCTCACTTATCAGGATCCTTGTCCCAAACATCTTGTTTAAGCCTTCAAGGCGAGCCGCTACGTTTACTGGATCTCCAATCATCGTGTAATCTACTCGTTGCCGGCTTCCTATATTTCCTGCAACCACTTCACCAAAATGAACCCCGATCCGGGTTTTTAAGGTCACGCCTTCGACTGCCAGAGTATCATCTTTAGATAGATACCATGCAGCCTTTGCTGCATTTAGTGATGACTGGGGGTCAACGATTGGCGCTCCCCAGGCTGCAAAAATAGCGTCTCCAATAAATTTAATGACTACACCATCATACTCGAAGATATGGGTGGTCGTTCGCTCAAAATAGTCGCTCAGCGCTTCCACGATACGCTCAGCGTCGCCAACTCGCTCGCACATGTTGGTGAAGGATTCAAGGTCGGTGAAGATCATTGCCGCCTCCACCTTCTCTCCTCCGAACTTCATCTTGAAGCCATCCTCGGAAAGTTTGTCGAGCATTTGTGGAGACAGATACTTTTTGAAGGCTTCTTTCAATTGCTCCTGCTCCTTACTGATCCTGACTCTAAAGAAGCGCTCAATGTAATAGCGAGATCCTGTTCCCCAACCGAGGGAAACGGGGACCTGAAGAAATGCCACTACGCTCCAAGGAAACCACACATTGCTTTGTGTCATGCTGATAACTCCTGAAGCTGCAAGAGCCGCCACGCACATGACGGCCAGGATCAACGCATAGAGAGGCCGGACGCAGGAAAAGAGCAAGCCCACTAACACCCCAGCAAAAATTACCAGTAGCGTGTCAAACCTTTCGCTGGACCTGATCAGCCAGTTTTGGCGCAGGAGATTGAGTAGCCCATTTGCTTGCACCTCGGGACCGCTCATATATGGCAACTCCCCCTTAACATCGAGGCGGTGGAAAGGTGTGGAAAACAGGTCAAGACCTAGCTCTTCACCAACGATCCCAGGTCTTGCCCCAACCACCACGATCTTATCCCGGAGGAGACTTGGAACTCCTCCCATGACCTCTGCAGCCCCCAGAGAAAGAATTGCTGGTGCTTGCTTTGTTACACCTGCACGTCGAGGAGGTCCGGCGTAATTCAGCCAGCGCTTCGGCTGTAGCCGATCCTCTTCGGTCAGTTCTCCACCCAAAACCTCGGCCGCCTTCCAAGTTAATGATGGCTCATCTGGCGTTCCTGTGACCAATTCACGTACTGTAAAGTTCTTCCCGGTCACAAAGGTGACGATTCCAAAATCATCTGCAGCTCCAATGAGCTGGTCGTTTGGAGGAATCAGTCGTTCTACAATGACACCTGCCTGCTCATAACTTTCACGGCCACAGGCAAGAAACACATGGCGCCGGGTCTCACCTTCGATAGGATTCCAATCTTCATCCACCCCACGGAAGCGTAGCATCGCAGCTGCAAAGGCCTCGTCGACAGAGGGATCTTCTGACGGGCGGTCAAAAATCAAATCATAAACGACAGCTCGGGCACCAGCTTTTCCTAGCTCGTCTAACAATGCAGCCTGCTGGCTCCGGTCTAGATACTCTCCGTCTAACTTATCGAGGTAGACGATGACCACTTCATCTGCAGATGTATCCGAGAAAGTAACATATGGAAGGTCGTAGCTTAAATACCGGACTGAGTCGCCAACCCTGCCTAGCCCTAAATGTCCAACCGTGATAGCGAGTCCGATACCCAGGACCGAAGCAACCAGGCGAAGCACGAGTTCTCCTGTAGTTTTTNTAGGTTTTGATTTTTTTTTCCGTGCCATGATGACTTAAAAGCTAATTCGGCATCTAAGCACGATCGTCCGTTCGCGTGCAATGTTCCCATAGGGGCTCAAGGGGCTAAAGCGGTAATCAGCGTCGGTGATATTCAGAACTCCAGCACTTACCTCGCAACGATTTTCGTTAAAGCGGTAACCAACCATCGCATTCACGTGAAAGGCGTGATCTCCACTACGGGCAAATTCACCCGGAGCCGTGCCTTGGGGATCGTCGTCGAGGTCTTGCGCATAAAGATTAGCCTCCAACATGGCAAAATATCCTGCTGGAGAGTTCCAGTGAGCATTCAAGCCAACTTCGTGAAGAATTGCGCTATCGTCGCGGCGTGCACTTGCTATCCCAGTTCCGAGCATTTCTGGAAACACTGTTCTCAAGTCTGAACGAGTCATCCTGTATCCAGCACCCAATGCGAAATCATTTCCTAACAACTGGTTTACCGAAAAACCCAGGGCTACCTCCCGGTAAGCGAGAGTTTGATCAGTGCTATCGGGGAAAAATGCTGGTGAAATTGGAAACACCGTGGAATCGAAACCGGTGAACGCTCCAATGGTTCGATCGACATCTTGCTCTATAACTCGCACGTTCGCTCCCCACCAAGTCCTACTTGGCAGACTGCCCTCTACGCTCAACCCCATGATCCGGAATAAGGGATTTTCAACTGAACCTGCGATCGATTCTGAAAGAACTGTCCGATAGGCTTGGTTAAAGCCGGCGAGTTGTACCGGCTCCAGGCGGACACTTTCGTCAAAAGTAACGCCTCCCATTCCTTCAGTATATACTCCCCTAACAGCAAGCTTCCTTGACGGAGTATATGTAAATCCCACTTTTCCTGAAACCCTGTCGTTCTTTCGCTGCCTCTCATTGACTGGGGGATTTCGGAAATTGTCTGGGTGCTCGATTCTGTCATACGATACACCTCCAATTAGGGTGAGATCCCGGGNNGCCTTCCAGTAGTCATAACCATAGGCCGTGANTCTCCGAAAATCAGCATCCGTGGTTTGGCGGGTAGCCGGGGTAGGAAAACCGCCCGCGAAATTTGGCCTCACCAACGAAAGAGTATTTTCCGTNTCGAACGATCCNAACTGAAAGCGGCCACCCGCGATCAATAGATTCTGGTCCGTCTGAAGGATTTGCTGAAGTTCCGCGNTGTATGTTTCAAAGGACCTTCGGGTATCGAACTCGAAAGGTGCNGAGCTTACTCCAATGACCTCGCCCCTGCCCAAATATGGCTGAATACCACGGAGCAATGCATCTGAAAAAACGAGCGATTGCCAGTCCGGCGCNAGGTCNACTGCNGGCGTGGCACCATCGCTGAGCGAGGGNTCTGAGAATTGGTCGAATCCAAATTGATCTGANTGGAGCAANCCGGGCCGTAGTNNCCTGCTGTCTCTCTCAAACAATAACTGCTGCGCCGAGGGATCAGTAAGTTTCTGGTCTGCACTCAAGCGCCCAAGCAACAAGAGGGTGTGAGAGCCTGGAGACCATCGATGGTTCCATCCTCCCAACAAAAGGCCTGGCTCCTGATTNTCCTCAAAATCAAGCCCTGGCGCCAACGGGCGGTTATCATAGGTCTCAAAATTATCTCCGCTCGCCTGNTTNGCCCATTTTCCCAANAAGTAAAATATATCATCNGGGAGAGGNTGCCACTTCAACTGGGCGTAGAGTTCTTCAAGGTTCGCCTGCGAATTCGGGCGNGTGCCTNGGTCGTCGCGGTAATAAGCATCAATTCCAAAGCTTACGTTCCCANGGGTNCCAAATACCGAGGCGTTAGAAAGAAGCTCCTCAGTGCTACGCCATTCACTGGAAAAACTTCCTCCAANCCCATCTTCCTCTAGGAGTTTAGAATACTCCTGCTGGGATACGAACTGGGACAACTGACCTCCTCCNACGGGAGACANTAGGTTGGAAAGAAGCAGCTCATTGAACCAGGGAGTTTCATATCGGAGCTCGATCCTTTTCCGNTCCCTCAAGGCGTCAAAAGAGTTGGCCAGAAACAGATGAGCTGAGGAGTTGGTATAATCATTTTCAACTGCGAGCGTAGCCTCGCGAACTGCAACATCGCCCATCCCGGCATTCTGGTAAATCTTCGCAAGATTAGCGTTCCTTACCGCCCTGTCCTGGTCGAGTAGTTGCCGGGAACGGAAGACCCGGCGATTATTATTGAGCTCTATTGACCTCTCGAGTTCTGCAATAGCCTCATTGGGACGATTCCCTTTCTGTAATTCCAGAGCAGAATAGAGCAGGGGCGTAGGATCATTAGGATCAAGGGTCTTCGCTAGCTCCAGGTCTTTACGTGCCTCCAAGGGACGTCCCTCCATACTGAATGCTTTTCCCAGATAGCTATGAAATCCTGCAACCGTCGGCTCCACAGTGGCCGCTGTCTGAATGTCCGCCCGACCGCCTATGAGATCTCCTCTCTTGATCTTCGTAAGGCCCAGTCCTAGCCAACCGTTCCCCAGCGCTCCATCAAGACGCACTGCTTCTTTGAATGATTCAGCCGCCTCCGAGATGTAGTTATCTGCGCTAAGGATAAATCCCTTCAGCGCATGGGCCTGAGCGTTCCTCGGGGCAAGCTGTAACGCTTTGGACAGTGCCGCACCCGCTTCGCCTGTCCGGGCGAAAGAAAACTCTAACTCAGCCAGTCTCGCCCACGCATATCCATTGTCGGGGGCCAGCGTGACAGCTCTCCTTGCCGCAACCCGAGCACCAAACAAGTCAGAACGCGATTGGAGGTAATAACTTTCCGCTAAAGCTTCTCCCATGGTGGTCAGGACTTCCTCACCCCACTGCTCCTGCTCGGTGAATTTAACCGCAGCGATCATCCGTTCGAGAGCACGGCGCACTGGGTGGTTCTTGTTGACCAGGTCAAGCGAAGCGCGTGCCTCATCGATCTGCCCGACTCCAAGCAGAATCCCTGCCTGATAAAGTCTCCCCCCAACGCCTAATTCAACTTCCTCAGGAAAATATTCTATTGCTCCAAGTAAGTCTCCTTCGCGGTAGGATTTTAATGACTTCGCAACTACCTGCTGGTCAGGGGCGCTCATTTCGAGGTCGGACGGCTCGAGAATGGCTGGGTAATATAGTGCCCATTGGAGTAGGTTCGTGCTGATGATAGACGCTGTTTTTCGCGGTGGCTGTCCAGGTAATGCCTCGCCAGCCTCACCAGCTTTTAGCTCTAGTTCTCCCGAGGCATTTTTCATCAAGACTCTTCCTTCGAGCACTTGAAATTTTGACATGCCGCCCTCGGAGACTTCCACGAAAAGTTGGGTCCCCCTCATTGCCCCGTTCGCCGCCGGTGTAGAAATATCGATTTCGCCATCTTTGGCACGGCTGAAAATAAAAGCGGCACCTCGGATAAGATCTAATTTCGACTTGTCGTCTTCAAATAGTGCTGAAGTCAGCTGAACGGTGGTAAATTGCTTCAGACGCATCGTGTAGAGATCCGTGAGCTTAAGCGTGGCTCGACTTCGCTGTCTCGTTCTGAATCTATCTCCAACCGCTAGAGATAGATCTTTTGCGGCAGGTTTCCACGATCCTCCATCCCGTGCNGCTTGAGCGATATTCTCGACNGATAGGACCTTTGCATCCTGCCCATCGGTTCTGCNGACAACGTTGCAGCAGATAAGCCCCAAAGACAAAATTCCCCTGAGCAANCCCGATCGGCAGCAAAGCAATCGACTTGCCTTTTCCATAGGCTGATAGCGCTTAGCGCNTTCCGTAATTTCAAACAAGNCGAAACGGTCGATATCCATAAACCTCCCTCAGAAGGGATTGCGGCATGTTTTNAGTGCGTCTACGCGACTTAANCCTACANCGCTGTCGANAGCCCGNGCAATCGTTGAGAGNAGATCGACTCATTCAAATGATCAGCCTGGACTTCTANCCGCGCTAAAATTTGTCTTTTAGATCCGGAGAAAGGGCCAAGTATTAAAACCCTGATGAGCGATAAAGAATNTTTCTGCAGGACCGATAAATTCGTTCCCAGATTGTCCAGGTTGCTCGGGCAGGCCGTAAAAATCGGACAGCCCAGCTTGGCCTGCGTCCTTGTTCTNATCTTCGGAAATACAGCTCTCGGGCAGGCGCCACCCAATGATGACTTTATTAGCTCNGAGGTTCTTTTTGGAGCATCGGGAGTGGTGCTCGGTANNAACGATAATGCTTCTCTTGAACCAAGCGAANCCACAACGGTTGATGGATTCCAAGCGTATCGATCCGTATGGTATTCTTGGGAAGCTCCAATATCGGCAGAGGTTACGGTAAGTGTCCTTGGGGACTTCGATACACAGCTTACCGTTCTGGANGAGGCTGGNGACANCCTTAGTGAAATCGGAGAAAGCGATAGCGTAATAGCCTCCGAGGTTGAGANGCTTTTGGTGAACGCTGTCGCNGGNCGGANCTACTGGTTCAGGGTCAGTAGTGCCGACAATGAGTCCGGGGANTTCTCTCTGACGTGGACATCACCGCTACCTGTATTAAATGACGCCTTTACGGNGGCCACTTTACTTTCCGACCTGGACGACTTTGGCTCACTCACCGGCTCCAACGTNTCCGCGACAATGGAAGAAGACGAGCGGGCAGAAACCGCTGGCTGGAGNTCCGGGAGTTCGGTCTGGTATCTGTGGGAAGCTCCAGCNACCGGAACCTTTAGTATCCGGGCCAGTGGAGATTTTGACACCCAACTGACTCTATTTGGNGGNGAACCAGATTCATCACTNGGAGACCTCGACTTGTTGGACGAAAGCGANCCNCAGGATTCGAGCGGAGATTCAGTGGTCACCTGGGACGCAATCGACGGCACAAGTTATTGGCTTCGAGTNACTGGNTACGATGATGAGTCTGGNGACTTNACTCTGGACTGGTCCATCCATCCTGCTTTCCANCCAGTCTATACCTTTGCAGCGTCAACCGGCCGNATGCCCCAGATGTTACTCCAAGCCGTTGATGGCTCNTCCTATGGCATAGCGAGCATTGGAGGAGAAAATGATTATGGAACGATCTTCAGAATAAGCCCATCAAATGAGGTTNNAACCCTTGCTGAATTCACTGGAAGTGTNGGGCCTGTTCCGGGCACNGGATNCGAGGCAACCCTCCTCCAATGCCGGGACGGGCAATTTTACGGNACCGCCCGATTTGATCAAAGCGAGCGCTTCTTCACAATGACTCCAGANGGAGAGTTTACAATTCTCTACGAATTCCCAGAGAGTATTCTGGTAGGAGGNGGCCTCGTCCANGGAAGCGATGGAGACTTCTATGGCACGAGCATGAATGGCGGAAACGANGGCAACTCGACGGTNTTCNGAATCTCGGCCACGGGGGCTTTTAGTCATGTTGCAAGTTTTGACGGTCCCGTTGAACCTGCCACTACGTTGGTGGAANGTCCTGATGGNAGTCTTTTTGGCACTACCGAGTCCGGTGGAGTTCATGATGCCGGAACNATTTTCAGGGTGTCTCCCNCCGGGATNATTACTACCTTGTTCGATTTTGGAACTCTNCAGGCATCGAATTTTGGGCCATATCANCTCATTCGGGGCNGCGATAATAACTTCTACGGCACNACTGCTTTCGGTGGGNANACGGGGCAAGGNAGCGTATTTCAAATAAGCCCTGAAGGGACNTATGCCGAAATTGTATCATTCGATGGGTTGGGTGATCCAAGCCAAGGCAGCCAACCTTTCGATGGTCTCATACAAGGGGTTGATGGNGATTTCTACGGCACCACTCAGCTCGGAGGATCCGGGGATAGTGGCACAATNTTTAGGGNGAGCATTTCAGGAACGTTGACCACCGTGATCGAGTTTACCGGTAATGGAGGAGCAAATATAGGATCGGTCCCGAACNGCCTTGTCCTCGGGGGTAATGGAGAACTCTATGGCACTACTCAGACGGGAGGATTCGGTAGCAATGATGTTGGGACCGCTTTCCGGCTCGATTCTGATGGGTCCATGACGACCTTGGTCGACTTTGCCTCACTTAGAGGCGGCGGGGCTGGAGCGGCACCACTTGCTGCGGTGGTCTTGGGGAGTAATGGCTACTTTTACGGCACAACTTACTTCGACGGTGCGACAGACTCAGGCACCGTCTTTCAAATGACCCCGGCTGGTATAATCGAGAGATTGGCCGAATTTACTGGGACCGCAGGCACTCTACCAGGACGAGGACCTCTGGCTCCACTTGTGGAAGGCCAAGACGAGAATTTCTACGGTGTGACCTCAGGAGGAGGGGGCAACGATGGTGGCACTGTCTTTCGAATAAGCCCTGATGGAGATGCACTCACGTTGTTCGAATTCGACAACCCGGAGGGCAGTCCTGAAAGCCCGTTAACGCTGGGGCACGATGGGCATTTTTACGGAACCACCCCGTCTGACGGCGCCGATGGTGTTGGGACAATTTTCAGAATTACCTCCGAAGGAGTGTTCACAACACTTATTGAATTTACCGGTATAGATGGCGANAGCCGTGGGGCCAATCCTTCTGCCCTCACCCTGGCAGGAAATGGAAGTCTGTATGGCACGACGAGGGCCGGAGGTATGAATGACGTGGGCACTCTCTTCGAGCTTACGCCAGAGGGAGTCCTCATCACTCTCCTTGACTTCACGGGAGAAGAAGCCCCAGCACTTGGATCAGCTCCTCTTGGGGCGCTGCTGCTTGGGTCTGATGGAACCCTCTACGGCACGACGAGTGCAGGGGGGCCGCAAGATCAGGGGACGATTTTTAAGATATCTCTGAGTGGAGAATTCACTTCTCTGTTTGCCTTTGGGGGAAATGAAGCTGAAGACCACGGAGCTAATCCCGACGCTTCACTCGTAGAGGGAGCGGATGGCAATTTTTACGGGACAGCTGGCCCCGGGGGACGTTTTGAAAATCCTACAGTCTACATGATGACTCCTAGGGGTATCGTAACTACATTTCACGAATTTCAACCCGGGGAGGTTCCTTTTGGCCCTCTTGTAGCCGGTCCTAATGGTGACCTTTACGGAGTTCAGTCAGCTGATGACACGGCTGGCCGAATCTACCGGATGGTGTTTCGCGGAACCCCCACCACTTATCTGCTTGCACCCCCTACACCTCGCGAAGGGCTCAATCGCACGAACGCTACCGTCCGGTCTAGTGTCAATCCAAGGGGAGCTCTGATATCTGAAGTTCGAATCGAATTTGGACGGGAAGGAACCAATTTTTCGTCCTCAGTTTCAATCCCAACCTCACTAGCTGGATACCAAGGAATAACAGTTGGAAGAACGCTGGAAAACCTCGAGCCAGGGACGACCTATCAATACCGCTTTCGCGTCTCCAGTGACCTTGGAGAATCCGTCAGCGACTCGCTGAGCTTCTCTACTCTGGCGGAACCGGAAGTGAGAGTGACTGCTATCAGCGATCTTACTCCGACTAGTGTTCGCCTCAACGGAATGGTCAATGCGAGAAATTTTGATTCTACAGTTACCTTTGAGTATGGCTCAGATGACACCAATTTTTCTAACACCGTAGATATCGACTTGCCTGCAGAAGGGAACGCAAACCCTAACGGTCCGCTTGGGCCTTCATCGAGGATTATTCGAGGAGATAATGACACCCGCGTCAGCGCACAGCTTGCCGGCTTGGAGCCTGGCCGGACATATTATTATCGCATGATAGCTGCGAGTGCTGGAGGTTTTGCGGTAAGCGGACAGGGCAGCTTCCGAACCCTTACTCCTCCCGTGGCAGTGCTTGGAGAAGCAGAAGCACTATCGACTACGCGCGCTCGGGTAAGAGGAACGGTCGACCCATTAGGATCTCAAGCCACGACTATCTATTTCGAATACTGGCCCGAAGACCTTTCTGTTGAGGAAGCCACTCTGGAGACTGCTACCCCGGCATCTGTTTCTGGAGAAGGGCAATCAGAAGTTGTCGCGACTCTGACCGGGCTGACCCAGGGGACCACCTACTACTACCGGGTCAGGGCAGTAGGTCCCGGGGGCACAGGGCTGAGCGAAATCGGAATTTTTTCACTGAGCCTGCTCTCTGGACTCGATCAGACGTTCCCGGACCCTCCGAATCCTGCCAGCAGCCAGGTGACCGTGACCCTGAGCCCGCCGTCTATTGGAGGGTGGCGCTTTGCCGGCGAGGGCCAATGGCGCCTTTCAGAAGCGACCGTTGCCAACCTCACTAGTGGTGACCGACGGATTGAGTATCGTCCAGTCGCAGGCTACGTTCACCCACCCTCTGAGCTCATAAGTGTTAGCAGCGGTGAAAGCATTCAGGTTGATAGCTTCTATTTCCTGAGTCCCACGCCGGGAGAAGGAACCCTGACGGTTTCACTTAAACCGGATAACCTTGCTGATCCAAATGTCCCAGAGGCTTCCCGAGCACAGTGGCGCTTCATTGGCGAGACGGACTGGCGTAATAGTGGATCCGCTGTAGAAGACCTCGCTCCGGGGGTGTATCTGATTGAAAGCAAACCAGTAGCTGGCCGGGCGACTCCGCCGACGACCTCGGTTACCGTGGAAGGGGATAATTTTTCAGCTCTTACCCTAACCTATTTTGCCTCCAATGAACAAACAGGAGAAGGTCCGATTGCGGTTTCCGCCGACGCGTCTGCCAACGAAGACCTACCCCTCGCTTTTATTGGTCAAATTCGAAGTTCATCTGGAGGAAGTACGGGATTTGTGGTCAAGCGCCGTGTTGTCGCTACCGCTGGACACGTCGTTTTTGATGATGGTTCCTTGAGCTTCGTCACAGATTTACAATGGCTCTTTCAGCGTCATAGCCCGGATTACGAACCCACCCCTCAAACTCCCCGGGGATTCTATCTGGCGGCAGGGTATGCAGATGCTAGGCAAGAGCCAGGGGTAGAACCTGGTGTTGGTACTCCAGAGTCGCAGAACCTAGATTACGCGGTCCTTTACTTTCAGGAAGAAGCGGGACGGGGAGGTGTTGCTGGTTTTCTTGCCAGTGACGCCATGGACGAAAATGAATTCCTCAGCTCCTCAGCAGAGAAGATGTTAGCGGGATATCCAGTCGATGGCGTCAGGAGTGAGGACGTTGGCAAAATACATGCCACCCCAATCTTCAATACCCCTCTGATACCGGCCTTTGGCGAGACATGGACTAGCTCTGAAATCTACGGCCTCGGAGGAATCTCCGGGGGACCACTATTCACCCGCCACTCCAATGGTTCCTTTTACCCCTCCGCAATCTACCTTGGTGGTGCAGGCCAAGCNGTGGTCAGGGCAATCGATAGTGACGTAGTAGAGCTTTTCCTNCGTGCTGAAACAAGTGGCAACGGTGGNGAAAACAACACGGGCGGNGGCATTACTCACACGAGTGTNGCCGGNAACCTGAACGANTCTCAACCTGGAGCTATTCGTATTCTGCTTGATCCCCCTTCGGTGAATGGAGCGGGTGCGGGATGGCAGCTGGTTCCGGAGTCAAGATGGCGCCCCAGCGGGAGTCGTAATTTTAACATGAGTCCNGGAACATACAGAGTACAGTTCCGAGAGGTCGACGGTTTCGAACGCCCTGCNGAGCAGAACATAACCGTTACTGGNGGTCAGCTNACCAATATCACNTTCACTTACCAGACGGAGTCTGTTGCGAGCCCNCTCGAGACTTGGAGGCAAGCGAANTTCGGCACTACCGCCAACTTAGGNGATTCAGCAGACAATGCCGATCCAGANCAGGACGGAGCAACNAANATAAACGAATATACTGCNGGAACAGACCCTAACAGTTCAGCGGACTCGCTAAGACTCAAACGACTTACAAAAAACGGATCTACCTTCTCGGCACAGTGCGATGGAAAAGCCGGCAGGCTCTACACCCTGCAGCGCTTGAACCGCGTCACCGGGGCTTGGACTTCCCTTCCCACGCAAGGACCTTTAACTGTAGATGAGACTATCTCACTAACTGACGAAGTTGCCCCAGAAGCCGCTACAATTTATCGGGTTGAAGTGTCTCTTCCCTAGAGGATCGGGGCCTTTTGGTATAAACCGCCGTTTAGCTTGCCACCAAACCTTCACTTAAACAGTGCCCGCTCCCGAAAATATGCGAATCACGCTCTGGGGTACGCGCGGTAGCTGTCCATCCGTAGGCTCTCCAGAGGAAATACGGGAGCATACGGAGAAAGTTTCGGAAGCCGCATTATCCTATATCAAAGAGCGAATTTTTAGTGAATCTGGCCTCATAGAGCTTCGTCACCTCTTTCGGGGTTCTACCGAGGAGATTGTTAGTCAAATTCCTGTAAGCTATCCCACGGTCTTTGGAGGTGAGACGACCTGTATCGAGATTGAGACTTCTGAAGGAAACATAATTATTCTCGATTGTGGCAGTGGGCTACGTCGTTGCGCGCAAGAAATTTTACATAAGCGCAGAGGAAATGTTCTCAACGACATCTACCTCTTCGGAACGCATGGTCATCTTGACCATCGCAGTGGGATTCCCTTCGCTGAAATCTGCTTTGCAGATCCGCCAATCAATATTCACGTGTTTGGCTGTTCCGGCTTCCTCGCCTCGCTTGATTCACGGTTTGGCGTCTTCTCGCACACGACGACAGAGAGCACCTATCTCGATGATCCAGTGGACTACACTGCAATGACAGCTTCGTTCCAGGGAACCGAGCTCAGATTCGATAGTCGCAACGATGCGCCCCATCCAGACCAGGCATGGAGCCTACAGGATCTAAGTGAGCCCATCAAAATTGGATCTACAAAAGTCCAAGGCTTTAGGTCTTATCACGGCGCCACCGAATGCCTTGGCTACCGGATTGACCATGGTGGGAAATCGTTCGTCTTCAGTACTGACCACGAGAAACTATCTCCCAGTTGCCTCTCCAAAGCGAACCTAGGTGAGGACGAGCTAAACAAGAGTCTTCAGGCGGAAAAAGTGCTCCTAAGCATGTGTAGAGGAGTCGACCTTGCTTATTTCGACGGACAGTATCTACATGCAGAATACCTTGGGCAAAAAAGCCTCGGAGGAGGACCAGCCCTGTCTAGAGTCGGCTGGGGACATGGATGTATAGAGGACGTATTCGACCGAGTGAGAGAAAGCAAAATCAGGCATGCCTTGATTGGGCACCATGACCCAACCCGTTCTTGGAGTTCTCTCGAGGAAATCGCTCAAGCGCTGTTCGACTTTTCAGGCAGCAACGAATATAAAGTAGAGTTCGCGCGCGACGGCCAATCAGTCGAACTTTAGGGTCGAACGCTTCGGCCTCTGATATAAATCGCCTCGCAGTGCTCATTACTCCCAGTAGGATCTCCGTTCTTGTTCTAGAATGAATTTTGCTGATAGGAAATGAGTAGATATGAACGAAACACTCACAAACTTCCGCCAAGCAGTAGCCGCCAGCACTGACTTGCAGGAAAAAGTAAAAGCCGGTGCTGACCTCGTCGCGCTAGGCAAAGAAAACGGCTTTGAGTTCACCCAAGAAGAACTGGAAGCCGGCTGGGAAGAGCTACAAGAATCCGACGAAGGCCTTACTGACTTTGAGTTGGAGGTGGTGAGTGGTGGGGGTAACGGTAGAAAGGGTAGCTAACACAAAACCCCAAAAATCAATGAACGAAACATTAACTAACTTCCGTCAAGCAGTAGCAGATAGCACTGACTTGCAGAAAAGGTAAAAGCCGGTGCTGATCTAGTCGCACTCGGCAAGGAGAGCGGCTTTGAGTTCACCCAAGAAGAACTAGAGGCCGGTTGGGAAGAGCTACAGGAATCTGATGAAGGACTGACTGACTTTGAGTTGGAGGTGGTGAGTGGTGGGGCCCGGGGTGCCCGCGCCGGCTCCTGAAGGGCATGAGATCCCGCTGCTAGCCCGGCACCCCTAAAAACTATTCGATGTCCCCTAGATGGATTTTCATTCTTCCTGTGGCTACTCCATAATGGAGGGCACGCGAA
>PCDB01000009.1 GCA_002591625.1 Porticoccaceae bacterium
TGGTGGACACATAAAATTGGTGGGTTGCACAAGAATGATTTCATAGCTGCTGCAAAGACAGATGCCCTTAACTCTTAAATAAGAGGTTTAAAAAATTAGAAGAATCTTCTAATATCTGCGCTTTTTTAAAATTCACAAGATGGAACTTATTACTGAAAATCCTCAATGGTTCAATGATGCTTTGGCAAAACACCATGAAACTAAATTTGTCGAGGTTAACGGCGCTCGAATTGAATANATGGAATGGGGAAATCCNGAAAACCAAAGTGTAATAATGTTGCATGGNACAAATGCNCATGCTCATTGGTTTAAATTTATAGGAGGGATGCTTTCAGANAAATACCACTTTGTAGTNATGAGTTTTTCAGGAATGGGTGGAAGTGACTGGCGATCTTTTTATACCCGAGATACCTTTGTTGATGACGTTTGGGGTGTAGTAGAAGATGCTGGAATGGAGAATCCCGTAATTGTAGGACACAGCTTTGGAGGTATGGTTTCTCTTATAACAGCATCTAAATATTCCAGTGAAATGGCAGGATTATTATTGGTAGATTTTGTAGTCTACAAGCCTGAAAACCATCATGAATGGTATGAGGGCAGAACACCAGCCAGACCACCTAGGATCCTACAAGATAGGCAAGAATTACTTGATAGGTTCAGACTAATGCCTCCTCAACCTTGCGTAAATCAGTTCTTAGTTGACTACATTGCAGATCATTCAATTCGACAAACCGAAGAAGGTTGGGCATGGACTTTTGATCCGGCTGCTTATGATGGATTAATTATCGGCTCAGATCATTCTGAGATTCTTAGTGAACTCGAATGTCCAGTAGGATTTTATTATGGAGAACATACGATAGAATTTAACGCAAAATCTGGAGTCAAAGACATGAGCGATNTATTACCTGAAGGCTCTCCAATTNTAGGATTAAAAGATGCACAGCATCATTTAATGCTAGATCAACCTTTACCTTTTATCGAAAATCTAGACTCTTTGATTCAAGAATTGACCGATAAATCAGCTTGAGGATTTTTTAAAAGCCATACTATAAATATAGCTGCGACGACCATACCTATTAGCATCAAAAAGGCATTATCGTAATTTCCGTAATACTGAAAAAGGATCGCAACTACTGGAGTTCCAGTTGCCTGTGTCAGAGCTATAAATGGTTGAGCCAAACCTCTTGAAGTTCCAAAACTCTTTGGTGTGAACGTATTCCTAAACAAGATATTGCTCATTGGAAGCCCTGCACCTCCACCAAATCCAAATATTGCTATTACAAATGCCAGTTGTGTTGGTGTTTGAGCTGATAAAATTAAAATAAGTCCAAGGGCTTGCAAAGCCAGAGAGATAGAAACCGCAGCTCTCGGATCTAATTTTTTTTCAACCAGCCATCCAAAAACCACTTTACTGATCATTGCGGGAATAGCGTACATTGCAAAAATGAAGGCAGCTTGATCCGCCCAACCCTTTTCTGCGGCATAAAAAGTTATATGAGCAAGAATAGCCATCATGGAGGAAAACTGAAGAGAAAAGACGGCAGTTAAAATCCAAAAGTTTTTATTTTTTAAAAGGTCTTTGATTTGCCATTCCAAACCTTTTAATTCTTCAGATTCCTTTTCTCTTTTATTGAATCCACCATCTATCTCTTGATTTACATCTTCCGGTTTGTCTATGACCAACAGAAACATTAAGGGAGTTATGATTATTAATAAAAAGATCCCAAACACGAGATAAACTTCTCTCCACTCTAGGAGTAGAANGTCCATCAGAAAGTATTGAGTAAGGTTAGGGAAAATGAATCCAGCAAAAGAAACACCCATAGCCGCAATACCCAGTGCTCGTCCAGCTTGCTGTTCAAACCATGAAGAAACAAGCTTCGAAGTTGAAAGATTTCCCATTAATGTACCGCCAAGCGCTATGGGAAGGGCGTAAACGACAATAAAACTTAAATAGTTAACTGTAAAATAAAGCCCCATCAGGCTCAGCGAATATATGAAACCTCCCCAAATTAGTATTCTTTTTACTGAGTGCTGATCAAGTAATTTTCCTACAACAGGAAAGAACAAAGCAGAGCAAATCATAAAGATTGGAATGGTTAAGGTGGTTAAAAATCTTGATAACTGAAGCTCTTTCTCAAGTTGCAACTGAATAACCGGATAAGATTGAAATGCAAAGCCCACAGCAAAAAAGTCTATAGCTATTGCTATAGCGACCATGCGCCATCCAAAGAATTTATTCATTAAAGTTTAACGGGAAGTAAGAAGTATTTTAACTCAAAGATTCCAGTGTGTGTTCCGTTAAATCCCAAAGCTTAGATGCTTCATCAGTATCTACTGCCCAATCAGCTACACCAATGTACCTAGCCATTGGACCATCTTCTTGCCTAGCAGCTACATCACAGTTCTCGCAGTAAACACCACTTACATCATTGAGCATTGGACTGGTAGCAGCCCACAAACTTGTCCCAGCTCCTTGAGAAGGAGATTTAAAGTTTGCAGCTGCCATTTCAGATAATTCTCCATCTTCACCCAACCAACCCAGAGCAATCATTTCTTCTTTTTCCAAGTGTCTTTGTAAGGGGGTAAAGATACCACCTGGATGTACAGAATAAGTCTTAATACCTTCATCTCTCATTCTATTACCAACNTCCACTGCTAAAAGGCTTGCTGCAGTTTTAGATTGCCCGTAGGCCTTCCANTTATCATAAGTATTTTCGAAATGCACATCTTCCCATTGAATTCCAGAAAGTTTATGTCCTGTTGATGACAGGGTAACTAATCTTGCTTCTGAAGATTTAATCATTGAAGGTAATAAGCCTTTTGTCAGTATGAAATGGCCGATATGATTCACAGCAAATTGTAAATCCCATCCTTCTTTGGTAGGCATTTGAGGGCATGCCATAACGGCTGCATTATTTATAAGAATATCTAGAGGAATATTTGATTCGACAAAACTTCCAACGAATTTATAGACAGATACGGGATTAGCTAAATCCAATTCAAATATGTCCTCGTCTCCAATTAAACCATTTAATTCTGATTTAGCAATTTCGGTTCTTCTTGCAGGTACTATAACTCTTGCTCCAGCTTCTTTTAAAGCTCGGGAAGTCTCTAAACCTATTCCAGAGTAACCGCCAGTTACCATTGCAACTTTACCACTTAAATCCACANCTTCTAATATTTCAGAAGGCTCACTTTTAGCATCAAATCCTGAATTCACAGGTTTTTGTAGTTCAGAAATCATATTCTTTCCTTTTTTCATTACTATACATCAGTTGAGACCCCAAATCGGACTACTGGATGAAAAATTTTANAAGTTCTGTATAATTTAAAGATGTTACGTATCGTTGACCAAGCACTTACCTTTGATGACGTCCTCTTGGTACCGGATCACTCGGATATTCTTCCAAAAGACGTCAAATTACAAACTCGCCTGACCCGAACACTCAATTTAAATATTCCGCTACTTTCTGCAGCTATGGATACAGTGACTGAATCTAGGATGGGAATTGCTTTAAGTGAGTTAGGTGGCATCGGAATAATTCATAAAAACCTTTCTATTGAAAATCAGGCTTCTGAAGTCAGAAAAGTTAAAAAATATGAAAGTGGTATCGTACGTGATCCAATAACAATCCGATCTGATAATGAAGTAGGTGAGCTCATTCAGCTAACAAAAGAATTAAATATATCCGGAATGCCGGTTGTTGATAATGGTGAACTAGTGGGAATAGTCACCAGCAGAGATTTCAGATATCAGGAAAACCTAACTGCTAAAGTCTCTGAAATCATGACATCTAAAGAGAGATTGGTGACTGCAAAAGAAGGCGAAAGCCCTGATGTCATTAAACGATTACTTCAGGAAAATAGGATCGAGAAGATATTACTGATTGATGATTCATTTAAACTCACTGGACTTGTAACCCTTAAAGATATTAATAAATCATTGGATTTCCCTGATGCAACTCGTGATAGTGAAGGACGGCTTCTGGCAGGAGCAGCTATTGGAACGAAGCCTGATACCTTGGAAAGATGCCAGGCATTGATCAACGCTGGGGTAGATGTTTTGGTAGCTGACAGTGCTCATGGTCATTCTGAAGGAGTTCTAAGTAAAATCACAGAAATTAAAAATACCTTCAAAAATATTCAAATAATAGGCGGTAATGTCGCTACCGGAGAAGGAGCTCTTGCTCTAGTAAAGGCAGGTGCTGATGGTGTTAAGGTGGGCATNGGTCCTGGATCAATTTGTACGACAAGGATTGTAACCGGTGTCGGGGTTCCTCAAGTTACGGCTGTAGCCCAAGTTACTGAAGCGTTGAAGAAAACCGATGTGCCGATTATTGCTGACGGAGGCATNAGATTTTCTGGAGATATCGCGAAGGCAATTGCTGCTGGAGGTCATACTGTGATGCTAGGAAGTATTCTTGCAGGAACAGAAGAAGCTCCAGGTGAATTAGAGTTGTACCAAGGAAGAAGTTATAAATCTTATAGAGGCATGGGATCTATAGGCGCAATGTCGGGTGATCAAGGCTCTTCAGATAGATATTTTCAAGACAGTTCAGAGGCAACTGAAAAATTAGTCCCTGAAGGCATTGAAGGTAGAGTGCCCTACAAAGGTTGGCTNCAGGCAGTTATTCACCAAATGATTGGAGGACTCAGACAGAGTATGGGATATACAGGTTCACATGATATTGAAACTATGCGAACAAAACCAAAATTCGTTCAGATAACTTCCGCAGGTGTCAGTGAAAGTCATGTTCATGACGTTAGTGTCACTAAAGAAGCTCCTAATTACAGAATAAGCTAACTTCGATGGCAAAGAATATCCTTGCCGATAAAGTTTTAATNATTGATTTTGGTTCTCAATACACTCAGCTTATCGCCAGAAGAGTTAGAGAGTTAGGAGTTTATTGCGAGATCTATAATCACCGTGCTTCACTTAAATCAATTAAAGACTTTAATGCTAAAGGAATCATTCTTTCCGGTGGTCCAGAAACAGTAAAACAAAAAGGCTCTCCTAAAGTCCCTGAGAAGGTGCTTGATTTAGGTATCCCACTTCTTGGCATTTGCTATGGTATGCAATCCATAGCCAAGCAACTGACAGGAAAAGTTGAATTAGCAGAAAAGCGAGAATTTGGACATGCAGATTTAGTATTGAAAAATAAGGCGTCAGGNCTTTTTAAAGGGATAAATGCAAACAAAATCAGTGTTTGGATGAGCCATGGAGATCATGTCTCCAAACTTCCACAAGGGTTTAAGGTTTGCGCAACAACCAACAATAGTCCCATAGCAGCTTTTCATCATCCAACGAAAAAGATTTTCGGTCTTCAGTTTCATCCTGAAGTAACACACACACCTCAAGGTAAAAGGATATTGAAAAACTTTGTGAGAGATATATCAGGGTGCAAAGGTTTGTGGAATTCTAAAAATATAATTGATCGAGCAGTTAGNGAAATAAAAGACCAAGTAGGAGATCAAGAAGTACTATTGGGTTTATCTGGGGGTGTTGATTCTGCNGTTGTAGCAGCACTACTCTCAAAGGCTATAGGCAATCAGTTAACCTGNATCTTTGTGGACAATGGACTNCTTAGGCTGAATGAAGGNGANCAAGTGATGNAAACTTTCANNGGTAANTTNGGAATCAAAGTNAAAAGAGCTAATGCNGNTAATCAATTNCTNANGGATTTNAAAGGAAAAAAAGATCCNGANNNGAAACGCAAAGCNATNGGNAAAACTTTNATAGATGTNTTTCTNAAAGANGCAAAAAGAAANAAAAANATTCAATGGTTNGCACAAGGGACGATTTATCCTGATGTTATNGAATCNGCNGGCACAAAGAATGGNTCNGCACATGTAATAAAATCTCANCANAATGTNGGNGGNNTNCCCAGTTATCTNAATCTACCTGTCATNGAGCCTTTNAAAGATCTTTTNAAGGATGANGTAAGAAAGATTGGTTTAGAGCTTGGTTTACCAAAAGAGATNTTATTTAGACANCCTTTTCCAGGTCCNGGTTTGGGTGTTCGAATTCTNGGNGAAATCAAAAGACCTTATATAAAAACTTTACAATTAGCTGATGANATTTTTATAAGTGAGNTAATTAAAGACGGTTACTACGAAAAAGTAAGTCANGCNTTTGCAGTATTTTTACCGGTTAAATCTGTTGGAGTAGTAGGAGATGGNAGGCGTTATGANTATGTNATTNCNCTNAGAGCAGTTGAAACNNTNGATTTTATGACTGCGAAGTCNGCNAANCTTCCNCATNCTTTTTTAGAAAAAGTATCTAATAGAATTATTAATGAAATTCCAGAAGTATCTAGAGTAACCTATGATATTTCCAGTAAACCCCCAGCTACTATTGAGTGGGAATAAAGTGAATAAAATCAATAACTTATGAAAGTAATATCCTATCCTCAACTTGTTATGAACGAAGGAGGTATCCAAGTTCAAAAGGGTATGAATTTTGCCATAAAGAAATCATATTCAATCGTATTGATGTCTACAGAAAAAAATGCACCTTATAACGACAGCATGCTTGAAGATGGAGTTATTGAATATGAAGGACATGATGCCCCACGAAATGATAGTTACAACAAAAAAGAAGTTGATCAACCAATAGCAAATAAAACTGGGACATTAACTGAGAATGGAAAATTTATGCAAGCAGCAGATAATTTTAAGGAAGGAAAAAGAGAACCTGCTCTCGTAAAAGTTTATAGGAAAATAAGAAAAGGTGTCTGGGTTGATATGAGTTTTTATGACTTGATTGATGGTTTTAACAAATTTGATGGGAAGAGAAATGTTTTTAAATTTCTGCTCAAACCAAATACAAATGAGATTGATGAAAATCCTGACTATATTGATCTGCTCCACAATAGACGAATACCTGGAGAAGTACAGAGAGAAGTCTACGAAAGAGATAAAGGAGAATGTCGAATTTGTGGATCAAAAGACAATCTGCACTTTGATCACATTTTGCCGTATTCAAAAGGAGGATCATCTAAGGTTGCAACAAATATCCAATTACTTTGTGCCAGACACAACTTACAAAAAGGTGCAAAATTTCAATGAAAAAGATTAAAAATTGATACAAAGTAGATACAAACTTTTTTTAGATGCCTTTGTATCAAGGGTTTCAGGGCATCGTTTTGCTGAGTGGGAGTAAATAAGCACTTTTAATTAGTAGGTTATACAAGACAAACCTTGTCATTTTTTAAGTCAAGTATGTGTTTTTAATTTCCAATGACCAGAATACGAAAATCTAGTTCAATAATTGGAAACTATAAGAAGTCATAAAGTAAATTTTGTTCTATCTTTTTAAAGTTTTAATTAACTCTTCAAACTTACTATTAAATTCTGCTTCGCTTTTTAATGCGTCTGTGACACATCCTGTCATATGTGTTTTTAATATTCTTGCCTCGACACTTGTTATGGCAGTTCTAACTGCTCTCATTTGATTTAGTATATCAATGCAATATTTGTCCTCATCGATCATTTTAGCGATACCACTAAGTTGTCCTTCGATTCTTTTTAGACTAGGAATTTGTTTTTTATGGCATGGATATATCATATGATTTTTGGAATTACGTATGTGAATAGCGTGGCAAAAATAAATAACGCTAAAGAAAAGTAATAGATATATCTTGAATGTTTTCTTGCTCGTATGCACACCCTTCCTAACTCAGGGTCTGAAGGGCAAGGCATATAGAACGTTTTATAATTGACCTGACCAGCAAAAATAATCATCAGCAATGCAAAAATGGTTATGTACAACTTATATTGGGACAAGACAATTAGAAACGGAAAAACTGTTATTAAATTTGCAAAAGAAGCACCAGCACCAAGAACAATAAAGAGAGAGGGTAGTCCACAACATATCAAAGTTGATGAGGACGCAAGAAGCGATAAAAAATTTGCTGATTTATCTTGCATAGTTCCTAGAGGTTTATGATTGTCATGTCGATTGCATTTAGACCATTTGTAAGAATTTTTTCTTTGATGTCATCGAATTGAATTTCTTGACCCTTATTGTAAGCAATCAAAACTTTGCCTGAGCTAAGGTCAACATCAATCTTTTTAACATTGGGATCTTTTGTAAAAGTCTGTTCAATACCTCTGGCACAAAAATCACACACCATGCCCTTCACATTTACGACTGCAATTTGAGAATCTGTTACACCCATAACAAATTTATTAAACCTTATCGGATCAACTTTTAGTTTTTTTCCATCCACTAGTTGTTCATGAAGATGACCTTCGTTGAAATAAGGCATTTGATCATGTGGATTTTCTGCCCAAGTTATTGAGGTAAAAATGATCAATAATAATATTTTTCTCATAATTTTTTCTAAAACCGATACATCACATGAAAATCCAGATTAGTTCTCCGGTGATAACCAATTTCCATTAGAGTGTTGCCTTTAAAAAACTTTAATACAGGATAGGTTGACCATTTGTTGTCAAGAGAGTTTTTTTTGGACTTCAGCATTACCCATGTGTGTAAATCACCGTAATCTCCAAGATAGGGTGCTACCCCTATTTGGTAGCTCTGCTCTAAATAGTCTTGAATCTTTTTCTCAGTTTTTTTTAATCCAAAACCCACAAATAACCTTCTTGTCTCCCAATCTCCATGCATACCATAAAAATAATTATTGAATCCTTTTGAACTTAAGCCTGATTGAAAATACAAATTTCTTTGTGAAAATTTGGTATTTTCCCTGTCAATGAGGTATGTAAATCTTGCAGATAAATAATCTTCATTAAAATATTTATCTCTGATTTTTTCTACTCCTATAGAGTATTTATATGTGGGTGAGTAGTGGACATAGATGGAATTTTTCATATTATCTGAAAATGCCATTATGGTTGAACCACCTGAATAAGATATTGGTCTTGCATCAATTCCAAACGATAAAAAGACAAAAATAAAAGTAATTCGTATACCCATAGGGGGTATGTTAGCATTAGAGATATACTAAACGTTATTAATTTTCAATAAGACAAGATTGCTTCTTAAAGATGGACGATTTGAATCGTCTTCAAACTATAAAAATCAAAAAAATACTTCTATCTATACCAGCAATACCGAGCATTTGTCATGCGTCAGAAGCGAACAAAGAACGCTAAGGTTCTTGGGTGGTTAATGAAATACTACCCACGATACAGCAACCAGTGTTGAGTGAAGATTCGGCACTAGGGAGGCTCTGTTGGGCGAGTGAAGGAGGGTATTGTTATACATAATGTGTAACATATTTAATTTAAACAATGTTTGAAAACCTGTGATTGTGGAATGGGAATAATTGTGATTTTTGAGAAATGTTACTTAATAAAAAGTACTATTGTCCCTTGAAACAATTAAAACTAAGATCTTTTCCTAAATAACTCTGATTTCAGAGCATCGCATTACTGAGTGGAGATTATTAAATTGAAAACAATACTTTGTGTAATGAGCGTCGCATTGATATTAGTTTTAGTTATTATCAATCAGAGAGCTAACCTACTTATTTACTCAATGACCTTTAGCGAATTACCGGAGTTGTTAGATCCTATGGTTGGGGGAAAGGAAGTTAATTGGTTTGATGATTATTTTACGATTCAGAAAATTGATGATCTAACATTTGCTATCGGAGAGCCGAGATATCATCAATTAAATTTTAACTATCTAATACTTGGAGATAAAGAGGCAATTCTTTTTGATGCGGGTACTGGCCAGAGAGATATTCGAGAAGTTGTGGAGAGTATTACTGATCTACCGGTAACCTTTATCCCATCACACTTGCATTTTGACCACATTGGAAATGAGGTTGTCTTTGAAAATACCGCTCTTATTGATTTACCGCATTTGAGAAAAAGAGTAACTGATAACAAATTACTCCTAACTCGATTTGAGCATCTTGGTGAAACGGAAGGATATTCTCAGCCTGAAATTAAGATAAGTGAATGGTTGACACCCAATGAGACAGTTGATTTAGGTAGTAGGCGATTATTAGTATTGTACACACCAGGACATACTAATGATTCAATTTCTCTTTTTGACCGAGAGGCTGGTTATTTGTTTGCTGGAGATTTCCTATATCCTGGGCCATTGTATGGGTTTTTACCAAATAGTAATATGGGCGACTACCTGCAGGGTTCTCAGACAATAAAATCAGTTAGTGACGATAGGCTACGTGTATTTGGAGCGCACGGAAATGATTCTATAGCTATTCCTGAACTAAGTTTAGAAACAGTTACCCATTTGCAAGACGCTTTAATTGACATTCGATCTGGAATATTAAAATCTTATGGAATTTTTCCTGTAACTTATAAAGTTAATGATAGAGTTGAACTTCTCTCAGAACCAAGTTGGTTGCAAAATTGGGATCCTAGTTACCCAGAGCTAAAAATTGACACAAAGTAAAGACAGACTTTGCTGAAAACTATTAAATAAGGGGTTTCAGAGGGTATGACCTGTTGATTAGGCGCACCAAAAAGGAAATGATAATGCGGAATTTTGTAATCCTTATGGTTGGTGAGGAATCGGAAGGGGACTTGGAAAAATATTGAGTTGGAATAGCAAAGAAAGTAGCATGCTCGTGTAGTTGGGCTTCGTGAGCGATGGAGTGAATACAATGGATTGTTGTGGTCCGGGTTACGTTAGCCCAGCCGAGGCTATCAAAGCGTCTCGCGAGAAGATCCTCTATACGATTGCAATATATACAGGTACTGGAATTCAGAGACCAGACTATTTGTGTACCATCGATGCTGATCCAGAAAGTCCAACCTATTCTGAAGTTATCCACCGGTTGGAGATGCCGGGTATAGGAGATGAACTGCACCACATGGGATGGAACGCTTGTTCATCCTGTTTCGATGACAAGTCTATGAATCGCAGTCATTTGCTGGTTCCCGGTGTAAGATCATCGAATATCCATATTATCGATACAGGAACAGACCCTCGGGCTCCAAGCTTGTACAAAGTCATCGAAGGCGCAGAAATTAAGTCCAAGACAAATCTGTCGGCTCCCCACACCGTTCATTGTCTAAGGTCGGAAATCATCATTTCTATGTTAGGTGATGCCAAAGGCGAGGCGCCTGGGGGTTATCTTCACCTTGATAAGAATTTCAATATCCTGGGTCGCTGGGAAAATTCTATGGGTGATATTCCATTTGGCTACGACTTTTGGTACCAGCCGCGTCACAATGTTATGGCATCCTCTGAGTGGGCCGCTCCTAATACGTTTATGCCCGGATTTGATTTGGAAGAAGTGGGTCATCTAAAATATGGCCGCCGAATTCATCTTTGGGATTTCGAGAAACGGGAACCGAAACAAACCCTGTACTTAGGGGAAGACGGTTTGATTCCGCTAGAAGTGCGTTTTCATCATGACCCGAATAGCACTCATGGCTTTTGCGGCGCGGCGCTCTCTGCCAATATAATTCATTGGTGGAAGGACGATTCCGATGAATGGCAGTGGGAAAAGATAATTGATGTTGACAATGAACCGCACCCCGAATGGCCGATTCCAGTGCCTGGCATAATCTCGGTTATCCTGCTGTCAATGGACGACAAATATCTCTACTTCTGCAACTGGCTCCACGGCGATGTACGTCAGTATGACATTTCGGATCCCCATAATCCAAAGCTCACCGGCCAGGTTTGGATGGGTGGTTTGTTGAATAAGCAACCTAAAGTAAATGGAGTGAAAGTGACTGGGGGTCCACAAATGATCCAGTTATCACTTGATGGCAAGCGACTCTATGTTACGACATCGCTTTTCAGTACTTGGGATAACCAATTCTATCCAGAAATTCGAACCAATGGCGGCTGCATGTTAATGATCAATTGTGATATCAAGAATGGTGGAATGGAGATCGACCCCGATTTTATAGTCGATTTTGGTAAGGAACCTAATGGCCCGTCGCGCTGCCACGAAACGCGCTATCCTGGTGGCGATTGCACAAGCGATATCTGGTTATGACGACCATAACAATCACGAATCAAGACAATGCTCGTTATGAGGTGGTGGGTCGGCGACCGTTGCTAGATGAACTGCGTGATCAAGGTGTCGACCTTCCGTATGGTTGCCGATACGGCGGTTGCATAACCTGCGCTGCGAAGCTCATCGAGGGGACTGTTGATCAAAATGCACAGTTGGCATTGAATAATCGCCAGATTGAGAATGGTTACGTAATTCTTTGCGTAGCTCGACCGAAAACTGACTGTGCCATAGAGGTCGGTGTGGAAAGTCATGACTTCTTGTACCGCAATCCTTTTCTCGACCCACTGGCGCCGCATGAGTTGAAGGCCGATATCGCTACCCCCCGAGGAGGCCTGAAATGAGCTATATGGATCATTCTGAACCCTACGGTGATGATTATTTGCATGATATCCTTGCATCTGTAAAGACCATTGCCATGGTCGGGGCCAGTCCTGATAAGACGAAGTTTAGCTATGGGGTATTGCGCGTGCTTCACGAAACTGGCTATGACATGATTCCAATCAATCCACGCNAAGGCCTCAACGAAATTCGAGGCCTTCGAGTCTTTCAATCGCTGAGTTCTATTGATCGACCNGTCGACATGGTCAATGTGTTTCGGCGTTCTGAAGATCTTATCGATGTNGCTCATGAGGCTGTGGCTATTGAGGCAAAGGTTTTGTGGAGCCAGATAGGAGTTTTTAGTGAAGAAGCGGCGCGAGTAGCCGAGGCGGCGGGCTTAAAGGTGGTTATGAATCGCTGCCCGAAGATCGAACTCTTTCGCCCTTTTTGGAAACCAAAGCTGCATTTGGAAATCTGACTAAATATCATAATGACGCAATTGACTACAAAGAGTGCAAGAGCTCTGATAGCAGAGGCTGTCGATGGGCTACCCTCTATCACCGCGAGAGAGGCATTGGCATTAGTGGCTGATGATCAACATATTTTTGTTGATTTAAGTGATCAGTCTGAGAAAATAAAGACCTGCATCATCAGCGGTGCGGTATCCTCATAGCCNGGCATGCTTGAGTTCCATCTGGATCCAGAAAGCCTCTTGCATAAGGCGGAACTGGGTGAGCAAAAGACGTTNAGTTTCAACTTTGCATCTTGGGGGCAATCTGCATTGGCATCAAAATCAGCGACCGAAATCTGAATGCGAGGAATAGTAAATCTTACTGGGGGTTTAATTGCTTGGAGAAAAGCCGGTGGTGCAATCTCTGAATAGGTTTTTTCAGCGATCGACGATGATTATGCAATCATCTATGAACTTCAGAAAACATATGATGAGTGGTGCTATTGTATCTTTGATAAATTTTAGACTTGACAGCATCTTACTGCCCGAAGTTTTTTGGCTCTAGTGATTCACCTCTTGATTTTTTTGTGTTAAAAGCTGCAATGAATTGAAAACTTAACTGGAAGCTGCTCTTGCATTGAGTTTGCTGGCTGGCTGATGTCAAAGTCGAGTCGCGGAGTAGCTGACGCTATCTCAGAGGATTTGCAATGGTCAATTTTATTATCACTCTATTTTTATTTATTTTTTTAATTTGGGTTTCCCCCGCAGATGCTGAGGGAAATGTTAATTTCATGAGCCAACCTGTAGCTACTAAAAAAGGAGCGATGCCATCTTGTACGCCAATTGTTATAAAAGAAAGTCGTGGAAAGGTTATCCTGCGAGATGTCAATAAAAGCTGGCCAAAAGTTAAAATGGCTGCAAAGGATTTTGAGCGGCTGGCGAAATTCGCAGATTTTACAGCGTGTGTCGAGAATGTCGAGGAATATGCAGGTCGATATGAGCAAACTCATCTGATAAGTTTTTTGACAAGCAACCTAGTTCCTGGTATGCCGTCAGAGTTTGCACTCATGTTGCTGGGGCCTCCATCGCAGCCTGCTGCGATTACCAGTTATATGGACCCTNATACTGGGCAGCCCAAATCATATAGTTTTCTCGTCTGGAATAATCAGCAAAGGAGGAGCTTTCTGGGATCTGCATTGACTATTGCCGGGGCAGCCACCGGCATGTCCGCTGCCTCCGGAGCGATAGCGGCCACGCAAGCGGCCTCAATGGCTACCTCGGCGGCTGCCGCAGTATATAGTCTTGAGAATCTAAAGACCGCAAGGGTTGTTACAATCCAAGTTAACGATGAAAATGCTATTCAGTCATTTACCTCCAGCTAACTGGTCTGCAATTCCAAATGGCGGAACCACTTGAAATCTCGGATGGAGAAATATGAGAAACAACCTTAATTTTTGATTTAAAAAAGGAACAATCCTTATGTTCAGTCACATTATGTTGGGTGCAAAAAATATCGAAGAATCCAAAAGGTTTTATGATGCTATTTTAGGGGAGTTAGGAGCTAAACCTGGTGTGCCCAATCCAAATGATAAAGGTCATATGCGCTATCTCTACTTTCACGACGGATCAATTTTTGTGATAACACAACCAATAAATAATGAGCCAGCTAGTCATGGTAATGGTTGCACAATCGGTTTCAAAGCTGATAGTCCCGAAGAAGTTGAAGCATGGCATAAAGCCGGTCTTGAAAATGGTGGGATGGCTATCGAGGATCCTCCTGGTCTAAGAGGAGAAGCACCAATGAGCTTTTACTTGGCATATCTTGAGGATCCAGCGGGCAATAAGATTTGCTCAATGNATAATATGTAGTGACGTNGAGTTGTGACACCCACGTCAGAAACCGANAGCGTAAGCTTTGATTTTAAGCGTGATCGAGTTAGGTACCAACATATGATGTTTCTCTGAAGCTGGAAATAGTTTTGGTGTCGTTTTAAACAGACTTTTCTGCAGATATAGTGGTTAGGCGGGCATGTCAGCGAGAGACAACCATACAAGCAATTTACAAGCCATCCCACTGGGTCCTAGCGGTTATCCGTTTGTAGGTAGCTTGTTTCACTTGGCAAGTCATAAACGGATGGACTGGCTGCAGTCCAGCTTCGACAAATATGGCGATGTCATTACCTTCAGGCTACTAAAAAAGCGAGCCTACTTTATTAATCATCCGGAGCTGGTTAAGGATGTATTGACTCGTAGCAGTGAAAATTATTCAAAGAAAACGATCAGTTTCAAGATCGTGAAAGAGGTTTTGGGCGAAAGTACTTTTACCTCTGTGGGTGACGAATGGAAACGCAAACGCTTATTAGTTCAACCATATTTTCACAAAGGTCAAATTGCTGGCTTGGGCACCCTGATGACCGATTGCATAGAAGAAATGCTGGATCAATGGGAGTCTGAATGCGATGCCGGCAGGGTCATAGAATTGACCGAAGCAATGATGCAGGTNACGCTTAAAGTTGTAGTCAAGGCGCTATTTAGTACCGCATTGTCTTATCAAGATCTTAAAGCTGTTGGAGCCTCGTTCCCACCACTTCTAACTGCAACTAATCGGCGAGCGGCGCTGCCGTTCCGGTTTTTAAACAAATTGCCCTTGGCAAGCAATAAAAATTACCAAGGTTATATTGAAGATTTAGATCAGATCATCTTCCGGATTATTCATGAGCGGCGAACTTCCAAGGAAACACCAACGGATTTATTGCAGATGTTGATGGATGCAACGGATAAGGAAACTGGACAGCCGCTGTCTGACGATGAATTACGTAATGAAGCCATGACCATGTTTATCGCCGGTCACGAAACTACTGCCAATGCGATGTCATGGCTGTTTGCTATAGTTGCGCAGCGGCCAGACGTGCGATTGAATATTGAGCGAGAGATTGATAGTGTTCTGGGTAAAAGAAAACCTACCGCTGCAGATTTTAGCGATCTGGATTATTGCCTCAAGGTTTTTAGGGAGACAATGCGACTTTACCCACCGGTTCCAATGTTGCCGAGACGAGTTGAGACGGACCATAACCTCGGCNGATATTACATCGAGGGAGGCTCAGATTTATTTTTTAGTCCCTATCTGCTGCACCGTCACCGAGATTTTTGGCACAATCCTGAGTTCTTTGATCCTCAGCGATTCACAAAAGAGGCCCAGCGCGCTCAACACTCCTACGCATACATTCCGTTTGGCGGTGGTCCCAGGGTATGCCTTGGGAATAACTTTGCATTGATGGAAGCAGTATTTATCATCGCAATGATAACCCAAAAATTTAGATTAACTCTGACTGGTAAAGGTGAGATTGAAGCACTGATGAGCTTAACAATGAGGCCGAAGTATGGCGTACCTATTAGGCTGGAAAAACGCTAATAGCTACTTAGAGCTTACTAAGTTAATAACCCTCCCAAGGAACTGAATCCTCTATTGCGGCGTTGGGCTTTGATCACGACTTGATATTACTAGGACCGGTTATTTACAAAATAAAAGTTATGTGTTTAAGTTAACAAAAATCCATTTAAATCAGTAACATCCATAAATACTTAAAAACTGATTAGAATTGCAATCATAATCGAGCGGGAAGAAAAAAGGTAAGAATATGTCCATGTGGACGTTTAAAACGGAACGCGGTCGATTTTGGCACAGCGCTGCGATTATCTACTCTCTGACAGCCTACATCTCGGGTTGGGNGCTACTTTTTAAGGGCGGTTGGATCGGATTTTTTCCGGGAGTCATGTTGCTCGGTCATGGGATGATAATTGCAGCCTATCTAATTCACGAATGTGCCCACAACACTCNATTCAAAGTAAACCGACATAATCTCCAACTAGCAAATTTACTTGGTTGGATCTGTGGATCCTGTTACGGGACTGTTGAAGATATTCGGATGAAACATTTTAGGCACCATGTAGAAAATGACGATGTNGTCTGGTTTGATTATGAGGCCTTTTTCAGAAGGAATCCCTTTATCTACCGTATCACTATCTTTTTTGAATGGTTTTACATTCCAGCACATTGCATTTTAATGCACGCAATCATGGTTTTCACTGCCTTTATAATTCCGGAACGTCGCAATCAGTGGCGCCGAAATGTTGCAGTGATTTTGGTGCGCGGTGCTCTGCTAGGTGGATTAGCCTATATAAGTCTGGCAGCTTTTCTGGGTTACATGCTAGCCTATATGTTTATGATTATCGTTCTTAGGTTTGTTGATGGGCTTGAACATGATTACCCTTACCGAACGAATATGTATACAGACGAGGTCTCTGAGCATAAGGGCGATTTGGCATGGGAACAGGAACACACATTCAGTCCGATATTGTCGTGGCGTTACCCTTGCGTTAATTGGCTTATTTTAAATTTTGGTTACCATAACGCTCATCATGCCAAGCCAACCACCCCATGGTTCGAACTGCCGCAACTTCATCGTGAACTGTTTGGTGACAATCCAGATTCGGTGATCAGACTCTGGCCTCAGTTGTTGATGTATCATCGTTATAGACGATATCGAATTTTTCACGATGCCCCCGATCTAAAACAGGTTACTGGAGCAGATTTCCTGAAGGCGGCTCAATCAGCTCAATTGACTGGCGGGAACGCAGCCTCATTCCTGACCTCGTTTTAATCTGTGGCACAAGGGCTTGAAATTTATCAGTCACTGTGGGCCATGGAGAAGAGAATGCCTGGCAAACCAGAGCAGCCTGCGCATTTGCACTTAGAACGAATCGCGGCGGCGGATTTTGATGGTGCATGCCTTGATCCAAATACTTCTGAAATCGCCGATTGTCTGAAACTTAAGCCTGTGTTTGAAGACTTAGACCTCAAATGTATGATTAATGCCTTTCCTCACGATATTGGTTCCTTAGAGCCGTTGCTCGAAATGGCCGCTGACCTTAATGCAACTCAGGTTAATATAATAGGCGGAGTGATGCCGCTAACCCCTAGGGNCGCTGTTCCGGTGATTGAAAGATGGCTGAGCCAAGCCTGCAGATTTCCATTCCCTGTGCTTCTTGAAACTCATCGAAACGGCACTCTGAACGATTTATTTTATACGCTAGAGGTATTGGCGTTGATTCCTCAATTACGCTTGTGCTCGGACCTATCACATTTCGTGGTCGATCGGGAACTACAACTCCCCTTAAACCGCTCCGACTCAAACCACTTCAGTCAAATTATTGAACGCTCTGACTCTTTTCAAGGACGCATCTCGAGTAATCAGCAAATACAAATTGCTCTGCATTTTCCTCAGCATGTGGAATGGGTTAATCAATATCTAAGTTGGTGGCGAGAGGGTTTTGAAGCCTGGTCCAGGCGCAATGCCAATCAAGAAACCTTACGATTTCTTGTGGAACTGGGCCCACCGCCCTACGCCATAACTGATGCAAGTCAACGAGAGCTTTCTGATCGCTGGGCCGAGGGAATGTTGATTCGAGAATGGGTGCAGGATATTTGGGCGAAAATACCGGCGACTAAATCTTAGGTTGTTTGACGATCATTCGTGACTGAAGCAGTCTGCANAGGCATATAAAAAGGTAAAAATGGAAAGTTCAATTGGATTGTTGAGTCATCTGAGCACGGAAGCGCGGCAAGTAATTAAAAACTATTCTGGGTCGTTGCCCGACCGATCACCCGCTCGCCTTGGCGAATTGCGCTCTGAAACTCGTCAGGCAATTGAACCTGCCGTTACTAGCATTATAGAGCAGAACAATTTCACGATTGAGAAAACAACCATTCAACAAATCCCGTGTTTGCATATTCAGCCATCTAAAGTAAAAGTCGCATGGAAAATACTTTATGGGTTCGGAGGAGGGTATGTCACAGGAAGCCCATTTGAAGACCTAACAATTGCTGCACCGATATCAGTTGCCANTGGAGCTATCGTGATAATACCTCATTATCGTCAGGCGCCGGAAAACCCATGGCCAACTCCTGTCGATGACGGTTTTTTGGTGTATCAAGAGTTGAGCAAGGAGTGTTTTGCTATGGTCGGCGAGTCTGCAGGTGGTAACCTCGGTCTCGCGCTCATGCATCGCGCTAAAAGCTCAGGTACGCCATTTCCCAAAGCCATCGCATTGCTCTCTCCTTGGTGCGATTTGAATAAATCTGGGTATGGTCTTGTTGATAACGATGGTCGTGATCCGGTACTGACCAAGCAGCACTTGGATTTTGCTGCGAAGTGCTATGGTAAAGAAAACAATCTGGCTAAATCAGTCTGTTTTTACTATTGGCTGAGTAAGTTATTTTTTGGTTGAACTGTGCGGATTTATAATTCCTCCGACCCTGATGTTTGGACTGCTTAAATGAAAATCATTGCAAGTCTTCTGCTCGGTTTGTCCCTTTTTTCAACGAATGTATTCGCTGGGGAATATTTTGTTGTTCAAAAAGAATGGGAAGGGATTGAAAGAGAATATTTGATCTTTTTTCCTGAACAGTACCAATTAAGTGAAAATGAATTATTTCCAGTAATGTTTGGTTTGCATGGCTACACTGGAACGGCAAGTGGCTTTGAGAAAGAGACAACCAAGGGAATGAATCTCCTTGCCGAAAAAGAGGGGATAGTGCTTGTATATCCTCAGGGGACTTATTTTACATCCATTGATAAGGATGAGCCCTGGTTTATAAGCTCTTGGAATGACGTGGTGAGCAACGCTGAGCAGACACCAAATAAACCTCGGAAGTGTCAATTGGATCGTGATGAATATCCAAGACCTCCAGAATGTAGGGACTTCAATTTCTGTGCTTGGACGTCATGCTATGACGATTTGGGATTCCTGAAAGCTATACTTTTAGATGTTTCTGCGAACTATCGAGTGGATAAAAAGCGAAGGTACATGGTTGGAATGAGCAATGGCGGTGCCATGGTTTATAGATTTTCCTGCATTTACCCAGGATTATTGAGTGCGTCGGCTGTAGTTGGAAGCACGGTGCCAATTTCCAATTCCTGCAGCAGAGAAACAAAACTGCCGTTGTTAATTATTTATGGTTCCTCAGACACGACCACGCCGGCTGATGGATCGCCCTCCATAGATGGATTTTTTTATGAGCCGGCTTCAGTCCTATTTCATACTTGGGCCGATAAGATGAAATGCAGTGATAGGGTCACCAAATCAGTTTTAAAACATTCAGTAGAGAAAGGAATAAATTGTAGAGCGCGGCGAGAATGTGAATTTCCTAGCCAGGAGGTGCAAGTTTGTGAGATACCGGGAGGAGGACATCATTGGCCAGGTCAAAATGAGAGTGTCGGTTTTTGTGGCGAACCGCTTCAANGTGAAATTGTTGAATCTTCCTCAGCGTGCGATAAACATTACAAAAGTATTAACTGGGGAAATGAAATGATTTGGGACTTTCTAAAAGAATACAGAAAAGATTGAGATTCAAAACCAAATGCAGAAAATATGGTAGAAATTTTGCTTAACTACTTATTAGAGGTAAACGTGTAACACTCAATAATTTCTCAGGTAGCTATGCTGAAAACCTTTTATGGGTCTCTACTAAGATAATGATAGACCGGCCAAGATACGGCTGCCATTATGACGGCATAAATTGCAGTGTCTCTCTCCAAATAGGCTTGAAAAGATGTCAGTATGACCCATCCTAATAGACATGCGACCGTGCTATAAGGATGACCCCATGCCTCATATGGTCTTTCTGCGGTTGGTTCGCGTTTACGCAGAATAATGACGCCTATAATTAAAGCCAAATATATTGATATGTAGAAAAATACGGACAAAAACAAAAGAAATTCAAACCCACCAACTGATATTAAACCAACAGTAACTATCCAAGTGGCGATTAAAGCATACGTTGGATTCCCGCTGTGACCAAGCTTTTGTGCATGTCTTGCTGCCAGTCCATCAACTGCCAATGCGTAAAGAATTCGCGGTCCACTCATATATTCTAGATTTTGGTGCCCCAACAGGATTAAGATAGCGGCTATGACTACTAAATTTTCGGCCAGCGGCAGTTTAGCTAGTTCAAATGCTTTAGCGATTGGCAGTTCACTTCCGGCTAATGCAGCTAATCCGGTGCTCGTGACTAGAGCCAAATTCAGTAGCATATATAAGCTTATTACAATGACCATACCTTTAATGCAAGATCGAGCGGACACGCNAGGATTGCCTTTAATTTCCTCTCCGAAGTAGGCCGCATAAAGCCATCCATCATAGGTAAAAACAATTGTTGCTACCACAAGACTCCAATCGACCAAACCACCATCGGTTGGCGGAAGGACAATGGACTCACTCTCAGGGATCTCAATAAAAAAAAGTATTACAGTCATACTAACTATTACTAAACTGATCATACTTGTCGCGATTTCTTGAATTCTAGCCCCCACGCTGATGCCGCGCAGCTGGATAAGTGCAAAGCTCGAAGTGACGATTATGGCTGAATGGGTCGACCAATGTGCGAGCGGAGGATACAGAATTGCGGAGAATTCAGTTATGACCACCGCTTTTAGGGCTAAATCAGCTGTGAAACTCAACCAATCAACCCAACCAATCACAAATCCAGAGTAACCTCCATAGGCGCGCCGCACGAGAGCGTAGGTACCCCCTGATCTAGCAGTCATGCCAAACAATTCAGCCGTGACGGCGGTACTCAAAAGTACGAAAATTCCACCGCAAAACCACAATAGAAGATAGAGTGACGGGCTGTAGATAGTTTGAGCTATTTCCCCAGGCCCTCGCAATATGCCTAGACCTATCACTCCACCAACTGTAACTGCCAGTACAAATCGGCTCGGTAGCGTTTTTTTCAGTCTCTGATTCATATGAATATTTGCCTTTTAATTGAGCGCGATGAAAGTAACTTTTTGAATTATAAGTTTCTTAGAATTACGAGGATCATGTTGTTAGCTTCAAATTATCGTTGTTGTGAGGTCAAGTACCATAATTTTCCTCAAAGCACTGACGTGCTTAACGATCAACTGACCCTTGCAAATCCGAGTTTTCCTTTGCGTCCTCTATGAGCGCAGATCTGTCTTTTAAGAGGAGTTTTATTACTGGGCTGCAAGTCTAAAAAATAGATTTAGCGCCCTCATGTCGAATTTAAAAAGGTGCCAGTTAGCAATTGCATTACTGCATTTCATTTAGCATTGCTTGCATTATTCGGTGAAGTGCTGTGACCGCCTGCAATGGGCGCACCATCACCTTGAATTCAGTTATTTTCCCTCTCTTGTCCCAACTGATTAAATCTACGCCATTTATGTAGGTCCCATCTACTTCGGTCTCAAACTCTAAAAGTGCTGAATTCCCATTAACAATTTCCTTTATGTATCGGAAAGTGGCCTCTCCATTCTTGTTCATAGGCTTTATGTCTTTTGTTTTTATTTCCCCGAACACCTTTTTTGCTGATATCAAATATACTTTTGTTATTTCTTTGCCTTTTTGTGGGGTGTAAACCACGGGCGAATAAAACACGACCTCGTCGGCTAGCAAATCTTCTAAATCATTTAAGTCATTGGATTTGATTACCGAGTACCATTTTTCTAACGTGTTCATATTATCGTTCTCCTTTTGGACTAGACTATAGTTACAAATTTGCTAAATACAAAGTGATTATTGATCACGATGAAGTTAACACTTAGCTATGCTGCCTAATTGAGCTGACGATTAGATTGGACGTCTTAATTTCAATAGAGTCTTTGCCACCTGTATGCTTCCAGATGAGCAAAAATAAAAAAATTAATGAGGAGCAAGTAAGAGCATACTTATCTCCAGCCCTGAAACGTTGGAGGTTTTCCCTTTTGGAGTAGAACCTCCTGTTTTGAAAATTAACGGGGAGATGCACGGACTCATTTGGAAAAAGCATAATCTGACGTGTATTAATTTAAAACGTGCCTCCTGATGAGGCAAGAATGCTGAGGGAAATTTTTAAGGCCGTCATTCCAGGTTGGCACATGAACAAAGAGCATTGGAATACAGTGTTACTTGATACTTTAATACCTCGGCAAGATATCTAAAGAATGATTGACGTGTCGAATGGCCTAGTTAGAGATAAGATCAAGAAAAATGAGCGTTTGGGACTGGAGTTAAAGCACGGCAAATTGATAAAAAGATGGTTGAGGGATACATGAAATAACCGCAAAGGCCGATCGTTGGGGGGTGTGTTGGTCATTTTTGCAAAATAAGTTGGGTCAGAGTTAGCTAATTCAATCAAGGGTTTTACTGGAGATAGACCACAAAAATGGTTTTGGAAAAGCGGTCTCGGGCCACAGAGAGATATTCAAGCTACACATTGATAGTATTCTGAGCTTATGGTTTCGTATATGGGGTCAATCGATTTAATCAGATTGAACCTGTAGTGCAAATCATTAATTTACGTACGTACGATATACAAATTTGCCAAACGCAGAGAGGATGCAAATGAAAACACTAACTTCTACGGAAATAAGATCTACACTTACCAGTCAAGGTTACATTGAGCTATCTATTTTGACCGTGGAAAAGCCAACCCCGGCAGAAGACGAAGTCCTGATTAGGATAGAGGCTGCTCCTATCAATCCGTCGGATTTAGGCCTTCTGCTAACTTTTGGGGCTGACTTGGACAACATAAATGTCTCAGGATCGGGTGATGAAACGGTAACAAAAATTAAAGTCAATGACCGTTTGATCAAGGTGATGGCGCAAAGACTTGGTCAATCTTTGCAGGTGGGTAATGAAGGTGGTGGCATTGTCGAAGATGCTGGTGACTCAGCCAAAGGCTTGATAGGAAAGACTGTTGGCGTTGCCGGCGGTTCAATGTATGCAAAGTATAGATGTATTCCGGCAAAGAACTGTCTAGTCATGGATGATTCAACGAATCCCGTTGAGGCGGCTTCTTCATTTGTAAATCCATTGACTGTTTTGGCATTTGTTGAAACTATGAAACTAGAAAAACATAGTGCAATAGTGCATACCGCTGCCGCCTCAAACCTTGGTCAAATGTTAGTTAAAGTTTGCAAAGACGATGGAATTCCTCTTGTTAATATTGTTAGAAAACCGGAGCAAGTAGGTCTTCTTAAAAACCAAGGTGCAAAATATGTATGCGATATGGCTGAGCCAGATTTTATGGAGTGTTTGATTGACGCGTTGGTGGAAACTGGCGCCACTCTCGGGTTTGATGCAACTGGAGGTGGTAATGAGGGTAAGTTGCCGGGTCAGATTTTGTCGGCTATGGAAATAGCTGCAAATAAAACTGCCTCTCATTATAGCCGATATGGTTCAGACGTTCATAAGCAAGTTTATATATATGGCGGTCTTGACCAATCACCCACAATTCTTAATAGGTCATATGGCATGCAATGGGGGTTAGGGGGGTGGTTGTTAATGCCTATGATAGGGAAGATAGGCATGGAAAAATTTCAACAGATGCGTGCACGCGTGGCGAGAGAAATCAAATCAACTTTTGCTAGTAAATACTCAAAGGAGGTCTCTTTCGAGGAAATGTTGCAACCGGACCATCTCAGGGCTTATGCAAAACAAGCGACTGGTCAGAAGTATTTAGTTGTCCCTCACAAAGAGTAATGTCCCAACTCTTTGATGAAAATATTGCCTGACTGCAGGGTGATAGGTAACTTAATTTTTTAATGCCTATGAGTGTAAGGCTTGGTTTGATTGGCTTAACTAGCCCAATAAAAACTAGTCTATCAATTTAGCTGGTTTTCTCGGGAAATATAATCAATACTGGCTTGAGATTGTGGGACAAAAAATTTTAGAGGGAACAAAACCTTGAGAAATGTTTCTAAGATAATAATAGCCATCCTGGTGCTTAAAAGCGCTCTGGTCTTCTCTGAACAACAAAAAAGGGTCTTCTTTGGAGACACGCATCTTCACTCGTCATATTCATTTGATGCTTTTCTCAATAACAATCACAGTGCCGATCCAGACACAGCCTATCGCTTTGCAAAGGGTCAACCCGTGATCCATCCGTTCAACAGGACGCGAGTTCAACTTAATACTCCTCTTGATTTCTTAGTAGTATCTGACCATGCTGAGTTGCTTGGTGTGATGCGAGCTGTTCGGGAAGACAAGTTCATTGAAACTGATATGGGGCCGTTGGGAAACGTTCAGCGCTGGTATTCTTTCAGACTAATTAATGATGCAATTGATAACAATACTGGACTGGCATTTTTTCGTAGATTTTTGCCCCAGAATCCCGTTATCAAAAACCATGCTGATCCTGTGAAAGATCAATCTAATGATCTTTCTGACATCAACGTGTTTGGGGATATGAGACCAACATCAAGAGCTGCTTGGGATGATATTGTGGAGTCAGCCGATCGTCATAATGATCCCGGCAAATTTACTAGTTTCTTGGGTTGGGAGTGGAGTTCAATTCCCTTGGGAGCGAATTTGCATCGTATTGTGATAACGCCTGATGGCGCGGAGAAAGGAAAACAGTTTTTACCCTACGGCTCTGATCAAAGTCAGTATCCAGAAGATTTGTGGGAGTGGTTAGAGGAGACTTCGGAACGCACAGGTACCCGGTTCATTGCGATTCCGCATAACTCAAATATTTCAAAGGGCTATATGTTTGATGATACCTCCTTAAGGGGTGAACCGATTAACGCAGATTATGCGAGCAGACGCATCAAGTGGGAGCCTATTGTGGAAGTAACGCAAATCAAGGGAGACAGCGAGACTCGCGGTGACCTCTCTCCTGAGGACGAATTCGCGGATTTCGAGAACTATGATCACTACATCCAAGTTGGAAGATCTGATTATGTTGCTTCTGCGGCTGATTACATTAGGCCTGCGCTGAAGAAAGGAATAGCAATTCAGCAGAAGATTGGTGTAAATCCTTACAAATTTGGACTAATTGGCTCAACGGATGCCCATACGGGGCTGTCAACTGCCGAAGAAAATAATTTTTGGGGAAAAATGGCGGCCGATTCAACGCCAGAGACAAAAGAACGATTAGGAAATTCATTGGGTGCCAATGGCTGGAATATGTCTGCCTCAGGGCTTGCGGCTGTATGGGCTGAGGAGAATACCAGAGAGTCCCTCTATGCGGCATTCAAACGCAAAGAAACGTATGCAACTTCGGGGCCGAGAATTCGTTTGCAAATTTTTGGGGGTTGGAAGTTTCCTGATCAGACAGTGACTAGTCCGGACTTTGCAAAGATAGCAAGTCAGTATGGAGTGCCAATGGGTGGTGATCTTGCGTTAAATGACGAACCCCAGAGTGCTCCAGTATTCCTAATGCGCGCAGTAAAAGATCCAGTTGAAGCAAATTTAGACCGTTTGCAGATTGTTAAAGGATGGGTAGCAGTTGACGGGGTCCAGCACGAGAAAGTTTATGATGTTGCTTGGTCGGGTGACCGCGTTGTAGACAAGGATGGTAAGCTGCCCAATGTTGGAAATACAGTTGATTTGGTGTCTGGTCGGTACAAAAATAATATAGGTGCATCAGAGTTTGCGGCAGAGTGGATTGACCCGGATTTTGATGCGCAGCAGCCGGCATTCTATTATGCCAGAGTCTTGCAAATACCTACCCCAAGAAATGGCTTTTTGGATGGTTTGGCCTTGCAGTTGGAGCAGCNTCCGAGAGGCCCTAAAACCATTCAAGAGAGGGCCTACAGTTCCCCAATTTGGTATCAGCCGAATTAGTGGGAATGTTGACTGATACTGCAAAACTTGATGAGATATAGGAAAGNTANAGTATATCTGCCTGATGTTTNNNTNNAATTTTTTATNNACGCCAATTANATGTGAGAACTGGCTACATTAGGGCTTTGGTGATNCCTGCCAATGTGTTTTTCAACTTTTGAANACGACNTTGCGCGATTTTCCCNGTANTTGGGTCTTCAATTGATTTTTGAAGAGCGCTTATTTNTTCGGCGAGCCTCCGATCNCCGCCTTNNTGCAANGCTGNGTTAACTCTNTCCAGTTTNCTNGAAATGTTTGCTGCAATNGCTATTGTCGATCTCNCCGGAACGGGTTAACTGGTCGATATATGCCAGCGCAACNTCGGGTTTTNCGGGCCAGGTCATGGGCATTTGTTGTTGGGGGTTAAATGATCGATGAGGTCCAATTAATGGGTAGGCAAGAGCTGCAGCNGCAATCTCATTCTGACTTAGATATTCACTGGGCATTAGTTTTAATACGTCGAGGCCTCGGGTGATTTCGGTCGCGTAGACAAAGCCCTCGTAGTAATAAACAGACCAGTAGCCGCCTGTGACGAGTTCGTCTTCCATGATGGGTCCNCGATCAAAGTATGCTATCTCTTNAGGGTTTGACGAATCAGTAAAATCGACCACAGAGATACCACCTTGGTACCAGGCTTGAACAAAGATGTCTCGGCCAGGGACAGGGATAATTGAACCATTNTGGGCCACGCANTTTTCTGTTTCCAATTGCGGGGCCGNCATTTTATAGTGACTCTTGAACTCNAGCCNACCNTCGATCAGGTCATAGATGGCATCTGCGCCCCAGTTCAGAGGATCCCAAGCCCTGCACCGAGCTCGTCCGCCGCCGCCCCATTCGTCCGTAAACAACACTTTATTGCCTTCATTATTAAAAGTTGCTGAGTGCCAGTAGGCAAAGCCGTTATCGGTCACGACATCGAGTCGGGANGGGTTNCTAGGGTCAGTGATATCGAAGAGAATNCCATTACCTGAACAGGCTCCGGCGGCTATGTTTGCNGATGGAAATACTGTTATATCATGACAATGGTCTGTGATATAGGTCTCTTGCGAATCNTCACCATGATCGCCACCCCGCCAAAGGCCAGCAAGCATTCCTGTTTCCGAATCAGCAAAAACTGCCGGGCTATCGATTACTCGGGATTTTGCAGGGGCGTCCAGAGGGATTTCAATCACATCGATGCGAAAAAGTGCNGTCCGTTGATCACCGGGGACATCATCGATACACCCTTCTAGNTCTTTCTCTTCTCTGACGTCCCGAATGCCCGAATTATAAACAAGAATTTTATCTTTTGAAGAAGGATGACTTACCACCGAATGCGTGTGCGAACCGCGACAAGTCTGCACTGCACCAACTTGTTTGGGGAGACTCAAGTCCGAGATATCGAAGATACGTAATCCCTGAAAGCGATCCGGACTAGCATTAGAATTTACGCCTTCCAGACCACAGTCAATTCGACTTCTACTTTGTTCTGCCGAAAAAATCAAAAGGTCTCCCACAACCGAAACATCACCTTGCCCGCCCGGGCAGACCACAGAACTGAGAAGTCTTGGTAACCCTTCGTTATTAATCCGGTAAATATTGAAACCATGGTAGCTGCCGGTTACTAATATATCGTCACGGAAGGCCATGTCTGTATTTGCAAAGCTAAGCATTGGATAGCGATTGTTTTCTGCTATCTCTTCAATAGTTTTCGATTCTTTCAGGGGCTTCTCTTTATTTTCTTCTTGCTTTTCAGCACCTCGGCCTGCAGGATTTTCTGGGTCAAAGAAGCCTCGAGGCTTGCGCTGGGATTCAACTAGTTGAAGATGAAGAATTGCCTCTTCGGCGTCATATAGGCCAGCAGCCAAACCAGCCCGAGGATCGTTCGATAGACCAATTAGTAACGCGTTCATTCGTTCAATTTCTACGGCCTGATCATTCACTATATCTGAGGCAAACTCGTCTAAAATCGAGTCGAACGCTGAACCCGGTTGTTCCCTCAGATCTTCAACCATCTCGATAGCACCGTCATGATGCGCTATCATCAGTTTTAGAAATAGACGATCGAACTGTTTACTGGTTGAATTCCCGAGTGAAGTCATTTGTTCCGGTGTTGCCATACCGGCCATGCCGTGATGAGTGTTATGCAATTGCTCTGTGAAAGGATTGGGAGCTACTTCACTCCGCTCTTCAAGCCACTCTTGCATGAAAACAATTTCATCGGCCTGTGACGTGTCAATACGCTTTGCTAAATCAACGATTTCCCTATTATTGGTATTTGAGTCTGCCAATTTAGCCATTAAAGTAGCTTGATGGTGGTGAAATATCATGTTCTGCATGAAACGCACATCGTCTAAAGTGTAAGACGAATTGGCAATGCTGACCGCGGTTTCTGCATCAAGTAGTTTCGTGGGCTCTCCGGGCGCGCCTGGATGAAGAATGGGCGCAGCAACGGCGCCACAAGACGAAAGCAAAATGGAGCAAAGGAAACCGGCCAAGACCAAGACGGTAGATGGCTTAGGTGGATAGGTTCTATGAGACATAAGCAAATTCCGGAATTTTCTTTCTGAATGTTAAGAACATGTAAAAATAGATTCCCATTGCTAGAAGGGCTGCCCCAGAACACATCAAAAATATGCCGCTGTAGCCCAATTCTAAATCTAACAAGGATGCCGAAACAATTGGTCCTATTATTTGACCGAGGCCTTGAGCTGCGGGCATCATTGCGGCATATTTTCCAGCGACATCGATATTGGCTATGGTAGACATCTGATAAACATCGATAAAAATCCATAATAAGTTGAATGAAAATACACTGACTAGCAGTGTTATATCATCGATTCCATTTGCTAATAATCCCACCGCGCATGCCATAGTGAAAAGTGCCACCAATAATGGCCTTATCAAACCAAATCGGTTGCTCAGAAGTGTGGCAAATGCGCAACCAACGATGCTGCAGAATGATGACCAAACAAGTACCTTTCCGGTCCATGAGGGAGTTGCTGTGTCGCTCAAAGCGGCAAGCTCAATGTAGGTCCAGTATGAACCGATGTTGATATAAGTGATCACCATCGCGAGAAGACATAACCAGGGAACATACTTTGGTATTTTTGCTGAAATGCCATCCTCAATATGCGTCTGTGCGTCTCGAGTGCCGCTCTCTAAGTCCAGATCGTTCAACGCACGGGCAGGTATCCATCTGATGAATGGAAGGGTCAGCATAAAGAAAAAGATAAAAACGCTATAGATGCCAGACATTGATAGGAGTGGCAGGAAGTGGAGCTCAAGAGCCTGCGAGAAGGCGAATGCAAATAACATCGCATTGTAGGCCAGCGCAGGTTTTGATGTTGCCCCTAGCGAAGAAACCGCGACAGCTGTATAAATGCCGCTGCCTAATCCTGCCAAAAGGCGTAAGTACAATACTTGTTGATAATCCACCCAACTAACGCAAAGCCAATTAGCTGTGACCGCGAGTAAGATGGCAAACATAACCATAAAACGGCGATTAAATCGGGATATAAAGAGTGAACTGATAAAGGCGCCTAGTGACAAGCCACCTAAGTCAGCTGCCGCCAAATAGCCTACCTCGACCTCCGAAAATCCGAGTAAATTGACCCAAGCGGTTGAGATCACAGGGATGCCGACCAGGACGCCATATCCAACGAGCGTCATGTAGAGACTTATTCCGACCGACGTCCAATGGTCAAACGGGGATTTTGAGCTATTTTCAACTCTTTCTGCGGAATTCACATGGAATCTCTCAAAATAATTTTCCAAGGGTCTTGTTTCCAATATCTAGGAGAAACCCCATTTTTAATCAACTAAAAACTTACTACAAGTTGCCAATGAAGAACTTGTAAAAATCCATATAGATTATCAAGTTTCGATAAGATATTTTTGAGCTGTTGCCTTCATGTTTGACGTTATAGGTATTGCGGCCCGCGCTTCAAGGTCAAAATATACGCTTGTGCTCTCTAGCGTTGCTGCCAGTGCTTTTTTACTTACATTTTGCATCTCATAAAGCACAGTAATTGACTTGTTTCCAATCTTAAGCAGTTGTGCAGTGATCTCGAGCAAGTCACCTTCAGCCACTTCAGCTTGATATTCGATTACGTGGCGAACGTCTGCCCATCCGGTTTTTTCTTTCGTTAGATGCTCGGCAGACCATCCAAAAACTGTGTGCAGGAAATGATAAGAGCCATCATCAAACATCGCCACATAATGACGGGTCGTCATGTGTCCCATCACATCGCATAGGTTTGGGTGGTTTATGCCTTTATATACAATCATGATTAACAACACTGTCAGGTTGGTTAATGGAAACGCTTGAGGTTGAAGCTATCCCTCGCCTCTTGGGGCGATTGCACTTTACAGCCGATTAGCCCAAGTATATTGCGCGCTCGCTCGACTAGTTGAGCATTCGTGGCGAGCACTCCCCTGTCGAGGTAAAGGTTATCTTCAAGCCCTACCCGTGCATGTCCACCGAGCATGGCACTTTGCGCGACCATCGGCATTTCCAGCGCACCCAAAGCAAAAGCGCTCCAATTGGCCCCGTCAGGTAAATTATCAAGCATGGTCTGAAAATTTCGTGGTAGAGCTTCTGCGGCCCAACGGACATTTAGACAGATCTGGAATAGCGGAGGGCTATCGATAAGTCCTTCTTCAATCATCTGTTTGGCAAACCAAATATGTCCCAAATCGAACGTTTCTAACTCTGGCTTGACACCAATTTTTTGCAGCCTTTCGGCGCCTATGCGGAGCATGTTTGTTGATGAGATATAGACATAGTTATCAATAGGATAATTGAATGACCCGCAATCGAGGCTACATATTTCGGGTAAGAGTTCTTCCACATGTTCCATGCGCTTTACTTGGCCAACGCAATCCGTGGCCCCGTCGAAGTCAAGCGGATCGTCATCTGGGCCCAAGAACAAGTCGCCCCCCATACCTGTGGTCAGGTTTATAACTACATCGGTATCACTGCTTCGTATTCGATCAACCACCTCCCGATAGAGCGCAAGGTCCCTGGCGGGTGCTCCAGTATCTGGATCTCTAACATGAATATGAGCGATAGCGGCACCCGCTTTTGCGGCGTCAATTGATGCATCCGCAATTTGCTTAGGCGTAATGGGCAGATGGGGCGTTTTACTGGCGGAATCGCCCGAGCCCGTGACCGCACAAGTGATTATGACAGACCGATTAATAGAGTTTATTGTAGAAGCCACCGTTAGTACCTTATTATTTTTAGAAGTTTAAGTCTCTGCTTTTGTCGCCAGGTGATGGTTATCTTCGCGGAGAGATCGCATCAATGATACACACATTAGTATCCCGACTGCTAGTAAAGGAAGAGATACGACAATAGTTGTGGCGAGAATTACTCGCTGACCCCCATCGACATACATGAGTGACAAAGGAAGAATGGCGAGAACTGCGGCCCAAAAAAGACGTTGCCAACGAGCCGGATCCTCGGCGGCACGCAGTTCTTGCGTGGCCACGGAAGCAAGAGTATATGATGCGGAATCATATGTCGTAACCAAAAAAACAATCGAGATAATACAAAACGCCGTCAGACAAATATTGCCAAGTGGCATCGACAGAAAAACCTTAGTGATTGCAAAAGATTCACTATGTTCTCTCATGATTTCGGTAACATTCAATAGTTCGCTTATCTCAAGATGGAGAGCATAGTTGCCAAAAATAATGAAGAAAAGACCCGCCCCCATACTTCCAAACCCTAACATGCCCAAAATTACTTGACGTATTGTTCGACCATAGGAAATTCTCGCGACAAAAATACCCACGAACGGAGCATATGCTACCCACCAGGCCCAGTAGAAAATTGTCCAACTCTCAATAAAACCACTATTGGCGATGGGGTCGGTCCAAGTATTCATTCTGAGGAAATTTTGCAGAACGAGACCAACACTGTTGGTACCTGTTTTTAGGATAAACAGTGTGGGGCCTGCGGCGAGGACAAAGGCTAANAGTGCTAACGCAGCNANCATATTGAAATCAGATAGACGCTTTATACCNTTCTTNAGNCCCAGCCAGGCGCTGGTAGCAAAAATTACGACACAAAATAATACCAGCGACATCTCNAGAACGAAGTNGTGGGATAGGCCACTAAGCTCAGCTATACCTGCCGCAATCATCGGCGTGGCCAAGCCTAATGAGGTGCCCGTGCCGCCAATCAGATTTATCATAAACAGGAAATCAATTATTCGTCCTCGCTTGCTATTGATACCTTTAGGGAGGAAATGAGAGCAGGCCGTACTCAGACGTAGATAAGGAACCTTTTTAACATAGAAAGGGTAGGCTATCGCCAGAGCAGGTAAGCAGTAGATAGCCCAACCAGTAATTCCCCAATGAAATAATCCATAAGTGGCAGCCCATTCGATGGCCTCATTGGAGCGGGGGGTCAAGTTGAAAGGTGGACTATCGATATAGAACCCCCACTCAATAACTGACCAATATAACAGTCCGGCCCCAACTCCTGTACAAAAGAGCATGCCTGTCCAGCTGAATGCCGAGAATTCTGGCTGGCTGTCCGTCGCGCCTAGTTTGATAGAACCATACCTGCTTACCGCGAGGTAGGTAAGGAACACAAGAAGCGCCACGGCATACCAAAGATAGAGTATGCCAAGGTTATTAGTGATGACGTCATAGGCTAAGTTGATAGTCTTGCCTGCAGCCTCAGGAGCGCTGACTATGGGAATAGAAACTACTAACAGTGTTGCGATGGTGGAAAAAAAAATGGTCCAGTCAACTCCCGAGATAGGTAACAAAGATTTATTCATAAATTTCTTTTTCCATTGATGAGGCATAACGAGTTGGGGTCAAGATTTCACAAAATGCGCTGCTTGTGTGACGCCCATAACCAATATTCTTGTCGAGAACCTGCGCAAGTTTGGTGTCCTTGTTATAGGCGGGCCAAACAGGCGTATCATTAGGCGAATTAGGATTGCCTGTTCGTGCAAAGCTAACCCAGTAATTCTGTATGATTTCAGAAAGTTTTCGATCATCATCGGTCGTAGGCAGCCAATCATCATGCGTACCAAAAACGTAAGGTAACTCCGCACCATGATAAGAACCCATGGAGGCGGCAAGCTCTCCGATACGCTTGCGAGTGAAGCTATAAACCCACGCTTGACCACCTTGAGAGGAAACTTTGTCGGCAAGAAATAGAGATGGGCAAACGAATAAATTCGCAGTGATTAGCAAATCCATCTGTCGCCGCGAATCGGAAATTCCATTGACCAAACTTTTCAATTTTCGTGACTCTTCAGCAGATACCGTCTCTTTCAACCAGCCATCTACATCTACTTCATCATCTAGATACATAAGCCACTCGTCGTCGTTGGATCCTATCAATAGATCCACGTCGTGTATTTGGGCGTCGCTTACCGCATCAATCAAAGTGCTGCTAACGATGTTGCCATCGATGACTGACTCGAAGTAATGGCCTTCATATGCCGATAACGACTGTTGCAGAATTTCCTCGGCAGGCAAGGTTCGCATTAGATCTATAACATCGTTCCTGCCCTCGCCAACGATCTGGCGGGCAAAGAGCTCGCCACGTCGAAAGTGTTCAGGTCGGATAACCCCATTGGTCATTGACGAGCCACCACTCTGAAGAATTGCTCTCCTGAACAGGCCTTCACCGAGTGGTGAAGCAAGCAGATAGGCTACATGATCCGCCCCAAGTGACTCGCCCATGATAGTAACATTGGCAGGATCACCCCCAAAACTCTCAATGTTATCTCGAACCCATTCCAGGGCCATCACCTGATCTGAAAGTCCGAAATTAGTTTCCTCCAAAAAGGGGTGTGAAAAGAAACCGAAAACACCCAAGCGATATGATATTCCTACAACAATAACATCTTTTTTGGCTAGATTATGGCCAAAGTAGTTTGGTTCGAAAGACCAGCCTCCCTTATTACTTCCTCCATGAATATAAACTATCACCGGGAGACCCTCCTCGAGTGGTTTCGAGGGGCGCCAGATATTAAGATAAAGGCAGTCTTCGCTCATCTCGGGTGCCGGAAAGGACTCGGGTTCTCCCCCGAAGCCAGCGATAACATCCCGGTACCAATTCACAATATGGGGAGTCTGCATACACGCCGAGGCAAATTTTTTCGCGGAATAGACATTGTGCTGCGCGACCCAGGCTTGAGGGGCTCTCCATCTCAGTGGTCCGACAGGTGGCTCGGCAAAGGGAATCCCTCGAAAAGAGTCTACTCCATCTGCAACAGCGGTTGACCCTAGAAACGTGACCTGATCTAACTTAACTTTAACCTCATTGTCACTTGGGTTGCATCCGCTCAGGGCAAGCAGACATGCTGTTGCCATATAGCTAAATGAAGAAAAAAAATTCGAGCGTAAGAATTTCATTAGCTAGTGTCTACCACCACACAACCTCTTAGGCCGGGCGATTCAATAAGCTGGTGGGCTTGAGCAAGAGATTCGAGGGGCACAGTCTTAGCTATTCGATGCCTAAGAAGGTTTTTTTCAAGCGCTTTAGTAATGTCGTCGACGGCCAGAGCCTTTGCGGCTTCAGGCATGGAATATACTATAACCATTCGAACGGTCAGATCCATATACATCATCTGTAAAAAAGGCAGTTCTGGCTGTTTGACCAGTGTGGAAGAGTAGGTAGCGATCGTTCCATTGACCGCAATGCATTCAAGAATTTCAGGCAGATTGGCTCCGAACTCGACTTCTATTACTCTTGAGATTTTTTTCCCGCCTGTGCACTCTAGGACTTTCTTGCTCCAATCCGGTTCCCTGTGATTAACGACCCCTAACGCACCAAGCTTGATGCAGAGCGCCTTATCTTCCTTATTGCTTGCGGTCGCAATTACCTTGGCGCCAGCCATTTTTGCCCATTGAATCGCATAGTAGCCAACCCGACCGGCGCCACCAGTAACCAAGATCCAATGATCCTTCACATCTCCATCAGAGTGCACACATCGATGAGCGGTCATCGCGGGTATCCCTAAACACGCACCTACATCGAAGTCAGTATTATCGGGCAACGATACGGCTCGGTTTGAATCGAGGGCAACATATTCCGCTGCTGTTCCTAAAGAACGGGCAAACTGTGCCTGATAAACCCACACCCTCTCTCCCACTCTACTATCAGCGACCTTGTCTCCCACGGCTTCAATGACCCCAGCCCCATCGCTATGAGGTATCACGGGGCCATCCTGAAGTAGGTTAGGGAATGCTCCGGCCCGCTTTTTTACATCAGATGGGTTTACGCCGCTTGTTTGNAGCCTAACTAGAACCTCTCCCGGACCAGCCTTGGGTTTGGCCTGTTCGCCGACTCGAATCACCTCGTTGGCATTTCCAAATGCTTCAAACCATGCCGCTTTCATTTTTTCCTCCTAGCCAGTAAATTTCTCTGCCTTGTAGTCAAACCAGTTTGATAACCCTTCTGTGTGACCGTCAAGTGAGATTGCTTGTCCTGATATGTGCCTACCTGATTTTGAACAGAGAAATAACACCATTTGTGCGACATCTTCTGCTTCCACAAAAACTCTTAATGAATTTTGCCTAAGATACACCTCGCGAATATTGTTTATAGTTGTCTCTCTCTGTTTAGCATCATTGGCAATTACACTTTCTATCCTCGGACCATTTACGCTGCCTGGACATATCGCATTGACCCTCACTCCAAATGGCCCCAGTTCCATTGCCCAAGTTTTGGTGAGGCCAATCATAGCCCATTTTGCAGCCACGTAAGGGGATCGGAGGGGGAAACCAAACAATGCAGCCGTAGATGCTATGTTTACCATGCAGCCACTTGAAGCTTTTAGAAGAGGGGCCGACCTCCTGGAGACATAGAAAAAACCGTTGAGATCAACGTTCAGGGTATGTTTCCAATCTTCCGGTTCAATGTCCTCAAGCGCTGCAGTGGGTCCAGCAATCCCCACATTATTAACCACCACATCAAGCTGCCCATAAAGCCTATCTATGTCCTTATAAACCTGATTAACATCATCTAAATTGGATACATCCGCCAAAGTTGAACTTATCTTTGGTATCTCGCTTGTCGCTGACTTTACCGCTTGGCTTGATACATCGCATATATGCACTTGGGCGCCTGCAGAAAAAAACGCCTGAGAAATTGCCCACCCAATTCCTGATGCGCCGGCCGTTACCAACACAGTTTTGTCTGATAGATCCATAATAAGATTATTGCCTCAGCTCGTTTTTTATGATCTGTCCGTTTTTCATAACGAATAAAGGTTGTTCAAGGGCTGATATGTTTTCAAGAGGGTTACCTGGCACCGCAATGATATCAGCAAGTTTGCCAACTTCAATGCTACCGATCCGATCCTCCCACTGTAATAGCTCAGCGCCCACACTGGTACCAGCTTTGATTGCATCCATGGGGCTCATACCAGCTTCAATGAGGGTTGCGAATTCGCGAGCACAAACACTCGATTCAATCATTGGTCCGCAAAGGTCCGAGCCCACCGCGATCTTGACTCCGGACAGGTGTGCTTTGCCAATCAGCTTTAGCCATGACTCTCTAAACGACAGATAAAATTCATCATTCTTTGTTTGCTCCCGTAACTTGCCGCTATGTGCGTAGTAATCACCAACGTAGATTGTCGGAACTAAAAATGTCCCATGCTTTACCATTAGGTCGATCGACTTTTGGTTGATAAAGCTTCCGTGCTCAATCGATCGAACCCCTGCAATAATCGCTTGATTTATGCCCTCTGTTGCATGCGCATGCGCGGCCACGGGGACGTTTTGTCTATTTGCTTCTGCCACAGCGGCGTTTAGCTCCTCAGGGCTAAATGAAACATTTTTTGGATTATCGCCCACTGACATAAAGGCACCCGTGACCATAATCTTAATCCAGTCGGATCCATACTTAATTTCTTTTCGAATTGCCTTGCGAATCTCATTTGCCCCGTCAACTATCAACCCATCTGAGATCACGCGTTGCTCCGGAGATAGATAATTGATATCACCTCCGCCGCCAGTTACCGAAATGTAATGGGCAGCGCCGGTTAAACGGGGCCCTGAAAATACACCCTTGTCAATAATTCTCCTCAAGTCCTGAACGGCATAGTAGACGTCTGCGTCACCCATTACTCGGATGGTAGTCCAGCCTGCAAGCAATAGGTTCTGAAGGTTTGATAAACCAAGGAGAGCTTTATAGGCGGAAGATGCCTCCAGATGACCGTTTTGATAGTCATGTTTGTATATCATAGGATGCTCATGAACATTAATCATTCCGGGCATCAACATGGTTCCAGCAAGATCAATTCGTGTGGATTCAGGCGGAACTTCACTCTTGGGGACAACAGCAGTTATTACATTTTTATTTACGATTACCGCTTTGTTCTGAAGAACCTTTTCAGATATCCCGTCAATGACTGCATCCGCTATGAGAGCATATTGAATTGTCGACTGTGCCTGAAGCGCTGGGCTAAANGCGAAGATTGAAACTATAATAGTCATTGAGACCAAAATAAATGAAGCGGGGTAATATTTCATCTCTACCCAAAAAAATGGCAGGTTAGGTGAGTTAAGAATCGAAATAATCCGATCTGGCCAATCGATCTGTTCTGACTTGCTTTATAATTTATCTTGACTGTACTTTCCGAACTNCTGATTTTAGAGGATATACCCATAACTCAAGTTTCATTCAAAACGTGTTTTTATACAATTACATTATACATTTGTGGCAAAATACAGCTAAATTTTCTTGTGGTGCCCAATTTATAAATTAACGGCTGTTTTTATGTCTGGTAAAGATCCTAAAAGCGTTTTTGAAAAAGTCATAGTGCTTTTACAGCAAGGGGCAAATGCTGAGGCAGAATCATTATGTCGGGCTCAATTGTTGGATGATCCCAGAGATGTTAATTTTCTATCAGTTCTCGGCTCTATACTGTTACGAAAAAATGATTTTGAAGGCTGTGAGGAAATTTTAAGAACTGTGGTTAGCATTGCGCCAGAATATCCCAATGTCCAAGAAGATCTCGGTACGGTATTACTCAATCTAGGCAAGCCTGCAGAGGCGTTACCGCATCTGCAAGAGGCAATAAAAACGAAGCCCAGCAGTGCTGGGACGTTCTTCAAACTTGGAGGGGCGCTCAAAAGTTTGGGTCGCGACGAGGCTGGTGATGCAGCCCTTGCGCATGCAGCAAAGCTCTCGCCCAATCAAGCCAATCTTGAGAAGGCCACCAAGTTATTTGCTGAGGGTAAGTTTCGCGAATCTGAGATAGCCGCANAGAAAGTTATCGCAGATAAGCCCAAGGATGTTAATGCTGGCTTGTTACTGGCGCGCATTGCAATTCACGCCCGAGCATACAAAGAGGCTGAAAAACTCTTAAGGAAAGTTGTTGAGTATGCCCCTAGATTTATTCTTGCCTGGCATGAGCTGGGAGTGTGTTTGCGAGAACAGCACAAGGATCAGGAGGCTGCTGAGGCTATGGAGCAGTGCTTGGAAATGGATCCCGAAAACTCTACCACTTTCTATCACTACGGTGCGGCGCTTGCAATGGCAGGCCGAACCGATGAAGCAGCACGAGCTTATCAACGAGCCATCGATATTGAACCTCAACAGGTGGGTGCGCATGTTGCCTTGGGACATGTGTTAAAAACACTGGGTGATCAAGAGGGTGGGATTGCCGCTTATCGATCGGCAATTGCTTTGAAACCAAATCTTGGTGAAACTTATTTTAGTTTGTCAAATCTAAAAACATTTCGTTTTCAACCAAGCGAAATCGAAAGCATGCTCCAACGCATAGAGCAACCGTCGTTGCCCAGTGCGTCGGTTGTGCACTTTGCTTTCAGCTTGGGTAAAGCCTTTGAAGATAATGCGGATTATGACAAAGCGTTTCAATATTATGCCCTTGGTAATGCCGAAAATCGTCAGTCAATTACTTATGATCCGGTGCAAACAGAGGTAGCACATGCAAAGATGAGGGAAACATACAGCGCGGAATTTTTTGATCGGGCTAATGCTGCCCAAACCGGAGTCAAAGATTCAGATCCAATATTTATTGTCGGCCTTCCAAGATCGGGTTCCACTCTCCTAGAGCAGATACTGGCCAGCCATAGTCTTGTAGAGGGCACCAGTGAGTTGCCCGATCTGGGGATTGTCTCACAGATGATATCAAATAAACAAAAAGGGAGGATCTTTCCGAGCGGGATTCTTGAGATGAGTGATTCGGAAATTACCGAACTTGGCCAAAAATACATGGACCGAACACGACGGCATAGGAGTGGAACGCCCTATTTTACAGATAAGATGCCGAATAATTTTGCCCATATTGGGCTCATACATGCGATTTTGCCTAATGCAAAGATAATAGATGCCCGTCGTCACCCGCTCGACAGTTGCGTTGGATGTTTCAAACAGCACTTCGCAAAGGGTCAGACTTTTACCTATGACATGTTCGAGTTGGGAGAATTTTATCTTGAGTACGATAAATTAATGAGTCATTGGGATGAGCTGTTGCCTGGTAAAGTCTTGAGAGTCCAGTATGAGAATGTTGTGTCAGATCTTGAGAATCAAGTCAAAAGAATCCTGAGTCACTGCAATCTCCCTTTTGAGCGAGCTTGCGTGGACTTTCATCAAACCAAACGCGCTGTTCGTACTGCTAGTTCTGAGCAAGTAAGGCAGCCCATTTATCAGGGATCCATNAATACTTGGAAAAAATTTGACTCACACATTGAGCCGTTAAAAGAGATCTTAAGGCCATTATTAGATGAAAATGATCCTTCGATCATCACGGGCAAATGAGTACTAAGTTCCCCGATTTGATCGTGACGTCCGTAGTGAGAGGGAGCGAGAAGGGGCAGAGTCACGGGGGTGTTTATTTGATCGATTTCAATAATCGGTCGGTAAATCAACATATCGATTGGAATACAGGGGGGATTGATTTTGCAGGCCGGGGATGGGACAGAGGCTTGCGTGGCATAGAATTCTATGATGGCAAGGTTTGGATAGCTGCCAGTGATGAATTGTTTTGCTATAGTCCAGATTTTACATTGCTCGAGTCTTTNAAAAATACCTACCTTAAACATTGTCATGAGATTAGTCGGCGTGATCATCTTTTATTTCTTACATCGACTGGCTATGACAGTATCCTAGTATTCAACCTTAAAACTAAAGCGTTTTCTTGGGGATTGTATGTTTCCAAAAACGGAGTTAAATGGGAGGGGCAGCGGTTTGACCCGTTAATAGACGGCGGGCCGCCATTCTCAAACCACTATCATATCAATATGGTTCACGTCGAGCAGAGCGGGGTTTATTTCAGCGGCTTGCATACCCGTGCTCTGCTCCGATTGGCCGCTGATATGAGTATCTCGCCCCTTTGTAGCTTGCCAGAGGGTGTGCATAATGCGCAGCCTTTTCTTGGAGGAGTGATATTTAATGATACCAAAAGCGACGTAATGCGTTACGTAGGAAGGGATGACAAGTCGCTGGCTTTTAAAGTTCCGTCTTATAATTCCGAAGAGCTTGAATTTAATGGTATTGACAATAGCAAAGTGGCTAGGCAAGCATTTGGACGGGGCTTATGCGTGATTAATGACCGCTTGGTTGCGGCAGGATCATCGCCGTCTACAATCAGTATTTATGATATTGAGATCCGAGAACGGGTGGCATTAGTTAATTTGACTATGGATATACGGAACGCGGTTCATGGATTAGAGGTCTGGCCTTTTTGATGAGAGACATGTGACTCATAAAAAATCGGGCACGCTTGCGTGCCCGATTATCGATATCTATCAGAAACTTCTCACCTTTGCATCAAAAATATCTCCTGAAGGATAGACTGTAGTTGCGCGGGCGCACCACGTTGTTACTATTTCTCCCAAAGAAGGGGTCAAAGTCGGTTGAATCTTTATAAGATATCCCTCGTTCATCGCTAATGTTGTTTAAACTGAGTTGGGCTTTCCAGTCCCCAAACTCGTAGCCCAAAACAACATCCGTTATGTTGTAGTCGCCTTGAGTTTGTCTCGGCGCATTGTCTCCGTCATCCAGTTGGTTAAGTGAATCTCCACTGTGACTATGCTGCACTCTGATGAACCCATCTCCGCCACCGAACAGCGGCATTTTTCCAGAGTACTCTAGGTATAGTGAATATGATGTATCTGCGAAAAAAGGAAGATTAGTTTTTGGTTCCAACCCAAGCGTTGCCTGTCCTCCAGGAAAGCGGTCATCAGGGTAAGTCAATTGCGACGGGCTAACGAACGCATCCCGAATCTTGGTTATGTTGAAGCCAAACTGAAGGTTATCGCTTATCAGACCTGTGACGTCAATATCATATCCCTTGACTTCGGCATCACCCAAGTTAGCCACGACGGCTTGCCACGGTTGTCCTATAGCAAAGCTTGGATCGGTCACTTCTAGCTGCATGTCCTTCCATTCCATGTCGTAAATGGTTGTATTAAGTTGCAACTTTCCATCTAGCCAAGTCGACTTTAAGCCGATTTCCGTGTTTTCAATAATGTCAGATTCGTAAGCAACAGGAAGCGTAGGGATACCTCTACCTCTGTTGGTACCTCCAACTCTATAACCCTCTGAATAAGCCGCGTATATCATAGCCTCATCAGTAAGATTATAAGAGAGGCCATACTTCGGTAAGAAGCCATCGTCTTTGGCCTGTCTATTAGTCTCGGCAGTGAATTGGTAGCCAAGGGGTTTATCATTGTTGTAGGAAATAGTTCTATCTACTTCATACCACCTTCCTCCCAGAAGCAATGAAAGCCTATCAGTTATGTCGACATCAATCTCTCCGAATACTGCCTTGTCTTCCCGAGTGGTGCCTTGATCGGAATACCACCATGCATCCGTTGGCGCAATGGTTATGCCATAGTAAGCCGCATATCCGCTCCAAGCTGCGAAAGCTGGTGAGCTTGTATAATCATCAACATAGCTGTAAAACGCCCAAAACTCGTCTGAATCCATGTAAAACAGCCCTGCCGTCCAGCTCACTCGGTCGCCGCTGCTACTGAGTCGTGCTTCTATGGTCTTTGACCTGTTAGTTTGATCATTTGTGAGGTAGCCGATCGGTTCGGGCCCGAAATCATATGTTACATAATAGGCGCCCAGAGTAAACATGAAATAAGCTGCATAGGTCTGCGTATCATGCTGATAGAAGGTATCTCTGTCATAGTAAGAAGCAGCGACTGTCAGATCCGCAAACCCGAGATCGCCTTCAATGACAAGACTAGTTTGGATCCATTCATCGGTACGAAACTCGTCATAAAACTTGACCGTCTTCAAATCCCCCACGTTCTCGTCCATGTCATTAAAACCATTTGAATCAATCTCTTGATAGTTGGCGCTTAGAGTTGACGTCCAATTCTCGGACATTTGCCAGCGGATTTGTGCCCGAGCACCGGCCCACTCAACGCTGTTGATGTCGTCTTCAACATCACGCGCATTTGTTTTCAGGCCACCCTCTCCGGTGTATGGATTTACCACCGTAGTCCCTAAGACGCTGTCGATAAATCCGCCGTCTTCAGCGCTGAAAGCAGACATGCGAAGAGCCAGTTTATCCTCAACCAAGGGTATATTTACTGTTGCATCGAAGTCATGGCCAGTTTCCCCGTCGCTCACACTGTTTATCCCCAGCCCGACGTTTCCAGAAAACTCCGACAAATCAGGCTTGTTTGTGATGACCCGGATTGTCCCTGTTTGTGAGGACGCACCAAACAATGTGGATTGCGGTCCCGCAAGAGCTTCGACGCGAGCAATGTCAACTGGATATATGTCTGGAGACATTGAAGTTAATGACATTGCCTGTTCATCTAAATAAATTGCGGCAGTAGGGTCGACCAGAAAGCCGCCGCCGTCACTAACGCCGCGGAAGACAATGGTGTTTTGTCCTGCCGTGGTGGTTTGGACGTTCAAACTACCTACAAATCGTGAGAAATCTTCAAGAGTAGTGATACCCTGCTTCTGAACATCCTCGCCCGACAGGCTTTGGATCATCATAGGAACTTCTTGCGAGGATTCAGCTCTTTGCCGAGCCGTAACGATAATTTCCTCTAAGGAGGTTTCTTGCCCAATGGCTAATGGTGCCCCGGTCATTCCAAGGGCCGCCGCAATCGACGTCACAATTAACTTCCTCTCAAACAGAGTGTCAGTTTGTACTTGATCCAACCTACTCATTTTTTTCCCCTTAAAAAACGCAACTCAGTCTTTTCACTTTTTTACGCTGAGCAACCCCAGCGAACCCTTTCTTATGTTTCCTGTCTCCTTAGGATAAGCTATTTTTCTATGCACGTAAACGCCAGACAGTTAAATAAAACCCAAAAAAACGCCGCCGAGGTTCTTGCATATAGGGAACTATAGTTTCTTTCTGTGATACACGTTTGATTATTGTCCTGATACACGGGCATAAGCCTGGTGAAAAACAGGGCTTCGGCTTCATCGGGTGTTTAGTATATAGTTGATCATGAGTTCAACTGGAGAAAAAGAGACGCATTAGTTTATGTGATGAATGACGTCATTTATAAAACAAAATGAGTTTAGTAAGCACCAAAGCAAATCTGGCTGCCGTTATGCCCCTCACTTGGATTAAATTAGTGGTGTACTCACTTCTTTTGTTTAATTTCGTATTCTACGTGAGAGACGACTGGATTATCGCCGGGCACACCTTGCATTCTGGCAGCACTTTTTTGCAGTGGGCAAGTGCCTATAACACAACAATTGATGAAAGTGCATGGTTGCTCCTCTTGTTGTTATTTGAGATGGAGACGCACCTTTTGGCGGGGCGGGACCTCTCCCGTGCACACGAGATAATATCCCTTATTATTCGTCTATGTTGCTACGTAGTCTTGGCGCATACTCCTTATGCTTATGCAATGACTGTTTATGATCTGAGTCAGGCACCAATCATTGAGGGTGTGACTGATTTATGCCAGCTTGCTGATCAAAACTTGTCATATGCCTATAACCTTGTTTACACAAAAATAACCGATGGAAATTGCAGCGAACTTTCAACTGCAAGTCAATTCTTTTTTAATGATCCTCCAGACCATCTCATCGTTCAGGATGAAATGGCCTTGGCTCTGGAACGCCGTTCAGCGTTAGTTGACTTGGTCGAATCAATCACATGGTTGTTGATTCTGTTGAGCATAGAAGTGGTTGTCTGGCTCCAGGACAAGGATATTACTGGAGGTTTGCTAATCAAGAGTGCGAACATGGCTAAAGTGCTTCTCTACTCCCTTTTGTGGTTTGCTATAGGCTACTGGATTTATTTAGGTCATTACATGTTTGCTTGGGATGAGTTTGTATGGATTGTAGGTTTCGTTGCAATAGAAATGAATGTGGTGGAACGGCGAAAGGATGTTAAAGAACCAGTTTGAGGTGGTCTCGAAACTTGCTGAATTTTTGATTAAAGTACTGTTTTTAAGGAATCGAAGGTATGATCACTAGAGTTAAAGGTATCGTTAGATCACTTTTTATCGGCGCCCCCGGAGAAAGTCTTGTCAAACAAGAGCGCGATTTTTTGCAAGCGGAGATGGATGGTTTTCTCGGTGATCGCCATGCTTCATTCGAAAGAAAAGCTTGGGGGCCTGGCGACAAGCAGCGGAAAGGTGTCATTCGACGAAACGAACGTCATTGGTCGGCGGTTTCTGCTGAGGAACTGGCAGAAATATCGAAGGAAATGGATCTCTCTGAGGTGCTGAGTGCTGGAATCATCGGAGCGAATTTGTGTTTTGAGGGTGTGCCCAGTTTCTCTCTGGTACCAAGAGGGAGCATCTTTAAATTTCCTTCCGGAGCGGAATTGCTTGTTGAAGAATATAACCCTCCCTGTCTCGATATGGGCAAGGCGCTGGCGGCGAAATGCCATACAAATTCTGGTAGACCCATCCATGACACGGCGTTCGCTAAAGCTGCCCAATTTAGCAGAGGCCTAGTCGGTGTGGTAGAGGTACCTGGAATGATAAAAGCAGGCGATGACGTTGAGGTTATCATTTATGCGCCACCGTTATGGGTGCAAAGTCAAGAGAACCCTTGGGTAACATCCTGAGATTTTGCTTAAATTTCGAAAAACTATTTTATGGTTAAGGGAATTCCCAAAAGCAAACAGATTTCAAAAATTAGTTTTGCCGAAGAGTCTTCTACTCGGCTATTACATCCTTTTTAGCCCCCGCTTTTGAAGGGCCTTGGCTATTACGATTCGCTGGATTTCGCTGCTACCCTCCCAGATTCTGTCAACTCTTACTTCCCTATAAAAACGTTCCACGGCATTGTCCCGGCGATAGCCGCGCCCGCCCCATATTTGTAGGCAACGATCAGCCACACGATTGGCCATTTCAGTGGCATAGAGTTTTACCATTGAGCACTGAATATGCAGACCCTTAGCATCATCGCCACGGTCATGCGCTGCTGCCGCCTCATAGACCATGAGCTTCGAGGCCCAAAGCTCAGTAACGCAGTCAGCCAAGGCAAACTGCGTTGCCTGTTTGTCTATTAGAAACTCTCCCTGTATCTTGCGTTGTGACGCCCACTCTGTTGCCTCTTCTATCATTCTTCTCGCTGCACCGAGCATCCTTGCAGCTATGGTTAGACGTTCATGTCGAAACCAATTTCGGCTGTAAGTCATGCCCGAACCTTCTTCCCCAATTCGGTTTTCCTCCGGCACAAAGACGCGCTCAAATTGATATGTCGGATGATGTGATGGAAAAGTATGTGAAAATAGCGGGTTTTCAATCATTGAAATGCCGGGTGAATCTTTATCGATAAAAAACAAAGCATCTTCGCCGCCCTCCACTTTGGCCTGAAGGAAGAAAAAATCAGCCAGATTGGCGGTAGTGACAAACCATTTTTCGCCAGAGATTTCATAGCCACCGTTACGACGTATCGCCGCAGTTTCCACTACTTCATGAGATCCTGATTCAGATTCAGTTATTGCGTAACACTCTCGCAGACGCCCCTCCATCAGTGGTTGAAGATAATTGTTGATTTGATGCTCATTGTTGCCGCAGGCTTCAAACATCCATTCTTGTGCTTCGGGAAAGCACCAACAAAGTGCGTTAGTTACTGTCCCCAGCTCTTCCCAGGCTGCCAACTGATTAACCATGCTCATGCCCAGCCCTCCAAATTCTTCTGGAGCATCCATCCGAGAAAGACCTAAGTCGATCGCATGGGCTTGCATCTTTTGTGACACATCCTCAGGGATAATGCCCTGGTTAAGCTCGGCCTCTATTTCCCAAGGTATTAGGTGAGTTTCAACAAACTCTCTCACTCTCTTCTGCCAAGCCAAGGTTTGCTCAGTGTGTTGTATTTCCATGAATGCTCCTGATTGTCAAAGATGGAAGCATTGATACATCAATAATTCAGTTGTAATCGGTGAAACTGCGATGATAAAAAGAAAAGCTGTTCCAGTCACTAAAAACAAGTAGCGAGGCTATGTCAGTATAAACCATTACTTGCCGGACGGAACTGTTATTTAAATGCTCATTTAATCACCTATACCCCCATTCAGAAAATTATTGTATACTCGAGACGGCTGGCTAGGAATAATCATCGATTTTGTGTTTGACACTAGTCGGGTGTTTCGGCATTCTGCCGCGTGAATTCGGTGTAGAATTCAACTTCTTTTCACTAAACATTTGGAGCTGCAATAAGTGACTGAGAAATACGATGCGATTGTGGTCGGAGCGGGACACAATGGGCTTACGAATGCGGCATATCTTGCAAAAGCAGGGCTTAAGGTGATAGTGCTTGAGCGCAACGGCTACATTGGTGGTGCCGCGGTTAGTCGGGAGCTTTACCCGAATTGGAAGTACACTAACTGTTCGTACGTATGCAGCTTGTTGCGCCCCGAAATCATTTGAGATTTGCGGCTCCCAAGCCATGGATTGCAGGTGGTGCCCTATGGTGGCGGCGTAACTTTCATGCAAAATGGCGATTACTTTGGCAATCACACCGATCATGAGCGTCACCACAGAGAGTTAGCGCGTCATTCCAAGCGAGACGCTGATGCGTATCATCGTTATGAAGCAGACGTCATGAAGCAGACAAGAATCATTCGTCCTTTTTTGATGCGAACTCCGCCGGATCCAACTTCATTTAAACCTAGAGATATTCGTGAACTCATTGCAATGGCAAAAGCGTTCAGTGGTATGGGCGAAGTTGGTTTGGCAGATACCATGAGATTCTGGACCATGAGCATTGGAGATTTTCTAGAAGAGTATTTTGAATCAGATGTCGTCAAGGCGCACTTGGCTGGTAGCGGCATTATAGGGACGGCGCTGGGTGTATATTCGCCGGGCACTGCATACGTTCTCTTGCATCACTATATGGGAGATGTTGATGGGTCAATAGGATCATGGGGCTTGGCTCGAGGTGGCATGGGGGCCGTTTCGAATGCATTGGCTGGTGCGTTTAAATCTTTCGGTGGCACAGTTCAATGTGATGCTGAGGTTGCCCAGGTAATAGTCAAGAATGGTAAGGCCGCTGGCGTTGCTCTGATAAACGGTGATGAGATTTACTCCAGGATTGTTGTTTCTAACCTGGATCCAAAGCGAACCTTTTTGAAAATAATGGATGAGGGCGACCTGCCCAAAGACTTGGTGAGGAAAGCGAAAAACTTCAAGATTCGAGGATCCTCAGGCAAGTTGAATATTGCGTTGGATGGCTTGCCAACATTCAATGGGTTGCCCGAGGATAGTCCGCTGTGTTTGGGTGAGAAACATTTTATTGATTCACTTCCCAGAATGGAGCGGGCCTATGATGATTGGAAGAGCGGGACCTGGTCAAAGGACCCATACGTGGACATGTTAATTCCAACCCAAGTGGACCCGACTATGGCGCCCCCGGGAAAGCATATGATGTCTGTTTTTGTACAATATGCACCGCCCATGATAGATGGACGAGAATGGACAAGCGAGGATCGAGATGCCTTTGGGAAAACGGTAATAGACCAGATATCTAGTTACAGCCCGAATTTTAAAGACCTTATTCTTCATTGTGAGGTTCGGTCACCACAAGATATTGAAAATGAGGTAGGCCTTACTGAAGGAAATATATTCATGGGTGAATTGACATTCGATCAGTTACTCTTTAACCGACCGTTTCCTGGTTATGCTCAATACAGAGTTCCTCCAGTTAAGGGGATGTATATGTGTGGATCTGGGACACACCCCGGAGGAGGTGTAATGGCAGCTCCTGGTGCAAATGCGGCACGAGAGATACTTATGGATCTGAAAAGGACGTCTCTTGTGCCCGAGGGATACGATGATGACTGAGATTAAATCCGAATATGATGTCGTCGTTATTGGCGCTGGACACAATGGTCTTGCGTGCGCCGCATCACTTGCTAAAACGGGTCGTAAAGTTATCGTGATAGAAGCGCTTGATTCGCCCGGTGGGGCTTGTGCAACGACCGAGTTTTATGAAAAATTTTCAGTTTCCTCATGTGCTCAATGGTTGTACCAGTTAAATGATAGCGTTGTTTCCCAAATGTCTCTTGAGCAGCATGGTTTCGAGCTGTCTGCACGAAATATTCCCACCACAGTTCTCTGCGAGAGTGGCGATCATTTGACTGTTTTTTCAGATAGGCTAGAGGGCGCTGGGGTTTCCGACAAAGACAAGGCGGCGTTTAAATCATTTACCAAGCAGATGCTTAAATTTTGTGATGTCCTAAGTAAGGCATTCAAACGTCGCCCACCCAACTTGGTCGATAGAAGCTTTGGTGACGTTATGGCGCTATTGGGTCTGGGTATGAAGATTAAGATGCTCGGTAAGACAGACATGCGTGACTTGATGCGTTTAGGTTTGATTAACATCTATGACGTAATGGAAGAAAATTTCGATAATGATCTGCTTAAAGCGGCGATTAGTCTTGATTCGGTGATGGGCTCTCACATGGGTCCAAGATCGCCAAATACCGTTTTCGGATACCTCTATCGGCATATGGGCGACATCTATGGTTATGGTAGGCCCGGAGTATCGGTGGTTAGGGGCGGCATGGGCCAACTCGGTCAATCGATGGCCAAAGCTGCAAAAGCAATGGGAGTGGATATTGAACTGAATGCCTCGGTCGATCGAATAAGCATCGACCTTGACAAGGTAATGGGAGTAGTTCTCAAAGATGGGCGTGAATTAAGAGCCGGTATTGTTGTTTCTAGCGCAGATCCGAAAACAACGTTTGAGAAATTTGTTGGCTTGGCTAATCTAGAGACTGACACACTACGTCGAGTGAAGAACGTGCGTATGAAGGGAGATGCGGCCAAGTTGCATATCGCTTTGGACGGCTTGCCAAACTTTATGGGACTAGCTGAGTCTCGGCTTGGTGACAGACTCTTGATAGCCCCCAACATGGAATACATAGAAAAGGCATTTAATCCCTCCAAGTATGGAAAATTTTCAACTTCACCCATTATGGATATAAGCATCCCCAGTATTCATGACTCAGGTTTGGCTCCAGAGGGCAAGCATGTTTTGTCGGCAATTGTGCAATATGCGCCTTATGACCTTGAAGGTGGTTGGGAAGCTGGCAAACAACCTTTTCAGAACTTGCTCATAGATTGTCTTTCGCAATACTATCCTGGTCTCAAGCATCAAATTCTCTCTGCAGAGTTGTTAACACCGGTGGATATCGAAGAGCGTTATTTGATCCATGGGGGACACTGGCATCATGGAGAAATAAGCTTAGATCAGATTCTTATGATGAGGCCTTTCCCAGGAGTCTCCCAATACAGCACTCCCGTTGATGGCCTCTATCTAAGTGGTGCAGGGACTCATCCAGGGGGTGGTGTTCTGGGGCTAGCTGGTTTGAATACCGCTAAAGAGATCATTTCGCAAAAGAAAAATCGAACAGGTTAAATTTCTATGATTCCGCACAATGAGTCCATGATGTTACATACCCCATTTCATTCGCGTTGCGCAGCGGCTTGTGAAGTCAACCTCTGGGAAGATTGGAAAGGCTATACCACGCCACAGGTCTTCACTGAGGTTGATATGGAGTACTTCGCTGTTCGCAACAGCACTGGCGTTTTTGATCTCTCGCCGATGACCAAATACCGAATAACGGGTCCTGACTCGGAAGCCTTTATTAATAAACTAATCACCAGAGATATACGAAAGCTCGCGGTTGATCGAGTGTCCTATGTTCTCTGGTGCGATGGAGAAGGAAAAGTGATGGACGATGGCACGATCTTCCGTCTCTCCGAAGATGATTATCGGTTGTGCTGTTACACGAGAGCGCTTGATTGGCTGATGTGGACTGCTGAGGGATTTGAGGTAACTGTCAAAGAGGAAACTGCCGATGTGGCTGCCTTGGCTGTCCAGGGACCCACCTCTTGCGCGGTGTTTAAGGCTTTGGGTTTTGTTGGTATAGAGTTATTGAAGCCGTTTGGTATGTCGCGTTTTAAGTTTTCCGGCTCACAAGTAATGGTAAGTCGGACGGGTTTTACAGGTGACCTAGGTTATGAAGTATGGGTGGAGCCGAGTCTGGCGGAGAGCTTTTGGGATGCGCTCTTTGATGCTGGGAAACCCCATGGTATCCGGGCTATAGGGAGTAGTGCGCTAGATATGCTGCGAATTGAGGCTGGTTTTCTGCAGGCTGGGGTGGATTTTATTCCTGCAGACGAAACTATAAGAGCAGGCCGTTCAAGATCACCCTTCGAGCTGGGCCTTGGATGGATGGTTTCATTTGATAAACCGGTATTTAATGGTAGAAGGGCGCTGCTGAGAGAACGTGCGCAAGGTTCTCGTTATGCATTTGTTTATCTTGATGTTGAGGGTAACAAGCCGGCTGAACATGCTTTCGTTTATCACGGAGATCAAGAGGTTGGAACGATAACCTCCGCAGCTTGGTGCCCCACAACAAAGACAAACATCGCTTTTGCTCAGGTTGATGCCAAGTTTGGTAGACCCGGCCAGTCATTGGTAGCTGAGATATACTACGAGCGAGAACTCAAATGGACTCGTGTGATGGCGCAGTGCAAGGTAACCAAAGGGGCTTTATTTTCGCCTGATCGGAGAAGACAAACGCCAGCTCCAAATTTCTAATGTCTGAGCACCGGCTAAAACCGTTACTCAAGCCAAAATCAATCGCAGTTTTGGGTGCCTCGCGGAAGCTTGGATCCGTAGGAAACGAAATATTGATAAATTTAGTGAGAGGAGGTTTTCCAGGAAAGCTTTATCCCGTCAATCCATCATACGATCACGTAAACGATTTGACCTGTTATCCTACCTTGGCTAGTTTGCCTGACACTCCGGAGCACGTAATTCTGGCGGTCGCCGATCGACGATTGGAGGATGCTATTGATGAGATCATTAGTATTGGCGTCAAAGCATGCTCAATATTTTCTTCTCTTATATTGGGAAATGATTTCGAACCTCCACTCAAAGACAGACTGAAATTGAAAATCAAGAACTCCGGTCTGCTTGTTGCCGGGCCGAACTGCCTGGGCTTTTTTAATGTCCGTGACCATGTGCTGGCTGGGGCTTTTGATACTAGGGATCATTTTTCGCCGGGTAACGTGAGTCTGATTAGCCAGTCGGGCGCGGGGATGCAAGGCATCGTTGATTGTGAACAGCGATTGCAATTCAACTTGGCTGTTTCAACTGGTTATGAGTTTTCGGTGACCATGGAGGATTATTTGGAATATGCGCTTGATTTGCCTGAAACAGCGGCTGTAGGCCTCTTTCTGGAAACCAGTCGAGAGCCTGAAAAATTTTTAGCCGCCCTTGCTAAGGCGGAGGAGAGAAAAATNCCTGTTGTGGTAGTGAAAGTAGGGCGCTCCTCTTTTGCTGCTGAGTTGGCCGTCTCGCATTCCGGGGCCTTGACTGGGAGCGACAAATGTTACTCCGCAGTTTTTGAGGCTTTTGGCGTGCAAAGGGTGGAGGACATGGATCAGTTGGCAACTGCTTTGATTATGTTTGCGCAACCAAAACCAATGCAGTTGGGAGGGCTTGTTTGTCTCCATGACTCGGGAGGTGAGCGTCAACTTCTCGTCGATTTGGCTGAGCGGTATCAAGTTCCAATCGCTAAATTGTCGAAAGTAACTGAGGGAAAGCTAAAACCCAATCTTCATCCGGGGTTGCCAGCTGTAAATCCACTTGATGCTTGGGGTGGTGGTTCGGGAGCTGATGAGAAAATGTCAGCCTGTTTTACAGCATTAATGGAGGATGAGTCTGCAGCACTCGGGGCTGTGGTCCATGACCGTGGTCCCAATAGTCTGGTGTATCCGAATTATGTTGCATACCTAAATGAAGCCCAAGCAGCGACAGGTAAGCCAGTGTTTCTTGTTGCCAACAGGCAAGGAAGTGGAAGTGATCAATTGGCCATAGATTCAACTCACAAAGGGTTGCCTGTCATTGACGGTGTGAGTCAGTTTCTCGTGGGTACAAAATGTCTTCTGCGATTTAGGGATTTTCATCGTCGGAAGATTGCGATTCCAGCTGAACTAAAGTCTGAGCTCGTTTTGGACTGGCGTCAGAGGCTTGCCAAAGAGTTCGATGTCAATGAAGCATTGGCTGGCCAGCTTCTCACTGACTTTGGTATACCAATGAATCCCAGCAAATTGGTGAGTGACGAGCAGTCCTTGCTCGTAGCGGCAAAAATGTTCGAATATCCTATGGTGCTGAAAACTGCCACGCCAGGCATACAACACAAATCCGAATGTGGCGGGGTTTTTCTCAACATTGACTCTGAGGAAGTCCTTAAAGAAGCTTACAAGATCCTCAGTAGGCGTCTGGGAATGTCGGCCATTCTCTCGCCGATGGTCAATGCTTATGGCGTGGAAATGATTTTAGGTATGATTAATGACAGTCAATTTGGTCCTTTTGTAGTTGTGGGTTTCGGGGGTATTTATGCTGAGGCGTTGAACGATACATATGCGTTGTTTCCTCCATTTGATTCCGATACGGTAGCCCGCGCGCTCGACTGTCTCTCTATGCGATCGCTTCTTGCCGGCTTGCGAGGAAAGCCATCGGTAAATATACAATCTTATTGCGAAACTGCGGCCCGATTTTCTGTTTTCGTTGCTGAGTTTGCTAGTTCAATAGGTGAGATTGATATAAACCCAATCTTAATTACAGAAAACGGATGTCTTGGTCTTGATGCCTTGGTTGTTTTAAAAAATACTGCATCTATTGGAGAGATATCAGGAGGTGAGGGCTAGCATGAATGAGAAGAATGAGTTAGAAAAGTTTTTGCGTCAATATCCAAAAACGACCTCACTTGAGTTATTGATTCCGGATATAAATGGGATCTTCCGCTGCAAACGAATACCCAGACAAGAGTTTGAAGATTTTTTCGAAACAGGGGTGAATGGGCCAGCGACAACCCTCCTGCTCAATGTTCTTGGAGAGATGACCGGTGATCTGGATTTTTTGAATTTGGAAGGTGATCCTGATAGAAATATTAGTCCTGTTGCAAATACATTGGCCCCAATCACTTGGCTGGGGTCGGAGACGGGGCAGGTGATTTCTACCTTTAGTGAACTTGATGGCAGACCTATTTCATTTGATCCCCGCAATGTCCTTAAACGCGCCCTCAAACCGCTTTATGACATGGGCATTTCTCCTGTGGTTGCAACCGAATTGGAATTTTATCTCATAGAAGATGGTGCCGGTGCTGTACCTAAACTGAAACTGGCCAAGGTCCCTGGAACCAGTATCGACCAGAGCGGCATTCAGTATGCTATGCCTGAGGAACTTTGGGACAAAGACGAATTCCTTGAATCAGTTAGAGCCGCATGTCTGGAGCAAGATGTGCCAATGACGACAGTGCACTCGGAATATTCCCCGGGTCAATATGAAATTAATCTTCATCACGTCGGCGATCCGATCATCGCGTGTGATCACACTGTTATGCTCAAGAGGATTGTAAAGGGTGTTGCCAGACAACATGGGATGGCAGCAAGTTTTATGGCCAAGCCATTTGAAGGAATAGCTGGTTGTGGCTTGCATATCCATTTCAGCCTCTATGACCAATATGGAGAGAATATTTTTGCTGATTTATCCTCAGTTGAGGTGCCAGCTATCTCAGAAACGTTGCGCTATGCTGTGGGGGGGCTAATTGCTACTATGCCTGAATCCATGGCGATCTTTGCGCCAAATGCAAACTCCTACCGACGTCTCATTCCAGGCAACTATGCTCCGTTGGCTCCGAACTGGGGTTATAATCATCGTGATGTGTCTTTGCGAATACCCGTTTCTGGGCAAAAGAACCGCCGACTAGAGCACCGGGTGGCAGGGGCTGATGCTAACCCGTATTTGGTTATGGCGGCTGTTGCAGCAGGAATCCATTATGGAATTACCCAGCAATGTGACCCTGGCCAGATGATTAAAGAGGGAGTGGAGATGGAGCATGACTTTACCCTGCCTAGGACATGGGACAAAGCGATTGACGTTTTCGAGTCAAGCGATAAGTTATCAAATTATCTCGGTGCGGAATATTGTCTAATCTATAATGCTGTGCGAAGAAGCGAGTTTGATATGTTTGCAGCCAAGGTTTCTAACGTTGATTACGAGTGGTATTTGCGCTCGATTTGAGACTTTCTGAGATAAAGAAATTAAATGAACGTTTAGTGATCTATATAACCATTTAGAAAATTGTTGTAAGATGTAAGAAATATGTGTTGAACGACCACTGCAAAGGTTCTTGTCAAATGAAATTCATAGCGACAGATGTTTCGGATACCAAAGAAAAAATGCTTGACATGGTTAGCACTCAGTTAGGAAAGCCAGGATTCGCAATGGATCGCTATTTCTACAGATCACATGTAACTTATGAGGCCGAATTGCACAGCATAATTTTTAAAAGCTGGCTGTATGCTGGACACGTCAGTCAGGTGCGAGAGAGCGGCGATTTCTTTCTGTTTGAAATCGGCGAGGATTCTTTAATTATTAGCAAAGATGATCGTGGTGATATCTCAGCAATGCATAACATTTGTCGTCACAGAGGCGCTCGCGTGTGTGAAGATAAAAGCGGTAACCGAAAAGCATTTGTTTGTCCCTATCATGGCTGGGCATATGGCATGGATGGGGAATTAAAGAGAGCCAGAGAGATGGATCGATTGGAGGGATTTGATTGTGCCGATTATCCCCTGAAAAAAGTCAAGCATGTGGTATTTCAGGGTATGATTTTTATAAATTGTGACCCTGAGGCGCCAGATTTCATTGCCCCGTTGAACCGGATTGCAAAGCCTTTGGGGGCTTATGATCTAGACAACGCGAAAGTGGCCGAGAGCAAAACATATCGGATTAGTGCAAACTGGAAATTATGTTTAGAGAACTATCTGGAGTGCTACCATTGCTCTAGTTCACATCGTCAGTATGCAAAGATGCACACGCTCGCTGCTCCGGATGATAAGGTCAAGCCCATAAACGACGCGATGTTGGCAAGGGCCGCCGAGGTCACAGGCGTGAAGGGTATAACGGATGATTACTATGCCTACTACAACGACTCGTCTGCCTTTGGAGCATGCTCCTATCATAGCAGGTATGCGCTCTATGACGGTTTTAAAACCGGCAGCAAGGATGGTGAGCCGGTTGCGCCGTTGATGGGAAAGATGAGAGGCTATGATGGAGGAGCTGGTGACTTTCAGATGGGCCCACTCGCTTTCATGCTCAACTATCCCGATCACTGCGTCCTCTATCGCTTCACCCCCAGGGGCCTAACCGAAACTGATATGGAACTGGTTTGGTACGTGAATGCTAGCGCCGAGGAAGGTGTGGATTATGACAAAGACCAGGTAAGTTGGCTCTGGCACCATACTAGTTTAGAGGATGAATACATCATTTTGCGTAATAGCGAGGGCGTCAACTCAAGTTTTTTTGAACCAGGCCCCTATCATCCCGAATATGAAGCGCTCTGTTCTGAATTTGTTCGCTGGTATCTGATGGCGTTGAAACGGTCTAATTTACCTGATTCTACATCGTCGGACATGCGGCGCAACGTTACGGCGATCTCAAATTAAGCCACAACGGATGGCGCTAATAACTAGAGGTTTGTACTCATCAAATGTTGCTAAAATCTTCGATTGATACCAGAGAACACACCCAATCATACTACGCAGCTTCTGCTAATTGGGCTTCTAATTATCCCGAACTGCGGGACAACTTGAGTGCTGATGTTGTTATTATTGGTGGCGGTTTTAGTGGGGTCGCTACTGCGTTAGAGCTTAGCGAGCGTGGTTATGAGGTTATATTACTCGAGGCCAATCGACTTGGCTGGGGAGCCTCTGGACGCAACGGAGGGCAGTTGATTGGTGGATTCGGTAACAATCCATCTGCCTTTAGACACACAATAGGTAAAGAGGGCGTAGATGCAGTCGAACAGATGGGTGTCGAGTGCGTTGACATCGTGAGGGAGCGTATTGAAAGGTATCAAATTGACTGCGATTTAAAATGGGGATGGTGCGAAGTTGCCTTAAAAAAACGGCACCTAAAGGCCTATAAAAAGTGGTCAGCTGACGAGCCGGCCATTCAGTTGCTTGATCGAGAGGAGATGAAACAATTTGTAAATTCTGAATTATATCTAGGCGGTTATTATCGTGAGGATTGGGGGCACCTTCATCCGTTGAATCTATGCCTCGGTGAAGCCAAAGCTGCGGAGGGGCTCGGGGCGAGAATATTTGAGCAGTCCAAGGTCACTGCAATAAAATATTCGAACAACCCCTTGATTTCGACGGAAAATGGCTCGGTACAAGCTCGTTTTGCCGTACTTTGCGGGAATGCTTATATGACCGAGTTAGTGCCTTATCTTGATGCGAGAGTTTTGCCTACCGTGAGTTGCATTGTCGCGACGGAAAAGCTATCCCAGGACCAAATTAATCAGACCATGCCCCGTGATGTGGCGGTCTGCGACTCGAGGACGGCACTTGACTACTATCGTTTAACAAAGGACAAGAGGCTATTAATGGGCGGCCTCTCAAACTACACTGGTCTTGAACCTTCCAATGTAACTAGCGTCATGAGGAATCATATGGCCAAGGTCTTCCCCAGCCTGGAATCGGTAGGTATCGATTATACTTGGTCCGGAAAGATTGGAGTTAGTATCCGTCGCATGCCGCAAGTAGGGCGTATTAAAGATAGTAATGTGCTTTATGCTACTGGCTACTCGGGCCACGGGGTGGCGCCAACCCATATGTCTGGTCGGGTTCTAGCTGAGGCTATTGATGGTAACACTTATCGCATGGACATTCTGACTAAGATGTTGCACCTCCCTTGGCCTGGTGGCAAGATTTTCCGCAGACCTTTCATGGCGGCTGGCATGATGTTCTACAAAGTCCTAGATATGTTGTAACGGCTCGATATGAAACGGCAAGTTGTCATCTTTATGCATATGGACGATGAGCACCCTGGGTATATTGTTGACTATCTGCAGCAGCAAAATATCGAAGTCCGCCTCATTAGGGCATATGAAGGTGATTGCATCCCCTGCGTGGACGAAATGTTTGCTGGGCTCGTTTTTATGGGCGGCATAATGAGTGTAAACGACGGGCTCCCTTGGCTGGACGAAGAGATCGAGCTCATTAAACTTGCAGCGACAAAGAGAATTCCTCTTTTGGGACATTGCCTAGGGGGACAAATGATAGCAAAAGCGCTCGGCGGAAAAATCACATTGAACCCAAGCATGGAAATAGGTTGGCATGCGTGTTCTCGAGAAGATGACTTGGCGGCAAAAGATTGGTTAGGGGATATGTCTGATCCTTTCATCATGTTTCACTGGCACAAAGAGACGTTTTCTTTGCCAGAAAACGCAAAACTTTTATTTTCCTCTCAGCATTGTCGTAATCAGGCGTTCACTATTGGCAGCAATATACTTGGTATGCAGTGCCACGTTGAAGTGACGGAGCCTTTACTCAGAGATTGGATAGATCATTGGCGGGAGGACTTGGGCGAGAGTAGTCGGAGTGTGCAAGATTACTATACTATCGCCAAATACATTAAACAAAATGTTGCAGAGCTGAACCGCGTGGCTGATCAGTTATATGGGCGATGGGTCTCGACACTGGCGCTGTGATTTAAAAGGTTTAAAAAAATGGAAAGCGATCGTTACAGAGAAAAATATAATCGGCATTTATTGCCCCCTTGGGGAGATTTATCGTCCCTCGGGCAGGATCATTCGTCTTCGATTGTCGATAAAGGCGAGGGGGTTTATGTCTATGATTCGGAAGGCAATCGTCTGCTTGATGGGCCTGCGGGCATGTGGTGCATGCAATCCGGATATGGGCGAAAGGAGATAGCTGACGCTGTCGCGACTCAAATATTGAATCTTAGCTATGCCACCTCGTTTTCGTTGGTCAATCCGAGAGAAGTTGAACTCGCGGAACGCATTGCGAGTCAAACACCCGGAGACCTAAATCGTGTCTTTTTTACTACTGGTGGATCAACTGCGGTGGATTCTGCATTGCGACTGTGTCAGCTGGCAAGAAACATCAGAGGTGAGCCAGACAGGAAACATATTCTGACTCGAGAAAAAGCGTATCATGGCAGCACATATCTTTCAGCTTCGGTTACTGGTAAAGAGCGAGATAAGACTGCGATGGACACCATATCGGAGAATGTCCATTTTCTCTCGGCGCCATGTTTTTACTATCACCCCCAATTCGAGACCGAGGAATCATTTTGTGACTTTCTGATTCGGGAGTTGGAGGAAAAAATAGAAGAAATCGGGGCCAAGAATATTATGTGTTTTATCGCGGAACCGATTCTTGCCAGTGGTGGGGTGATTGTCCCACCCGCTGATTACCATGTCAGATTTTGGGAAACGATAAAAAATCACGGCATCACCTATATAGCNGATGAGGTTGTAACAGGATTCGGCAGACTAGGCCACTGGTTCGCNTCCGAAGCNGTTTTTGGNATANTTCCTGATATAGTCATTTTCGCAAAAGGGCTCACCTCCGGCTANGTGCCTCTGGGAGGTTATGCCGTGTCGGATAGNTTCATGGAAAAGATTAGCGGCGANAATTCGGATGGTTGTCTCTACTCGAATGGCTATACCTGGTCAGGTAATCCNGTTGCATGTGCGGCCGCACTGGCTAGTTGGGATATATTAGAAAGGGAAGACCTGCTCGACAATGTAAAAACCTTAGGCCCTTACTTTCAAGCACAACTTCAAACCCTGCGAGATAACCCACTNGTGGGTGATGTNCGAGGTATGGGATTAATGGCTGCNGTGGAGATGACTATCCGCGGCAAAGATGAGGCAGATNTATTAGAAAAAGATTACGCTATTGGAGAGATGGTCGACAGGCACTGTCAAGACCTCGGCTTGCTAGTACGTCCCTTTATTAATATCTGTATAATTTCTCCACCACTCATCATAACAAAAAGTCAAATTGATGATCTTGTNACAGCTTTGCGGATTGGGTTACACCGGACGCTTTTGGAACTCCGNGAGGCGGCGGTTTGGATAGACTGAACCTTTCTCCATAAGAATCTTTTCAAATTTGAAGGAGCGATAATAGTGNTAGATGATCCAANTAANAGCCAGTCCATGTTCTCAAATGTGCATGGCTTTATGGGTATTCCGGTNTCCAGGGAGATAGNTAATGCAGACCTAGTCGTCATGGGAATTCCTTATGACCTAGGCACCACAGGGCGTGCCGGCACTCGNCACGGNCCCCAGGCCGTGCGACTTGCCTCCGCCAATTTGCGATGGGAGATGAGAGAGNAGCGTCANCCTTGGGGTTTTAGTGCTTTTGANAGATTGAAGGTCATAGACTTNGGTGATTTGGAGTTTCCTCCTGGCCAATCTGAAGACATGGTTGATCGAGTAATTGATAATGTTGGAAGTNTNCATGCCGCAGGAAAAAAAACGCTGTGTATTGGAGGCGATCATTTCATTACATTACCTCTTTTGAGGGCAGTTAACAGGCATCGTGGTACCTTAGCTCTTATCCAGTTTGANGCGCATACTGATACTTATGAGGAAAGCGACAAATACGATCATGGAGGTATGTTTTACACGGCGCCAANAGAAAANCTTGTCAAGNCAGAACGCTCTATTCAATTAGGGATCAGAACGGCTTNTNACCGNGACTGCCATGAATTCAAGGTNATCCTTGCTGANCAACTNAATGATATGACAATAGGCGAAATTCAGTCGGCAGTNATGCAGTGTGTTGGTAATATGCCCATTTANCTGTCGTTTGACATCGATTGTCTCGACCCAGCGCATGCCCCAGGGACTGGAACCCCTGTTGTTGGCGGNATNACCACTGATAGAGCCATGAAAATTATTCGNAGTTTGAAAGGATTGAACGTCGTCGGTGCGGACGTTGTAGAGGTTGCACCCGCCTATGATCATGCAGAGATTACTGCCTTGGCTGCGGCAACTGTAGGGCTCGAGTTNATNCANTTAATGGGTTCTNNTTAGCCTAAGAGNCTATAGTTCGAGNGAATACTTGTAGAATTCGTTGTCTTTTTCGTACCCGAGTGACTCATATAGNGCTTGAGCGTTGATNTTATCGAAAGCTGTCTCGAGATCTATGCGNGACGCTCCGCTTTTCGCGGCCATTTTGNGAGCCTGCTGCATAAGAGACTTACCTATNCCTTTACCTCTTNTATCTTCTTCAACATAAAGATCATAAAGAATCCAGATTGGGCTTGCCTCAACGCTACAAAAGGTACTNTAGAGTTGCGTGAATCCCACCGCNTGATGGTCTTCCCCNTCTCCGCCCCAAGCGACAAATATAACGGAACTTCCGTTTGCGATTTGCTCGCCTATATAACGCTGTGCTAGGGTCAAATCAGGATCCTGTTCATAGAATTGTCGGTAAAGATCAAATAACCTAGCCACCTCGTCNATGTCTTTTGAAGTGGCAAGTGTAATCTTCGTAACGGGAGTCACTAAGTCACAATTTTTATCCACTTTCNTAGGCATCTCATAGCACCAAGGAAATATGCTTGCCAAAAANCACAAACATACATACCTAGCGTCATTGCGATCATAATCTTCCCCCGCATAGAGNATTTCCTTCCAAACTTCTTCCGTGATTCCTGAGATGGCATTTGCGATGGCGCGGGCATCAATCTCCGATTGTTTGTCNGCTCTTCGGATGATTTGCTCACANAGGTTTANGATGAGTTTAAAATTTTGNNTGTCNAGTGATCCGCGGATCCGCTGATAGTCTTGCCGGCCNATGCTTTCCGANTCAAAAGCATGCCAAACCGCCATTTTCCGNTGCTCGGTTATCTCAGGGTCTAAAGAGGCGTCAATGATCGCGGCTAGTCGCTTTGATGGATCCGTGCCAGCCCTTTTCATTGCATCCGCCACCCTNCGATCAAACTCCTCCGAAACAAAGCGGAGTGTGTCNAAAAGTAAAGCCTCNTTGCTTTCAAAATGGAAGTTTACAGTGCCTGCTGTAAGTCCNGCGATTGAACTTATTTTTGCCAACGTTACTTTTGCCAGGCCATACTCGGCAACNGCNGTTATTGTGGCGTCAATCAATAATTTGCGTCTTTCTTGGTGGATTGCAGGATTAGTGGTCGACATTCTACTTTTCCCTCNTAAGGCNCCCTTCGCCNTGNTGANCATACTGCNGCTAAATGACTGTTTAAATTCCTAAATGANTGTATAATGNANGTTCTCANAACTGTTGGCAAGTACTTGCAAAAAGGATAAATNCCTNAANAGGAGGTTATNTGTGACTTACGACCTACCAGGACCACTGACAAAATCNCGTCTCGAATCAGGGCANGACTTTTTTCGTCACGGTTCACGATACANGGAAAGTGCTCAAAAATCTCTCGCCAGAGGNTTNAAGGCCCCAGCTCAGATTATTATTGACAAGGCNCAGGGCGATTTTGTNTGGGATCTTGACGGAAATCGGTATATCGATCTTCAAAATGGNTGGGCNACTAATCCGCTTGGNAATTGTCATCCTGAGGTGGTNGAAGCAGTNCANAAGGCGCATATCCGATANGGTTATCATTGGGAGCATCCACTTCGATTCGAATTGGCTGAGCAATTAGCANAAATNATGCCNGGGAGNNATTTCCCNCGATTTAGTTTTGAGGTGTCTGGCACAGAAGCGGTCGAAGCAGCCATACATTTGGCACTATGTCATACGCAACGNCGTTACNTTATCAGTTTCACCTCGGCTTTNCATGGGGAGTCGCTTGGCACAAAAATGNTGAGTGGTTACGGCAGCGAAAATAACCTGTATATGGAACCCTGGGCCGGAGGNGTTTTNAAAGCNCCGTTCCCATACTCCGAGAATATCCCCGCTGATATGTCACCTGATCAATATGTGGATTATTGTTTGTGGTATTTGGAAACGCATATACCGAGTTTCATNGCACCGGCAGACAANGTGGCGGCCGTGATAATTGAACCCGGCCTCGCAGANGGAGGCAATTGGATTCCATCTAAAGGATTTCTAGCAGGTATCCGAAGAATTTGTGACAAGTTTGATTGGTTGATGATTGCCGATGAGGTTCTTACCGGTTTGGGGCGGACTGGCAGCATGTGGGGTATTGACCACTACTCGGTATTGCCCGATATGATTGTCGTAGGGAAAAACCTGTCGGGAGGCATTGAAGCGTGTGCCGGTGTGGCGACGCGCGATGAAATACTCGGAGACAATCCTCGCGCATCNAGCGGAAGTACNTTTGCTGGNACGCCCGGAGGCTGCGCCGCAGGATTAAAGACATTGGAAATATATCAACGAGATGGAATTGTTAGCAAGGCAGCCGAACTGGCTGATCNTGCAGCCGATCGCATGGCATCNTGGACCGANCGCTNCGCNNTTGTNAAAGAGGTTCGTTGTCTCGGGCTGTTAATGGGGGTCTCGTTNTCTCATCCTGAGCCATCTAGCTTGGGTGAGGGCTATGAGGATAGTTGGGTCGCGCGGACAGTCAGGNATGAAATGTTAGTAAATGGTGTTTGGGCCATATGTGATACGGAACCGACGGTTCGAATGTATCCGGCCTTGAATATGGACAAACAGAACCTATCGCAGGCCCTAGAAATAATGGAAAGCGCTATANAAAAGGTTGAGAATGGTGCGCAACTGGTTGGTGATTTCCCGGCTATGCCAAGTGGAGTCACTGGGTTTTAATTGAAAAAGTTGGANAANGCNATGANGAATACATCTGCTATAGATGCATACTGGATGCCATTTACTGGCAANCGAGACTACAAGAAAAATCCTCGAATNGTTGTNTCGGCAGACGGCCATCATTACANAAGCAGTGATGGTCGAAAACTCTATGACGGTTTTTCAGGTTTATGGACTTCTGGTTTGGGGCATTGTCACCCCAAGATTGTCGATGCTGTGCAGAAGCAAGTCGCTNATCTGGATTTGTGNCTNACCTTTCAATTCGGTAACGACANAGCTTTTCNGTTAGCTGAAAAACTCACCAACTTNACGCCNAAGGGCTTTGGTCNTTGCTTTTTTACCAANTCGGGNTCAGAGTCCGTGGATACGGCGCTTAAGATTGCACTTGCCTACCAACGATTGCAAGGTNATGAAAATCGGACNCGTTTGATAGGTCGGCACCGGGGCTATCATGGCGTTAACTTTGGAGGCATATCGGTTGGCGGGATACCCCCNAATCGGAAAATGTTTACCTCAAACCTAATCAATGGGGTCGATCATATATCTCATACTCACAATTTATCAGAGGCCGCCTATAGTCANGGCCAACCTGAGTGGGGTGGTCATTTGGCTGAGGAGTTAGAGGCATTAATTGCCCCGCAAGATGAGNACAGNATTGCGGCTTTAATAGTGGAACCGGTGGCAGGTGCAACAGGGATTCTTCCNCCGCCGCTAGGTTACCTCGAGCGACTTAGAGAGATTTGCACTAAGCATGGAATTTTGTTGATTTTTGACGAGGTCATCACGGGCTTTGGTCGAGTGGGNGCATCGTTCGCGGCAGAAAGATTCGACGTCATNCCCGATATTATCACTTGNGCAAANGGGCTCACNAANGGTGTTATNCCTATGGGCGCNGTTCTTATNAAAGATGAAATCTATGATNCCTTCATGACNGGTCCNGAGCAGATGCCAGAACTTTTTCATGGTTANACATACTCAGGCCANCCTGTTGCAGCCGCTGCNGGGATAGCGGCACTAGAGGTATANGAGGAAGAGGGTAGTTTCCAACAAGCTAGAGAACTTGAAGAAATNTTCGCTGATGAAGCCCACCAATTTGATGATCATCCTCGGGTAATCGATGTTCGTAACTTCGGCTTAATGGCCGCTGTTGAGTTAGAGCCTCGCGNTAATGCTCCGGGAACTAGAGGACTTGAGGTTCACAAGCGCTTATTTTGGGATGAAAATCTAGTGATTCGAAATACGATGGATATTCTGCAATTCTGCCCATTCTTGAACGCANAGCCCGAGGATATTCGCAGTATGTTTGGCGCNGTTAAGCGCGTGCTGGATACCTTAGAATAATTATCATATGTTATTNACTCCTAATCATTCGTGGATTGCTGATCCGGCACTTCAGGAAAAATGAGGTAGTTAGAGCGATANATTGTTCTACAGAGAAGAAAAGTGAACCGACTTCTACAAATTGGCCTGATCNTGGCTGTTTCTCTGCATGCCTTTGATGAAATGGCATTNGTGATCGCTCTCCCAGTCATAAGCTCAGAACTGGGCGGCGGCGTTTTGTACGGNCTTACTCTTTCNTCATACGTTTTGGCAGCNATGGTGTCAACAGCCTGGAGTGGAGATTGGATAGACCGGCACGGTCCTTATGGAGCGTTTCAAATTGNAGTTACATGCTTTTTCGCAGGACTTATACTTGCCATTATTGCGGACACCATGANGAAGTTTATCATAGCCAGAGTTNTGCAAGGCATAGGCGGTGGCATTGTNTTTACGTTGGCATATGCGGTCACCAATCGGTTATGTCCGATAGACCTGAAATCGCGCATGGTGGCTTGGCTCGATAGCGCATGGCTGTTGCCTTCATTGCTGGCACCCGCTCTCGGAGGTTTGTTGGTAGAGCATTGGAGTTGGCGGGGACTGTTCTGGCTGCAGTTGCCTCTNTTGTTGATNATAGCGCTGTTGTTACTGAAACCTCTCAAGATGCTTCGATTAGCTCCAACCAGTCGTGACTATTCTGGTCTGTGGACCGCACTTCGCATTGGAATTTGCTGTGTTTTAGTGGTTGCCTTNACTTCGACTCCTNNGAATCTNTCATGGTTTTTTTTGGTTCCGATNATTTTATTTATNTGGAGGCCCTTGAGTCTNGTTTTGCCTCTTGNATGGTGGAAATTGCGAACGCCNCTCGCGCTGAGCATTATTTTGCTGGGGGGATTGTTTTTCGTATTTTATGGNGTCGAATCATACACCCCNCTCTATTTAATTGAAAACAGGAGAATGGGCGTTACTGCAACTGGATTGGTTTTCACCTGCGCAGCATTCACATGGGTTTTGGCTTCTTTCTTGCAGTCAACCTTAGATAAATATTTCAGCCATCGCCAGTCGTTAATAAGTGGAGCTCTAGTTTTTCTGATAGCATTTTTNGTAATGGNGCTTATNGTGCTCCANTTGATTTCACTCGAATTCATCTATGTCGCTTGGGCCCTTATGGGTTTTGCTATGGGCTTAACCTACAACACGCTCGCAACCTCGGCTATGTTGGCTACAGAAGCTGGTAANGANGGCGCAACTGCTGGGGCATCAGGNTTGATGGGAAGTCTTTGTATTGGACTTGCAGTGGGGCTCGGAGGTGCCATAAAAAATCAAGTAGAGTATCGTGGCGGCGATCTAGGACAGGTAATGGANTTGATTGGTATATTCATGTTATCTGTGCTTGNGTTCCTGATTTGGATAATTTGGCANCGCTTTCCACNAGAAAAAACCTGGTATCAGAACGATTAATTAATANNNAACTACGGTGNNATNGGNTCAAAATAGGAGCTCGTGAATTNTCAATCATTNGAGCAGGCATCNATGGCNGNTATTTANANTGNCTGAANAATTATTGNAGGCANCGGNAATTTAANATAAAAAATTCCTNNATTTTCCTNTCGAATTAGATATTAAAAACCTAAAAACTNATTTTGCNATTATCGAAGCACCTTTTGAGTTAACATAAGCCCTAATTCCTTATAAACGGAGTAAGTCATGAGAGATTGTCGATCTTTTTATATCGATGGTAAATGGGTGAATCCAATTAAAGCCGACGANNACCCTATTGAAAATCCATCTACTGAAGAGAATGTGGGCTTGGTCAGTCTTGGATCCAGTGAAGATGTTGACCTCGCTGTAAATGCCGCGCGGACAGCNTTTGATGTATATGGCCTCTCTCCTGTTGAGGAAANGGTNTCTTTATTAGAGAAGTTATTNGAGGTATACAAAAGCCGTTATGACGAGATGGCNGAGGCAATAAGCATTGAGATGGGAGCTCCAATTGATTTCGCAATGGAGGATCAAGCTGANTGTGGGCGCGGGCATATAGCTGCNACTCTCAANGCATTAAAAACATATGAGTTTCGGTCCAAAAAAAGCAATGCGGAAATAGTCAAAGAGCCCATTGGGGTTTGTGGCTTTATTACTCCTTGGAATTGGCCCATCAACCAGATAGCTTGCAAGGTGGCACCAGCCTTGGCTACGGGCTGTACCATGGTCTTAAAGCCGAGCGAGATTGCACCTCTTTCNGCCCAAGTGTTCAGTCAAATGGTNCATGAAGCTGGTATACCTGCCGGCGTATACAATATGGTTCATGGTGATGGACTGGGTGTTGGAACGGCAATTTCNAATCACAATGATATCGATATGGTTTCGTTCACAGGATCGACACGCGCAGGAGTCGCCGTTTCAGNAGCCGCAGCTAAAAATATAAAACGAGTGACTTTGGAGTTGGGNGGAAAGTCACCTAATATCATTTTTNGTGATGTAGATCTCGAGAAAGCGGTGACCAATGGAGTNCTAGCTTGCATGGAAAACGTTGGTCAGTCATGCAATGCACCTACNAGAATGTTGGTACCANCTGATAGTTANCAAGANGCACTGGATTATGCTAAAAAAGCAGCTAATTCTGTTNGGGTCTCAAAATCGCATGAGCGTGGTAATCACATTGGNCCTTTGGTGAGCCGTGTTCACTTTNATAAAGTTCAAAGCCTGATTCAAGCAGGCATTAAAGAAGGGGCNCGACTTGTTGCCGGGGGCGCNGGGAGGCCGGAGGGACTCGAACAAGGTTATTTTGTCAAACCAACAATATTTGGCGATGTAAATAATCNGATGACCATAGCGCGGGAGGAAATCTTTGGACCTGTCNTGGTACTGATCCCTTTTGATACCGAGGATGAGGCGATTGACGTGGCTAATGACACATCCTATGGACTAGCCGCNTACGTTCAAACTCATGATGAAGAAAGAATAGATCGAGTNACGCGTCGACTTCGAGCAGGTATGGTGCGTGTTAATGGCGCNCCCCATGTGTACACCTCCCCCTTTGGTGGCTATAAACAATCGGGTAANGGTCGCGAGTGGGGCGAGTTTGGTTTTGAGGACTTTCTTGAAACCAAAGCTATCAGTCGTCCTNTCTAAAAGGANTAAATTAACATTCGCANATTTTATATAGGGTGCATTATGTGATTGACAAGAGGCCACTAAGAATTGGTGTTTTGGCAGACAGTAAAATGGTCGGGCCGCATNGATACCATTCTCTCGGAGACAAGTATTTGCGAGCCATNTCCGAGGGGATGCAGGCATTGCCAGTACTTATCCCNGCATGGGCTGAACGAAAAATTCTCTACTCATATCTAAGTGGTTTAGAGGGCCTTCTGNTAACGGGTGCTCATAGTAACATCGAGCCGCGGCATTACGGAGCCCAGCTTTCCACGGAACCGTTTCATGATCGGGCGAGAGATTCCACTGCTTTTCTACTAATTGAAATGGCGNTCGATATGGACATTCCGGTTTTTGGTATCTGTCGCGGTTTCCAAGAGATCAATGTNGCNTTGGGTGGCAGCCTTTACCAGNNNGTCCAAGCTTTGCCTGCCATGATGGATCATCGNGAANATCCGGACCAGCCTCTGGNTAGGCAATATGGCCCTGTTCATAAAGTGGTATTAGAAAGTGATNGNATCTTAAGGCCAATTAGTGACTCTGGCATGNAGGCNGTCAATAGTCTCCATCAGCAAGGTGTATCGAGACTTGCAGAAGATTTAACGGTTGAGGCGCGAGCCACTGATGGTTTGATAGAAGCATTCCGCTTGAGTAGAAACGATCGTTTTGTTTTGGGGGTTCAGTGGCATCCGGAGTGGGAGGTTACAAGAAACCAATTTTATCAGGNCATCTTTAATTTATTTAATCATGCATGCTTAGTTCGACAAGAATGATTTTTTCTTTGATTGTANTAATGGGAAANAGCTCAACTCGATACTGTGAGGGTGGTCATGGGCNCTATTAGTGAGTGGATAAANCAACANAATATCGAAGATATNGAATGTTTGGTCCCAGGGATTAATGGTAANGCCTTTGGTAAGCTGGTGCATGCGNACAAGNTAATCACGGAAGATATACGACTACCTGAGGCGNTATTGTTGCAATCGGTCACTGGTGGGTATCCCGAAGAATTTGAGGATATCNTGGGTGTTGCNGACAGCGACATGTTTTTAACGCCTGATCCCANTNCNATATCCCCTGTTCCTTGGGCTAAGANACCCACCGCCCAAGTTATTNATGATTGCTANACTCGCGACGGAAAGCTGCATCCGTTATCNAGTCGGGGCGTGCTCAAGCGAGTGATAGAACTTTTTGAAAACGACGGCTGGCGACCGNTAGTTGCTCCAGAGATAGAGTTTTATNTGNTTCGCCAATGCTTTGATTCGCGGTCTAAACTCCAACCNGCTACTGGACGCTCTGGTCGTGCNGAAAAGATGCGNAAGTCTTACACNATTGAAGCAATTAAGGAGTTTGACTCTCTGGTTGAAGAGNTNTTTCTTTATTGTGCGTCGATGGGACTTGACGCGGATTCAATAGTNGANGAATCGGGTGCAGCNCAGATGGAGGTAAATTTTCTTCATGGNGACGCNCTCAGTCTCGCAGATCAGGTGTTTTCATTCAAGAGAATGTTGCAAGAAACGGCGATGAAACACGGTATTTTCGCNACGTTTATGGCCAAACCTATGGAGCTGCAACCCGGNAGTTCCATTCATGTCCATCAAAGTATTATTTGTAGCGAAGACGGTAAAAATATTTTTGTTGACGAACAAGGACATGAGAATAAGCTTTTNCGTCATTACATTGGCGGATTACAAAAATTCACAAATGCAGTAATGGCATTTTATGCGCCTAACGCAAACTCATATCGCCGCTTTAGGAAGGGTTTCGCGGCCCCAATTAATGTCGACTGGGGTTATGATAATCGTACCGTGGGCATTCGAGTGCCAGATGGTTCAGCAGAATCTAAAAGGGTGGAGAATCGATTTGCCGGAGTGGACTCTAATCCATATCTNGTCATGGCGGCAACGTTGACTTGTGGTTATCTGGGAATGAAAATGGCGATAGAGCCCGCAGCACCTTTTAGCGGAAGTTCTTATGATGNAGAGATGAGTTTGCCTNGATCACTTGAGCAAGCAATGCGACTCCTGAGCGAGTCTCAGGAGCTTCGCGAGGTCTTCGGAGATACTTTTGTCGATGCATTTATTGCTGTGAAAGGTTTTGAATATGAGGAGTTCAATAACGCNATGGGNATCATACCCCGACTCTNNTCNGTGATCTTCCCNNAATCAAANAGNTTAATTAGTCCTTGGGAACGTGAGTACTTACTTCTCAATGTTTGATCAAGATGGGTTGCTGCTGTTACATTTAGTCATATCAAATTGGTAATGACCGATTTTCTTTTTAATATGTCGCCCCGCTAGGAGATAATTTCCATGTCCGACACAAGTCAACTTCAACTTCTCGATCGAGAACACCACTTTCATCCGTTCACTGATCAAGGCGATCTCAATAAGCGTGGCACGCGCATTATTAGCAAGGCTAATGGCGTTTATCTTTGGGATAACGAAGGTAACAAGATTCTTGATGGAATGGCTGGATTATGGTGCGTTGCGGTTGGTTATGGTCGCAAAGAGCTTGCCGATGCGGCTTATCAACAAATGATGGAACTGCCCTACTACAATAGCTTTTTTCAGTGCACAACACCTCCAGCAATTAAGCTCGCAGAGAAATTGGCAGATTTAGCACCCTCTCATCTCAATAATATTTTTTTTACAGGCTCTGGTTCGGAATCGAACGATACGGTTCTGAGATTGGTTCGCCACTTTTGGTCGGTTCAAGGGCAATCAGAGAAGTCGGTAATTATTAGTCGTAAAAATGCATACCACGGCTCCACTGTCGCAGGCGCGAGTTTGGGAGGAATGGCATACATGCACAAGCAGGGCGGCCTCCCTATTCCAGGGATTGCACACATTGATCAACCTTATTGGTTTGATGAGGGTGGTGATTTGTCACTGGAAGAATTCGGCAAACAGCGAGCACAACAATTGGAGGAAAAAATCCTCGAGATCGGGACAGATAAGGTTGCCGCTTTCATTGCAGAACCGATTCAAGGGGCGGGTGGTGTGATCATTCCTCCAGATAGCTATTGGCCCGAGATACAAAGAATCTGCAAGAAATACGATATCCTGTTGGTGGCTGATGAGGTGATATGTGGTTTTGGCCGCACTGGTAATTGGTTCGGCTCACAAACATTTGGGATTGAACCTGATTTTATGTCCGTTGCTAAGGCGCTATCTTCAGGGTATTTGCCAATAGGTGCAGTTATCGTAAGTGACCGCGTGGCGCGAGTTTTGAAGGAATTAGGCGGAGAAATTAATCATGGCTATACCTATTCTGGTCACCCTGCAGCAGCAGCAGTTGCTATTAAAAACCTAGAAATTATTGAGCGAGAAAACTTAGTAGAAAAAGTGGCACAAGAGACGGGGCCATACCTACAGTCGCGTTGGCGTGAGTTATCAGATCACCCATTGGTTGGTGAGGTCAGAGGTCTCGGTTTAATAGGCGCACTTGAGTTGGTAGCAGATAAAAAGGCACGAACGCGAGTGGCAAAGGGCGGCAAGGCAGGCTCGTTGTGCAGAGATTTCTGTACTGCCAATGGACTCGTGATGCGAGCCACGGGCGACACTATGCTGATATCACCGCCCTTGGTCATAAATACTGCAGAGATTGATGAGTTAATTGACAAAGCTAAGAAATCTCTTGATGACACGATTCATGCGATATCCCATGGGGCATTAGAGGTATGAAAACTAAAGTGTCGGTTGGGATCAGTCCATCGTCCTGGTTTAAGATTTTCAAGTACAGTATCTTTGCCCTTCTTGGGCTTAACGCTGTTCAGTATTTTCTTCAAGACTTCGCAGCATCACAGCTAGTTTTCGGTGACGGGCTACCTTGGTTGCAGGTCGTTGAGGCTTATGCTGTCACTATTGATACCTTTTCTTGGATCATCCTTTTATTTGTTTTTGATCTTGAGACCTCGTTTTTCGCCCGAACAGTTTGGAAGGAACCCGAGATAAAATGGTTTATGAGCGGGATCAAGGCGCTATGTTATGGATTTATAATTTATGCTCTCTACGGTTACATCGTCAGGTTTTCAGGTATGCATACTTTTGAACTATCAGGGATTCCGGACCTATGCACCCATTTGGATGACGACCTAGTATTTATGAATAGTCTCGATTTGTTTTCCTCGATTGATACTGAAAACTGCACAAGCTTGGTTAGCGGCGAACCTCTATACCTTGATCCTGAAACAAATCGGATAACCGATATTGGTACTTTATCGCTTTCACAAGATCTAGCGCTGACTGACGTGGTTAATGCAAGCACTTGGGTTTTGATTGTTTTAATTCTGGATGCAGATATTTGGATGAAATCAAGAGGTGATTCAGCTGAGACAATTGTAATGGCAATGAATTTAGTCAAGGGGGCGCTCTATTCGGTTTTGCTTGGCTGCGCTGTTTTTTGGGGGATTAGTGGTGTTTTTCTTGACTTCTGGGATGCTTTTCTATGGATTTTAGCATTTGCATTCATAGAACTGAATGTTTTCGATTGGCCAGAGGCCCGAGGGGTGGAAAGGGAAGCAACGGTTAATTGATCAAGATGGCAAGGATGTTTGTTTTTTATGAAATGCAGGGATTCACTCTTTTAATCAATGCTCCCTAGTATTAGCCTTCGTTCCCGGGCCATTGTTTAGTTTCAACCACAATCATTTCGCGATAATGCTCCGGCATATGCCAAGCGCCTAAATATCCTTTTGGGACTAAAAAGGTGTCCCCCTTTTCGATGCGTTTTACTTTGTCCATTCTTATCGGTCAGTGTCACGCTCCCTTGCAAAACCAAAAAAGTTCATCATATGGGAGGGGGTTATCTTGCTATCTATTGACTTTAGAGTTTCAAAGTGCCTCTGCGCCAGCGAGATCCGCGCCAAGCGCAAGTGCACCGTATGACACGCCGATTTCTTGGTTTCCCATGATGTGTTGACAAGCGGTTGTGAGATCACGAAATCTTCGTTGAAGTGTTGAGTCGGTGTATAGCACTCCCGTGCCACCAAGGCGAAATATTTCTGAACCGATCTTAGAGCACTCATCATGAACATAGGCAGTTGCTGCTCTATATCGAGTTCGTTCCATTGCGGATGCCTTTCCGCCAGCCGCCCAAATTTGATCGCTTTCACTAATTGCGAAATTTCTGGCTGCAGCTAGACGAATTTCCATGGAGCCTATTTTTCTTTGGAAGTCAGAATGATTTTTGTAAACGATAGAGGGATCTAAAAAGGGCCGCTTGGTCTGCCCGAGTTCGAGCAACTCGTCTAGCATTGCCCTGGTTATTCCTAGGATGACGCCCAGATGCAGAGGCCCCATTGATGTATAGAAGGAAACGCGACCAATGTCTGGAGCCGTTTCCTCTTCTGCATTTGGTGAGTTCGCGGTAAAAACGGCACTGTATGCTTCCGGTACAAAGACATTCTCGACTTTAATATCATGACTTTCAGTTGCTCTCAACCCGATTGAGGACCAGTTATCAAGCTTTTTAACCTTTTCTCCAGGGACCAGAAAGATTCTCAACTCGGGTTGAGAGTTTTGTCCGGTGTTACTAGCTTCCCGATTATCAGTCACGAACCCGGCAACAATAAACCAGTCTGCTTCGTAAGAGCCGCTAGCTAGAGGCCAAGTTCCGTTGACTAAATAACCGCCATCTACTTTTTCTGTGCCGGGCTTCGGTGTAAGCGGCGCTCGCGCAAGGACGTCACAATTCTCTTTAAATACGTTCGATTGCACGTGGTTAGAAAACCGTTGAAAGATTGCTGGCATCTCAGCAGCAACCATGAAGGACCAAGCGGTAGAACCATCGGCCTTTGCAATCTCTTCAATAAGCGGAAGCATCTCGGGTGCAGAATACTCTGCACCACCCAAGTTTTTCGGATGTAATGCCCGCAATAAACCCGTGTCGACAATTTTTTGAAAAACGGATTTTTCCATTGCCTTGGCATTTTCCATTTGACTTGACATGTTGACTATNTCTCCNCGCAAACTTTTAAGNGCGTCNAGCAGTGCGGNAGGACCTTGGTACACGGGTAANATTGAATNCTCAGATTCTGATTTTAATATTTCAGTTGCGGCNATCTGGGACATNAAAAACCTAATTGTTTGTTTTACTTNTGGACTCTNTTGANCTCAAAAAGATTGTTATTGAGGGCAAATNAAAGNNCCTTGTTTTTAACAAATTTTATTTTTCGTGTATTCTAGCGCTAAGCGTATTTTAGTTTCAATCAGGTTTTCGACTCATCCCTCATTTTTGCTTGAGATCTTTGGAACANATTAATTTGATAGAAAGGCATATCTCCTGGAGGCATAGAGAGTTTATGAANACNNNCTACCCCACATTAAATTTTAATCTCGGTGGAGATATAGATATGCTCCGCGAGATTGTTTTTAAATTTTGTAGCGACGANATCGTTNCACGAGCAGCTGAGATCGATAGNAGTAATGAATTTCCAATGGATTTATGGCGTAAATTTGGAGATTTGGGTTTGCTGGGTATCACAGTGAGNGAAGAATATGGCGGCTCAAATATGGGTTATCTTGCTCATAGTGTAGCTATGGAGGAGATTTCGCGGGCGTCTGCNTCGGTGGGTTTGTCGTTTGGGGCCCACTCNAATCTNTGTGTTAATCAGATTTATAGGAACGGTAATGCGAAGCAAAGGAGGACNTATCTGCCNAAATTATGNTCTGGTGAGCATATTGGAGCTCTGGCCATGAGTGAGCCAAATGCTGGNAGNGACGTGGTAAGTATGAAACTNAAGGCNGAAGCTCGGGGAGATCATTACCTACTCAACGGAAATAAAATGTGGATTACNAATGGCCCTGACGCNGACACNTATGTGATCTATGCTAAAACCGACACNAAGGCTGGANCNAGAGGAATTACTGCATTTATTGTTGAGCGCGATTACAAAGGATTTTCGCGCCACCAGAAATTAGATAAGCTTGGNATGCGAGGCTCAAATACTTGTGAACTTGCTTTCGAAGACTGTNAAGTCCCTGCNGNAAATATTCTCGGCGGAGAAGGGCGCGGCGTAGCCGTTCTNATGTCTGGGCTGGATCTCGAGCGAACCGTTCTCTCTGGCGGTCCNGTNGGTATTATGCAGGCTTGTTTGGATGCTGTGTTGCCATACNTNCATGAGCGTCAACAGTTTGGGAAACCGATCGGGGAGTTTCAGTTAATGCAGGGAAAAATAGCGGATATGTATGCTGAGCTGAATGCTTCGCGTGCCTATCTNTATGCAGTAGCAAGAGCCTGCGACATGGGTCAAGAGTCNAGGAAAGATGCGGCTGCGGTAATACTCTACACAGCTGAGAAGGCAACACAAATGGCCCTGCAAGCTATTCAAGCGCTGGGCGGCAATGGTTATACCAATGATTATGTAACCGGTCGACTTTTGCGTGANGCGAAGCTATATGAAATTGGGGCTGGTACTTCCGAGGTCAGAAGAATGCTGATAGGTCGGGAACTTTTTTCTCAAACTGCTTAGAGAGAGATTAAATGACGATTATTAAGACCAAGATAAAGACGAAAAGTACTCAATTTGCCGCCAACGCCAAAGCAATGCAGGCTAAAGTTGATGACTTGAATCAGACACTCAAGAGTATCGCTGAGGGNGGTGGTGCNCAGGCATGNGAGAGGCATGTGAGTCGAGGAAAATTACTTCCNCGTGACCGCNTTCTCAGCCTGCTTGATGCAAACACGCCATTCATGGANTTATCTCCGCTTGCGGCTCACAAGGTGTATAGCGAATATGTACCTGCTGCTGGGATAATTACAGGTATTGGGCANGTCAGTGGTCAAGATTGCGTCTTAGTNGCTAATGATGCGACAGTGAAAGGAGGTACATACTTCCCGCTCACNGTGAAAAAGCANCTCAGAGCACAGGCAATTGCNGAGCAAAANAACTTGCCCTGTATCTATCTGGTTGATTCAGGAGGTGCCAATTTGCCGCGACAAGATGAAATTTTTGCTGATCGTGAGCACTTCGGTAGAATTTTTTTCAATCAAGCAAATATGTCAGCAAAAAATATNCCTCAAATNGCAGCGGTAATGGGTTCATGTACCGCTGGAGGGGCNTATGTNCCTGCGATGGCNGATGAATCGATCATCGTCAAGAAGCAGGGAACGATTTTCCTCGGAGGACCTCCGCTTGTAAAGGCAGCTACTGGAGAGATTGTCAATGCTGAGGATCTTGGTGGCGCGGATGTGCATTGNAGGAAGTCNGGTGTGACAGACCATTATGCCGAAAACGATCAACATGCGCTTGAGCTTGTAAGAAATGCAATGACTCATCTAAACCGAGTAAAACCGAATAATGGAGATATATNTGAGCCGGTTGAACCTGCTTTNGATTCAAAAGAAATCTATGGGATAATTCCAACCGATTCAAGGACCCCTTTTGATGTTCGAGAGGTAATTGCTCGCATCGTAGATGCCTCCGATTTTGATGAATTTAAAGCGCTGTATGGTGCGACTTTGGTTTGTGGTTTCGCGAGAATTTGTGGTTTTCCCATCGGGATTGTGGCCAATAATGGTATTCTATTTAGTGAGTCAGCGATTAAAGGTACTCACTTCATAGAGCTCTGCGCCCAGCGAAAAATACCGATTCTATTTCTCCAAAACATTGTCGGTTTCATGGTAGGAAAACATTTTGAGAGTACCGGGATTGCAAAGAACGGAGCAAAAATGGTTACTGCCGTGGCTTCAGCTAGGGTGCCGAAATTTACGTTGGTTATCGGCGGCTCTTATGGTGCAGGTAACTATGGGATGTGCGGTCGTGCCTATGATCCAAGATTTTTGTTCATGTGGCCCAATGCGCGGATATCTGTTATGGGTGGAGAACAGGCGGCAAGTGTACTGACGCAGGTAACCCGCGAGAAATACGAGCGTGATGGTAAGAAATGGACAAAAGACCTCGAGTCGAAAATTAAACAACCCATTATTGACGATTATGAGTATCAAGGACATCCCTACTATGCGTCCGCGCGACTATGGGATGATGGGGTTATTGACCCTGCCAATAGTCGGATTATGCTGGGGCAAGCTCTTTCGGTCTGCCACAATCAGATTATAGGCGAGACCAAATTTGGTGTCTTCCGAATGTGACCCATAAAATAGGGTTTCTAGTTTTGGAAAAACTGAAGGAAAAATCGAGGAGCAGCCCTCTTCAAGACTATTATGATCAGATCCTAGTCAGGTTTAGGGAGGATTAAAGGTGACATGATTGGCTATGAATAAAGTATTAGTGGAAGTCGAACAAAGCGGAGTAGCTCGGGTAACACTTAATAATCCGGAGAAGCATAATGCATTCGACGATGAGATTATTCAAGATTTAACCAATGCGTTTGTTGGCATTGCAAGCAATCCGGACGTGCGACTAATGATTTTGAGTTCTATAGGAAAAAATTTTTCCGCTGGTGCCGACCTCGGCTGGATGAAAAAGATGGCCGCATACTCTTACGAAGAAAACCTCCATGATGCCAAAGTCC
>PCDB01000010.1 GCA_002591625.1 Porticoccaceae bacterium
TAGCTAAACTATTGGATCTAATTGTATACAATGCGTGCCATTTTTTTCCTCCTCAAAAAGAAGTCAAATTATTAGCATGATTCCAGAGGCCCACAAAAAAGCCAAATGTAATCAATTAGTGATTTCATCTACAATTCATTTCTACTTCGGTTTCCCCGTTTGTTGGACAAAATAGTAACACATTTAAAGGTTTTCAAAAAAGGAGTAAGGAATGACTATTAACGTCAATTTGAATGACAAGGTGGCTTTGATAACTGGAGCATCTTCGGGAATAGGCAGAGGAGTTGCTGAGGCGTTCGCGATGAGTGGGTGTAAGGTTTATTTAAATTATCCCTGCGAGAACGAGGAGGAGGAAGCAGCTGAGATCGCAGGATGTTTAAAGCATGCAGGATACAATGCAGAGATAACTCGTGCAGATGTGTCCCAACCGAGTGAAGTGGAGTTGATGGTCTCTGAGATACTGAGAACTGAAAAGAAAATAGACATTTTGGTAAATAATGCGGGCATTGCTCAGTCTGCGCCGATACAAAAGATTTCACTGGAGGATTGGAAAATTATGATGGATGTCCATGTGTTTGGTACTTTTTTATGCACGAGGGCGGTGTTGCCCAGTATGTATGATCGTGACGATGGGCGGATCATTAACACAGCCTCTCAGTTGGCATACAAGGGAGCCCCCGGATTCGCTCACTATACGGCGGCAAAGGGAGCAATAATTTCCTTCACTAGGTCTCTCGCATTGGAAATTGGCAGAAGAAATGTTACGGCCAACTGCGTTGCGCCTGGTGCCACTCTAACCCCACTCCTAAAGGATGTCCCAGATGACGTGATGAACGAAATCCGCAAAGCAATTCCTCGCGGAAAGCTAGCGGACGTAGACGAGGTGGTCGGCGCATACTTATTTTTGGCCAGCGACTCCAGCAGCCATTTCAGGGGCCAATGTCTCAGTCCGAATGGCGGAGATGTATTCCTGTAGGGAGCTAACAACCGGCCTCGCTGATTCCATAACATTGCGGAATCCTGCATAAATATGCACTGTTAGGCCCGCGTCCGATATCCCGAAAGACCCAAATTTTCTCTAAGTGTTGTCCCCTTATAATCCTTGTGATAAACCCCTCGCCTTTGAAGTTCCGGCACCACAAAACGGGAAAACTCCTCGTATGCTCCCGGCGTATGCGGGGCAAACATCACATAGCCGTCAGCCCCCCCCTCTACGAACCATTTTTCAAGAGTATCTGCAATAGTTTTAGCATCGCCAACTAAGTGCGGTGCTTCCCGAACGGTTCCTCTTCCACTATGCTCGAGAAAATCCGCCAAGGATGGATTTTTTTTACCGCTCAACCGAACAACTTTATCCAAAATGCCCCTAAGCCCATTAATGCTATCCAGCTCATCATCAGAAAACGGCTCATCCAACTGTTTCCTCGAAAAATCAAAATTTAATACCTCAGATAACAGAACTAAAGCATCCTCTGGCTTAGCCAAACTATCAATATAGGCATATTTATCCTCCGCTATGGACTGCGTCTCACCTACGGTGACATAAAAAGCGGGTGCAATAGCCAACGTATCAGGATCACGCCCTAGTTGCTCCGCCTCTCGCCGCATTTCTCTTCTGACTTTTTTTGCTTGGTCAAGATCATTTTGAATGGTGAATATCACCTCTCCCCACTCTGCCGCAAACGTTTTTCCACGACCGCTCTGACCTGCTTGAATAATAACCGGGTGACCCTGTGGAGATGGCGGTACAGTAAATGTACCAGATGTTTGAAACCACTCTCCATTATGCTCCGTCCTCGTTACTTTGGTTGGGTCGGCAAACAGTCCAGTCTGTTTGTCACATACTATCGCGTCGGGCTGCCATGCGTTCCACATATCTACAACACTCCTCATCATATCGTCAGCTCGATCATAACGCTTGTCGTGTTGGATAGTTTCCTTAGCCCCCATATTAAAAGCTTCTGAGTCATTCAAAGAGGTTACAACGTTCCAACCTGCTCTCCCGCCACACATATGATCCAGTGTCATCATGGTTCGGGCAATGTGATAAGGCCCGTAGTAGGTCGTCGATAGGGTGGCTGCCAGACCTAGGTGTTTGGTATGCATCGCCATTGTAGCTAAAATCGGAATAGGATCCATTTTTACAACTCGGATACCATGTTTCAGCGCAACGCTATGATCCGACGCAAATATATCTGGTAAGGCCAACCTGTCATCAAAAAATCCAAAATGAAATTTCCCATCTTCGAGAGCCCTGGCAATTCTTCGATAGTAGTGGGGCGTCATGAAGTCGGTAGAAGATTCGACATGCCGCCAAGAGGCAGGGTAGTTTGAGCAATTCTGAGCTTGCATGAAACCGACCATGATAATCTGGCGTTTTTTCATTATAATGCTCTCCAGCTGTTGGAATAGGTACGGACAATTGCCTAGTAGTCTAATGTCTCGCCTAGAGATTGTAAACCGGGTGAAAAATTCAGATATCTATCAACGATTCTCGGTTAGCCTTAGCTAGTTTAGACCCTTTTGTTTGGTAAAGATTGAGATGTTCGTAACTTTTTTCAAGAACATCAATAGAGAAGTAAGCAGATAGAAGCTATGATCATCGCTGCTCCGAAGCATTCCCTTAATGCCACTTTCTCCTTGAACAACCAAAAACCGGCCAGAAAACTTAAGATAATCTCTATTTGACCGAGCATTCGAACCGCGGACACATTCATCAAGCCAAAGGCCGTAAACCAAAGAAAAGTTGTCGAAGCCGCTATGATGCCTACAAAAGAGGACACTCTCCAACTTGCTGCACACAACAGTAACTCTGATGGCCTCAAAAAGAGCAGGAAGGCTCCCATGACTATTGTCTGTAAGATAGTCGCGAGACATGACGTCAAAACAGCCCGCTCCAAGAAATCGAAATGGTTAAGAGTCTCCATGGCAAGCCGGAATAGAACAGAGCAAACGCCTAGACATAATCCGGCTAATAGACCTAGCATTATCGCTTGAAGCCTAGCACTTAAATATGACGGGCCTTCGACATTATCTTCTGTCATTATGACCAGGATAGCACAGCATCCAATCGTGATAGCGATAGTAACTTTTGGATCGGGGTATAATCCCAGTAACAAAGATTCTGCAAGAGCTGCCTGCAGAGCATCTGTTTTCGAGAGCGCAATTGTCGTCCCGAAATTTTTTCTATCCATAGCCAAACCGAGCACAATGGTAAAAACGATTTGACCGCAACTTGCCAGAATCAACCAGAGAAGGAACTCTGAAGGAGGTGAAAATGAGAATAATTTTTCCGATCCAATAATCGCCAAACAGAGGAGAACAGAAGGGAATAAGCCAAAGCCAAAACGGACAAAAGCACTACCATAGACACCTAATTCGGCGTTATAGTGTTTCTGGATTATGGTGCGGGACGTCTGCCCAGTCGCTGCGAGAAAAGTGATTAAGATCCATAAATTTGGGTCATCGATGCTGATAAGAATTTTTGCCCCGTGTCTTTATCACTCGGTACCCGCGTTCTGAACAACTAACCCGAGTTGCGGTTAATTGACGGAAGATTACTTTTGCCATTTTTTGCTGACGCAGCTTGTTTAACCAGATCATCCCCACCACAGCCGACAGCACAACAACGACCTGGTTGACGATCAACCTTGACGCCCTTGCCCATTTCAAGAGCGTCGCGATCAAACAACGCCTGAACCAGATCAGATCTCGCTTCAACATCATAGTTTCGTAAAACCTCCAACTTCATTGCCTCCGGCGAGCCACCGCCATGCATACTGATAACTGAGTACCACCCGCCTGTTTCGGAAGCAGTGAGGTCTTCAATAAATCTAGCAACATTTGCCCTGTGTTCGTAAGAAACATCTGGACTACCACGAAGGAGGTCTGAAAGCATCGGTGCGGTTTCTGGATTATGATCCTCCTCGGGCGATGGCAACGCCACCACAAGACCTCCTGAAACATCATGCGCAAGCCGGTGCATGTCGTATATCTGGTTTGCCAGAAGCAGCTTTCCAATATTGCTGTAAACTCTGTCTGGACGGAAATTGCCTGCACGATCAAGTTCACCCATTGTAGAGGCGGCAATGCCACAGGCATAGAAACCTTCAGTGATTTTAATGAGGTCAACCATTTTTTCTCTCAAGTGCGGTGTTTTTTCATAATCAAGACCATTTGCTCGCGCCATCATTGCACCTGCTCCAATCAACAAATCTCCAAACCCTGCCCTCGCACCTATGCAGCTATGCCTATGGTGTGTTGCATAATTTGTTGTCATCAAATGGGCCGCCTCAAACTCACCATCTATGAAAACTTTTTCATAGGGAACAAAAACGTTATCAAAATGCGCAACCGCAACAGATTGAGCGAACTTGGCACTGAACTTTGCTGACTCTTGCCCTGGCCGGCCGGCCGGCCGGGTAACGATTGTTAGCCCATCGGCATCGATTGGCACCGCGCATGCCACGGCAAAATCTTTGTCCTCCTCTAACATGCGCCTACATGGCATAACTAGGAGCTCATGCATATAGGGAGCGCCGGTAATGATTGCTTTAACCCCTGTGATAAATATCCCGCCAGGACGACGGGCAACTACATGCACATATGTGTCGGGTTGAGTCTGTTGAGATGGCCTAACGGAGCGATCCCCTTTGCCATCAGTCATTGCAACTCCGATGGACAAATCGCTTTTTTGCGCAGCAGCGATGTATGCTACTAACCTGTTGTGATTTTCACATTTCTTGTCTTGTGCAATTTGCCAAGTCGCCTCATACAGCGCATTAAATGCATCATGTGTGAGATAACGCTGGGCGCAACCTGCCACCTTGCATGTGAGACGCACTGCCTCAAGCTTGTCCAACAAATCTTGGGTGCTTTTGTTGATAGCCAAAAATCTATTCGTTGGTTTTCCGTCAAAACCGTCACATGTCATAACTGTTTTGTGTTGCTCAGCAAGAGCAAAATCATAGGTTATCCCAACTGCATTAATTCCTGGCTCCAGTCTTGGTTCATCTGCAACAGATGGCACTCTCTCTCCACCTAGAAACACTTTTGGGTTGAGTTCGCGAAGAGATTCTTTGTACTCAAGGGCTGATTTCATATTTATTACTCTACTATCATTGACAATATCGTACAACACTATTATAACCAAACGTAAACGAAATAGTCCGTACTTTTGGAGATAAATATGTCGTCAAAACCAGAACAAAAGAACCAAACCACAGGATCCGGACCTCTGCAAGATTTGAAGGTGCTTGATTTGGCTACTTTTATCGCAGCGCCCTACTGCGCCACTTTTTTAGCAGAATTTGGGGCGGACGTAGTCAAAGTTGAACTCACTGGAGTGGGGGACCCCATAAGGAAATTTGGCACTCCGACTCCTTGTGGCGATTCATTAGTATGGTTGAGCGAGGGACGCAATAAGAGAAGCATTGAATTGGATTTGAGATCGGATGAGGGGTCCGAGACTTTAAAGAAGCTGGTAGCTAAAGCCGATGTGGTCTGCGAAAACTTCCAAGTCGGTACATTGGAAAAATGGGGTTTGGGCGAAGAGGTTCTTCTGGATATCAATCCGGGATTAATCATTGCAAGGGTAACCGCTTATGGTCAAACAGGGCCTTATAACGGAAGGCCCGGCTTTGGTCGTATCGCAAACGCGTTCAGTGGAATATCATATCTTTGTGGTGACCCCGAATCGGCACCAGCATCTCCAGGCACGGCAACACTTTCAGACTACATGTCAGGGATGTTTGCTGCATTGGGTGTAATGGTTGCGCTCCACCATCGCGGTAAAACAAACGCTGGGCAAGTGATTGATGTTGGTTTGTATGAGAGCATATTTAGAATCTTGGACGAGCTGGCACCGGCTTACGCTTTTAATGGATTCGTGAGGCAGCGAATGGGTCCTGGGACGGTTAATGCCGTCCCTCATAGCCATTATCCTACTAGCGATGGGTTGTGGGTTGCCATCGCATGCACCAATGACAAAATTTTTAATCGCTTAGCGCTTTTAATGAATCGACTTGATGTATGCGGCGAGGGAGAATTTGGCACGATAAGAAAGCGCGAAAAAAATCGTTCAAAAGTGGATGCTTTCGTTACTCATTGGACTTCGGGCCTTGATCGAGCCGAAATACTAGGACTATGCGAAGCAGCTGAGGTTCCATGCGGGCCGATTTATAGCATTGATGAAATCTTTGAAGATCCTCAATATAACGCTAGAGCAAACATTATTACGCTCGATGACCCTCGGGCGGGACCGATCTCAATTCCGAATGTGTGTCCTAGACTTTCCAAGACTCCGGGCCAAGTCAATTGGTTAGGTCGCGAACTGGGCGCAGACACGGATCAAGTGATCAAAGACTGGTTAGGGTAAATCAGTTTTTAAAAAGCTCCGATTTTCTGATGACAGAGTATGCCTTCTCAACAATCGGATAATCCACGAAGTAGCCATCGACTTGAATAGACGCAGACCCACCTTCTTCTGAGGCCTCGAAGGCGGCCACAACTTTTCGGGCTTGTTCTACATCCTCCTCACTGGGTCTAAATAATTTATTCGCAAGAGATATCTGTTTCGGGTGAATGAGTAATTTACCTTGAAAACCAAATTTGGCGCCTATNGCCACCGANTTAGCGTANCCTGAAAGGTCGTCAAGCTGGATGTGGACGGTATCAATTGGAGGCTCTANACCAGATGCTCGTGCGGTTAAAACCATATGGCTTCTGACGTAAGCTAACTCTGACTCATCTGCACTCCATTTTATGCCCACATCTCTGGTGAAATCTCCAGCCCCGAANGCGAAGCGTCTCATCCGACATGGCTTCGCACAAATTTTTTTCAGATTTGACACGCCCAAACCCGTTTCGATGATCGGAAGGATATCGATTGATCTCTGTTCGATGCCGCACTCGCGTTCGATCTGTGAAAGCAACCANTCCACCATGAATAGTTGCTCTGGTTGCTCCAACTTAGGCAAAACTATCCCATCNAGCCAAGGCCCAACGATCTCTTTNAGGTCTCCNTAGCAAAAAGAGGTATCCGTTCCGTTNATGCGAATGTAACCACGACAAGTTCTAGNCTGTTTGAGCGCAAGAACCGACGTATTTCGCGCTTTCTTTTTGTCAGCTGTNGCGCAGGCGTCTTCCAAATCAATAATAACCGCATCTGCTCCGTACCCAAAAACCTTTGCAATCTTATCTTGATGATTACCCGGCACAAACAATAAACTTCTAAGGGGGACCTCCAAGGTTTTGACTGATATTGGATCGATTGTTTCCATGTTAGTATCATCTCCGATAATTAAGGTTGAAGGAGTATGTGAATCTACTTGCTGGATGCTCGCTGGTAGATACCTCAAGCAACTCTCCGGCTGCATTTCGATAGCGTCGTATNAGAATTAAACTTGCGCTNTCTGGTTCAACATGGAGCTGTTTTGACCGAGCGCTTGTTATGTTCCCTGCTGATATTTCGGCATTAATTTCCTGTGCTACGACCTGAAAGTGACGCTCTAACAGTTTGAAGGCTGGCGTGGAATCTTTTCCNATATGATCCTTTACAGATTTATATGCCTCTGGCACATAGATCTCCGTAAGACAAACTGGAGATCTGTTCTGCGATAGCCTTATAGTCTCAATTTTTGTCCATTTAGATCCAACTGCACAACCGAGAAAATTNGCAACTGAGACATCAGTGGAAAAATTAGAGGCTCGCAAAACTTTCAGCCTTGTNCCTTCCGGATACTGAAAAAGCTCATCCACGGTCCGAACCTCTTGAACCATAGTTTCCAGCGGGCGTTCATTCTGAACGGTAGTGCCAAGCCTGCGTCTTCTGCNTATCATACCCTTTGACTGGACCCGATTAAGAGCGGAACGAATCGTGAACCGACTAACTTTATATCTAGAAGCTAATTGCTCCTCCGAGGGCAACTGATCACCCACTCNCCAGACCCCCTTTCCAATGTCGTCAATCAAATTTTGGGCTATCCGCTGATACAGTAGGCTGNTGGCAGACTTCATCAAATTCATTTTCCTCAAAAGAAATGGTCCGGATTAAATGTTTCTCGCANAGCGATTGTACTATATGACATTCTGCTCATATATTGTAATATACCNCTNAATAAAAATAACTTTTGAAGGACGGAGGTGATATGTACAAAGTAGGCGTGGACGTGGGAGGNACATTTACTGACGTTTTGCTGGTAAATGCTGCCAACTCAAAGTTCTTTACCGCCAAGGTGCCGTCAACACCGAGTGACAGCTCTATCGGTGTGCTNAATGGGATCAAAAAGGCATGTGANCTTGCAGGAGTCGATCTNACTGACATCGACGCCGTTACGCATGGNACAACAGTAGCCACCAATGCCATTTTAACTGGCCNCGGAGCNAAAGTGGGCCTTATAACCACNAAGGGCTATGGNCAGGTCCTGCAAATTGCAAGATCATATGTTCCGGGAGGCTTGGGCGGATGGCTTTATTATCAAAAAACACCCCCNCTAGCCCCNCTTGACTGCACCATCGAAATTGACGAGCGAATCGCAGCTGACGGAACGATAGTCCGTGATCTCGACTTTGATTCAGCCAAAGAATCGATTAAAGAACTTGCCGCCAAGGATGTCGAAGCCATTACGATATGCCTCATAAATAGTTTTTCTAACGATCTCCATGAGAGGAAAATCCGAGATTTAGTGGAGGAGCTTTTACCTGGGATTCCTACGTCGATTTCAAGCGAAGTTATCCCAGAAATGCAGGAGTATGAGAGAACGATTACGACGGTCGCAAATTCTTATGTAAGGCCTCAAGTAGAGAACTACATCTCCAATCTTCAGCTTGAATTCAAGAGAGAAATGGATGGTGCCACTTTGAGTATTCTTCGATCGGATGGAGGACTTGCCACAGCCTCCGCTGCAAGGGATTTTCCAGTTTATATGTTGATGAGCGGCCCAGCGGGAGGTGTTTCTGGAGCAATGTGGGTAGGTGCGCAAGCGGGGATAGATAACATTATCACATTCGATATGGGAGGCACCTCAACTGACGTAGCTTTAATAGAAAACGGGCAAGCGCTTGTAAGACGCGAGACGACGGTAGGTGACGTTACCGTGCGGGCAAGCGCGCTTGACGTGAGGTCAATTGGTGCCGGTGGAGGGTCGATAGCGCATGTGCCGGAACTCACACGTGCCCTTCGGGTAGGGCCAGAATCGGCTGGCGCTGAGCCGGGGCCGGCCGCATATGACAAAGGCGGGACTGACCCAACTGTAACAGATGCCAATGTTGTCTTGGGATATCTTCCAGAAAACCAAAAATTGGGCGGGGATATGGCAATTCGCAGGGAGCAAGCCGAAAAAGCGATTCAAAAAATTGCTGACGCTCTTGGACTTGGATTGTTGGAAGCAGCTGAAGGTGTTATCAAAATAGTAAATGAAAAAATGTTTGGGGCAGTGAGATTAGTTTCGGTCGAAAAAGGTTATGATCCGCGAGATTTCTCTCTGATGGCATTCGGCGGCGCAGGGCCTCTGCATGCAAACGCGCTCGGCGAGCTGACTCAGGCTTGGCCGGTCCTTATCCCTCCCGGGCCGGGGATACTTTGTGCATATGGCGACGCAACGACACGCCTTAGAAATGAGGCCTCAAAAACGATCATTGTTAACATATCTTCCGCCTCTGGTGGAACACTCGCGAGCGAATTCAAAGGTTTAGAACAAACCGCTGCCGATGGTCTCAACCGATCAGACACAAATGTGCACCCATCAATCGACTCTATATCACTCGTTAAGCAACACGAGATTGACATTCGTTATGCAGGTCAAGGATTGGTTTTAACAGTCCCAGTCGACATTGAGCTTATCAAAAAAGGAGACTTCAGCAAGGTGTCGGACGATTTTGACAAGCTGCATGAGCAGCTATTTACATTTAAGATCGACGGCGAGAAAGAATTTGTCAACCTAAGGGTAATTGCCTTGGGACCAAAACCTGATCTTGAACTTGCTGCATCAGAAGCTCAAGATGGGGCCCGCGTCGAAGACGCCGTCCTCTCGGACCATGAAATCTTCCATAATGGTAAAACCCATCCCGCCAAGGTGTATGACAGACAATTATTAAAATCTGGTCATCTCGTTGAGGGCCCTGCCGTCATAACAGAGATGGACTCAACCTCCGTCGTGCTGCCGGGGTATAAGGCTTTGGTAGATGATAAACTTAACCTACTGTTGTCGCCGTCTTGAGGGAGCAAAATTCATGAGCGAAAAAATCATACAGACTAACCCAACCCCGTTCAATAAAGTGGCCGTTGATCCAATAACACTCGACGTAATCGAGAGCGCTTTGAGAAATACCCGAGAACAAATGGACGCCACGGTTTTCAGAACGGCGATGTCCCCCGGAATTCGTGAACAGGGTGACGCCTTTCCGATGGTCGCGAACGTGGATGGAAAAATGATCGTGGGCCAGTTCGGCTCATTTATTCATGGGTTCATGGAAGGCTATGATGGCACATTGGAGGAAGGTGATATGATCCTCACCAACGATCCTTATAGTTGTGGAGGTGCAATAAGCCATCTAAATGACTACTTGGTCATTAAACCTATATTTAAAGATGGTAGGCACATGTGTTGGGCCGCTCATTTCGGACATTTAACAGATATTGGCGGTCGAGTTCCCGGCTCTCTCCCAAATGAAGCGCGAGAGATATTCGAGGAGGGGACCGCCTTCCCTCCTGTAAAAATTTTTCGAAAAGGCGAGCTTCAGGAAGACATAATGAAGATAGCACTTCGGAATTCTAGAATGCCTCATTGGAACGAAGGCGACTTTAAGGGAGTGATTGCAGCTTGCACCATTGCTGAAAGAAGATGCGTGGAGATGGCGGAAAGGTTCGGAGACGATGTTTTTTACTCCGCTTTAGAGGAATTGCTGGAGAGAAATTGTAGGGCAATGCGCCAGTTAATTATGGAGACGGTCCCTGAACAGAAGCAATCGTTTGAAGACTATATTTGTGATGACGCTTTGGGGTCAGGACCCTACAAGATTAAGTGCTCCATGTGGAGAGAGGGAGAGAGAGTTGTTTTTGATTTTGACGGCACCGATCCTCAGAGCCCGGGTTCTATCAATTTCATGCTAAACGAAGAAATGTTCAAGATGTTCTGCGGCACTTTTATGATTTCTGCGTTTGATCCACAAATTCTCTTCAATGATGGGTTTTATGATTACATAGACGTAAGAATCCCGAAAGGCAGCTTACTCAAACCCATAAGACCAGCCGCACTATCATGCAGAACCCATGCATTGGGGCGAATATTTGACGTGCTTAGTGGCCTTCTAGGGCAAGGAAATCCTGACTTTCTCTGCGGGGCGGGCTTTTCAGACAGCCCTCACTTTATGTACTCTGGGAGAGACACGAACGGCGAGTGGTATCAACTTTACCAAATTGGTTTCGGTGGAATTCCTGCAAGACCAGTGGGGGATGGTCCGGATGGACACTCGCTTTGGCCTAACTTCAAGAATGTTCCTAATGAATTTCTTGAAGCATATTTTCCTCTGCGAATCGAAACCTATGAATGCATCATTGATAGCGGAGGAGCTGGCTACCACAGAGGTGGCAATGGAATTAGGATGGGTTACAGGTTTTTGGAGGACGGTGAAATTTCAATCCATGACGATCGTTGGCTCACCTATCCGTGGGGTGTAAATGGCGCCGAACCGGGCATGCGAAGCACAAAAGAATTGGTTCGTGAGGGCGGAGAGAGAGAGTTCTTGCCGTCTAAATGCGATCGCTACCCCGTCAAAGGGGGGGATATTCTATACTTCAATACTTGGGGCGGTGGAGGTGTTGGAGATCCGCTTACTCGGGAGCCCGAGAGAGTATTGAATGACGTCCTCGCTGGATTGGTGAGTCATCATGCGGCTGAGAATTCCTATGGAGTTGTAATCAAAAACAATATCGTTGAATTTGAAGCGACTAAAGTTCTCAGATCCAGCAAAAAGGTAACAATCAACAACGACGCTAAAGTCTTCAATTTCGGGGGCGAGGTCGAAGATCTTCGGGCTAGGTGCCAAAAAGAAACAGGCCTGGAGCCACCCAAAGCTCCAGACTTCACTGCTTCAAGAGTAAAAGCATAGCAATGACTTCCTGGCCATCCTTGAACGGGAATCGCATTAGATTAGACTGAAACGGAGGAATATGTGGGTGTTTTAAAGATTGAAGAGGATGCAAAAGCTGCTTTTGAGGTGCTCGAGCAAGGGGGCACCTGCATATTGCCCATGGACGTCGGCTATGCTTTTTTGGGCGGGACTGATGATTCAATCATGCATATTTTCAAAACCAAGAAACGGGCTAACTCAAAATACAATGCCGTAATTGGAAATATGGGGCATCACAAAGCAATGCACAAGGTCTCAAGCAGAGGCGCTGAAATTGTTCAAGCCATCACGGATGATTATGATCTGCCACTGGGGGTCATTGCACCATGCAACCTCGAAAATCCATTGATAAGGGCTATTAACCCTGACTTGTACCATAGAAGTACGGTAAACGATACCCTAGCAATGCTTACAAATGCAGGCAAATTTCACGCTGCAATAACTGGCTTGATTTATCAGGCTGGCAAACTTGTATTTGGCTCGTCTGCCAATGTTTCAACAACTGGAACTCGGTTTAAAGTCGAGGACATTCAAGACGAGGTTAAGGATGCCGCTGACTTAATAATTGATTACGGCCCAGTCAAGTATAGCCACCAGGGAATGTCATCTACACTTCTTAATGTTGAGACCCTTGAGGTTGTCAGATTTGGATGCTGTTATGAAAACATCGCGGCAATTTTGCATCGACATTTCGACATAACTCTGCCCGCCCGCCCCCCCTCATAACACGAACAGGCTAGGTTATTATGACTGCAACCACAGATGCAATTGCTGAATTCTCCGAAAGTATTCAATATTCGCACCTTCCAATAGAAGTAGTAGAACGCACCAAAAAATTAATTCTTGACACCGCTGGTATCATTGTCAGGGCTAGGAATTCTTCTGAATCAACCGGTAGCTTAATTAGAGCAGTAGATAAGCTTGGACTCAATCAAGGCTCATGCAGTGTTTTCGGGGACACTAAATTATATGCACCCAGCGCTGCTGCATTAATAAACGGAACACTTGCGCACTCTCTAGATTTCGATGACACGCATGCTGAAGCCTCACTTCATGCGAGCGCGCCCATCCTCCCCGCTGTCCTATCCGCGGCGCAAATGCAAAACGCGTCAGGGAAGGAAATTATCACAGCTTTAGTATTGGGTTATGAAATACACATCCGGCTGGGCAAAGCTGTTGATGCCGGCGACCACTATAAGCGAGGCTTCCATCCGACCGCCACATGCGGAATTTTTGCAGCAGCAGCAGCAGCGGGAAAAATTTTTGGTCTGTCAAAAGCCCAATTTTCATCTGCATTTGGAGTTGCGCTCAGTCAGACGGCGGGAGCCATGCAGTTTCTGGTCGACGGGGCTTGGACGAAGCGACTTCACGTGGGACAAGCGGCGCAGAACGGATTAATGGCGGCCGTGGCTGCTAGCGAAAATTTCAAAGGACCGGGCGAATCTATAGAGGGACAGTGGGGATTTTTGAGCAACTACAGTTCATCTGGGAATCCATCGAGAGCAACTTCCGAACTGGGTGACCGTTGGGATACCATGTCTTTGGGCGTAAAGCCCTATCCCTCCTGCAGATATAGCCATGCTGCCATAGATGCCATAATAGATTTGACCCGAGAGCACTCTTTGTCAGAATGCATGAATCCTCATATACATGTTGGCTTACCCAGCAGAGGGTTTGGTGTCATTGGTGAACCGATCGATCTAAAACAAGCGCCTAAGAGTATCGTTGACGCCCAATTTTCAATGCCTTTTAGCGCTGCAGTGGCCTTTCGCGAGAGGCGCTTTGTATGGGACGATTATCAGAAGCACCTGCTTGACCCCGACACCCTCAAACTTTGTCATCGGGTAAGTGTCTCAATAGATGAGCTGGCTGAGGCAAACAGTCCTGAAAATATGAGTGCCAGCGTTTCCATTGATATCAATAGCGAAAAATATGAGCGATTCGTTAAAGTTCCAAAGGGAGAACCTACGAATTTCATGTCGGAAGGCGAGTTTATAGATAAATTCAAGGGGCTATGTGAGCCATTTATGACAAAAACGGAACTTGACGCACTTGTAGATACGATATTGACACTAGAAACCTTCAATGATGCAACTACTAAAATCTTTAATAGAGTTTAAGTTCTAGGAGGGCAGTTTTTGTAAAATCATTTCTATGGCTTTCGAATGGTTGAGGACGTCGGCGTATCGCCTGCCCATATCCCTCAAGTTTGACTCATGGGCGTCCAAATCTTGGTCACCGCAGCAATCTTCAACAATCATTGTTCTGAAACCCAGTGAAAAGCTGTCTATCGCAGATGCTCGAACACAACCGCTGGTTGTACAACCAAGGACGAATACAGTATCCACATTTTTTTTTGTCAACCAAGTGATCAAGGGTGTTTTGAAAAAAATTGAAGGTGCCGTTTTGACGAACTCATAGTGTTGGCGAGAGTTCGCAATCCTTGGATCCAACTCAGTGAACTCATGACCGTGAAAGAACTCACCGCTGTACAACGAGGATACCTTCCAATAGGCCATCTCATCAGCACTTGCCCAAGATGTGCGGCAGGATGCTACTGGCAACTCAGCGTCTTTGATCATCCTCAGAAACTTCGCGGAAGTCTCAACAGCAGAATCGACGTGCTGAGATTTACCAAGAGTGCTGCGAGGATCTGTAAACCCCTTTTGGAAATCAACCAACAAGATAGCACTGCAATTGCCAATTCCTATGTTTTGAGCACCGTAACCTGCTGCAGAAAATTTGTCCATGACAGACCTCTAAAAAACGTTTGAACAACCTTTAATTAGTCCGTACAATAGTATCATGAAACAGCCTAAATTTATCGATTCTTTCTCGCAAAATATAGAAATTGTTCCTGAAAAAGCTGTTTTGCTCGTAATTGATATGCAAAACGCTACCGGCAACAGAAATCTCGGTCTTGGCAAACTTTTGCAAGACAGCGGGAAAGCTGACACTGCAACTTATAGATTCGATAGGATCGAAAATGTGCTTGTACCGAACATCACAAAGCTTCTAAATACATTTAGATCCAAATGTAACGGAGTTATCTATGTCACTTACGGAGCAGAAACCTCGGACGCCAGAGACGTTGTTCCAACAATAAGGACGATCGTTCAGAAAACCAACAATTTTGTCGGAAATAGGGAGCATGAAATTGTAGATCAACTTCGTCCCCTGACAGACGAACTTGTTTTAAACAAAACAACTCAGGGGGCATTCAGATCGACACGTCTCGACTCTGCTCTTCGAGCAATGAATGTTGATACGCTCGTTTGTGTTGGAGTGTCTACCAACAACTGCGTGGCAATGACAGCAATGGAAGCCAGCGATCTACAATATAAAGTGGTCATCGTGTCTGATGCAACCGGCACCGATAGCCATGAAATGCAAGAGAGTTCGCTTACGATGCTTGGTCGACTCTGGGCCAAGATAATGTCCACTGATGAAGTCATTAAAACGGTGTAACAAGTCTTAGCAGCTGCAAAAAGTAAGATCAAGCGTCCCGAAGACTCAGGGGTTTAGGACTTGAATACCTCTCGCGTTTGCAAATTACTCAGGTCAAATTCAATGTCGAACCGGTGTATTCCCAGCCTTAACCCGAGTGTGGCGATTACTAAGCATAATTATTTGATCGCCGCGCCTTCACCCTTAAAACAAGCATGTAGACGAGCAAAATTCGATTTTCCGCCTGCCGAGAAAGGGGCCAC
>PCDB01000011.1 GCA_002591625.1 Porticoccaceae bacterium
CCGTCAAAATAATAAATCCAGACATCCTAAAAAGCGCTCGTTCTATGGGCATGATCCAAAGCCGTGCAAAAAACTAAAGTCCGATGACGGCAAAAAAAAGGTAAGTCAGGAGAACGCTCGAAAGGTTCATCACAAAAGAGTGCTGAGGCCCGGCCGACTCCGAGAAATGGCCTGGGACAAAAAAAAACCTCCGTTAGGTTTCGCCGTAACAGCGATGGCGACAGAAAAACCAATGTTCTTAACCGCAATCGCCTGTCGGGCGGCAATTCCAATCGCAGATAAAGCGATGTCTTCAAGGAGTATCATCGCCAGATAGATCGTTCAAACAAACGTTAACAGAGGCTTGTCTCTGATTTTGGGCGATAAATATTGGGAATAGCATAGAGGACTGAGGCTCTTATCTTACAAGTATAAGAAGCGATGTAATTTAGCAAACTCTAAAGGGATTTTTGATATCCTAAAATTAACCCATAGTCTGAATCCATTTGCAGATTGTTCTTATTCTGATCTAATGGAAACACCAGCTCGATTCCTAGTCGATCCTCTTTGCCGGGAAAAATTTGAGCAAGTACGTTTACGCCGACTGCAAGATCTATTTGTTTTCCGCCATAATTTTCCGGATTTGCGGTTTGGACCGGTCCAGAAATCATAGAGTTTCTGCCTGAAATTTTATCTTCATGCTTGAAATTAACTCTTGCAGAAACTGATATTGCTCTGTTCAGTTTGTGCTGAACCCATGCATTGAGTTCGAGTGTGTCACCAAAATACCAATCCGCATGTTCAACAACGGATTTGGCCCTTATTTGGCCGCCAACTACCCAGCTGTTATGCATGTTCCTTACGTTGGTGATGGCTCCNATCAGTCGTGTCGCCTTGTCCCCAATTTGCATTCCATAGGGCAGTATCATTTCTTTCCGGATATTCATGGGNGTAAGGATGGCANCTTGTTCGNTGATTTTACCAACAGATTTGTCAACCGTTATCTCGNCATGCCACCGGTTCGNAGGGGTCTCGTGGATTTTGAACAGAGCACCAAGTGAAAAATTTGAAATGTCACTTGAGGAGNTAGAGAAAGANCCAATCAACTTTCGGCCCANCATAGGCTGATAAGTATTTAGATCCATATCTTTCGACATAAACATGCCCATTAGCATTAGCGTAACTGAATCAGAAGGGGCATACATTCCTCCGATCATAGCCATAGACATGGTCATATTCTGGGGAACGATTGATAATTTTGGGGGCATTGCAGATAGTGGGTTNGGCATTACCTTCACGTCTTCATTTGATATCGCAGCCCCCTTGAAACGGTTACCTCTCATNGACATGTAAGTGTATCTTACTGACAGCATAGACTCGCCAGATTTGTGGAAGTGATCTCCCATGACGCCGATGGGAGCATGTTCAATAGCGGAGGAGNCTGCAATGCAAGTGCCGACGTGAAAAAGCAGAATAAGATATACTAGTNTGTGANGCATTATTTCACNCCAANTTTCAAATNATGGGGNAATGTAATGGTGTGAATTTNTTAAGCAATACCCCCGNAGGGTAAAANGNACTGCTAANGTAATNNTGAGGACGNNCATGGATAATCCTTGTCACAGAGATAGAATCGCCAATTTGAAAAGAATCGAGGGGCAGATNAGAGGTATCATNGCCATGATTGAGGACAAGAGGTACTGCATCGATATTCTAGATCAGCTAAANGCCGTTAAAAATTCTATTTCCANCGTTGAACATAANATNNTAGGTAAGCATATGTCCGCTTGTGTGCGCGAATCTCTTATTGATTCGGAAAAGTCAGATGAAAAGATTGATGAGTTGATAAAACTGTTGAAACGATAGCGATAAAGACAAATNAACTTCTATTTTTGTTGTCGATATAGCAGTTTTTANCTCATNAGCAANTGCCGCNNTGAGAACTGATCTTTAGCCATAGTNTTGCGCGATTTCACCTGACCGAATTAACTGCTCTCAGTAAACGACCCATCGGCTTCTGTCCTAGGTCAGCGTTAAATTGATCATTTTCCCAAGCACTCTGGCCNCCAATCATTACCANTTCNACCACACCGTNCGATCGGTTGACCAGTTGTTCATGGCTAAATTCTTTACGATAAATGCGCTCGGTACTTGCTTCGCCATCATATTCTGCGAGCTTTTTGGGGTTGATTAAAACGAGGTCTGCNACATCACCTTGATCGATGGTGCCGCCCTCAACACCAAACACATCGGCTGCATCCTTTGTCAGGCGNCTAACCATATAGCTGACATCNCGGTCNCCCCCTTGAGATGCCAGCTTNAGGCTACGCANGTTGACATCGTAGAACGCCATGTTGGTCAGGTGGGCCCCGCTGTCATTAAAGCCCGGTAGAAGAAAANGGTTCATAAGCAACTCGCGCACCGTCTCNANGTTGCGGTTGGCGGTAGTGGTGCTCCAAGTTAGATCNTTGTCAAAGGATCGTAGCATTTGCAGCATAAAGTCTCCTTCGTCTTCGATCCACCCGAATTCCTTTTGAACCNTTTGAAGCTCACCCTCTTGCATGTTTGGAGGANANTGNCCTGAATTGATTTCGTTTACCCGGTCGAGGACTGNCTGAANATCCATNCCTTCCCAGCTAGTTTGCGGACACCGTTCCAACTGCATATCTGCGAGAGTCCGATTAAAGGCATAGTCCTCCAAATTTAANTTTCGCTTCAGGCGAGCAAGGGTCCAACCTTTCTTACCATTCATCCACATAGCCTTAAATGATTTGGCATAGTTCGGGTCATTGAGAATTGCGCGGCGACCTTCGCGATCCTCGAGGTCAGTTTCATTGAGGCGGCGCAGCTCNGGGATTTCTTCTGCCAGTGGCGTCACTGCACCATCTGCCCAAGTTTTAAACGGCGCGCCAAGGGCTTGCATGTGAAAATCTCCCTTGACTAGCCAAGAGTTGAGCAATCGNGACAAAATCTTAGCCAGACGGGCAAGGCGCCAGTTGTTTGCTATATCCAAGGCTGCAACCACAGTNGTGCGTAAGGGCTTGCCATNCANGCGGCCGCTGGTTAGNAGAAACGTTTTTAATGTACCGANTACGCTGTCTTTTGGTGGGGTGGCTTGCCATAAGGCCCCTCGCTCTCGCACCACTCCCGNAAGCGCTTTGAGCTCTGNAAACTTGGAAAACTGGGTGGGAATGGTTTTTTCACAATGTGGTTGCGCCGCTAGATAATGGAAGGGCAGTGCATCGGTAGAGAGTCCCGCATAGCCAAGCTGAAGGCCTTCGCGGAGNGATTCTTTCATCGCCTCTAGCTCNTAACTCGTTGGGTCGCGAGTGATACTATTTTCAAAACCCATTTTCTCTATGCGAAGCATTGAGTGGGGAAATAGCGCCACCACATTTGGGCCNAGGTTAAGCTGTTCCANATGGTCTAGNTAATCTCCCGGGCTGCTCCAANTAATTTTGTCGGCACAGTGGCGCAGCACATGTTTTGGAATATTTTCGACGCGGGCGTAGCAGCTAACNATAGGATCATTAGTTCCGTCGCGCTGGGCGCCAAAAGCGAGACCNAGGCTGCAGTTGGCAATCACNACGGATGTCGTGCCATGGCGCGTGGATTCTGGGAGTCCTGGGGCCAATTCCAATTCCAGATCNTAATGAGTGTGGATATCAAACAGTCCTGGGAGCAGCCAAAGGTCTTGCGCATTAATTACTCGACTGGCTTGGGTCGCATTNAGATTCTTCCCGCGAGCGATGATGTGGCCGTTAGCAATAGCGACATCCTCAATAACGGGTTGTTCGCCCCTNTTAAAAACTTTCGCATTTTTAATCAATGTNTCGAATGGTTTCGACTGGGNTTGAGTCATTGTATTGCTCTTGTAANTNNTAGTNGTCTGCAGCTCGGGTCAGGAAACTGANGATGCAGAGTATTGCATNAAGATTNATTTGACTCAAGAAAGTAAATGGACACTCGGACTGTTTTATATCAATATAAGATAAATNATCGAAAAAATACTATGGTATTAGCGCCCGTACAACCCAGTTTCAGAGCAGAACTATGGCGTTCACGTNGTGAATATCAATCGCTTCTGGGTCATCAAATTTTCTGCATGGATAGTGGCGCAAATCAGTCTTTTAATTCGAGATCACCCACTGTATTGTTGCTCCATGGTTTTCCCACTTCCAGCTGGGACTGGCTAACAATATGGGAAGGTCTAAGAAAAAATTATCGGGTTATTGCACNGGATATGCTGGGNTTCGGTTTTTCGGATAAACCAAATAATCATANCTATAGNATCCACGGTCAGGCTGACATTGTCGAGGCATTGGTCACTGCAAAAGGGCTTGAGAATTTTCATGTGTTAGCCCATGACTATGGGGACACCGTTGCTCAAGAGCTTCTGGCACGNCAATTAGANGGTATAGGCNCGGGAGAATGGCTGTCCTGCTGTTTTTTAAATGGCGGATTATTTCCAGAGACTCATCGGGCGCTCTTTATTCAAAAAATTTTGCTAAGTCCAATAGGTGGGTTGCTCAATTATTTCAATGGCTATGCTAGGTTCTGTAGCAGTTTCAGTTCGGTCTTTGGCAACGACTCTAAACCCTCTGAGCATCAGTTAAACGAATTCTGGTGGCTGATTAATTACAACAATGGAAAACATATTTTTCATAATCTAATTACCTATATGCGTGACCGCATGCATCATCGAGAGCGCTGGGTGTCCGTGCTGCAAAAATCCAGCATTCCTCTCGCGCTCATTAATGGTTCGGCGGATCCCGTTTCCGGCACCCATATGGTTTGCCGTTACAAGGAATTGCATTGCCGACTTGATTATTGCGTTGAGCTTTCGACGATTGGCCATTACCCTCATGTAGAGGCTCCTCAGGATGTGTTAACCNATTATCAGAAATTTNTTCATGGCTCAAATTATTGAATCATTCCGTTAGGTAGCTGCAAAAAATTGCGCATTANCCAGTTGGATGNNTGCCTTTTTAGGAGGCCTCTGATCAGNAAACGCCGGTTCATTTGANACTGGAGTACTGGAAATGAGAGTCTGCTGGACATGCCGTTGCATAGCNNTGATTGGAGAATNATCTGGAACTGCAATATTCTGCGTTAGAGTATNGCAAGCTGATACTTATCGATAACTGAATNTTANTCTGAGTTGAGATAGTTATCTTCTCGACTGACNNTGNGTGATCAGATATTGTTNATAGATATGAGGTGGCNAAAAAATGACAGACCGAGATAATCTNAGTTGGAAAGAATTTGAACGGGTTGACCTCAGAGTTGGAACGGTGGTCTCGGCAGAATTTTTTGAAGAGGCCATTAAACCGGCCATCAANCTGAGCATTGATTTTGNTGCCGAAATAGGAATTAAAAAGTCCTCCGCACAGATCACGGATCATTATGAGNCAGAGANGTTAGTTGGAAAACAGATTGTNGCAGTTGTTAACTTCCCGAAAAAACAGATCGGTNCNTTCATGTCGGAATGTCTGGTGACGGGATTTGTGCAAAGTGGTGGGGACATTATACTGGCTATTCCCGATAAACAGGCCCGCAATGGCTCTCGTNTGGCTTAGACATNACACTGCGATTCACTAATATGTCAGTCANGTAATTCTGAAAATCTGACTATGGTTATTTCGATCAGAACANNTTNACAGGAGCTTTTTTGTCATGCGGANCAAAATCAACTGGCCTCATTTCGCCNGCTTCTCTTTGAAGTATCAAATATGATTGANGACGCTTTTCNTAGAATTGCAAAGAACAATAATAAGGTTGCCTTAGTGGATTCCGATGGCGCCCATACATATGACAGCATAAATGCCAGAATANCTTTATTCGCTGCGGGTATTCTTGAAGACAGGCAAGATTTGCAAGAAGAGCGTATCGCCTTTCTTATTCCAGCAAGCCTGAATTATGTAACTGCCCTCNTGGGCATTTGGCGCGCNGGTGGAATTGCGGTACCGCTAAATATCTCGTCCNCAGAGGCTGAACTTGAGCATTATCTCGGCAGCNTTGGTGTAACTCGATTGATTGCCGATGCTGAATGCCATGGCCAGCTCCNNAAGCTATGTAGGCAGCTAGGGATTAGACTTCTTGCAATTGATGAAGTGTTGGCTTTTGAGTGCACTGATCTNCCTAGCCTTTCTCCGGAAAGGTCCGCGATGATACTTTTTACGAGTGGTACTNCCGATAAACCGAAAGGAGTGCTCACAACTCACAAAGCAATTCGAGCGCAAATTTTAACTTTGCTTGATGCATGGAAGTGGTCAAGGGAAGATGTTATTCCATTGTTTCTTCCGCTACATCATGTTCACGGCATCATCAACGTCCTATGCTGTGCNCTGTGGTCNGGGGCCAAAGTGCATATGATGCCGAAACTTGATCTGGATGGAATTTGNTCCGAGGTGATATCGGACACCTATAGCATATTTATGGCAGTACCCACGATCTATGTGAAACTGATAGAGCACTTAGAACTCCTAGATATCGATGTCTCAAGAGCTATCGGAGATGGTTTTGGGCGAATGCGTTTAAATGTGTCTGGCTCTGCNGCCTGTCCGGTCAATGTTTTCAACCAATGGAAAGAGCTAACCGGGCAAATTCTTCTTGAACGCTACGGGATGACAGAGGTGGGTATGGCAATATCCAACGGCTATGCCGGAGAAAGACGGGCTGGGTTCGTGGGTAAGCCACTTCCCGGGGTAACAGTGAAATTGTTTGATGAATCGGATATACCTGTGACTGAGGAGAGTGCGCCCGGAGAAATTCGTATGAAAGGCGATACTCTGTTTAAGGAATATTGGAATAACCGAAAGGCCACACAAGAAGCGTTTAAAGATGGTTGGTTTTGCTCCGGCGATATTGCAGTTATAGAGGATGGCTATTTTCGCATAATGGGGCGATCATCAATCGATATTATTAAATCGGGTGGCTACAAGTTATCAGCGCTAGAGATAGAGGGTGTTCTCCTAACCCATGAGAATATAAGTGAAGTAGCGGTAATTGGCGTNCCTGACGATATATGGGGAGAGGCTGTCGTCGCTTGTGTCTGTTTACGTTCTGGTGCCGAGTTCGAATATGCAGATTTTAAGAATTGGTGTTCTCAAAGAATGTCTGCTTACAAAATACCCAAGCGAATAAAAGTATTAGATAGACTGCCCCGCAATGCCATGGGTAAAGTTATCAAGCCATCGCTAAATGAAAAGGTGTAATTGGTAACGTTCGCCTGTGATAAGCAATATAAAATAGCAAAGGAAAATCCAACGATTACATCGGGCTAGCTTGCAGAAGCTGATTTTTGTTTTCGAAAAGATTTTGTTTTTCTTTGTGTTCTTCGGTTGCTTTCTTTAGTTTTAGTGGGCTTCGGGTTCGTCTTTTTTCTGGATCGTTTGTTTTTTCTTGCCGCGCCGTCTTCATTTGTTAGTTGAGGGCTATAAATACTTAAGCGCATAGGTTTTGCGAAAATTTTCACCTTTTTTAAATGCTTTAGTAGTGAATTGGGCATTCCTTGTGGTAGATCTACAGTACTGAAGTTGTCATGCAGTTTGATTGCCCCTATATGACGGCTGGTTATCCCGGCTTCAGTAACTAATGTGCTTACAATATGTGACGCCTTGATTTTGTCATTTTGGCCTACTTCGAGGCGATAAGTAATCATGGGAATGTTATCGTCTCTTTTTTTAGTACTCGGTCGCTTTGATTTTGAAATTTCTGNCCGCTGATTGTANTTTTGCTTCGGATTGTTTGCTGCGTTTTCTTTGTGGTTTTGGTCTTTTCCNCGAGGTGCAACAATATTATCTAATTTGGGAAAGAGTGGNCGTTCCTTTTGATTTTCATAGGCTAATGCNGCGGCTATATCTGCCATNTCAAGCTCGTTTTCTGCCGCGAAGTTNGTAANTAGATGGCGGAATTTGTCCAAGCGGGGTGACTCCAGAGTCTTAATCAANTGATCAGCAAATTGCTGGATGCGCTGTGCGCTGACTTGCTGGTTAGTGGGCATAGTAAGCGGTGCAATGGATTGTCGCGTCGACTTTTCAATCGAGCGTAACAGNCGGGTTTCNTTGGGGGTGATAAATAAAATCGCCTTACCTTCACGCCCTGCTCGACCTGTGCGGCCNATACGGTGAATATAGGATTCATTATCATAAGGGATATCAAAATTAATTACATGGCTGATACGNTCAACATCTAAGCCTCGGGCAGCAACATCNGTGGCTATNACAATGTCAATCTGGCCGTTTTTTAGCCGATTTATGGTCCGTTCTCGCAAGGCCTGACTGAGATCACCATTCATAGCAGCTGAACAGAAGCCCCTAGCCTCCAGACGCTCGGCAATATCAATCGTGGAAGACTTGGTGCGAACGAAAATAATCATGCCATCGAAGGTTTCAACTTCGAGAANCCGAGTTAGGGCATCCATTTTTTGATGACTTTTTACAGTGATATATTTTTGTTCAATCTGTTCNACGGTTTTTGTNGTGGTTTTAATNCTGATCTGTTCTGCNTTTCCTAAGTATTTNTTGGAGATATCCCNAATTTTATTTGGCATAGTNGCTGAGAAAAGTGCCCNNTGGCAATTAACTGGCGTTTGAGAAAGAATGGTCTCAACATCATCAATAAAGCCCATTCGCAACATTTCGTCTGCCTCATCAAGAATGAGTCCCTTGATTGTGCTCAGATCGAGGCTTCGGCGACGTAAGTGATCAAGTATTCGGCCCGGAGTACCTACGANCACTTGAACTCCGCGTTTAAGCCCACGCAATTGAGCAACGANATCGGCGCCACCATAAATTGGTAACACACGAAAGCCGTTTATATGCCTCGCATAGGTCTGAAAAGCTTCAGCAACCTGAATGGCTAGTTCTCGGGTAGGCGTCAGCACAAGAACTTGCGGATNTTTCTGCTTATCGTCAATTTGACTAAGAAATGGGAGAGCGAAAGCCGCNGTCTTTCCAGTGCCNGTCTGCGCTGTACCCATCAGATTNTTCTTTTCCATTAGAATTGGAATGCTTTGTGCCTGGATAGGTGATGGTTGCTCNTAGCCTAGCTGCTTAACGGCCNTNAGAACTGGGGCAGAGAGGCCCAGAGATTGAAAATCAGTGGATGACATTTGGTTGCCTATGGTTTGCGTGCTAGCCCCCAGATTGAGGAAGCGGAGTATACGCCCCAGTCGTTCAGATTTATAGGATTTTCCGGAATTTAAATTCTCGCCGTAAGAACTCCGGGCAATCGTGTCAATAAGGACCTACTTTGATTAGCTGTTGTAATATCTTAAAAAAATTCCATTATCTCAAACCAATTCTCACGAATCATTAACTTCCTTGTCGATATCAATCGGAAATTGGCTGAATGTAGCTCGAGGCGCCCATCTTGCTCGTCATCTCGACTTCACGATGATGAAGTAGAGTTGCATGGTAGTCTCCGGGTTATAGTTTTTTCCCCAAGGGCTTGATATAGTCTTGAAAGGCTTTAGTTCGCCAAAAACGGGTCGCTGCGCAGTCTGGTGGGAAACGAATTATGAGTGTGGCGAGATTGGTTGTGAGGTTGCCTTCTGGCGCATGATGGCCTAGGGTCATTAAGATAATAACCAAGAGCTTCCGGATGAGAGCCCGAGTCTTTGATGGCTTTGCCATAGATTTGCATCCGATCAACCTCGAGAGTTTTGCCTGATGCAACCATAAGCACCAGACCATCTTCTGTGCATTCCGTTTCCGAGGTGTCTAGTCTGATTATATTGAGAGACGCATGACCCGTTGCTGAGTTCATGGAAGATATGGTCTTTGTTCTTGGGCGACTAAGGAATGTTAGTGTTTCACTCATTATCTATATTTTAAATCTCCAATCCAGATGGGCCATTAAATTCTACTTTATCAGTCTGCAGACTAGAACGTTCTCTTTGCTTTGATTGTCTAGAAGTCCTATCAGTGCCCTCAGTTTCTGTGCTTGATTATTCTAGTATACAGTATCGTGCGCTTGGCAATAATTTCCCTAGATCTGTTAAACTGTCGCACTGAAATGAGGTCTAATTCCTTGGAGAGACACGCCAGTGCGAAGCAAAAGAGCATGGATCATTATGGTTGAGCGTTTGCATTCCCCTTACTCAATGTCGCTCAGAAAAGGGTATATCCAATTATCTATGCTTCAGGGGAGGCATAAAGTGTTAGAAAGATGTCGTGGAAAACCCCCAAAAATTTGCTGATTGCGATGACAGTGGCTATGACCATCGCTTTCGCGACTTGGATGGCTTTGCTGAATAACTTTGTAATTGATAGAGCTGGCTTTACGGGTGTTGAGATTGGCATATTACAGAGCGTTCGAGAAATACCAGGATTCTTGGCCTTTACTGCCGTATTCGTACTGCTCGTTATTAGGGAACAATTTTTTGCTTACCTATCTCTAGCTCTATTAGGAATCGGAGTGGCCATAGCGGGTTATTTTCCTTCCGCAATAGGACTATATCTGACTACTTTCTTGATGTCCGTAGGTTTTCATTACTTTGAAACAGTGAAGCAATCATTGTCATTACAGTGGTTGAGTGTTGATGAAGCGCCTAAAGTATTGGGCCAGTTAATTGCCGCGGGGTCTATTACATCCTTGCTTGTTTATAGTTGTCTGTGGTTATTTCAAGGTTATTTCGGGGTAAGTTATGAGGTCATTTATATTTTCGGTGGTGGCCTTTGCCTCACGTTAACCGTCTGGACTTGGGCAGTCTTCCCTAGATTCGAGTCCACCGTGGTTCAGCGAAAAAACCTTGTGCTACGAAAACGCTATTGGCTTTATTATGCTTTAACCTTCATGGGTGGAGCTAGGCGTCAGATTTTCGTGGTTTTTGCTGGATTTCTGATGGTGGAAAAATTTGATTACTCGGTTAGTGATGTTGCAGCTCTTTATCTTATTAACCATGTGTTTAACTGGGCCTTTGCCAGCCGAATTGGCGCTTTGATCGGGCGCATTGGCGAGCGTCAAGCGCTTACGTTAGAGTACTGCGGGCTGATGTGCATATTTACGGCATACGCCTTTGTGGACAGCGCTTCTTGGGCGGCGGCTCTTTATATCCTTGACCATCTGTTCTTTTCGCTCGCAATAGCGATTAAAACCTACTTTCAGAAAATTGCTGATCCGGCCGACATGGCGTCTACCGCAGGCGTAGCTTTTACCATTAACCACATTGCTGCGGTGATAATACCCGTATTATTTGGTTTCATCTGGTTAATCTCGCCTGCGACGGTGTTTTTAATAGGGACTTCTATGGCGGCAATCAGCTTATTGCTTGCCTTGAATATCCCAACTTCGCCATGTCCCGGAAATGAAGTTGTCGTCGGTAAAATGCCGGCTGCGATTACAACCTAAGGGAGTTTGCGGTGGTGTTGTGTAAGTCCCTAAAAGATTAATATATTGTTTAGTTGTCTAGAATCATCATCTTTAATATGCCTCTGGGTTGAACCAAAGGATCTTGCTTTGAAGAAACCAAATATTAAACCATCGTTTAGCACGTTTTCAGGCAATAATGAGTCGGCCTTGAACTCGTGATAGTTTANTNTTGACAGACCTAAACCTNAACCTAAACCTAAACCNAAAATAATAATGATCTCTTTAANAAATCTTNAATTGCGTCGAGGTACNAAACTTCTCCTAGATGATGCAGATCTTACAATTCATTCAGGTCATCGTGTAGGAATTACGGGTATGAATGGATGCGGNAAATCAAGTTTTTTTGAGTTGCTTTTGGGTAAAATCCTTTTAGATAGTGGAGATTTAAGTATTCCTGCTGATTGGCGAATATCACATATGGCGCAAGAGTATATCGCTTCAGATCGGACCGCATTGGACTATGTTTTGGATGGNGATTTGGTATTGCGTCAAACCGAATTGGCTATCGAAAAAGCGCTTGAGGATGGGGACNATGATCGTTTGATAATNGAATACGGAAAGATGGATGATATTAATGGTTTTAATGCGCANTATCNTGCAGAGCAATTAATGCANGGTTTAGGATTCCATCAATCCGAAATAACTAGTCCCTTGAAGAGNTTTTCAGGTGGGTGGCGGACGAGACTAAATTTGGCTCAGGCGCTTATGAGACCGTCCGACTTATTAATGCTTGATGAGCCTACCAATCATCTAGATTTGGATGCTATGTTATGGCTCGAGCAATGGCTGTCNAGATATGCNGGCACCTTGTTAATAATTTCGCATGACCGAGATTTTATGGACAATGTGGTCCAGGAAGTTGTGAATATAGAAGATTTAAAGCTCGTCAGNTATAAAGGCAATTACTCTGCGTTTGAGGGCGCGCGTGCCGAGCGAATTTCTCTCCAACGAGCAAACTTTNTAAAGCAGGAAAATCGCCGAAAAGATATTGAAACTTTTGTGGCTCGGTTTCGCTATAAAGCCTCAAAAGCNAGNCAAGCTCAAAGTCGCATGAAGGAGCTTAATAGGATGCAANGCGTTGCGCCGGCTCATTTCAATTCACCTTTTTATTTTAAGTTTCCCAAGCCAAAAAAATCTTTCAGCTCGCTTGTNAGTATGANTAGCGCAACGCTTGGTTACGGAATAAACAAAGTATTAACCGAGGTCAATTTTGAGCTGCAGCCGGGGAGCAGAGTGGGTTTGCTAGGTGCTAATGGTGCTGGCAAGACGACTCTCATAAAGTCTTTGACAGGTCAACTCGATTTAATAGCTGGAGAGCGAGTATGGGGACGTAGTCTCACCATTGGTTACTTTGGTCAGCATCAAATCGAGGAGCTAGATCTGCAGGCAAGTCCCTTTTTGCATTTGCAGCGAATCAATCCTGATGTTTCTGATCAGGAGATCAGAAATTTTCTGGGAGGATTCGATTTCCAGAATGAGAAAGCGTTGGATCCCATCCTAAAATTCTCCGGAGGTGAAAAAGCGCGTTTGGCTCTTGCTATTCTCGTTTGGAAAAACCCAAATCTGCTACTCCTGGATGAGCCGACTAATCACCTCGATCTGGACATGAGGCATGCCTTGGCAGTGGCTTTGCAAAGCTTTTCGGGGGCTCTCGTGCTTATTTCTCATGATCGTCACCTAATGCGAAGTACCATTGATCATTTTTATCTGGTCGCTGAGGGCCTTGTGTCCGAGTTCGATGGAGATTTGGAAGATTATCAAAATTATCTGGCGGATCTATCCGGTAAATCTTACAAAAAGGGTGAATGTGATCTCGCATCGCATGTAAATAAAAAAGTCGCGCGACAAGAAGCTGCAGAGCATCGTCAATCGTTTGCCCCTTTAGCTAAAAAGATCAGGTTGCTGGAATCTGAAATTGACAACACAAGTGCAATCTTGCGTAGCATTGAACTTAAGTTGGCTAATCCAAGCGTTTACGAGCCCGCCGAAAAAGACATTTTGAAAAAACTTATTTCTGATCAAGCGCTTACAAAGTCAAATTTGATTGATTTGGAAAGTGAATGGTTGGACAAACAAGAAATATTGGAAAGTAAAAAGAAACTAAGGAATTAAAAATAAGNGCCTTTGAAAACTGAGAAGTATACGGTATTTATCTGAACACCAGGTCCTACTTGCGGAGCTTCATTGCTGAACAATAAACGTTTATTCTGTAGAAAGCTCAATACAAGTGACTGTCCTGCGGGAAGAAATTTGGCTTTGTCATCCAATGTTGAATGCATCCCTATAGGCTCCTGATGAAAGTTAAATTTCGGATGCTAAACTCAAAGCACTACCTTTAGTAAATTAGAAGTATGAAAAAAAGCGTATTTTTTGACTTCTTCAATCGTCAATCTGACACGGGTTTCAAAGTGCTCCTCAGTGATGGCCGCGAGAATATAGATTACATCAATTGGAATGATTTTCTTTTACCCGCTTCATATGGAGACTCGCAGGAAGAATATCAAGCCATTCGAAATGAGTGTGCATTATTTGATCTTTCCCCCATGCGAAAGATACATTTATCTGGCACGGCGGCTGGCACTTTGCTTGACACTGTTTTGACTCGCCCAGTAAGCGCTATGCAATCAATGCGTGGCGGGTATGTCGCTTTTTGTGACGTCGATGGCATGCTTAAAGATGATTCGATCTTATACAAGTTCTCTGACGAGCATTTCCTCTTAATGCCATCTGATATTGATCACAGTTTGCATTTCGATTCTATTCGAGAAAAATTATGCATTGATGAGGATGACGTCATTATTAAGGAGTGCACCCATGAATGGTCAGGACTTGCTCTTCAAGGTCCATTGTCGGCGACTGTTCTGAATGCAATGGGTTTCGACGATGTTGAATTAATCCAGCCTTTTGAGTTTGTCGAGATCTCACTTGACGATTCGGTCATCCAGTTGGCGCGGATGGGTTTTACTGCAGACTTGGGTTATGAGTGTTGGTTTAATCCCTCTTTGGTCGGAGAACTGATAACTCGTATCGAGCTAGCTCGTCGTAAATTAGGAATTCCATTACCTGGATATGGCCTTGATGCGTTGGAGGTCTGTCGTCTTGAAGGTGGCTTTGTGGTTGCCGGTTGGGATTTTTCGACAGAACTGGATCTGGACTTGGACTTGAAGCGGTCACCATTTGAGGTCGGATTGGGTTGGATGGTAGACCTAGAAGGTGCGAACTTCGTGGGCAAAGCTGCGCTTCAGCGGGAGCAGAAAAATGGGCAGAAGTGGTTTAAGAGAACAATAAAAGCTGATATTGACCTAGATTTGGAAGACGGTGGCCAACTATACGCAAACATTGGTGATGAAGAGGTCTGTATCGGGATGGTCACTAGTTCTGCTTGGTCTTGGGGTTTGGGCAAGTTCATAGGTAATGCCTCGGTCTCGTCTAAGTATAGAAATCTTGGAGAGGCTATTCTTGTTGTGGCAAATGGCGAAAAATATTGCGTTACGCTCGGTCGCGAGCCTCATTTGGAACTGGTTCGCCGGAACGAAATCCCCGCTAAAATAGAAAAGCATTCATGAATAGAGTAGATACTCCATAGAGCTGCTTTTTCGACAGTGTGGAATGGTCAGGACCAAGTACCGGCGAGATACCTTTTTGTGTAAGCGGAGAGTTATTAAATAGGCTACACTTCGCAAAACAAACCCATTTGACAGATGTTAGGTTTTAGACTGATGGNTTTTGCTAGTCATTGTTGCAGTAGAAATGGTTCTTGCCTCATGAATGTCTGTGGTGACTGCATGCCGAATCACCAGCATGTCAGGGGAATTATTGTAAGTTCCAATATTTAGTTGAGTAAGCATGAAAGCATATGATGCGATTGTTATAGGAGCTGGCCACAATGGCCTTACTCATGCCGCCTTTCTATCTAGGGCAGGTCTCAGAGTCTTGGTTTTGGAGAGAAATGATTACATCGGAGGTGCTACAGCCAGCTTAGAGTTGCATAAAGATTGGCGATATTCCAACTGCTCTTACGTCTGCAGTCTGTTTAGACCGGAGATATACCAAGCGCTTGATTTAGGTCGTCATGGTTTGGAGGTAGTTCCGTTGCAGGGGAGCGTAACATTCAAACGCGATGGAGATTATTTTGGAAGCTATCATCAGTCTAATGTGAGGCGAAGAGAGATTGCCAGGCACTCGAAACGCGACGCAGATGCATCAATCAGATTCGATGCCGATCTCATGAAGTGGTGTCGGTTGATCAGAGGTTTTCTTCTGCGAACACCTCCCGATCCTTCGTCCTTTAAGATTAGGGACGCCATGGAGTTTGCTTATCTTCTCAAAAGTTTTCACAGCCTGAGTGAAAGTCAGATATATGAATTTATCAGATTCTTTACAATGTCAATTGCCGAATATCTCGAGCAGTATTTCGAAAATGACACGATTCTGGCACATTTTTCGGGTGGAAGTATTATCGGTACTGGTCTTGGCGTCTACTCGCCAGGAACAGCCTATGTGCTGCTTCATCATGCGATGGGTGATGTGGATGGTAATGTCGGTTCCTGGGGATTTGCTCGTGGTGGAATGGGTTCAGTTTCTTCGGCGCTCGCATCATCCTTGCGCGCCGTTGGAGGCGAGATCCGAACTAATGCCGAGGTTGTAAGTATTTCTGTAAAAAGGGGGCGAGCAACTGGCGTGGTATTGGCATCTGGAGAGGAATTATCGGCCCGAGCAGTCATTTCCAACCTCGATGCGAAAAGAACATTCTTGGGCCTGCTCGATTCATGCGATTTACCGGATGACTTGGTGCGGCGGGCAAGGAATTTTAAGATCCGTGGATCCTCCGGAAAGGTAAACATTGCCTTAGATGGCATGCCTGACTTCCCAGCCTTGCCTAAAGGTTCGCCTCTCACACTCGGCCACATGCATTTCACGGATACATTGGAGCGCCTGGAGCGAGCATACGACGACTGGAAGGACGATCGATGGTCCCAAGATCCCTATGTAGATATGGTTATTCCGACGCAATATGACCCCAGCATGTCGCCACCGGGTAAGCACATGATGTCAGTGTTTGTCCAATATTGTCCCGTGGAAGCTGAAGGCGGATGGACCGATAGTAAAAGAGATGCTTTCGGGGCCGCAGTTATAAATCAGATAGCGGACTACAGTCCCAATTTTAAAGATTTGCTGCTCCATGCTGAGATTCGCACTCCACGAGAGCTAGAGGCAGAAGTGGGATTGACGGAGGGTAATATATTTCAGGGTGAGTTAACACTTGACCAATTGATGTTCAACCGCCCATTCCCCGGCTATGCGCAATACAGAGCGCCGATAAAAAACATGTATATGTGTAGCTCTTCAAATCATCCGGGGGGAGGAGTGATGGGTGCCCCCGGGGCGAACTCGGCACGAGAAGTATTAATAGATTTTGGTAGGTCAAGTACTACTCCGGAGGATTTCGGAGATGACTAAGCGTCCTTCAGTTATAGTCATTGGCTCTGGGCATAATGGAATGGTTTGCTCCAACTACCTGGCAATGGCAGGCTATCAAGTAGATGTCATGGAGGCAAAAGAGTCTTTCGGTGGCGCCGCCGGAGNGTTTGAATTTGCAAAGGACTTCCGCGCCCCGGGACTGGTTAACGCAGCATATGGATTAAATAGAAAGATTTATAAGGATCTTAAGTTATCGCCCCAAAGTGAAAAAGCTCCTAAAAAGATTGATTGCGTTGCTTTAGATGTGAAGGGANAGCATTTGATCTTGACTCCAGATGGTGTGTCCGGTCATAAGATTTCTGAAGCAGATATCGGTGCCTATAAGAAATTTAAGAAAGAGTTCACGAGCTATGCAAAAGCACTTGATCCGCTTATGACTGAGAGACCTCCGCGATTAAAAAATATGGATCGTAAGGATAAAAAGACTCTTGCAAGGCTTGGTTGGAATTTGCGTTTTGGATTGGGTACAGATTCAATGCGAGAATTTCTTCGAGTAGGTGGGATCAATATTTATGATGTTCTGAACGAGTACTTTGAAAGCCGGCATTTAAAGGCCGCACTTGCCGTGGATGCAGTAATGGGGCAACACATGGGTCCGAGAACTCCAAACACTGTATTAACCTACATCCATCGTGTTTGGGCTCAGACTCATGCAACCTCCGAACTGTCGACTGGTAAAGANATACTAGAGGCGCTTTACAACTCGGCTGATTCAGCTGGGGTGCGTTTTAGACCTAATTCGAGGGTAACGCGGGTGTTGGTGGATCAAGGTCGAGCGACTGGCGTACTGCTCGAATCTGGCGAGGAGGTGTCAGCGTCGATTGTAGTATCCAATGCAGACGTTAAAACAACGTTCCTAGAACTTGTAGGCGCGCAGAATTTAGATGCTATGTTCTGCCATAGAATCGACAATATTCGTTGCGAAGGAAACGTAACTAAGATATTTTTCGCTGTGAGGGCTTTGCCTCAATTTCGAAATCTGGATCAGAAAAACTTACGGCATAGACTTCTGATCGCTCCAAATCAGCGTTATGTGGAGCATGCATTTAACCATTCCAAGTATGGGGAATGCTCAGAAAACCCTGTATTAGAGATTACTGTTCCTAGCTTGGCGGATCCAACTTTGGCACCAACTGGTTTTCATGTCGTGTCGGTTTCTGCAACTTATACTCCTCGTGCCCCTAAACAGGGCTGGGACAGTCTGAGAACCGTTTTCCTAAATAATGTATTGTCTACCATAGAACATTATGCGCCAGGTTTTTCCGAGAATGTTGAGGCAAGCAAATTGCTGACGCCTGCAGATATTGGCGTAAACTACAATAACGTGGGAGGGCACTGGCATCATGGCGAGTTGAGTCTCGATCAGTCTTTTATGATGCGACCTGTATTTGGAGCTTCACAATATGATACCCCGATCGAGGGACTTTTCCTTTGTGGAGCTGGCACTCATCCTGGAGGGGGTATTACAGGAGTGCCTGGTCATAACGCGGCCAATCGAATACTTGAATTTGGAGGACCTGTATGATGCGGTCGTCATCTGCAAAGGCTGATCCAGATCACGTCGATTTTAAGGAAGTTCTAGCTCCGACTCCTTTCCAAGATCGGGTAGACAGCTATTGTCTTACTCAGGACTGGGCGTCTTGGAATGGGTACAAAACAGCAAAAATTTATGACACCCTAGCTTCAGAATATTTTGCAATTCGAAGTACCTGCGGTGTTATGGATCTTACTCCCATGGAAAAGTATCGGGTGAGTGGTCCCGATGCGTTGCACTTTCTAAACAGATTAGTAACTAGAGATGTATCAGGGCTTCAACCCAACCGTGTAACTTACGTTTTGTGGTGCAATGATGAAGGAAAGGTCCTTGATGATGGTACTATTTTTAGCCTTGGTGGGGGTGAGTATCGTCTTTGTTCCCAACACCATCAATTGGACTGGCTTTTAATATCGAGTTTAGGTTTCGATGTCACCATTGAAGAAGAAACACATTCAATAGCGGCGCTAGCTGTCCAAGGCCCTACATCTTATTCCGTTTTGTCAGCTGCAGGCTTTCAGGAGCTTAATGGGCTAAAACCTTTTAGTATGATCAATGCTCGTGTAAATGGCATCGAATGCATGGTATCCCGCACGGGCTTTACAGGTGACCTGGGTTACGAGATATGGACTGATCCTTCTCATGCCTCAACTATTTGGGATAGGATCTTTGATCTTAAGGAGCAGGGGCTGTTCGATATCCGACCAACTGGCTTGGGTGCTCTCGAAATGGTTCGGATAGAGGCGGGCTTTATCTTGCCGGGAGACGATTTCAACACTGCCGAGACAGCTATCAGAGCAGACCACGATCGCTCGCCTTATGAGCTTGGTTTGGGTTGGTTGGTGAACCTTCAAAAATGTTATTTTACAGGAAAACGAGCGCTGGTTGCGGAATTTGCCCGGCCGATTCGACGTAGGTTAGTCCGACTTTCCATTGAGGGGAATAAGCAGCCCAAGGATGCTTTTTTGTATGACCGCAAAGGGGGTGGCAGGATAGGAACTATCAAGTCATGCGTTTGGTCACCAATTCTTAAAACGAATGTTGCGATGGCAGATATTGAATATGATAAGGGTGCGCCACCAAAACAGATCTGGGCTGAAATCTATTATCAGAAAGAATTGGAGTGGCGCGCCACATGGGCGCAATGTCACCTGTCTAGTAAGCCTTTCTGGGTTCATCAACGAAGCTCTGCGACGCCCCCGCAAAAATATTAATGACTAATGAACTTCTAGGTGGATGATGATTGCCGGGCGATGTGAATGCAGCAAGATAAAATATCAGATTGATTCAGTCATAACTGACTTTAGTCATTGCCATTGTAGTCAATGTCGGCGTCTGCATGGAGCGGCTTTTGCGTCATTTGGAGGAGTTAAGAAGGCCTCTTTTAGTCTTCTATGCGGCCAAGCTTACCTTGCCAATTATGCTTCCTCAGATACGCATACGCGAGTTTTTTGTCGGAATTGCGGGTCCAATATTTTAGTGGCTCTTACTGATGAGCCAGATACCTATTATATTGCCATGGGCACTATTGATGGTGACCCGAATCTTCCGACTGCTTATCATATTTTTGTGGGTTCTAAAGCGCCTTGGCATGAGTTTCATGACACGTCCGAGCGATTTGACGAACTTCCCAGCGAGGGATAGAACTTGAAAAATCTTGCTCTTAACATAATTGAGTTATTGAGGAGCAATACTAGGCCTATGACTGCGCTAAGAATCATTTTNACTATTCCAACTACGGTCGTAGTCTCCAGAAATCAATCCAGTTAGTTCAATGAAGTCGAATGCTATTCAGTTTGAAATTAACACTTTAGGTGCTCGGCGGTATTTCAAATGGATTGTCTATGGACTTCTGTTAATCAACTTTGGCTTTTATGTACGATACGATTGGATGATTGCCGGTCATACACTCAATAGCAGCAGTACTATTTTGGATTGGACTAGAGCGTATGCCGTGACTATAGACGAGAGTGCGTGGATGATCCTTCTCATACTTTTTGAACTGGAAACACGCTTCATTAACAATTCTCTGTCGCCCATCAAGGCACTTATCATGCGGGCCGTGCGAATAGGTTGCTATGTTTCTATAGCGCATACCCTTTATGCCTTCGCTGTTTACGTTGAGGAGTTAAGCAGACCTCAGTTGATCGAAGGTGTTTCTGATCTATGCGAGTTAGTAGGTGATGGGGCTTCGTATACCTATAACTTGATATATACCACGCTGAGTACTTAAAATTGTGCCGAGCTATCGGGTGCAGAGGATTTCTTTTACATTGACCCTCCAACATTTTCAATTGTTCAAGATGCATCTGGATTGGCAATCGAGCGGGAGTTGGCATGGATTGATTTGGCTGAGGCCATTACTTGGCTATTGATTTTATTTACAATAGAACTAGTTGTATTGTTGCAAGATCATAAAGTTGCCGATGGAATTTTATTTCGAACTATCAATGGTTCCAAGTTTATTCTTTACTCGCTACTTTGGTGCGCGATTGGATACTGGATCTTTAGAGGGCATTATATGTTCGCATGGGACGAACTTGTTTGGATAGTAGGATTCATAGTTATCGAAGTGAACACGGTTGAACGGCACAAAAACATTTTTTCCATGAGGACAATATAGTGCAATTTAATGAGTTTTTTTCTACCCCTACAGGATCGGTAGCGACTAAGATTTTTATTGCCGAATCTTCGCTATCGCCCATTGATTAGTAGGCTAATTAGCTTTGACAAGTCCTGATGTAATTATCATAGGCGCTGGCCACAATGCCATGGTTTGTGCCGGTTATCTTGCCCAGAAAGGTAGATCAGTTTTAATCATTGAGCAGTCTAATCATTGCGGAGGGCTTGCATCTACCAGAGAGTTCTTTCCCGGGTTTAAAGCCTCCGTCGCGCATACTATCCAAAACTTTTCATCAAAAGTGATCGATGATTTATCTCTTGCGAAGCACGGGTTAGACTTATCGCAATCTCCTCTGCAAACAATAGGGCTGAGTCGAGATGGGGAGTGCATCAGGCTTGATAGTTCAAAAGATCATCCTAGAGTCTCTGGGCTCGATGGAAAGGATGAAGAAGCCTATGCGGGATATATGGCGCGCATGCATACCTTTGCAGATATGCTTAAACCTTTTTGGCTTAAGACTATCCCGCGAATCGGATCTGCTAACCTCCAAGATATGACCACCTTTTTGGCCCTGGCGGCCAAATTGCGTCTTTTAGGAAAGGATGAGATGGGCGAGTTCATGCGCATAGCCACTTTGCCGATTCGTGATTTGATGGATGAAAACTTCGAAAATGATTTGCTCAAAGCTGTCCTGAGTTGGGATGGCCTTTTGGGTTCAAAGATGGCGCCACGATCTCCTAATGCTACCGTTCTTTCTGTCCTCTATAAAATGACTGAAAAAGATGCTGGAGCGCCCAGGATACCCGTGAGTGGTATCGATGGACTGGTAATGGCTTTGTATAAATCTGCTCGGTCGTTGGGTGTCGAATTCAAGTTAGGCCAGCCTGTTGCTCGAGTGCTGATGGAAGCTGGTGATCACGGTGTTAAAGCTGTTGGTGTGGTTTTAGCTGATGGCGACGTTATTCATGCAGGTAAAATAGTTTCCGGGGTTGATCCCAAACAAACTTTCATTGATTTGGTTGGAGTCGAGAACTTGGAGATCGGTTTTACAAACCGGATCAACCGATTGCGTTGCGATGGGTACGTTGCCAAGTTGCATTTGGCACTGGATTCCCTTCCAGTTTTTGCCGGGTTAGACAGCCCGTTAGGGAGGCTGATTCTGGTTTCAAATATGGATAGCATTGAATTTGCATATGATGATGCTAAGTATGGGGGCTTCTCAGATACACCAATCATGGAGTTGATATTGCCGACCTTAAGTAATCCAGACATGGCGCCAGAGGGGAAACATATTCTCTCTGGTCATGTGATGTACATTCCTCACCACATTAAAGGAGGGTGGACAGAAGAGGCTCATGATCGCCTTTATCAAAACCTGATAGAGTTACTTGAACACTATGCCCCAGGTATTCGCGAGCAGATCATCTTTGGTGAGTTGCTGACGCCCAAAGATCTTGAGCATCAGTACAATTTGACTGGCGGGCATTGGCACCATGCCGAAATGGCTATAGATCAGATGTTTATGATGCGACCCACGTATGAGGCGGCGCAGTATGCCACTCCTATATCTGGACTCTTCTTGTGCGGGGCAGGATGCCACCCGGGCGGCGGCCTGTCAGGAGCCCCAGGCCATAATGCCGCAATTGAAATTCTCCGGACGAAACAATAGTCATGAAGACGCATGATGCAATTATAGTTGGTGCTGGACATAACGGCTTGTCAAATGCAGCCTATCTGGCTAAGGCAGGTTTGCGCGTCCTAGTTCTTGAAAAGAATAGTTACATTGGTGGCGCGGCAGTTACAAGAGAGATGCATGCGGGATGGTCATACTCTAGCTGCTCATACGTTTGCAGCATGATGCGTCAGGCTATTCATCGTGACCTGAACTTGACCAAACATGGATTGATATTGGTCCCCTATCTGGGTACCGTTGTGTTCGGAGACAAGGGAGAAACATTGGCTAGTTATGGCTCAGAAGGGTCTGAATATAACGAGCTTTTCAGACGATCTCCGCATGATGCAGATGCTATGTCGCGGTTCCAGGCAGATCTCACTCGCTATGCTCAGCTGATTAGAAAAACGCTACTGCGTACGCCCCCAGATCCGACTTCTTTCCGCGTAAGGGATATCAAAGAGTTACTATGGCTGGCAAAACAATTTTGGTCACTTGGTGAAAAAGAGCTTTACGAGTACATTCGTTTTTTTACCATGAGTGCTGCTGACTTTCTTGATGATTACTTTGAAGACGACCTCATAAAGGCGGCTATGGCCAGCCCCGGTATTATTGGCACAGCGCTAGGAGTCTACTCACCTGGCTCTGCCTACATTCTTCTTCATCATGTCATGGGAGATGTGGATGGTAATATCGGGGCTTGGGGGCTAGCCCGAGGGGGTATGGGTGCAATTTCACACTCTTTGGCAGGAGCGCTGAGGGAATATGGCGGAGAGATAAGGATTAATTCGGGAGTTGATAAAATTCGCGTTCAAAATGGCAGAGCCACGGGCGTTATTTTAGAGAACGGAGACGAGTTGCATTCCAATATTGTCGTTTCAAACCTCGACGCTAAGCGCACTTTCACTCAATGCATGAATGAAGCTGATTTGCCTGAGGGTGTGTTCGAGCGAGCAAAGAATTTTAAAATTCGAGGATCCTCAGGCAAGGTTAATATCGCTCTTTCAGGGCTGCCAAGATTTAATAATGTGCCCGAAAATCGCTACATCAATCGCGGAGGGCAAGGCTTTGTGGGTTCTTTGGAGACTATGGAGAGGGCCTATGATTGTTGGAAACATGGTCGATGGTCAGATGACCCATTTATTGAGTCGGTTATTCCGTCCGCTTGGGATCCTACAGTCGCTCCGCCCGGGAAGCACTGGATGTCAAACTTTATCCAGTATTGTCCGTCCAAGTTGGCGAATGGTCCCTGGACGCCGGAAAAGCGTGATTCATTTGGCAAGACGGTTGTCGACAAAATAGAACGCTATAGCCCAGGATTTAAGGACCTTATAGTGCATATGGAGGTTCGGACTCCTCACGAGATTGAGTCTGAGGTTGGATTGACCGAAGGGAATATTTTTCAGGGAGAGTTGACCATAGATCAGCTGCTATTCAATAGGCCCTTCCCCGGCTATGCGCAATATCGTATGCCGATCAGAAATATGTACATGTGTGGCTCTTCGACACATCCAGGTGGAGGTGTGTCAGCCGCTTGCGGGGCCAACGCAGCTCGTGAAATATTAATTGATCTTAAGAGACCGCACATAGTTCCGGAGGATGACTTCTATGATGAATAGGGAAGAAACTTGGGAATATTATCGTTCACAAGGTTTGGAGAGGATACATAAGCATGATTGATCCTTATGCTGGAGAGCGTCTGAAAGAAACGCACTTTCATCCGCGCCAGTCCTTGTTAAATTTTCGTGAGGCCTGGTCTTCCTGGAATGGCTATAAGTTCGCGGATTACTATTATGAAGAAGAGTATGAATATTTTTGTATTCGCAACACGTGTGGTACTTATGACATCTGCCCGATGCAAAAGTACCTCATTGAGGGTGCAGATGCAGAGACCATGCTGAACCGCATGGTTACAAGAGACATAAAAAAACTTGATATCGATCGGGTGACATATGTGTGCTGGTGCACAGATGAAGGGAGAATGATTGATGATGGCACAATTTTTAAACTAGCAGATGATCGATTCATGCTCACGTGCGGTAGCCCGTGTTTGGCATGGTTAAGAAAAAGTAGTTTTGGTTTTAGAGACATAGAGTTATCAGATATTTCAGAAAAGACGGCGGCATTGTCGTTCCAAGGCCCAATGACATGCGAGGTTTTAAAGAAAATGGGTCTTTCGAAAATCGAAACATTAAGACCTTTTGGCATAATGCATTTTTCTTTTGGTGAAAGTGATCAACAACTTATGGTCTCTCGGACTGGTTTTACTGGTGATCTTGGTTACGAGCTATGGATAAAACCAGAATTGGCCTTGGAACTGTGGGATGCTCTCTATGCGGCTGGGGATGATTTTGGGATTCATCCTTACGGTGAGTCCGCCACCAATATGGCGCGGCTAGAGGCGGGCTTTATAATGCCTGCGGTTGAGTTTAATGAAGCGTTAAAAACTGTTCACTATCGTTATGATCAGACGCCTTTTGAGTTAAGTCTGGACTGGCTAGTGGATTTTAACAAGCCGCATTTTAATGGTCGAAAGGCGCTCCTTGAGGAACGAGAACGGGGGCCAGCATATAAACTCGTCAAGCTTGATATAGAGGGTAACAAGCCAGCAGATGAGGCTTTTCTCTATAGCGATAGAAAGTGTAGCCAGGAGATAGGGTATGTCACTTCTGCTATGTGGTCGCCTGTTGTCAAGGCTAATATAGCTCTAGCGATGGTCGAACCGGATTATCTGGCTGGAGACATATGGGCTGAGATAAATTATCAAAAAGAATTGCGTTATCACACTAGGGTTTCGAAATGTACAATAAAGAAAACACCTTTCTGGGCGCCTGAAAGAGCTCGTTTTACTCCGCCACCATGATCTTAGGAGAAGCTTTTTATTAGATCAGTAGCATACTCAGATCTGCCCCTCACCAATCAGTTAAATTAAAAATTTGAGACTTAAAACAAGCATTTGAGAATTCGAGGGAGTTAACATAACCTNTTTTATTTAGGTACAATCCGTTAGCAGTCAGAATTATTAGTTAATTTTAATTTTTTCAAGAGAGAGCGGATGCACGCTGGTCATTTTGTTGAAAGCTATTTCGAAGCTTGGAACCATCGAGATCCAGTCCGAGTGGCTAGTCATTTATGTGTTGATGGCACTTATATTGATGTCCCTGCAAATAGACAACTTTCCCAACGGGATTTGATGGCGGACTTGGCGNAGTACTTTGCCGCGGATCATTATGAGTACAGATTGGTGGGGGAGGTCCTCAAAGGTCACGGCTCAATAGCGTTTCAATATCACATGACTCCGGTTCAAGGAAATGTCAGGGGTCGGTTTGGAGCCGAATTCATCACGCTTACTGAGCAAGGAGCTCTCAGGATTGCTGATTACTATGATGCAGGCAATATAGCGAATCAGTCGCCAATCGAACCTAAGTTATCGACAAAAAAATACGCCAAATCTGGTCTGGATCCGGCACGAATGGAGCTTTATTCTCGACGTTTAGTCCAAGTAGTGGAAGAACAGCGAGTATACATGCAACCCGAACTTACATTGCCACGTTTGGCCGGCATGGTAGGCTGCTCTATTAATCATTTGTCACAGATATTGAACTCCAAATTTGAAATGACATTTTTTGACTTCCTTAATTCTTATCGCGTTGAAGAGGCAAAATTGATTCTTAGAGATATGAGTGCTTCTCATCAATCAATCTTGGACATTTCCTTCGCTGTTGGCTTTAACTCAAATTCAGCATTCTATTCGGCATTTAAAAAGAAAACGGGTTTGACGCCAGCGCAATTTCGTAGAAGTACCACAAACAAAATTACCTAACGACCTAAGGAACGTATGTCCAACTGATTCGTTTATAATCCTATTTTTCCGGATAATTAGCAGGCAGGAATACTGTTCTGGTTTTCTCTCCCACAGGGTAAGAAGTGGTGAAGAGAAATTCCGCGATAGCATCGCAGGTAACATAATTACTGATTAATACATGAGTCCTACCACCTATGTCGTCTGAATTACAATATCCACAACCTCATACTAGCTCTTACTACGCCGCCTCAACCAATCTGCATGTTGATTGCGAATCATTGAAAGGCCCGAAGAGCACCGACGTCTGCATAGTGGGGGCCGGCTTTACAGGTATCTCCGCTGCGCTGCATCTGGCCGAAAGAGGTTATGCTGTGACAGTGGTCGAAGCTAATGAAGTTGGCTGGGGTGCTTCAGGTCGCAACGGAGGTCAGATGATTGGTGGCATATCCGGAGAGCCGAGACTCGCAGCTGCATTGGGTGAATCAGGATCGAAATTGCTTTGGGATCTGCGTTGGGCGGGGCACAAAATTATTCGCGAGCGTGTAGAGACATATGCTATCGACTGTGATTTGAAGGCTGGATATGTTGATGTCGCAATAAAGTCAAGACATTTGAGGGACCTTGAGCGGGAACATCGATATCTGGAGCAACATAAATTTCCATTTGAACATACTATGTTCTCGNAAGAAAAGACCCAAGAGTTGCTTGGTACCAAGGCATATATCGGTGCATTACTGAATATGGGAAACGGACATCTGCATCCACTCAATCTATGTTTAGGAGAGGCCGCCGCTGCAATGTCTCTTGGGGCAAAAATCTATGAGAGATCTCCCGCTATCCGAATTGAGAGAGGTAGGNGGCCTACCGTCGTTACCCAGGAGGGATCNGTTACCGCCGATTCGGTAATTCTCGCGGGTAATGCCTATCATTTTCTTGAGCCTCGTTTGCGAGGAAATCTTCTTCCGGTGAATAGTTTTATCGTGGCTTCTGAGCCACTCTCTGCGGAGCTGATTGAGGAAATAAATCCGCGCGATTTGGCTGTTTGCGACCCAAATTACATTTTGACTTATTTTCGCTTAAGTGGCGATGGTCGATTACTATTTGGTGGTCGTTTCACATATTTTGGAAGCGATTCGGAGGTAATTAAGAAAACTTTGGTGCCGCGACTTTTAAAAATATATCCTCAACTATCGAAAATCAATTTTGAATTTGGTTGGGGCGGAACCATAGGAGTCACTGTTAATCGTGTGCCTCAGATGGGCAAGCTGGCGGAAAATATCTTTTATTCACAAGGATATTCTGGCCATGGTGTCAATGTTACTCATCTTGCTGGGCAGATTCTTTCGGAGGCGGTGGCTGGCACGATGGAGCGCTTTGATATTTTTGCCAAGATTAAACCAGTGACTATACCGGGCCAGCACTTATTTAGGAACCAGTTGGTATCTCTGGGAATGCTTTACTATAAGTTCATCGACTCTTTGTAATGGTCCTAATAGTAATCTATGTAACCGTGTTCTAGTGAACTGCGTATTGTAAAATAAAGGGGAAAACAAGTGCTTGATGAGCGGGATCGTCGACTAGGCATGGATCGTCCGATAACCAGGCGAGATCTTTTGAATGGTTTCGGTGCGATCACGGCCGGGATCGTGCTGCCGTCATCTGCCAGTAAACACAAAGCACCTTCGCTTCTAAAAACGGAATCAAGCGGCGGGTTTTATCCGCCAGCCTTGACCGGTCTGCGCGGGAATCATTTGGGTTCTTTTGAGGTGATGCATAAATTGGCTCGGGAGGACAATACCAACTGGGGTCCCACTCCTAAGCTTGACAAAGATCACTATGACCTGGCTATCGTTGGGGCTGGAATCAGCGGTCTTTCAGCCGCATATTTCTTTCAAAAAGAACGCCCAGATGCCCGAATCCTTTTATTGGACAACCATGATGATTTTGGAGGGCACGCTAAGCGAAACGAGTTTGAGGTTGATGGTCGGAAATTGATTAGCTACGGGGGAGCTCAGACCATGGCGGCGCCCTCGGGCTATCCGCGGGTTGTAAAGCGCCTGCTCAGAGAATTGGGCGTTTCTATGGGTGTTTTCAACAAAGCTTATGATCAGAAGTTTTATAGACGACATAAGTTGTCAGGGGGTATTCATTTTAATAAGGAGCTTTGGGGAAGAGATGCAACCATACCGTTTGATGTCGCAAACTTTCGTGATTGGATGCCAATGTTTGACTCGCGATTGGAAGTTCAAGATGCCGTGTCGAAAATGCCTCTCAGCCAAGCGGCGAGATTGGAAATACTTAGGCTATTCACAACAACTGAGGATCAAATCCCGCACCTCTCAGAGGCAGAGAAATGGGATTATCTCTACACGATCTCGTATCGAGATTTCCTGATCAGGCATTGTGGAATCACGGAAGATGAAGTGTTTGCTGTGTTTCAGGACCTCACGAGTGACTCGGGCGTTGGTATTGATTCGGTTAACGCTGCCAGTGCCCTGTGGAGCGCAGGATTGCCAGGTTGGGAAACCGCCGGGTTGCCCAATGCAGGTCAAGACGAGCCATATATTCACCACTTCCCCGACGGCAATGCCTCGATAGCTCGTCAGTTGGTGCGAAAGATGTGCCCAGAGGTTGCTGAAGGCGAAAGTATGGAAGACCTAATCAAAGCAAATTTTGATTACTCAAAACTTGATCTGCAAGGCGCACCAGTGCGCATCAGGTTGAACAGCACGGTAGTTAATGTGCAACACTCGGGAGTTAAAAGCACTGGGGCAGGGGTAACCGCAACTTATATTCGCGGTGGTCAGGCACATAGAGTTAAAGCTGGAGCAGTAATCCTGGCTTGCAATAACGCAGCTATACCTTTTCTTTGTGATGAGCTGCCCGAAAAGCAGCGCGAAGCATTGGCCATGCAGGTAAAGGTGCCTATCCTATATACGAATGTGGCCTTGCGAAATTGGATAGCATGGAAAAAATTAGGCGTTGGTGCTCTTGTGTGTCCTGGGAGTTATCATATAAACGCGTCCCTTGATTTCCCTGTAAGCTATGGTAAATATCAGTTCGCAAAAACACCAGATGAGCCTGTGGTGGTTCATATGGAACGTTTTCCTCATCGATCAAACGAAGGCTTAACACCCAAGGAGCAATTCAGGTTGGGAAGACATGAATTGGCAAACACATCTTTCGAGACCATAGAGCGGAATGTGCGAACTCAGTTGGCAGGAATGCTGGGCCCAGGCGGTTTTGATCCTGCGCGAGATATAGCGGGAATTACTGCGAATCGCTGGGCGCATGGTTACTCTTATTGGTATAGATCGCTCTTTGATAAAGAATATGATGATGACAATGATCCAAGATATCCGCATATTATTGCCAGAGAACGATATGGCCAGATAACAATTGCTAACGCAGATTCTGGAGCAAATGCAATGATGGAAACAGCTATTGAACAAGCGTATCGGGCAGTCACCGAATTGCTTGGATAATTGACTCAATGGCCATTATTCATTATGGTCAGCGACTTACAGAGTATAGGGAGTAATCAGTGGATATTGGTGTTCCTCTCAGAGATCTTGGTGATGTTGACAGCGTGGCTTTGAGAGAAGCTGTTTTGGCTGCTGATGACCAGAGTTGGTTGGATAATAGTCACCGCCAGAGTGCCTATGAGGTGCATCATCAGACCCAATCCCTGATGATGCTATTCGTTGATACCGAACGGTGGCCGGAGATAGAGATCACCAAGCAATCTGCCTGGGATCGGTTGTCCGACGCAGCCGTGCCAATAATGAAAGCAATTTTGAGAGACTTTTATCCTGAGGGTGGGGTCGTTGTTAGGGCGATGGCAGCAAAATTGGTCTCGGGAGGTATTATAATGCCTCATTTTGACAAACATCCTTCGTTTCATATAGGACATCGCATTCATGTGCCGATCACCACAAATTCCCGCGTACGCTTTATGATCGATGGCAAGCCATACAGGTTTGAGGTTGGTAAGGCCTATGAATTGAATAACCAGAAGCAACACAGCGTTATGAACAAAGGTAATGAAGATCGCATTACTTTCATATTCGATTATATTCCCGCAGAAAAAATGCAATCCATAACCGCAACAGGTGACGGGCTAAACATGGGCTTCTAGCCATCGGCCGTCCAATTAGACACATATGAGTGCTTAGACTTTTTCATTTCGGCTCAGTAGTACCATTAGGCGGATTTCTAACCAAACGGCATTTAGAAATTATGAATTGTCAGTTTCGACGCTTGGTTGGATGAAAGTTTTTAATGCTTTCGCGCGTAAACCTCAGGGAAATTTCGCCCCAAAAGTTGCGACATAAATACCAAGATATAATTTAAGAAACAATCCTAGTTGGTAATGACAGCACCTGCCGACGCGACGATTAAAGCTGCTTGCTTGGAAGCAGCCCTGATTGACAATTCAGGTGAATTTCCCGCATGTCGTGATGCGATATAGCCGGCATTGAAACCATCGCCCGCTGCAGTGGTATCTATTATCGAAAGCGGCTTAACGGGAATGATTTGAAGTTGTTTTCCGTTCACGTTACCTGTTATGACTCCCGCTCCGTTAGTTAACACAATTTCATCAATTTGATATCGTAAAAGATTGTTCAGCACGTCATCTAAACTACTTGACTTCCATAAGAGCCGCTCATCTTGAATACTTGAGAGTAAAATATTGCATGATCGATATCCCCGTTTGATTTGTTCCATTGCATCTTCTTTTCGGTCCCATAAATGTGGTCGATAGTTGGGATCAAAAATCACTTTTTTCCCTTTTTCTGTAAACTGCTTGGCTGTCCAAAAAAGTTTTTCTCTACTGGACTGATCAATGATAGCGAGAGTAATTCCCGTGAAATAAAAGTAATCGGCGCTTTTTATGGCATGTTCGAATAAGTCTTCGTCGATCAAATGAAACATTTGTCTTGCAGCTGAATCGGAGCGCCAATAGGTGAAGTAACGTTCGCCCATTTGGTCATTCTCTATTGTATACAGGCCAATCGTTTTTTTTCTGGAACGAGCTATCAATGAAGTATCAATCCCTTCAATAGAAAAGAAATCATGCATTTTTTTGCTGATCGAGTCACTTCCAATGGCCGAAAGAAATTTAATATGCGAGTCGTTATAGAGACGTTTTAAATAGACTGAGAAATTGAGCGCGTCGCCTGCAAAACCAGATCGGTACAAGTTACTGTCTTGATTGCCGCCACAGGTGCTTCTCAACTCGATCATGCATTCGCCTGCACAAATTATGTTTAACGATACCTGGGGTTTCATCTCAAAATTCTCATAGCAGTTCTTCTGAGAGTGCGCGAATGGCCCCCCTTAGCTCGGCTAGACCCCTTAGGCGCCCTATCGCAGAATATCCTGGATTAACGATTTTACCGATGTCATCCATCATTTGATGCCCGTGATCAGGACGAAATAAAATCTCATGCTCATTGGTATCATGGTCATTAGAGCGTCTTCTCTCCTCTTGTAACAGGATTTTAAGAATCTGAATCATATTGACATCGCCTTCTAAATGGTTGGACTCATAGAACGATTTATTGTCGGCGCGATCTATCTTTACTGTTCTCAAATGAGCGAAGTAGATGCGGGTTGCGTAGGTTTTGGCAATCGAGGCAACATCGTTATCAAATCGACTTCCCAGAGATCCGACACATAAGGTAAGACCATTTGCGGGACTCGGCTCTCGAGAAAATATCGCATCAAGGTCATTTTTAGTGCTAGCTATTCTCGGCAATCCCAACAGGTTTCGAGGTGGATCATCTGGATGCAATGCTAGCTTAACGCCGGATTCTTCGGCGCTGGGAACCACTTGGCTCAGAAAATAGTGAAGATTTTCTCTTAGCTCAGCGTGGCTTATGTTTTGATAATTTGCCAGAGCTGACGAGAGGTTCTTTAAATCATAACTACCCGACATGCCACCAGGCAAACCGCATATAATATTTGAGGTTAGTCGGTCCCTATGAGCCTGAGACATGTTATTGAATATTATTTTGGCTTCTTTTATTTCTGAATCACTGTATTCCTCTTTCGCACCCGGTCTTTGCAGGATGTATAAATCGAAAGCAGAAAACTCTCTATGATCAAAACATAGTGCCAAAGACCCATTGGGAAGCTGGTATTTGAGATCAGTTCGAGTCCAGTCGATTACGGGCATAAAGTTATAACAAATTGTCTTAATGCCACATTTGGCAAGGTTTTCCATCGAAGTAATCCAATTGCCAATATAAGTCTGACAGTCCTTCCGACCTAACTTAATACTCTCATGCACTGGTATGCTCTCTACCAGCGACCAATGCAAGGACGACCTATGTCTCTCGATATTATTAACGACAGATTGATGCCTTTTGATCTCACTTATTGTCCAGATGTCTCCAATTGGGATATGGTGGAGGGCAGTGACTACGTTTTGGGCACCGGTTTGTCTGATATCATCAAGACTTACGGGATCATTTGACCCAAACCATCTCCAAGATTCCAGCATAGTTCAACTCCTTTAGTCGTANGATCTTTGAGTCACNANGTCAGTCAGAATTTGGTTAAGATCTGTCGTTTGAAGTTTTTGGTAGTAATCGATCACAGACTCCATAAACGCGTCTAACATGAAAAATCGAAAATGCTCAGCGCCTGCTATTTTNAAAAGATTATATATTTTTGCTNGATCATTTGTATCGGGAGCCTTCTTTTGAGANTNACCAACAAGCGCTGCAGAAAATTCAGTTTTCAATGGGTCATTCAACTGCTCCTCATTTANCGCTTTCTCTATGTGCACAACCCAAGCAGCAATTAGAAGACTCATATATTTGGGGCCAATTTCCCTTTCTAATACTGCGTCGATCGTTGGGAACCAGCGTTGCTGAATCTTCTGGGAACTGTCGGTGTTTACTTGGTGAACTTTGTAGGGCAGAGCATTATTTTGAAACCGCTNNAGTACTTNTTTAATGTACTTTTCACCGCAGAAAGCAGCTGGTNTTTTGGTTGTTGGAAGAACGACATTTAGCAATGTTTTACGAAGAAATTCAAAAATAGCTGGTTGNTGCAGTGCTTCATGAACGTGTTCTTTATTCATTAAATAGCCNAAAACCGAGACTATCGAGTGTCCTGCNTTCAAGAAGCGTAATTTCATTTGTTCATAGCCTGAAATGTCGTTGCTGAAGACTACTCCTACCAAATCCAGAGGNGGCCGNTCGGCGGCAAACTTGTTCTCTATCACCCATTGGCTGNATGGTTCAGCGGACACTGGCCACGCATCTTNTAGGTTTAGTTTAGAGGCGACAAGTTGCCTCAAATTCGAATCCGTCACTGGTGTAACTCGATCTNCCATCGATGAGGCGAAACTTATATGCTCTCGTGACCAAGCGAGACTGTCGCGGTCATGAACATCCAATAGTGCTTCCACACCTGCACGTAAGCAATTACCGCCANNTTGAATGTTGTCACAACATACCACGCTCAATGGGCCTGAACCATGTTGCCGACGCTGTATCACGGACGCTGCAAGGAATCCGTAGATNGTGGAGGGCCTTGAGAGAGAGGTTATATCTGATATGACTTGGGGACTACTTTTGTTAAGTTGCCCATTAGATAAGTAATAACCTTTTTCTGTGATTGTCGTCGTTACCAACTTAATGCGAGGATCTGACACTTGCCTAACGACTTCGGATTGATTCTCNNGGGCAACCAGTATATCTAGAATGGATCTGATNATCTTTATTTCGGTAGTATGGCTTAGGGTAACTTCAGTATACAAATAATCTTGCGGTGCTAGCTTATCTTTGGCCTCACTGGATTGCATAGAGACTCCAATGATGCCCCATTNGAAATGATTTTGACNTAACAGATTGTCTACATACTTGGCCTGGTGACAACGATGAAAGTTACCCACTCCAAAATGCACGATGCCCGGTTGAAGGTTTTCACGCTTATAGCTCTCAATAACGATTCCAGGNGGGAGAGTTTCTATAGCCGAAATTTCTTTTTCTTTTAGTCGTTTCAAGGCTGTTATTTTTGANACCTCACGAACNAATGNTANAAAACACAGNACTTATCGCATGAATTCGCCAAGATTATTGGGGGGTNAATNAGATAAATGCATGCTAATNTCTGGAAGCCACTGANGGTTNCCCCTCCGGAAGGTAGTTAAAAATTTTTGCGCAGAGNAAAAACACACTGGCCGNCAAAAGTATGGCTATNAANCCTTTAAACNCATCTAAGCTTGCNAATCCAAGGATGACCAAAAGATATCCAACAGCTGCCGCTAGAGGCAATGTGAGCAAGATTGTAATAAAGCGTAAATTAGTCTCGATGACGATGTAAAGGCAAGGGACCAAGACAAGCGTNATTGTTGAAGCAAATAAAATTCCAAANCTCAGTGAGAGCGCCATCGGGATAACAAATTGGGCTTGAACGCTGGTTTCAAAAAGTAGCGGAAGCAGTCCGACGAAAGTGGTTACGGTTGTAAGAACNATAGCTCGAAAGCGCAGTTTGCCTGCANTANTGATAGCATCTTCCNGNGATAGNCCTTGATTTCTTCCTCGATTAGTAAATTCGACNAGTATCAAACTGTCGTTCACGACAACTCCAGCCAACGCGATGATTCCAAAAACGGATAGCATATTGATAGTCGTGTCGAAAAGAACATGCCCAAGAACAGCGCCAATGAAACCAAANGGGATAACTGACATGATTANAAGTGGCTGAATGTAAGATCTGAGAGGCACAGCGAGTAGTCCATAGATCATGAATAACGCGGCAGCTAAGCCGGTTGCCATAGTATAGTAGTACTCGTTTTGCTCTTGTGTGCTGCCTGAAAGACGGAAATCGACACTGGGATATTTTTCTATTAATTTAGGGATGAACGAGTTGCTCACATCACTTACGATTTCGTCGCTCTCNAGTTTTCCTTCCTCAACTTCAGCAGTGATGGTGACTGTTCGCTTTCTATCGAGCCGTTCTATGGCCGTAAGTCCAGTACCTAGCTGAATGTCTGCTANTTCTCCAATGGCGATGGCNTCGCCATTGGCNGTGCGGATATGCATATTTTCGAGTGTAGCCAAGGAGCGCCGATCGTTGTAAGGGTATCTTACCATGACTTTGACTGTTTCCGAGTCTCTCTGAATCCTTTGAGCTTCTTCTCCATAGAAGGCTTGCCGGACCTGCTTTGCAACATCAGAGAGCCGGATACCAATCTGAGTGGCATATGGTTTGAGTTGAATGAGCACCTCTTTGCTGCCCGANCCTTGGGAGTTGTAGATATCATAGACGCNAGGAAATTGGGTCAGATATTGCTGCAACTCGGCACTCGCAAAAGTCAATTCTTGGGAATCTGATCCAGACAAAGAAAGACTGATTTTGGGGCCATTAGGTCCGTCGGTTGCGGAGAAACGTTGTTTGCGCACGTTTGGTAGAAGCCCAACTTCCTCTCGCCATAATTTCGCTATCTCGACCGCGCTAGTATCNCGAAATTCTGTCTTTACTAGTTCGACAAGAAAGGCGAATGACACGTCGCTCTCAACCCAAAATACGACGTGTTTGACAAGGCCTGCTGTGTCTGGATNTTGACTAAGATATTCTTCATTTATTGTGTACGCCGCGCTNTCAATAATATCAATAGTTTCAGTCAAACTCGCCGGGGAGCTACCATCTTGCATAGTCACATTTACTTGGACTATATCGCCGGGGACACTCGGGAAAAATTCAAAACGGGCAAAACCGCTTGATGTGGCTCCAATAGTGAGCACCAGCAAACTCAAAAAGGCGGCTAAAGTAAGGTAACNATTACGCACAGCTATTCTNANTGCGGGTAGATAAGTGTTATTTATAAAACCATCTAATTTTTCCGAAACGTAAGCACGAAACCGGTCTATATTTCCAGCAATGCCAGTTGATTTTTCCCCGATCTTCAGACCCACAAGGTGGGCAGGCAGTATCAACTTGGACTCAATGAGCGAAAATGCAAGACACAAAATTACAACTATTCCAAGTGCTCTAGTAATGCCATCAAAACTGCCGCCAGCAAAGACAACTGGCAAGAACGCTGCCATTGTTGTGAGAACTCCAATTGTCGATGGTATGGCTACTCGCTTTGTCCCGGTGATCACTGTGGCTGTGGATGCTGAATATGTGTCAGCGTCTTTGACACCTGAGGCTAATTTATTTTCGTAGTCAGAAGTTACCTCTCGATAGACGCTTTCGCCTATAACGATCGCGTCATCTACGACGATCCCAAGGACCATTATGAATGCAAATAGACTCATGACGTTTATCGTTACATCGAAGGATGGCATCAGCCAAAAGGCCCCTGCAAAACTGATCGGAATTCCAATGATTACCCAGCAGGCCACTTTTAAATTAAGAAAGAGCCCCAGTACGACTGCAACCAAGATTCCTCCTAGTAGAAGGTTTTCTGACATCATGGCCAGCCGCCCATTGAGGTAGTATGCCTCATCTGCAAATGTGCTTAAGCGGATTCCACCCCCAAGTTCAGCTTCTTTTCTGCTGGCATATGAGTGTACAGCTTCACTAATGTTCAACACGTTTTGCCCTTCAAGGGATGAAACGCCCAGAGTGAATGCGGGCTGTCGGTCAAATCTATTAGTAAAAATACTCTCACGAAATCCGTCTCTTATCTCCGCCACGTCTGAGAGCAGAAGTTGGGTCCCATCGACCCGACTTCTTAGCACAATGTTAGAAAAATCATTTCCGTTATACGCTTTCCCTTCGGTTCGAACCAAAACATGACCGCTCTCGGATTTAATAATTCCTGCGGGCAGGTCAAGGGATGAATTCCTTACCGCAGATGCAACCTCACTGAGGGTAAGGTTAAATTCGCGCAGCCTTTTCTCCTCCACCTCAATCGATATTTCATATTCACCGGCCCCCCACAATTTGATATCTTTAATTTCCGGCAGTGCCATCAATTCGTCATATATCTCCTCGCCGAGGATTTTCTTTTTTCGTTCGGTCATCTCACCATATACAACTAGGCCCAGTGCCCACATGCTGTTTTTAGACCGCTTTATCTCAGGTCTTTCGATATCCTCCGGAAAATTGGTTATTCCGTCTACCCGGTTTTCGATCAAGGACATAATCTCATTTATGTCCTCATTGGGTTCTATCTCTAAATTTACAGTGGCGCGGTCTCTGAAAGCATCTGAGCTAATCGTTTTAATACCTTTAAGACCATCGAGCGCCGCTTCTATAGGCAGCACTACGCCCTTTTCGACTTCTACAGGCGCTGCACCTGGATAGGCAACAGTGACATTAATCCAGCGACTCTCCGTTCGCGGGAACATCTCTTTGCTTATGTTGGATAATGAAATGGCACCTGCACAGAAAATAAAACACATGATCA
>PCDB01000012.1 GCA_002591625.1 Porticoccaceae bacterium
CCATCTCTAGCTCTTCTCAAGATGGCCGCTAAAAAGGGGCACCTTAAAATTGATATTATTGCCTATCTTATAGGTCAGGACATCCCTATATCTCAAATAAGATTGCTCAATTTTGGACAATACGAAAACCGAGTTAAACTGGGGGGTATCAAGCTAATTTTAGACGGGCCACCCCAAGGCAAAACTGCTTACCTTTCGGAACCCTATCTCAAACCTCCGTCTGGAGAGGCGCATAGTTATCGGGGCTATCCAATCATCTCACAGACTGTAGTTAACGAAAATATCCTGGCATTTTCAGAAGCAAAAATACCGATATTGGCGCATGCCAATGGCGATGCGGCGGCAGACATGTTGATTGAGGGAATAAAAAAAGCGAATATAAAAACTGATCATAGGACTGTAATGATTCATGCTCAAACATTACGGGAGGACCAACTCGATGAAATGAAGTTTTTGAACATAATACCCTCTTTCTTTTCGGCTCATACATTTTATTGGGGTGACTGGCATCGAGCTTCGGTTCTTGGCCCAATCAGGGCGAACCGCATCAGTCCAACCAATTCGGCCGNGCGAAGAAATATGCCTTTCACGGTCCATAATGATGCTCCAATAGTACCTCCCAATATGGTTAGGTTGTTGTGGGCAACCACCAATCGGCTAACACGATCGGGGAAAATACTTGGAGAAGNCCAGAAAATATCNATATATGAAACACTTGAGGCGATAACAATTAACGCCGCTTATCAGCATTTTGAGGAGGNNGANAAAGGAAGTATAGAGGTAGGAAAATTGGCCGATTTTGNAATTGTCTCTGAGGATCCTCTTCGGATGACGACAAAATCATTGATGACTCTTAGGATTATAGCTACTTATTCACGCGGACAAGAAATATTCAGACTTGGCGACGAATCGCTATTCTAGCGGGAACAAAAGCATGATAGATTTTTCAAACTACTCTAGCCTTACTCAGCAGCTTTCCTGGTGCAGATAGATCCTATGTGCGGCGGGATATTATGATCTGTTATGCTACTAGCCATTAAAAGTATGGTGAGTTGAAAATGAACGACATTCTGAAAGATAGTGTATTGCTTCTCACAGTGTGNATGCTGGCTTCATTAGGTTTCATCTGTCAGACCACTCTTAGTAATCTGATTTGGTTGTATCACAAAGGGATGCCCGTAAGTGCTGGGGTAGCCGTGACGACGATTCTTTCGGATCTAATCGGTATGAATACACAAGGAGAATTTCCCATTGCCGTTATTATATCAGCGGTCCTTCTTATTGCTTTCTTTGCAGCTCGAATAATNCTGATCTGGGTTCAGATTGAACAAAAGTATCTTTATGCGCTAGCTGGGGCGGTGTCGATATTTATACTTTTGGTTTCGATGCCAAACTTCTTCTACGATTTAGAAGTCATTGCAGGAGCGCGAACTTATCTGGGTAAGTTTATCCTCACATGTATTGGGTGCCTCTCGGGGTACGTTTTTGGCAGAAATTTATGCAGGAGTAAGTCATGAAACACGCCTATTGTCTATTTTTTATGATTTTANNCGCCTTGGATGCGGTAGCGTCCCCAAGTGAAGACTATCGATTCGAAACTATTGCCAGCGATCTTGAACATCCATGGAGTTTAGCAGTTGTTTCTGAAAGTGAATACTTAGTTACAGAGCGAGTGGGAAGACTGCGGCGGATAATTGATGGGCAGCTAGATTCCAAATCTATAGAGGGAGTTCCGAAGGTTTTGTTTAAAACCCAAGGCGGCCTGTCGGATGTTATATTGCATCCAAATTTTTCTGAAAACCGGTATATTTATTTGTCATTCTCCGAGACAAAGTTGGGAACCCCAAGTCTTAATACTCTTAAAATTATTCGGGGTAGGTACGTGGATGGCTCCCTATATGACATTATAACTATTTTTTCCGCTAAACCCTTCAGGAAAGCGGCCGCGCATTATGGTGCTAGGATGCTTTTCTTAAATGATGGGACGTTATTGATCACATCAGGCGATGCATTTAATCCAAGGGAAAAAGCCCAAACCTTGGATAACCATTTCGGTAAAGTCATCCGAGTTAATGATGATGGCTCTGTGCCCGATAACAATCCTTTCGTTGGACAGAAAGATGCTCTTCCCGAAATATGGTCTTATGGCCACAGAAATATGCAGGGACTCGCATCAGGCAATGGGGGGAAAATAATTTTCGAACACGAACATGGTCCCAAGGGAGGAGATGAACTGAACATTCTTAAATCCGGGCTTAATTATGGTTGGCCCGCCATTACTTATGGAATAGATTATAGCGGCGCCATGATATCGCCTTTCACTGAAAGAGCGGGTATGGAACAGCCAATTAAATACTGGGTCCCGTCTATAGCGCCCTCGAGCATGGTCTTTTACGATAAGGATATGTTTCCTGCATGGAAAGGTAATCTATTTTTGTCTGCTTTGGTCCCCGGCGATGTACGGAGATTATCGATAAGTGATGGGAAGGTTATTGGAGAAGAGATTCTTTTCGAGGACCTGGGCAGGGTAAGGCACATCACCGTCGCTCTTGATGGTAGTTTGCTTGTGGCCACGGACGGCCCAAAGGGGCAGATCATACGTGTCTCGGCAAGTGATGCTTCCGAAAAAAATTTGGGTAGCAGGGAGTGATGGATAAATTTGCAACACATGTCTACAAGTTTAGTTTTTAAATTCGAATAATGTACCCATCACCACCGGCGCGGTTTTATCGCTACAAAGATTAAAAGCCATTACGCATATTAATTGCTCTAGCAACAATTCTCCGTAAAAAGAGTCACTGGTTTATCAAAAGAACAATTTCGTGAACTATTCGTTATTACTTAGCGTAATAAGTCGAATGCATGGACCGCATAAAGCCATAATCATAGTGTTATTCTAGTTCAGTAAGATGTTTGAAAGGACTAACTTTTAACGCCCAAAGAATAGATTTAACGGCTTAGGATCCGGTTTTCTACAAAAGTTTTATGGGAATATACATGAGTAATAGGAAATCATTAATGGGGATTGTTTTGTGTCTGATTACGGCCTGCGTCGTGATGGAGGCGCTCAGTCATGATAGCGCCACGGTGCAGGGATTTCCTGTAATTGTATTGTGTTGTTTTACTGCTTTTGCAATTCAGTGGTTAATGTTTATCCCAGCTTATATTTTTAAAACAGAACACTATTATGATCTTACAGGATCTGTGACCCACATAACTGTAATGTTAGTTGCTCTAGTTTCTGTGCCAACCGTCACACTGAGAGATCTTCTGTTAGTTTTTTTGGTATTGGTTTGGGCATCTAGATTGGGCTCTTTTTTGTTTTTCCGAGTAAAAGAAACAGGAAGCGATGGCAGGTTCACGCTGATCAAAACGCGATTTTGGTGGTTCTTGATGACATGGACGCTCCAAGGTTTGTGGGTGTTTCTTACGCTTGCTATGGCGTTGGCAGCGCTAACGTCTAATTACAAAGCTGACTTAAACTATTTTGCTTGGTTAGGGTTCGGAATCTGGGCCTTTGGATTTGCTTTCGAAGTCATTGCTGATCATCAAAAAACAAAATTTCGAAGGGATCCAAATAAAAAAGCGGAATTTATTACGCACGGTTTATGGTCTTGGTCGCGGCACCCCAATTATTTTGGAGAGATGCTACTATGGTGTGGTGTTGCAGTGGTCTCGGCGCCTGTTCTGATCGGATGGCAGTGGGTTGGTTTGATTTCACCAATTTTTGTCATTCTGTTGTTGTTGAAGGTTAGTGGTGTGGAATTACTTGAAGCTCGTGGAAGAAAAAGATGGGGTCAAAACCCTAAGTATCTGCGCTACCTTGAACAGACGTCCAAACTCATCCCACTCCCACCTAAATCATAAAATCAATGTTTTGCTTCGTATTTTTTATCAGGGTTATTAATTTTTGTTGTGCACCAAATGCAACAGCTACTGATGCTCCAAATTCATAAAACTAAACACGCCTAGAGTGATAAATTGCTTAAACGACTATGCCTTAATTTTATAAGATCGGGTCACCACGAACTTTAAGCAGCGGGTCTGCGGTTGAGTCAAAAACTTTGCAGCCGTAATCTTTTAGGGAGGCTGCATCAGTGACAGCAATTTGGCCGTGACTCGGGCTAGAAGCTAACTGCTGAGTAAGAGACAGCTAAAAGTCTTTAAATCAACTGCAGCCTATGGCCCGAAGAAATCGAACCAACGTAGGCTCGCTGACTGCTGCTTGCTGAGCTAGGTCTGCGATACGCATACGTATCATTGGCATTAAATTTCATAAAATATATTCTGCACCCTTGCGCTCAGACGTTCCTAATTTAAGCACTTTTTTCGTTGCAAGGTTGTTTTAGTAGTGCAGGTTTCATGAGAAACCTGCTCATCATTTAGTAAAAAATTACAAGAAGCAAGATGTCCAAGGGAGCGAGCAAAGAGAGCGAATTTAAATTAAATTGCTTTGGAACATTTACTAGTAGTTCAAAAAACAAGAAAACCCACATAATGGCCGTATTTTTGTCGCTAACTTGATAAACTTCATGTCTATGGACGTCACCAATATTCTTAACAAGTTAAATCCTCAGCAGGAGATTGCAGTCACCAGTGATTGCCCACATTTATTGGTTCTTGCAGGTGCCGGTAGCGGGAAAACTCGAATTCTAGTTCATCGGATAGCATGGAAAATACAAGTAAATAACGCCCCATCTCATGGGATATTAGCAGTTACCTTTACCAATAAAGCAGCGCGCGAAATGAAGGAACGAATTGATAAGTTGCTTAAAATTCCNNCTCAAGGCATGTGGGTAGGAACTTTTCATGGGCTTGCGCATCGTTTGCTCAGGTCTCATTGGCGGGATGCTGACCTAGCGGAAGATTTTCAAATATTAGATTCGGAAGATCAGTTACGTCTCGTAAAGCGACTGATGCGAACCCTAGATTTAGATGAACAGCGATGGCCGCCTAAACAGTTTCAATGGTGGATCAACTCCCAGAAAGATGAAGGTTTAAGGTCAAAACACATTCAGGAAAATGGAGACCCTTATACTCTAACAATGCTCCGCGTGTACCGAGAATATGAAGCAGTTTGTGATCGACTAGGAGTAATCGATTTTGCCGAAATTTTGCTAAGATCACTGGAATTATGGAGGAATAACTCTGAGATCTTGAAACATTATCAGAATCGATTCCAGCATGTTTTGGTGGATGAATTCCAAGACACTAATGCTGTGCAATATGCTTGGTTACGAATCTTAGCTGGCACGAATTGCAGTGTTACAGCGGTTGGCGATGATGACCAGTCAATTTATGGTTGGCGCGGTGCAAAGGTAGATCACATCCTTCGTTTTGAAAAAGATTTTGAAGACACCAGCATAGTTCGTTTAGAACAGAATTATCGCTCGACATCGAATATTTTAAGGGCTGCTAACGCAGTCATAGAGAGAAATTCTGACAGGTTGGGCAAAACATTGTGGACCGAGGCCGGTGAGGGAGAGTCAGTGGCACTGTATGCGGCTTTCAATGAGCATGATGAGGCTCGTTATATTGTCGATTGCATTAAACAATGGGTTGGTGACGGCAGTAGGCGAGAGGATGCAGCGATTTTATATCGCTCTAATGCTCAGTCACGCGTTCTTGAGTCTGCATTGCTGCGTGCAGAGATTCCTTACCGCATATATGGAGGGCAGCGTTTTTATGAACGCATGGAAATTAAAAATGCTCTGTCGTATCTGCGTCTTATAAGTAATAGCGACGATGATATGGCTTTCGAACGCGTGGTTAATCTTCCTGCTCGGGGAATTGGAGAGCGAACACAAAGCATAATCCGAGATATCGCTAGACGCCAGGGTTGCACCCTCTGGATCGCTTCATCGATAGCAATATCAGACAATGAATTGTCCAGCAGGGCAAGCAGTGCATTGACAANGTTTTTGAAACTNATCACNTCGATGACTNACGAGNNCAAAGAGCTCCCTTTGATTGAAAAAACCGAANCAATAATTCAGCGCAGCGGNTTAATGGATCTNTATAAGCGTGAGAAAGGTGAGAAGGGTATGGCGCGCGTAGAGAACTTGGANGAGTTAGTGAGTGCTTGTGGAAATTTTGAACCCGAGGATNCGAATTTGTCACCCCTGGCTCAGTTCTTAGATCAAGTCGCTCTGGATGCAGGTGATCGGCAGGCTGATATCGATGAGGATGCAGTTCAATTAATGACACTCCACAGTGCTAAGGGCCTTGAGTATCCGCTCGTTTTTATTGCGGGCATGGAAGAGAACTTGTTTCCGCATGTCATGTCAATTGAGGAGCCCGGAAGACTTCAGGAGGAGCGNCGATTAGCCTATGTAGGCATCACTCGCGCCATGACAAAACTTTATTTGACTTTTGCAGAATCTCGCTCTATCCANGGTAGAGAGTCTTTTAACTCGGTGTCGCGGTTTGTTCGTGATATACCCAGCGACGTTATAGAAGAAGTTCGATTAGGCAATACGATTGTGCGGCCAACAACCTATGCGGACTCTTCAGTGCNAAGCGACTCNGGGTTGAATNCGGGATTTAATCTNGGTCAGCAGGTTTTTCACAAAGTATTTGGTGAAGGTGTGATCCTGAATTTTGAGGGCAGTGGTCCGCGTGCACGTGTTCATATNAGGTTTGAAGAGGTTGGNACAAAAATATTGATATTGGAGTCTGCGGGGTTATCAGAGAGCTGANACTGCNGCAGACATTTTTCAAAAAAACGTNGGACTCGTTTTTTNACTAAATGGAGAGCTAATTATGCGTTACTTGGGGGCCTTAATTNTAATCAATCTCCTTNCTGGATGTGCAAAGGAAGAGCCAATTCAAANAGATGAAGTCACNGTTCGNGATCCGCAACAACNATTTGAATGGAAATTAGTAACCAGTTGGCCAAAAAATTTTCCCGGACTCGGAACTGCCCCTGAAAATTTTGCTCGCCTCGTCGAACGCATGAGCGCTGGTAGATTGAAGATCAAGGTGTTTGGAGCGGGCCAATTGGTGCCAGCTTTTGAAGTTTTCGATGCAGTATCGCAAGGAATAACAGAGATGGGGCATGGGGCCTCTTATTACTGGACCGGCAAGGCTGAGGAAACAGTCTTCTTTACTGGAGTGCCGTTTGGTTTGAATGCTCAGGAGATAAATGGTTGGTTGCATTATGGTGGCGGGCTAGANTTATGGAGAGAGTTATANGAACCCTTCAATTTGGTNCCTTTTGCAGGTGGCAANACNGGTGTTCAAATGGCTGGGTGGTTTAATCGAGAGATTAATTCNATGGAAGATATAAAGGGNTTGAAGATGCGTATNCCTGGCCTTGGNGGTGANGTNATCACNCGAGCCGGGGGAACATCAGTGACTATGCCNGGCAATGANCTTTATACGTCGATGCAGACAGGTGTAATAGATGCTACGGAGTGGGTTGGACCATATAATGACTTGGCACTTGGGTTTCATCAAGTGGCGAAATATTATTACTATCCTGGCTGGCATGAGCCAGGCTCAATGNTGGAATTTATTGTGAACTCAGATGCGTTCGAAATCCTGCCAGATGACCTNAAAGCNATTGTTGAAGTAGCAACGCGTGCAGTTAATCAGGATATGCTTGATGAATATACAGCCAAGAACAATNAAGCTTTAGCCGAACTAATTCGGAAACATGGTGTTAAGCTNCGAAAGCTGCCAGAATCGGTCCTNTCTGAGTTTCGCAAACTGTCGAAACAAGTCCTNATAGAAATATCCACAAGAAATGANCTTTCAAAACGTATCGCTGAANNCGNTCAGAATTTTAAAGAAGACGCTATGGCTTACCATCTTNTTTCTGAAGAAGCCTATTACCNAGCTAGACGAGCTANTTCAGATTGATAGGCTGGGGGTTGATCGTTCAACGGCGCCAAAAGGTCGGTGTAAAGAGAACGAGAAGCGTAAAAATCTCCAATCGACCTAACAGCATACCCCAACATAGCACCCATTTTGGAAAATTTCCAAGTTGAGAATAGTTATTGGCNACNGCTCCAAGCCCAGGTCCCAAGTTGTTGAGAGATGCTGCGGTGGCAGACCAAGCNGTTACATAATCTAGACCGCTNGCTANTAAAAGTAGGACCATCAAATAGAAGATTGCGAGATAAACNCCAATGAAAGCCCATATTGCATCTGCAACNCGATCGGGAACTTTTCNGTTNTTNATTTTTATCGGTAACAGCGCATTCGGATGAATCAGTTGGTAAATTTCTCGCACGCCCTGTTGGAANAAAATTAACATTCGNCCAATCTTAATNCCACCACCGGTTGACCCTGCACAGGCCCCAAAAAAAGACATCACTATTAAGAANAAAGGGAGAAACGTGGGCCAACTAACAAATTCTGTTGTCGAGAAACCAGTTGTTGTCATAATGGATACGAATTGAAAAATACCTTGGGAGATGCTATCGCTCAGANGGTAAGTGTCGCTANAATACAAATATAAACAAGTNATCAAGGCGCCCGTGCAGATTAAGGTCAGATACATCCTGGCTTCCGGATCACTCCAATACCAGGANANNTTTTGATTGTGCCATGCGGCATAGTGGAGGGCAAAATTAACTCCTGAGATGATCATAAAAAAAGTGCATATGACCATTATTATGTCACTATTAAAATAACCAATACTGGCGTCGTGAGTTGAAAANCCCCCTATAGCGATAGTGGAAAAACTGTGACTTAAGGCATCAAAAAATGACATCCCGGCCCACCAATACGCCATACAGCANGCAATGGTGAGGANTAGATAAATCTTAAAAAGAACATTTGCGGTTTGGGCAATGCGTGGAGTCAGCTTGGTATCCTTCATTGGCCCGGGGGTTTCGGCGCGATAAATCTGCACTCCACCCACACCAAGCATGGGTAAAATGGCTACGGCAATAACCACGATNCCAATTCCACCCAACCATTGAAGCTGCTGACGATAGTANAGGATTGACTTTGGTAGGTNATCTAAACCNGTAATAACNGTAGCACCTGTNGTTGTCAATCCTGANACCGATTCAAANAGAGCATCAGTGAAAGAAAGTTCCAATCCTTCCGACAACATGAAAGGTAGTGACCCGAAGGTACTAAGAACGAGCCAAAAAAATACTGTAACTACGAAGCCATCTCGGGTCCTCAATTCCATGGTTTTAGAGCGTGCNGGCAGCCAGAATAANAGGCCGACAATTAGGGTTATTGAGAAGGCTAAGATGAACATTTTTTCTGTCGCCTCNTTGTATATNAAGGCAACGAAAACAGGCGTGAGCATTGTNAGACTGAAAACAATTAATAATAAGCCTAGCACGCGGGCAATTGGAGCTGAGTGCATATTGAAACCCTAAAAAAAGGTAAAACCAACAGTGAAAAGTTGTTCAACTGCGCTAGTANTGGCTTTATCAACAACGAAGACAATTACATGATCATCACTTTGGATTACTGTGTGCCGATGGGCGATATGCACTTCTCCNTCNCGAACAAGAGNAGGNAATGNGGTTCCTGGTGGTGATCTNATTTCTTCAATNTTTCTTCCGACCACCTTAGAATTCTTTTTATCTCCATGAACTATTATTTCTAATGCCTCAGCTGCCCCTCTTCTCAATGANTGAACACTCACTGTGTCCGCCNTCCTCACGTGAGCCAACAAAGAGCTNGTAGTGGCTTGTTGAGGTGAAATGGCAATATCTATATCTCCACCTTGCATCAGATCGGCATATGCTGGATTGCTTATTAAGGTCATAACTTTTTTTGTNCCTAATCTTTTTGCTAGGAGGGAGGACATGACATTAACTTCATCATCATTTGTCAGAGCNATAAATACATCCGCGCGATCAACATTTTCATCNAGTAACAGTTCTCTGTCTGTCGCAGANCCATTCAATACAACGGCTTTNTCGAGCTTTTCGGCCAAAAACTCTGCTCGCTCTTTGGAGCTCTCTATGACTTTGACACTATANTGGCCCTCGAGTGCNTTNGAGACGCGATATCCAATATTTCCACCACCCACTATAATNACGTTATGGTATGGTTTCTCTAACTTTCGAAGTTCACTCATCACAATTGGGATGTTTTTCTTGGCGGCGATAACAAAAACCTCATCACCATCTTCAATGATCGTATCCCCAGAGGGAATAAGAGCTCTATCTTTTCGATAGATGGCGGCGACTCGCGCGTCCACTTGAGGAATATGATCCTTTAAAGTTTTAAGTGAGTGACCAACCAGTGGACTGTTNGCNACGGCCCTTAAACCAACTAGCCTAATGATCCCNTCTGCAAAATCAAGCACTTGAAGCGCNCCNGGTTGGGCCACAAGTCGAGTTATGTAATCGGTTACAACTTGTTCTGGTGTGATCATGACATCTACCGGCATGTGCTTATGATTGAAAAGCTTTTCATAATACTTNGGNTTTATATAGCTATAGGCCCGTATTCGTGCAATCTTGGTTGGNGTATGAAATANGGAATATGCGACTTGGCATGCGATNATATTTACCTCATCGCTATTCGTTACCGCAACCAACATATCGGCATCTTCAATACCCGCGCGCACCAGCACATCTGGGTGACTTCCNAAACCGACAATAGTTTGAATATCTAGTCGATCCTGGAGGACCTGAAGAGCCNTTTGGCTTATATCNATTAAGGTGATNTCGTTATATTCTTGGGCAAGGTTTTCTGCGAGTGTTCCCCCAACCTGGCCTGCACCGACGATTATNATTTTCATAAGTTCCTCAGATNAAAAGCAGTCTTCACAATTTGTGCAGTCGAGCATAATAAAATCCATCATGGCCATTAAGAGTNGGAAATAACTGTCGGCCCGATGGAGTTGCAAGTCCCCACTCCCCTTTTATCGGTTGNAATCTAGCGGTCTTCACTTCCTGAAGNAAGTTTTTTATTACTTTATCATTTTCTGCCGGCATAACAGAGCAAGTTGAGTACAGCAAAATACCCCCTTGTTTCAGTGTCGGCCACAAACCTGCAAGCAGCGATGNCTGATTGTATGAGAGTTTTTCAATGTCTGAAGCTTTTCGNAAAAGTTTAATGTCTNGATGGCGGCGAATTACGCCGGTTCCCGTGCAAGGNGCGTCGATAAGAATACGGTCGAAAAAAGAATTGTCCCACCATTCTTGTGGATTTGTCGCNTCTGCATGCAGNGTGTCGCATTGCAAATGAAGACGTGCAAGATTTTCTTTAACTTTTTGCAATCTNCCTGAATCTTTGTCNATCGCAAGNAGTGACCGCAAACGGGGTTGGGTTTCGGCTATNTGTGCGGTCTTTCCNCCAGGAGCAGAACATGCATCAAGGACAGTCTGACCTGGTTTCAGATCAAGCAACCCAGCGGCGAGTTGCGCAGCCTCATCTTGGATACTGCAGAAGCCTTCTTCAAAGTTNGGCAACTTGGAGATATCTANAGGGNTTTCGAGTTGAATCCCCTCAGGGCTAAANAATGTGTNTTTTGCCTTTAGCCCTGCCTNTTGAAGTTGATTCANATAGTCNTCNCGGGAGCACTNTNTTTTNTTNACTCTCAAAAACATTGGCGCTCGAGCNTTATTTGCTTNCACAATGTCTGAACTTTCTTTNGGCCAAGCNTCATCNAGAGCCCTNAAAATCCACGTCGGATGNGCAGTCACAAAACAACGGTTATTGGACAAACTTTTGCTCAAAGTTTCTTGTTGACGNAGAAAAGATCGAAGTACTCCATTAACTAGNTTTTTTGCCCAAGANCTTCCCAGCACTTCTGTGGCAGATACGCTGCTATGAACCACGGCATACGGCGGTGTNTGAGATTTCATCAGCTGGTATATNCCCGAGACCAAGAGAGCCTTTATTTCCAGNTCTTTTGATCGAAGCGGTTTTTTCAGGAGTGCTTGCAAATAAAACTCAATCTGCGGAAACCAGCGAAGCGATCCANAACACAAATCCATCAACATGCCNTTTTCNGATTTATCTAAACACTCGGCANNGGGGGGTAAGGCGGATGAGAGGGATCGACCTCGAAAAACCTGCGCAAGAACTTGAGCTGCAGTACCGCGTATATTCAATTGTTATTACTCAAATCTTTGCCCAACCCTAAAAAAGCAAGTGCTGGATCTAAGCATGTCTCGGACATGTGTTCTAGATTTACCCTCTAATTGAATTTCCTCAAGCAGAAGATTGCCTTTACCACACGAAATTTCCAGACCCATCTTGTTTATTTTGAGTATGGTGCCTGGAGATTCTGTTGATTGTTTCTGAAGGGANATAGCGCTAAAAATCTTAATTCGCCTACTATCAATTATNGNATATGCCCCGGGGCTTGGATTAAATGCCCTAATTTTTCTTTCTAATACTATTGAGTCTGAATGCCAATTTATAAGAGCCTCATTTTTTTTNATTTTCTCAGCATAGCAACTCAACGAATCATTCTGTGGAACNGGNATTGAGCGACCTTGAGCGATGAGCTGGATCGAATGCAATAAAGCGGGCCCGCCAAGATCACACAATTTTCTAGAAATACTTTCCGCGTTATCTGCAGGACCGATTGTGCAGCGAGAGGTGGCTAAAACATCGCCGGTATCGAGACCAGTGTCCATTTGCATTATTGAAATTCCTGTTTCGGAGTCTCCAGCCTCAATGGACCTTTGTATGGGTGCCGCTCCTCGCCATCGTGGCAAAAGTGAGGCGTGGACATTAATGCAACCGAATCGAGGGAGCTTCAGCACCGCTTCTGTCAGGATAAGACCATACGCTACTACTATCATGAGGTCTGCCTGTAGTTTTTGAACCATTTTAACCGAGGCAACATCCCGGAAAGATCTCGGATGAAAGATCGGTATTTGATTCCGCTCAGCAACTTTTTTTACCGGACTCGGTTTTAGTTTTCTGCCTCTTCCCGATGGCCGATCTGGTTGAGTAAAAACGCCTACTATTGAATGATCATTTTGTTTTAGAAGAAACTCGAGATGTGAAGCCGAGAATTCTGGAGTACCCGCAAAAATAATTTTCAAAATCGATGTGACCTATTCACGATTTTTTTTCAATTTTTTTCTTATGCGCTGGCGTTTCATTGAGGACAAATAATCGACAAAGAGCTTTCCTTCGAGATGATCGATTTCATGTTGTATACAAACCGCAAGAAGATCTGTTGCATCTTCTTGAAAACTTTTCCCGTCTTGATCAAGGGCTTTTATCGTGACTTTGGATGGGCGCTCAATGCTCTCGGTGACATCTGGAATAGACAGGCAACCTTCCTCGTATGAAGCAAATGTTGGATCAAGCACTTCAATCTCAGGATTTATAAATACACGAGGAGCGCTGCCATCGCCGTTTAGATCCATAACAACAATTCTTTTATGAATATCAACTTGCGTAGCGGCTAGCCCAATACCATTAGCATGCCACATGGTTTCAAACATGTCGTTTACCAGATCCTTTATATCATTGTCCACAAGATCAACAGGTGAAGCTTTTAGCCTGAGACGTGGATCCGGGTATTTTAAAATTTGCATAATAGCCATGATTAGTGCGATTTTTCCTGTGTACATAGCAGCTTCAGCAGGTTATCAAAGATTGTATCAGTTCTGGGAGCGCATAAAAACACATCAGAATTCCCATATACGCATCAAATTTTATGGGGTAAGGGGATGTTTGCTGTCGAGGTTATCCTAAGGGTAAAAGAAGGGTCACTCGGACTAATTTTGAATCGTATGCAAGGTCCGTCATCGGTTATAATTTTAAAACGGTTGCACAGGTTGATTGCTTCGGCTAGTCTGCGTTTTTTTAACGATTTTGAGGACAAAAATGACTGAAAAATTTGTATCAATACTGATGGGNTCTGATTCCGACCTGCCAGTGGTGGAACCAGCTTTTAAGATTCTGGAAGAATTCCAAATATCCTACGAGGTNAAAATTACATCTGCGCANCGAACTCCGNTTGTTACGACCAAATATGTCCAGGATGCCGAAGAGCGGGGTTGCTCGGTATTTNTTTGTGCGGCAGGAATGGCTGCTCATCTCGCGGGNGCGGTAGCGGCTGCCACCTTGAAACCAGTTATAGGAATACCTATAAATGCCTCTTTGAATGGCCTTGATGCATTGTTATCNACGGTNCAGATGCCTGCGGGAATTCCCGTTGCAACAGTAGCTATTGGNAAAGCAGGNGCAAAGAATGCCGCATATTTAGCAGCACAAATTTTGGCTATTAGCGANAGTGACTTACTACAGAGGCTGGTTGAAGAACGTAAAAAAAATGCAGATACTGTAGTTTCTAAAGATAAAGCTCTGCAGGAAAAATTGAACCNTTAGGTGAATGGCTCGTGGATTGGATGAGTCATCCAGAGATAATTCATGCGGCAAAAATTTTGCGGGACGGNGGGGTGGTGGCTGTNCCTACAGAGTCNGTATGGGGNTTAAGTTGTGATGCNAATAANGAGATGTCGGTTCGAAGGTTGCTGTCAATTAAGAGTCGGCCTGAGAGTAAAGGCCTGATTCTCATAACCGATAAAATCGAGCGGTTAAAATCTATACTTGGCCCCTTTTCTCGGANAACNCNGCTAATTATCGAGTCTTCTTCAGTGANTCATCCGATCACTTGNTTAGTGCCGCACAATGGTAAGTTGTCNAAAGTNATNCTNGGCGAAAACGAAAAGGTGGCGGTTAGAGTAATNAAGCANCCGCCTGCACGAGCGCTATGTGCGCATTTNGGCGGGCTGCTTGTATCTACATCCGCTAATCCGAATGGCCAACCGGCCGCGCGGACNGAATCAAAGGTNATGAAGTATTTTTTGAACGCTATCGATTTTGTTTCTCCCGGNAGTGTTGGNGGGGCAGATAATGTGAGCGAAATTATAGATGTTGCCTCAGGTAACGTGGTGAGGGCACGATAANGAAGATGGATAAAGCAGCGATCAAAGAATATTTGGACTCTCTGCAAGTTCGATTATGTGGAGAGTTTGACGCNATAGATGATGGTGTTTGGCGAGAAGACCTATGGTCTCGCGAAGAAGGCGGCGGGGGCTGNAGTAAATCTCTTTCAGGAGGCTCCATTGTAGAAAAGTTAGGAGTGAACGTATCNCATATCTATGGAACAACTTTACCTGCGTCTGCTACACAGGAGAGACCAGAATTATCAGGCCGNGGTTTTGAGGCGATGGGACTGTCTTTGGTTGTTCATCCAAAAAACCCCTACGTGCCAAGTGCGCATGCCAATGTTAGGTTTTTCGTTGCGGAAAAATCTGATCATGACCCTATATGGTGGNTTGGTGGTGGATATGATTTGACACCTTACTATGGAAATGCNGAAGATTGTGTGCATTGGCATCGTGAGGCGAAGAATGCTTGCGAGAAAGTGTCGCCTGAGCTTTATGANANATTTAAAAAAGGCTGTGACCAATATTTTTATCTACCTCATCGTGACGAGCATCGTGGNATAGGAGGTTTGTTTTTCGACGATTTCAACGAGCTGCATTTTGAGGAAAGCTTTCACNTGATGCGGTGCATTGGTGATAGCTTTTTAGTTGCTTATTTCCCTATTCTCAANAGACGAAAATCGCAGCCATTCGGNGAGCGCGAGCGGAATTTTCAGTTATATCGTCGTGGGAGATATGTTGAATTTAATTTAGTTTATGANCGAGGTACGCTTTTTGGTCTGCAGACAAATGGCAGGATAGAGTCNATATTGATGTCNTTGCCGCCCATGGTNAGTTGGATCTATGATTGGAAACCCGAGCAAGGAAGCGCAGAGGCAGANNTGTATGAAAAATATCTTCCACCAAGAGATTGGATNTNATTGTCTNCTGAGTTGATCTGATATGATTAGCCGGGTCGATTTCTGATGCTAGCGAAGTTTCAGTTGGAAATGGAATTGTGAACGGATGCATTAAATATGCCTGATCAATATGCTGTGTTTGGTAATCCGATTAAACATAGCTTCTCACCGATAATTCACAAAGAATTTGCCGTACAGACTAAGCAAAAGTTAGTTTACGAGCGACAGCTCGTGCACATTGGGAACTTTGCAGCAAGTGTTGATGAGTTTTTTTTGAATGGTGGATGTGGCCTAAATGTAACGCTTCCATTTAAAACTGAGGCTCATGATTACGCGGACCGTTTGACTGACCGAGCTCGCATGGCGGGTGCTGTAAACACGTTATCGCGAACTCTTGATGGGAATATTTTAGGTGATAATTCTGACGGTTTTGGGCTCATCACAGATATAAAAAATAATCTTGGTTGGACAATTCGATCAAAGCGAGTGCTGGTTTTGGGGGCTGGCGGAGCAGTTCGAGGTATTCTCGGACCGCTTTCCCGAGAAAAACCCATTAGTTTAGTAATAGTTAATCGAACTGTTAAAACGGCCATGGACTTGGTAAAAGCTATGCCAGACGAGCTTGAGATTTCAGTCTGCAGTTACGACGACCTTCGCGAACGGTCGTTCGATTTAATAATAAATGGAACCAGCGCAAGCCTGTTCGGAAAGGAATTGGGATTGCCGGACATGCTTCTATCTTCCACGGACACAGCCTGCTATGACATGATGTATGGCAGACACTCGTCTGCCTTCATGGGCTGGGCTGATAAGCGAGGTGCAGACGTTGCCGATGGACTGGGAATGCTGGTGGAGCAGGCTGCGGAGTCATTTTCAATCTGGCGAGGCATTCGTCCCGATACTCAGCCAGTGATTCATTTACTTAGAGAGAAGCTAAACATTGCTAGAGGTTAGTTCGTCAAGATAAATGTTTTTTAATTTGACATAATTATTGGGAGAGTATGTTAAAAACTCTTTTTCCTTATCGGAAATCGGCCTTAGAACACGACAAGGGTTGCCAACATAGACAAAACCTGACTCAAGAGTTTTTTGGGGCGGTACCATGCAGCCGGCGCCAACCATTACATGGTCCTCTGCAATTACGCCATCATTGAGAATTGCACCGTTCCCAATCAATATTTTGCTGCCCAGAGTGCAGCCATGAAGGACGGCGCTATGGCCTACTATCACATCTGACCCCATTGTTAATGGCCAACCATCCGGATTATATTCGCTGGCATGAGTGATATGCAGAACGGCGTTATCTTGTATATTGCAACGAACTCCGATCTTGATTTTATGCATATCTCCGCGTATAACTGCGCCTGGCCAAATAGAGCAATCATCGTCAAGATGGACATTACCTATAACTATGGCTGCTGGATCAATATATACTCTTTCACCTAGTTTGGGTGAAACGCCTTTGAAAGAGCGCAAACAATTATTCATCCTGTAATTGTAGCGAGTCTTTTAGTGATAGTCACAATGGTGATCATGAAATGGCATAT
>PCDB01000013.1 GCA_002591625.1 Porticoccaceae bacterium
TGGAGTCAGTGCAAGAATTGCATTTGATCCCAACGAAACTACGTCCATAGATGCGAAATTGCGATATTCCGAAGTAGAGGCCGCATCAATTGCATTCAACGCTGCGTTCTCTCTGCCCATATATATCGGGTTTTTGGATGGCCTCCAGGGCTTTGGAGTGGATCCTGAGCAAGTAGCTGTCGACGTTAATGATTTTGATTGGGTATTTTCATCGAACATAGATCCTGAAAATGAACAGGAGACCATAGAGTTTTCAATTAAGATGGATAAAGATCTCGAAATGGGAACCCTGTCCGCATGGGCATTCTATTCCGATGTCGAGCAGGCGTTATACTCCGATGGGACTTCTGGTGCTTTCCAATTTTATTATGGGAAGGATCACTGTATTAGCAGTGCGATCGCTCGATCTGCCCTGCTCGGGGACAATGCTCCAATGCAACAGCCTACCTTCAATCTAAGCGGGTTGGGGAGTGAATTCTTTGGACCATATACTCCAACAACTTGCGACGGTCTGCAGTCTCAAATCAGAAACCAGGAAGACTTCAGCTTTCAGGTGTCACTTACTTCAGACGAAGACAGTGAGTTGAGATGGCAGGTGGGAGCTTACTACCTCAACATAGACAGAACAGTAGGTGTTGCGACACTGGAAGACACAGGGGTTATGCCTCCACCTCTTTTCTCGTTAATTAACGACCGCACTGACGCTCTGGTGATGGACAATTTTACCACGGATGTTTATTCCGTATTTGGATCAGTCAATTACGATCTTAATGATAGAACTGAAGTATCTTTTGCCTTGCGTTATGATAAAGAAGAGCGTGAAGTTGAAAGCCTTGTCCCTAGCCCAGCAGACGGATATCTATCAAAAAATATAAACTACTGTGCTGATGCTTCAAAATTTCCTAACGGCTGCACGTTAAATGGTGTTCAGTTAGATGGATCTCCCTGGAATCCTGGCTTCGTCGATCTTGACACAGGTGTCGTAAGCGCTACCGTGCCATCTCGCAAGAAGACTTTTGATGAGCTGCAGCCTAAATTGAGCATCACTTATGACTTGGGAGATAACACCACTCTCTTCGGTAGTTGGGGAGTTGGATTCAAAACTGGCGGATTCAATAATCTGGGGGGTAAAGAGACTATTGAAATGTTTCTTGTGAATCCAGATGGCCTGCCTGTTGCCCCACCAGATATATATGAGAAGGAGACTTCAAGTGCATTTGAGGCTGGATTTACAACTACTCTTGCGGACGGCACCCTGAAACTGAATGGCGCAGTTTTCCATTCGGACATCGATGATATGCAATTCTTCGAATTTTTTGTGGGGCCCCATGGTCTTTTGCGCGTGGTTGAGGCAATCGATGAGGTGACAATTCAAGGATTCGAGGTTGATATGTCCTGGCAAATGACAGACTCCATACGCTTTGATGCCGGTTACAGTCTGATCGATGGAGAAATCGACAAGATGACCGTGCGTCCTTATGTAAGAGGCAACGAAGTGCCTAATGCACCAGAGTTTACTGCCAACGCAGCGTTGACTTTTGATAAAGAGCTCGATAACGGTATCAACCTATTTGCTAGGCTGGAATATGCATATCAGGGTCCTACTGTTTATCACGTTGTTCAGGGCGGAGACCTGGATGCACCGCGAACGCTTCCATATCCGATATTCGATTCCGGGCTTCCCAATGAGGTTCCGGCGGTTCTATTTGGCGGGTTGGGTACTGATTATTCGGAATCGGAGGTAGATGGGTATGGGATAATGAATGCGCGCCTCGGAGTAGGCTCGGGCAATTGGAAACTGACCGCATTCGCCCGAAACCTCACTGATGAGGACTACGTCGCTGAAGTTATCCTTGCTCCGGAGTTTGGTGGATCGTTTGTTCACCCGAGCGTGGCTCGAACGGTCGGCGTAGAATTGGAATATATGTTTTAGACAACTGAGATAGGTGTTTGGGTCAAGGAAAAGTCCTTGATCATTGGGATGTCCCATGCAAAGGATATGGAACAAGCTCTCAGGGGTATTTAGTGCCGAAACGTGTCAAAATCATAGTACCTATACCGATGGATGAGGCGGGAGTTGCAAATCGTGCATTGCAAATCCCCTCGGATAAAATACACGACGGTATAAATGTTGACTTTGTTGCTGTCCCCTGGGGAGCCGCGTTGGGGGACAGTTATTATGACACGATGCTCATGGATATGAGCGTGTTTGAATCTGGAATTAAGGCCGAAGAAGAGGGTTATGATGCGGTTTGCATCGATACCGTCAGCGATTCGGGAATGTACGCTTTGAGGTCGCGGTTGAATATTCCGGTTCTTGGGCCTGGTCAGGCGGCGTTTCACATTGCCTGCATGCTTGGGCACAAATTTAGCGTCATAACGATGTGGGATGAGTGGTTTCACCTTTACAGGAAAGTCCTTACGGAGTACAAATTAGATTCGCGTTGTGCATCGTTGCGTTCAATTAATACGAGACCAGATCTCGAAGAACTGCTTGCTGGCAAAGAGGAGGTTATCTTTGAGAAGCTTGAAAAAGAATCGCTCAGAGCTATTCATGATGACGGGGCAGATGTTATTGTTCTCGGCTCTACGACGATGCATCAGTCGCATGGATTTTTGCAACAGGCGTTGCCCGTTCCAGTAATCAATCCCGGATTAATGAGTTACAAACTTTGTGAAATATTTTTGGAAACGGGACTAACTCACAGTAAAACAGCATTTCCAGCGCCTCAGCAGCCAAATGATCAATTTATTTTATCAAGAGTTCCTGACTAATTTGATACCGCAATCTCGGAGGGACTTATGAGTACCTTACCTTATGAATACTACATCGACATTGTTACAAAACGTTACTTCCATGCCGTCGACAACTATGATTTAGAGGGGGTTTTGGATTGTTTTCATTCCGATGCGACTCTTACCGAAGTAACCACAATGACTCGTCATGATGGGAGAGATCAGGGCATCAAAACTATGTTTCAAGGGTTATTCAAGTCCTTTTCTCATATTTGGCATGGTAACTTTGTGCACACTGCCGATTCGGAAACCCAATCTATTTGCTCTCAGTTCACGGTATTGATAACGCCTGATGGAGGAGAGGAACTCCGCTATGAAAATTGTAACCGTTTCTATTTGCGAGACGGGAAATTCTCGGAAGTATTCGTTTACATGAGCGGGGATAATCTACTTCGTTGAGAAGACAAGAAGAACTGAAAAGGTAGGAGGTCACACTTATGCAATATCAATCTTCGCTCTCCGGAGAGGAACTAATTGATCTGGCGCTGAATAAGTATTTTGCTAGCGTGGATGCTAAGAACCTCGATGCTGTGTTGGGTTGCTTTCATGATAACGCTATATTGACCGTCCAAACGGCCTTCGCAGTTCATTCCGGAAAGGAAAATATACGCCGTATGTTCGTGGACTTCATGGACACTTTCGAGACCATTATTCATAGAGATTTCACGACTACAGTAGACGCCAAAAATGGACGAATCAGCGCTTGTTTTACAGCTGAATTGGAAGATAGCGAGGGCAATACGACCCTATTATATAATACTAACTTTTGGCGTGTGCGAGACGATAAGTTTCAAGAGGTCTATGTTTATATGAGCGGNGCAAANCCGCTNGTNTAGNCGCAGATTGCCATCTAGTTAAAGGCCATCAANACGTTTAGTTGTTAAATNAAAGCCACTGCTTTNTTAATTNTGTATCGGTCAGAATTTTCATTTAGTAAGCGACTGCATTTTCATTCTCTGTGCATGGGTGAAACCTCAGACTCAATAATTATAGGAGATGCATAATACAGTGCAGTTTTTTGTTTCTAGAATGGCTTGTCACTAATAAAATAATACAGCAGTTGATTCATGAGGCGGTGATGGCAATTCAATGGTACCCGGGCCATATGCATAAGGCCACGAAGGAAATGATTAAGGTGTTGCCGCGCGTGGACGCAGTTATTGAAATATTGGACTCTCGCATACCCTTCAGCAGCTCCAACCCAGTTATTAAGTCTATTAGCGCCGATAAACCGGTTATCAAGTTGATGGCAAAATCAGATCTCGCTGATGACAAAATCACCGANATGTGGCGGGAGCGATTTGAGAAAGGTGAGCAAACAAAGACTTTGGCTGTGAACTTNAAGTCTGAGTTTGTAGGAGAGCAAGTGGTAAAATTATGTCAGAAATTGGCGCCAAAAAAAGAGGGATCGAACAGTTTGATAATGGTTACTGGCATACCCAACGTAGGCAAATCTACTTTGATAAATAACCTGGCTGGGCGCCATGTTGTCAATACAGGAGATGAACCTGCAATAACTAAAGGTCAGCAGCGGATTAATTTANGGAATGGGATCATGCTNTTGGATACGCCTGGAATTTTATGGCCAAAAGTGGAAAATGTTTGTAGCAGCTACCGGCTTGCCACCACCGGAGCGATTAAGAATACGGCCATGAGTTATGAGGAGGTGGCGTTTTTCGCATTGGATTATATGATGCGAGAATATCCTGCCGTCTTAAGAAATAGATTCCAACAGGATTCCTTGCCAGTATCAGAATTGGAACTGCTTGAAATTATAGGATATCAGAGGGGTTGCTTACGTTTGGGAGGAAAAATTGATTTGGAGCGCGCCGCCACTATCTTTATCAATGAACTTCGGGCAGGTGTTTTGGGACAGGTCAGTTATGAGACCCCAGCGATGATTGATAACGAGTTGGCTGAGGATTGCTGAGTTTGTCTCAGTTTGCTGATTGATGTTGGAAACAACAGTTTTTATCAAATATAGGACGAGCTATTTTCTACTAATCTTTCGGCAAATACTGTCGATAGTTTAACTAGCTGAAACGAGGAGATTATTATTTTATGGGTGCTGTTAAAAAGATCTTTCTAATAATACTTTATCCTGTGGCCGCGGTTTTTTTGGTATTTCCTCATATGCTAGGCCATTTATTTCATACTCGTCACGAGCTGTATTTTGGATTGCTAGCCGCAATTCTTTGTCTAGTTAGTGGTTTCGCTGGATACATGCANTTGTGGGATGGGATGGACGCCATTATTGACTTTCAGTTGCTATGTCTGGCTGGCGCGTTATATTTCCCCTTTCATTTTCTTATAACGTCTCCGTTCCAAGAACTTTTCGAGGAATTTCATCAACAGATGCTGACTGCAATAGTTGGTCCAGAGAAAAGATATTGATCGACTAACCGATCAATAGGTTATTGTTTGCCTCTAGCTGAAAGTCGTTCTTGCTTATGACTAGCAAGTAGTTAGTCCTGAAGTTTTATGCGATTTGAAGTCTGCGGTTCAATTCCACATGAAAATGTCTGAGGCGTTGCTCTTGCTCGCCCCATAACTGACCAACAAACCCTTTTGATCGCATCCCGCGTTGAACTTTGGGGAGGAAAGCAGCATCCTGACTTAGAACCAGTCCCAGATTAGGATCTTGATCGATATCGTAATATTCTGTGGGAGGTCGGAGTCGGCCGCTAATGTCGGTCCCTTCAGGCAGGCCCATCCAGAGTGGCGCTTTTGCAGCATCGTCACTCGGCAAAAACATCGTCATTGTGTCATAGTAAAAGCGCTCTGGATCGAAAGGGTGTGGCACAAACCGCATAACAAAGACTCCTTCCGGATGACAGCCTATTTGTACATTTGGAAAAATGCCTGTGGCCCAGCTATCAGAGAGTTGACCATCTACGAATCCTGAGTAATCTAGGCCTTTTGCTTCTGCATATTGGCGTTTTGCTTTTTGGATAGCACCCCGGACATCAGCGGCATCACCTTTGAATGTGCTTGGGTCTATACCAGCTTCACTGAGCATAAACTGCAGACCTTCACTCACCGTTTTTTGATCATGAACTCGAGGGCTCGGTTGCCCCAAGGGAACGATCATTCGACTAGCACCGAATGGATACAAATCGTACTGCACATTAAGATCTCCCATGACCCCTTTGGTCTCAGGATGAACTGCATGCAGATGATAGCTTTCGTAAAAAGCTTCTACACCAACCTTCCAGTTTGAGCCCCATTCGCTCACGACATGTCTTACAACGTTCATTTTGTCGATGCGATAGGCGTCGAGGTATCCTTCCGGCAAACCTATCTCTTCTTTAAGAGGAGACGGATTGTCTTGAAGATTAATAAAAATAATGCCCGCATATATTTCGCATTCTACCCCAACCAGCCCCGGTCTATGTCCGACGATCCGCGGGTCAAAGGTGTCCTCATCGGTGATTCTAATCAAGTCACCCGTGTTTCTGAAAGTCCAGTTATGGAAAGGGCAGACAAAGACCTTTTGATTCCCACGTGGTTCGTCGACAAGCATCGCACCTCTATGACTGCAGACATTGTAGAAAGCCTTGATACCCTCTTTAGTCAGCGTAACAATAATGGATTCATCGAGAATCTCGAAAAGAAAATAATCACCAACGTCACGAAGGTCTGATACGACTCCCGCCAGCAGCCAACTTCGAGACCAAATCTTGTGCCATTCAGTTTGCATGCTTTCTTGATCAAAGTAGCTGCTTTTGTCATAACATTTGACACCAAGGTCAATGGTGGGCTGCTTCGCTTCATGTGAGTCGCTAGGTGCGTTTGGGTTAATAACTTTTGTTCGTTTGTTTTTCATTCGGCTCATTTGGAATTCCACAGTCAAATAATTCGAAAAACAGGCATTGTAATTTTTTCAGACCATTGCTCAAAAGCAACGCTCACCTTTGCTCCAATCTTAACGGTTTTATCTCCAATATCAACTATGGAACTCATCATCCTTGGCCCTTCATCTAAATCCACGAGCGCGATGACATAAGGACTTTCATAAGCTTTTGAGACCGGTCGTGCAACGATGGTAAAGCTTGCAATGGTTCCTTTGCCGCTGACGTCTTTCCACTCTAACTCACTCTGAGCGCAATTATTGCAAAGTATTCTAGGGTAGAATTGATATTGTCTACAGTTAGAACAATATTGCAATCTGAGTAAACCTTGCTTGCAAGCTTCCCAATATGTTTGGCTGAGATGACTGGCTGACGGTTGTATCTTATCCACCTAGTTTACCTCAACACCTACTATCAGACTCGTGTGGCTGGACATAATGCCTCCGGTTGCATGGACCAAGGCGACTTCCGGATTATCGATTTGTCTGTTTTTGGGCAAGGAGTTGCGTAACTGATTTACTGTCTCAGTAAGGGCAAACATAGAGCCGGGATTGCCGGAATGACAGTGGGATAGCATACCCCCATGAGTATTGATAGGGAGGCTTCCTCCAAATGCGATTTCTCCTGAAGCTGCAAAAGCTCCTCCCTCACCTTTGGGGCAAAAACCCAGATCCTCGAGTTCAACAATGACCGTGGGCGTAAAACAGTCATATAGTTGAGCAAAATCGATATCTTCAGCAGTTAGGCCTGACATCTCATAGGCACGTTTGCCTGACTCGACTGCTAAAGAGGTTGTGAGGTCTTTTGCTTGGCTAATGTGCTCATGACCATGTCCCTCACCAACCCCAAGCACATACACCGGGCGGTGAGGAAAATCCTTAGCGCGTTCTGCAGAGGTCATGATTATCGCTGAGCCACCATCTGATACAAGCGAACAGTCAAGCAGATGAAGCGGATCGGCTATCATCCGGGAATTGATGACATCCTCCACGGAGATTGGTTCTCGCATTTGTGCGTTAGGGTTAAGGGATGCATGCCGGCGGCATGTCACTGCAACACTGGCAAATTGTTCAGGTGTCGTGCCATATTTTGCGGCATGGGCTTGCCCAATCAGCGCATAATATGCAGGGACTGTTGGTCCGTAAGGTTGTTCAAATTCAGGATGACCTGATGCAGATTGTATTAGCATGGCTTGTTCGCGCGTTAATCCACTGCGAAGCGAGTCAGCCATNGCAATCAGAATGGTGTNGGCCATGCCCGTCGCTATCGCGGAAGCAGCATGNTGTACGATTGAGAAAGTGGTACTTCCNCCGGTGCCGACAGAAATACAATAACGGGGAAAGATCTGCAGATATTCGGCGATGGCTTCGGCATGATACATGATTGGTTGCGCCATTGAGTTACAGGTTATCAGTCCATCTATTTGGTTTTTCTGAAGACCAGCGTCGTCTATTGCTCGCATTGAGGCTTGAATGCATAGCTCAGTGGCGGTCATGTCGGGCACCAAACCGATTTCTGAATCGGCGGCCCCTACGATTGCGGTTTTACCCCTAATTGAGTTCACAAATGTACCTGCCGATTGATTCTAGTCATGGGAAGAACTCCAAAGTAGCAGTACCGGGCGAAACGACTTCATTTTTTTCATTCTTAATGAACACGTCAACGATGGCCTCCCTTTGTTCTAGGTCAATTTCTATTACTGAGCCACCAGAATACAGGGTTTCCCCTATATAGGAGGCGATCCGATTAGAATAGTCAATCGATTTTATACGTCCTTTAGCACCGATCCACTCTTCCAAGCATTGATGCATCCAGTCGCCCAATAGAGGCCCTGCGAGCACAAGTCCAGGGTAACCTTCCACCTCTTTAGCATAAGGATAATCAAAATGAATTTTGTGTGCATTCCAAAGAGAGGCATTGTAGAGAAAAAGCTGTCTGCTATCCGGGCAAAAATTTCGCCCGGGTAGTTCATGGCCAATACTTAAATTTTCAATGCTGACTGTTTTACTCGAGCTATCCATTCATTTNTTTACCTGAGAATACGCGTGACTTTTTCTCTAATAACTAGTTCACTTACGTCGTTTTTGATATCCGTGACAACTTCATAAAATATGAGTGGGCCAGATCGTCCCTCCTTTTCGTAAATCGCGCTCAAAGTTCGAGTTGCGGTAAGCCAGTCGCCCGGAGACAAGTCCTTTATGTAATCAATCCTAAGCCCGCCTGCCATCTGTCGCTTAAGAGGAAACACGGGTAAAAGTTTATCAATAAATACTCCNTCTGGTTCTAGTTCTTCAATCGGGACGANTTCCCAAAATAGGGGCACATGAAACATTGGGGGTGCGACATCCCCGCGCAGATATTTTTCTTGTCGATTCCCTGTTGCTACAGCATACTTACGTATATCTCGTCTGGTAACTAGCTCTCTCTTGGGTTCACTTTTTTTACCAACGAAGCTCATAATTTCTTGAGTCAGAAGCATGCTCATGTCGTTCCCTTTTGCTGCCAATACGGGTTTCTTAGGTCGCGCTTTAGAATTTTTCCAGTGGGAGCTTTGGGCAAACTATCTACAAATTCGACTGACTGTGGCTTCTGATAACTGGCTAGATAGTCTTTAGCGGTAGTAATAATTTCCTTTTCAGAAGCAGATTTACCGGGTTTTAAGACAACTACGGCATGCACAGATTCTCCCCATTTATCACTCGGAATGCCGATGACTGCAGATTCCAGTACTGCTGGATGCTGATGGATGGCTGCCTCGACTTGAGCACTGTATATGTTTTCTCCCCCCGATATAATCATATCTTTAGCTCTGTCTACGATGTAGATATATCCTGCTTGATCCCAGACGGCCAAGTCCCCAGTCCACATCCAACCATCTTTAATGGTCTCAGATGTTAGCTCTGGTTGTTGCCAGTAGCCCAACATGTTTGCTTCAGACTTAACAACTATTTCTCCAATTGACTCACCATCTTTTGGTAGGGAATTGCCTTCTTGGTCTACGATTCTAATCGAGGTTACATATCCCTCACGACCGCAAGAGGCTAGTCTTTCAGGGTTTTTTCCTGCAATGCATTTGATATGATCCTCCTGAGAGAGGAAGCTCATTGTTGTTCCTTCGGTCTGCCCGTAACCCTGAATGAGCGTGCATGGAAATGATTTTAGTGCTGCCTTTACCACCTTGGGGGGCATTGGGCCGCCCCCATATTGGATATTGCGAAGGCTGCTAAGATCATATCGATCGAAATCGTCTACTGCCATCATCCAGTTCAGCATAGTTGTTATTCCAAGGAAGGCGCTGACTTTTTCTCTTTGAATTACTTCTAACGCGAGTTTTGCCTCGAAATTAATTAACACCACTGGGCATCCGTGCGACATATAATTAATAGCCAATACTATGGGAATGTGAAACATCTGACCCGTAAGCATGTAGACGTCAGTAGGGACCACACGCTCAGCAACCGTTTGATTCAGCATACCCATGTAAACTGACTTGTGACTATGGAGAGCTCCTTTGGACCTTCCAGTTGTTCCTCCAGTATACAAAATCATTACCGGATCTTGATCCCCAACATGCTTTGAGGCCTCTGGTTCGATAGGGCTTGAATCACGCAACAGCAGTTCATATGAACTTTCTGACTTTTGGTCAAATGCGAGGTGACTCTTAATCTCAACATTTGTCATGAGACGTTCCGATGCCTTGTCATATTCCCCTGAGGAGATGAGTACAGATGGCGTAGCATCCTCAATGATTTGCTTGAGTTCTTGCTCCCCGAGCCTCCAGTTTAGTGGCTGCACGATGAGACCAACTCTAGCGCATGCAAAAAATATTTCCATATACTCGATGCAATTTTTGGAAAGAACCGCAACTCGGTCCCCTTTTTTGGCTTTAAGGGTGTTTGTCAGCCCATTTGCTAGTCGGCAAACCCGTTCTTCTAATTCGCCAAACGTCATCCGACGTTGATTGGGAATATCTATTAGAGCTTCGCTTTCGGCGGACCGAAGTGCCGATTTGAGTGGAATATGTCCTATATTCAATTTTAGTAGGCCTTATCGAGATCCAAATGCCGTTTTACGATTTCCCATTTACCATCAACGCAAGCGACGGTATCTGTGTAGACCCCTGCAGAGATTGTTTCTATTTGATCGTTCTCGGTCGCTAGGAGGGTGAGATTTGATATAACATGTATCGCTTCTCCAGAGCCGGTGGGAGAATCGTCGGACGCCTTGAAGAAAATGTTTGATATAACATGCCGGCGCTTATCTGTTTGCTGCTCCATTGAGTCAGTCATCAATTGCATAATTGCAGATCGGGGTTGGAAAGGGCCAATCAGGCCCTCCGCGGCAATTCGTAAACTAAAAACCGCATTCTCATTGAAACATTCCTCTAGTATATTAATATCAGGATGGTCATAACCATATGCGGCGCGGGCTAATAGTTCACTAATTGCAAGCTTGTCTTGGACAGTGATCTCATTGCTATCGGTCATTTTATGTTGGATCTCCGGGAGTTCAACAATCTCGTTTCACTCTATTTTAATTTTGAATTTTGTTCAATACTTTTTCGATTATTAATTGTAGTGATCATGTTTTAATATTAGATTTACGCACGATCTTAAAATCGTGCTGTTCGTCAGGACAGTAGAATGATAGAATTCCCCNCTAATGGATCAATTGTATCAGTTATCGAATGTCGTCACTTCCTTCTGTAATTTCAAGTCGTTCGAGAGTTATCAGCGGTCTATCCCCAGCCAAGTCGCCCTCCAAGGGCGCTGATCGAAAAAAGATTATTTTCCGTGCGCTTCATGATTGCATCTTAAGGAAAGGTTATGTCAAGACAACCCTTGCTGATATTGCTGCCGCATCAAANATGTCTGCCAGCCATCTGCTCTATTATTTCAAAGGCAAAGAAGCGATGTTGGAGCAATATTTTGCCGATGTCTCCGTTATGTTTTTGGAAAAGATGGAGCATATTTTAAAGGAACCGATCGAAACACAGTTAATGCTTCTGGCCGATTTCTGGTTTAATAACGAAGCTAATACTAAGCAAGAAATTGGTTTCATGCTTGAATGCTTCGGTGTGGCGGTAAACGACGTCGCGCTTTTGGACATCAAAGTTTCATTTGACGCCAAGTTCAAGGAGCAACTTGGCAGTTTTCTGACTGAGATCTCTGAATCAGGGAAACCGCTGTCTGCAGACCGATCGTCCGAACTGGCTGAAGTCGTTTATGCTCTAATTATAGGCCTTCGCTCCGCGGTGTATTTCAACGTCGACCTCGGTCTCCAATCAGCACATGAATTGTTTTGCTCGACAGTTCGTGATCTTATCAGCAGTTCGTCATAATTGGATGGATTAAAATTAATAACATTTTTTTACCGGNAGAGAATCCCGTCCATCCATCTCTGAATGTCAAAGCAAACCTCTCGTCGATTTGTTTCATTAAAGACTTCATGCCGAGATCCAATGTAAAGGGTCATCTTTATGTCTTCAATACCAGTCTCTGATAATTTGNAAAAAAGATCTTTAACCTTATTTCCTTTCCCACCGACCGGATCCTCGTCTCCCGATATTAGATAAAATGGAAATTTTGGGTCGATTTTGCAAAGAGATGTTTTTTTAAATATTTGGATGAGTCCATCGAGGAAATCGACCCAGGATTGGGTNGTTAGCGGGAATCCGCAAAGGGGGTCAGCTACATAATCTAAGACCTTGCACTTGTCGCGAGATAGCCAGTCAACTTCTGTTTCATAAGGTTTAAACGAGCGATTAAAATTGCCAAAACTCAGGTAATGGAGGAGGTCGCTGGGGTTTCGAGGTCCAAGTCGAGCGCGTTCAAAACGAGCGATAGCCGATGCTGGTCTATAACTAGTGCTTGACGCATACCATGATCCTGACAGAATTATGCCCGCTGCTAAGTGCTTAAATTCGGATGCATAGTTTTGACACAGGGCTAAAGAAATGGCTGCCCCCATGCTATGCCCCAGAATAAATGCTTTGAGTCCGTTACTTTTGTTAATTGTCTGTAAAAGCGCCATCTGATCTTGCAGAAGAAGTTGCCAGCCTTTCTGGTCGGCAAGGTGAGCTAGACTGTTCGATGAAACTCCGGTTTTCCCATGACCCCTGTGATCATCGGCAGTAACAATGTACCCAGAATCGGCCAGAAATTGAGCGACCTCACAATAGCGCAGCGCATGTTCGCTCATACCATGAATGATATGCACCCAGCCGATGGCTTTGGCTGGTGTCCACGAATAATAGTGAAGAACACTTTGGTCGCCACAATTATTATTTATTTTCAATGTGAGGTGTTTCATCATCATANATCTTGGATCATGTATGCATTTTTCATTGTTGTCTCTCGGTACTTTCAATAGACTTAATCTAGTCACATTTCAAGTATAACCTTAAACTTTTTGGTTTTTTGGTAGCCCAAGAATTGATGAAGACAAGAAAAATTACAACTATTGAGACGCCTTACTCTGGAATTAGCGATAATGACTATCAGAAAGAGAAACGGCGTTTGCAAATTGAACTTCTAAAGATACAACAGCGGGTTGTAAAGCATGGCTCTCGAATGGCCATAGTCTTCGAAGGTCGCGACGCTGCCGGAAAAGGTTCGACAATAAAACGATTCGTTGAGAACCTCATGCCGAGCCATTTAAAAGTCGTTGCCCTTGGCATACCCTCGGCTTCGGAGTCCAAATACTGGTTTAAGCGATACGAAGATCATTTTCCTTATCCTAGCAATATCACCTTTTTTGATCGCTCTTGGTATAACCGAGCGTTGATTGAGCCCACAATGGGCTATTGCACTGAACAACGTTATAAGTACTTTATGAGAAAGGTNCTGAGTTGGGAACACAATCACATAGATAATGGTTTGTTATTAACCAAATTTTATTTATCAATTGATCGAGNTACGCAACTTTATCGTTTTGAAGATCGTCTTAGTGATCCACTGACGTACTGGAAATTTAGCGAAAACGACTTGTTCGCTCGAAAGAAATGGGAGATTTTCACCCACTTCAAAGAACAAATGTTCAAATATACTTCCTCCGAAAAATCACCCTGGGTAGTGATATCTGCAAATAAAAAGAGTGAAGCACGCTTGACCGCTATGTTATATTTGACGCGTTCTTTCGGTCGTCCGTCCTTCAAACCGTTGACGGGCGAGGAAATCGAGGATAGGCATAGCATCAAGATTGGTGGAGTCAGGTTTACAGAGCTTAGCTTGCAGCAATTGGCAGTCTTGAAGAACCTGAGAGATGACGGAGACTGACAAGGGCTGATTGTCTGCTATATGGCCATAACGCCATGCGACTCTGGATTTAGTGAGATAGTTCTTATAAAAGCATCACCCAAAAACCTGTTGGATACGGTTAACTTACCAGTGGTGGAGTCTGCTGGCGGTTTAATATGCAATCGTTATCAACATATCCTGCTTATTTTCAAACGCGGAAAATGGGATATGCCGAAAGGACGCGTAGAAAATAAACAGTGTCGCGAGGAGAGTGCGCTGCGTGAGGTGAATGAAGAGACAGGATTAGCTCTTGAAAAGCTCACATTGGAGGGCAAACTAGTATCGACTTGGCATACCACGCGACATAATAACACCAAGTACTTAAAAAAAACGCACTGGTTTTTAATGCGATATGACGGCGATGATGACGAGACTCAACCTCAGTTAGAGGAGGGTATCATTGAGTGCCGTTGGGTCCATCTGAGCGATCTTCCAGGCTACAGGGAGTTGTTGCCCGTTCGTATTGACTACGTAGTAGATTTTTGGCACCAAAATCTAGCATATATACCTCGATAACCTAAGGATCGGTTGTATATCCAAATCACAGGCAAATCTTGTTCAAAAAAGTTTACTACTATTTAAAGCAGACTATGCCGTATGTATTCGCTCAATCTTAATGTAGCCGCATCGTTATTACTCGAGGATCGGGTGGTTACGCAGATTTCTATTGATCCGAGAGGCGGGAGATTTTCCTCTGATTCAATTATTACTAGGCTTGGAGGTACGATAGACCGGGCAAGAACCGTGACTCCAAGGCCTGCCTCAATGGCCGCTTGTATCCCTGAAAGGTCTGGATTGGTGTGGGCCAGTCGCCATGGTCGATTGGCGTCGTTAAGCTGCTTTATAGCTTTTTGTCGATAGATGCACCCGTCCTGCGCCAAAACTAGCGGTATTTCTTTTTGATTTTCAGTTCGGTGGTTTGGGCTTCCTACCCACACAAGCTGATCGCTCTTAATGGCGCCAACTCGCTCTATCGATGATTGATTATGGAGCGATAATGTCAAGTCAAAACGTTTTTGTTGAGTTGCAGAAAGTAGATTTCTACTCAAATCACAAACAACTTCTAATGCAACATTTGGATATGAATTCGAAAAACGACCCAAAATTGCAGGTAATAGTGACGTCGCAAACTCGCTCGGCAAACCCAAGCATACATGCCCTTGCAACTCCGGTTGACGAAACTCATTCAAAATTTCATCGCCTAAAGCAAGCATCTGCCGAGCCTTCGGATACAGTTTTAGGCCGGCTTCAGACGGTTCCAGACGTTTTTTGATCCGCAAAAATAACTTTGTTTCCAGAAGTTGCTCAAGTCGCTTGATTTGCAGACTCGTGGCGGGGTGCGAAAGGCCTATGTGGTCGGCAGCAATGGTTACACTTCCAGCGTCGCAAACAGCGACAAAAGTTCTCAGCGCATCGATCGGAAGATTTCTCATAAAATTTTTAATATTTGATTAAAAAATTTAAAAGCGCTCATGTATTTGATATTTAAATGTAACATAATTACGCTTGGTTGGGATTGCCACCACTGCTTTTTTTCCTTTTAACTAGGAATCGACTTGGCATGATAAGATTTTCTATCGAGTTATCTCAGATCCGGCTCCCTTTCATGTCTGTCGAACTAAACAGCCGGAATTTGTCGGCATGATTAATTTGAAAAGATATAATCGACAATTAATTGTGATCTAGTGTCTTTGAGGTTTGTGATGAATTTAGTTTTATCCTCGTTCCAAGAAGCGATACCTGAGTGAATTTATATCTGAGTGCTTTTATGTTTTTGCTGGGATTGACTTTCCTCTTGAGGCCAGTGCTCACGTGGACTTGTCATTTTTGGCTAGGTATAAACTCTTGGCGGAGGGGCGGTCAGATAGTTGTTATCCTCGCCTTAATCGGTAATCTATTCATCTTGAGCATTAAAAATTGGATGGAATACACTGGATTTGTAGCACTATTTTTATTCAGTTTTTTCGCTCTAGTGACAAGCTTCCTAGTTCTCGCTGCAGAGCCCATGATGCGCAGAGTCGTTGGGTTTTGTGTCGACCACTACTGGTTTTTTGCCATACCAAATTCGATTGTTTTATGGACTTTAGGATTTTGGTTGTTGGCGTGGTCATACATTGGTGAAGTAGCAGAAATTGAGAATTGTGTTCCGGATGATAAGCTCGAGGTACTATGCAGCATCTCGGATGCAGAAGATTTAGTTGCTACTCCGGATAATAGGTTCTTGATTGCGCCAGAGTTCGGTGGAATCGCGCCATATTCGCTCCCCGAGCATCATCGGACGGGACGGATAATGATGATTGATTTGACTGCAGAAAAAGCTGAACCGGCTCGTATGGAGTTCGGCGAGAATGTCTGGGGCGATCGCAGTTGTTTGCGAGATGCGGCGATGCTCTTCTCTCCTCATGGTATCGATCTTAAGCAGCGCGATGATGGTTTATGGCATCTTGCTGTGATAAACCACTTCCCTAATGAAACAATAGAGATGTTTGAGCTGGTGCATGAGAGGGATAAATGGAAGCTCATCTGGCGGGGCTGTGTATCGGTTCCGAGGGTCAACTATTTGAATGATGTGAGCCTGTCCTCAGACGGGAGCTTCTTTGTTTCGCACATGTATAAGCCTGACCTCACGCTTAATGAAGCATTAGCAGCAAGCCTGGTAAAGAACAACACAGGTTATGTCATGCGCTGGGATAGTGAAATTGGTTTTGCTCAAGTTCCGGGGACTGAAGGCGCCCATCCAAATGGGGTAACTTACGATGATACTCGCGGCATACTATTTGTTGCCCATACGTTTGGTGACAGAATTGATGCGGTTGATGTGCTGACTGGAAACATTGTTTCCAGTTTTGACGTTAATAGCCCGGATAACCTTGTACTCAAGGATGANGCCTTNTGGATTACTAGTTGGGATCACTCTATTCCGGATATGGCGCTTTGTAATAACAAACTGCCATGTGCAATGCCATTTTCCGTATACAGGCTTGGACCAGACTCATTGCGCGCCGAGCAAAGATGGAAATTTAGTCATACTGTCATAGGTCTTGCAACAGTTGCTTTCCCATTGAATNGCCGCGTTTGGATAGGTTCAGCCCGTTCAAACAGAATCGCAAATTTTTCTTTGAGTAGNTAGTAACTTTTTGCAAAATCATGAAGTTTCGATCTGGGGACTTCGGATATCTGTGCTATTGTTCTCCTANTCTCCATTTGCACTAATGGTTTTAATCTCATCGGTCAAACTGACATCCGTGGGGTTGAAATTAAGAGTATGAATCATCCAAATAAGAAGCTATTGGCTTCATTTTGTCTTTTTAGGTGTTAGAATGGAGGGTCGGCNTGAATTTGGGGAGCAGGTGGCATCACTGGCTGGTAAAAGGAATNNCCAGATATTTAGGTTAAATGTGTCGGAAACTTCTGTTATAGATGGCGTATGACAGTTGAATAGCACATTGTTTGAAGGAGAGCAGAGGTCAGNCGATGGTTGAATCCGGCAGATAATAATTTACAAGGGGAATGTTATGAGGTTGAAGAACTCAAAGTTAATTGCGTCAAGTCTGTGCTGTGCTGCGTTGCTATTCAGTGGANTTGTTTTTGCGCAAATGGAAGAGATCATTGTGACTGCTGCTAAGCGTGAGCAGACGCTTCAGGAGGTGCCTGTCGCCGTGTCGGTTGTCAGTGAAGCAGTCATAGAAAGAGCACATATTGAAGATATGTTCGATCTCCAAGGAGTTGTCCCGTCATTCGAGGCGAGGCAATATCAGAGTTCGCATGATGCCACGTTCTTTATCCGTGGATATGGTAACGGATCTAATAATCCAGGAATTGAGCCCTCCGTCGCGATGTACGTCGATGGGGTTTATCGTTCGCGAATGCAATCGCAACTTATGGATCTTCCTAACCTCCAACGAGTCGAGATCTTGAAAGGACCGCAGAGCACGATTTTTGGAAAGAATTCCTCGGCAGGAGTCATAAACATAGTTACTAAAAAGCCTTCTCAAGATTTTGAGGGAAAGGTCAAGACAGAGNTCGGTGACTATTCTGCTAGGAAATTTCAGGCTTACGTGAATGGTGGTTTGACGGATGCGGTTGCAGCAAGCCTGTCTGTTACAGTTAACAAACGGGACGGTTACAGCGAGACCATTTTTAGTGAAAATGAAGACGTAAACGATACTAATAGAAAGTCCGCTCGCGCCGATATTTTCGCCGATTTGTCTGACACGCTAACCATGCGCTTAATTTATGATTACAGCGATGTCGATGAGATATGCTGTACGGTTGGTAATACCGTCGGCGGTCAATTTTTTGCCGCTGCTCGTGCTTTGGGAGCGTCCAATGAAGAAGGCAATCCCTTTACCTACAAATATAGTCCCAACTATAATCCAGAGAATAAAGTAAAGAACCGGGGCTTATCTGTTCACNTAGAAAAGGATCTNGGCTTCGCTACCTTGACCAGCATTACCTCGGACAGACGCTCAGACAACGTTGCCACTATTGATATTAGTTTTGATAGTGCCGACATGTTTGCTCCTGCTCCAAAAGTCATCGATTTGGAGAACTTTTCCCAGGAGTTTCGGTTGACTTCNAATGGTGATGAGAGGTTGGACTGGCAAATNGGTGCTCTTTATTCTCAAGAAGATCTTTACCATGAGTTCCGTCTTACATANGGTCCTNTATGGAAGAATTATATTGATCTTCTCGCGGGAGGGAACGGAAGTGGGGGCGTCGTAGATCTTGTCGACTCTTTGTTAGCGCCTTTCGGTTACCCCGGGGATAGTTTTGGAGCAGGCCAAGGCACCCTTGAAGTTTTCACCCAGGATAATAAATCTTTGTCAATTTTTGCGCAGGTAGAGTTCGAGGTAACCGAAAAGTTGACCGCAACGGTTGGGGTCAGTTACTTTGAAGATGAGAAAACGGTGACCATGGAGCATACTAATACGGCACGCTTCTCCCAACTCGACCTGGTGCAGATAGGCTATCAAGGCGCTCTAGCGGGTTATTTAGGGCAGGTTTCGGCTCAAGTAACGCAAGGATATCTGGCGCAAGCTACAGCAGGGTTCCTAGCTCAGGCAGTTCCCCAATACATGGCAGCAGGGCTTTCTGAGGAGGCGGCGACAGCTGCAGCAATGCCGGACGCGGAGGCGTTTGCAGCAAGTCAAACCGCCGCTGCGCAGGCTTATGCGCAATCTCAGCTTCCTCTTTACATGGATGCAGCGATGCAATTTGCTACGGCCGTATCAACTGATCCAGCGCAAAACCAGTTGCTCGCTTTCCAGCCATTGCAGGTTCTGCCCGGAAAAGTGGGTTTCCCCAACGCGGGGTTTGATGGGTTGACTGATGACAATAACGTTGATTACTCGGTTAAATTGAGCTATGAGCTAAATGATCAAGTGACTCTTTATGGCGGGATTGCCACAGGGGATAAGGGTTCCCAGTTTAATCTTTCGCGGGATTCGGCACCCAGTGCGGCAGAGGTTGCCGCCATAACGCAAGCTGGGGGAGTGTTGCCAGCAAATCTGGTTCTTGGTCTTCGAAATGCCAATCCTGAGGAGGGTGAAGTTATTGAAGTTGGAGCCAAGATGCTGTTCGAGAAGGGCAGCTTAAACATTACCTATTTTGATCAGACTGTGGAAGATTTNGTTAGCAATACNTTTNTNGGNNCNGGNTTTGTCNTTGTCAAANGCNGGGGAGCANTCNGCNAANGGNNTCGANTTTGATTTGCTCTACAGCCCGACTGAGAACCTTGATNTAGCGCTGTCTGGTATGTTTATTGACTCAAAATATGACTCATTTGTTGGTTCGGCCGCCGGTGATATCAGTGGTCAAGATGTAGAGGGCGTGCATCCAGAGTCTCTGTCTGCCTCCATCACTTGGAACTGGGAGGCGAACTCACTGAGCGGGTATGCCCGGGTTCACTATCAACATGATAGTAACGTCGTAATAAGGCCTGAGCCCGGAGCTAATGAACTTCTGGCTGTAAATGGCCATCATGAGCGATCTAGAGGATTGCTCAATGCTAGCATAGGAGTGGAAAGGAATGGCTGGGAAATGACCCTCTGGGGAAGAAACTTAACTAATGATGAGTTTTTGATTACAGCATTTCCGGCCGTTGGTACTCAGCAAACGCAATGGAGTGGTTACCCCAATGAACCTCGCATGTGGGGATTGTCGCTCAGCAAGCAGTTCTGATTGAATAGAGCTGTTTGGTTGAAAGGCGGTTACTTTGGTGACCGCCTTTTTTTATCGAGAGTTCACTTTATTATTTTCTAATTTTTTCTTCTTCGTGTTTTGGGCTGAACCAGAGTGCAGTGCGTAGACCTAGTATGGTATCGCTCCCTAAGTACAGGAAACGGGCACATGCACAAGAGCAATTTAGAAGTTTCTAGGGTGATAGAGATGGCTTGGGAAGATCGGACTCCTTTCGATGCCATCAAAGAGCTNTTCGATTTGAACCAAGGACAGGTTGAGAAATTGATGCGGAGAGAACTCTCTAGGTCCGCCTTTCGCTCTTGGCGAAAGCGGGTAAGTGGACGCAAAACTAAGCATGTTTCCAGACGAGCCAGCTGTATCTCTAGAATGTATTGCCCTACTCAATATAAACCCTAATTCATTGATGGTTGGAGGAACAAATGAAGGAGTTTATCGTGCTTGTTTTGGCGGCATTCATCCCGCTATTAGGGTTCGCTGAAAATACTGATGAGAACAAAAAAGGAGACGCTCAGGTGGTCATNGATGACTTCAATCAAGACTCGATTAGTCGCTGGCAGTTTGTTAGCGATCAAGTAATGGGTGGCGTTTCCACGGGGGAAGTGGACTTCGTGTTGGACAACGATGATGTGGTAGCACATATGATGGGAAGTGTTAGTACTGAAAATAATGGTGGGTTCATCCAGTTTCGTCGAGCCATTTCCCTNCCTGATGCGCTTACTGGATTAAGATTGCGAGTGAGAGGAAACAACCAGCGATATTTTGTGCATATTCGTACGGGAGGAACCGTTCTTCCTTGGCAGTATTACTCCGCGGAATTCTTTGCTTCTGAAAATTGGGAGAATATTCTGTTGCCTTTCAAGGAGTTTAGTCGCAGCAGTCGGTGGTTGAATCGAACCCTTGAGCCCTCGATGGTTCGCAGTCTAGGAATTGTGGCCTACGGCAGAGACCATCAGGCAGATGTTCAAGTCAGTAAGCTGGAAGGTTATTAAAAAATGCACACAAACCATCATTCTCTCGCCGGGGCTGTTCATGCTGGTTGCAGTTAGCGCCTAAAAAGCATTTGACACCGGCGCACCTATTTCTGATCATATCCATAGTTGATTGGGACAGTTGATGTGATGACACAAAGCAAATCAAAACGAGAAACCGCGGGTCGGGGCCGCTTGTACGGATCGGTTCTTGACACCATAGGCAATACCCCTGCGATACGCTTGAACAGTTTGCCACCGAAACATGTGGAGCTATATGTAAAAGCAGAATTCTTCAACCCGGCTGGNTCGGTAAAAGATCGTTTAGCCGTGAGTATCATCGAAGAGGCGGAAAGGTCGGGTGCATTGCGGCCAGGGCAAACAGTGGTCGAGGCAACGAGTGGGAATACAGGAATTGGGCTTGCAATGGTTTGTGCCGCCAAGGGATACCCTTTCGTTGCAACAATGCCGACAAGTGTCTCGATAGAGCGACGGCGGTTAATGAGGTTTTATGGTGCCCGCGTCGTGTTGACCCCAAAAAAGGATAAAGCCTTTGGCAGTTATAAAAAGGCAGTGGAATTATCGGACAATAATGAGTGGTTCTTGGCAAGTCAGTTTGAAACACCCGCNAACGCGCTGATACACGAGAGAACCACTGCTCGAGAAATAGTAGCCGATTTTGAAGGAAAGCGACTCGACTATTGGGTCACGGGCTATGGAACCGGCGGNACGTTGACTGGAGTAGCTCGATTGTTGCGCAACGAGCGGCCCGATACGAAAATTATACTTAGTGAGCCAGACAAAGCAGAACTTTTGGGTAGTGGGGAAATGCAATTACGTAATGCGGCNGGCCAGCCGCAGGAAAGTCACACAGCTTTTCAGCCTCACATGATTCAAGGTTGGACGCCGGACTTTATTCCTCTCGTACTTCAGGAGTCGCTTGACGAAAAGTTTTTCGATCACTTGGTTTCAATTTGCGAGAATGAGGCGATGGAGTGCGCGGAGAAGTTGGCGAAAAAAGAGGGCATATTGACGGGCGTATCGGGCGGAGCAACATTGGCAGTGGCATTGAAAATTGCTGACGAGACACCTGCAGGCTCCGTCATTCTCTCTATGCTCCCAGATACCGGCGAGCGGTATCTTTCTGCACCGCTATTCGACAAAATAAACACGCATATGGATGACGAAGAGCTGTCTTTATCGCGGTCTACACCCAATTTCCAGCTTTTTGATGAAGAATAGTGGCTTCGTTAAAAAATCACGATCGGCTAGTTAGTGTGAATGTTTTTCAAATAGGGGACTAACACATGGTAAATNATCGAGATACTGGAATCGTCGTTTATGGAGCTACAGGTTATACAGGACGTTTGGTGGTAGATTATATGAACCGCCAATATGGAGCTGATGGCGAAATCAATTGGGCCATGGCGGGGCGGAATTTAGATAAATTAAAATCGGTTCAAGCTGAGCTTGGTATTGATTCAAGAATCGAATTAATACCTGTCGATATGGGTGATAAAGTCTCTCTAAAAAGCATGGTTGAACGTGCTTCTGTAATATTAACGACTGTGGGGCCATATCAGTTGTATGGTAGTGAGTTGGTTGCGGCCTGCGCATCGGCTGGCACTGACTATTTGGATTTATGTGGCGAGCCCGCCTGGATGAAAAAGATGATAGACCAGCACTCGGTTGCGGCTCAAAACAGTGGCGCACGGATTATTTTTTCATGTGGTTTTGATTCCATCCCGTTCGATCTTGGCGTGTTTTTTCTCCAGCAGACGGCGATAGCGCGAATGGCCAAAACTGTCTCCCGAGTAAAAGGACGTGTTCGACAAATGCGAGGCTCTTTTTCGGGAGGCACTCTTGCAAGCTTTAACGCGACTATGGCTGCAGCGGCAAAAGATTCCGAAATTATAGAGGCTCTAAAGGATCCATTCGCCCTAACTAGCGGGTTCGTTGGTCCTAGTCAGCCCAAAGGAAATATTCCTTTTTTTGATGAAACGATTCAAAGCTGGGTTGCACCATTCATCATGGCAAGTATTAATACGAAAAATATTCACCGATCGAACCTGTTATTGTCGCATCAGTATGGAGAAGATTTCGTCTATGATGAGATGCTGGTAACAGGGCCCGGAGACGAAGGAGAGGCTCTAGCGAATTCGGTTGCNAAAAGCAGTGGTCTCGGTGATGCCAAATTGCTTCCAGGCGAGGGTCCCACTGCAACTGAACGTGCTGAGGGGGGATTCAACATTCTTATGATAGGTGAGTCTGATGATGGACGGGAAGTCCGAGTTGGCGTGACAGGGGATTGTGATCCGGGTTATTGCTCTACAAGTAAAATGTTTGCAGAGAGCGGGGTTTGCCTCTTGCTTGAGCCTGATATTGCTGACGGAGGAGTTTGGACACCCGCACCTGTGTTTGGGTCGCAGCTGATAAGGAGGTTGCGTAAAAATGCTGGATTGACATTTGAGGACGAGACGTTAGAGTAAAGACACGAACACATTGCCAGTGTGCTCATGCACACAGTGACTTTTAACTTTTTCCTNTAACTAATAGCTTAATTTATCTCTCTATACTTAGATCATTTCCTGATAATCACGGAATGGACTTATTTATGAAAACAAACATATGCGATTGCATCGGTAAGATTGCGTTAACATTTATGTGCACTATTTCTTCGGTAGTGGCTGCGCCAATAGAGGGAATGGGTAGACCTGACGATTCTATAATAGAGCAAGTTGTAACCGTCGGCACGCGCGTTCCAGTTAGTTCGATGTTAATAAATGGAAGTGTTGCTAGTCTTCATGACGATGAGTTGAGCTTGGTCGGGCACACTCATATTCAGGAGTCGTTGAATCGTTTAGCTGGAATCAACATTAATCGTGGTAATGGCCAAGAGTATTTGCCCGCAATTCGTTCGCCTGTTCTGACGGGAGCGGGAGGTTGCGGTGGATTCTTGATGAGCGAAGATGGAATTCCCCTTCGCGCCGCGGGATTTTGTAACATCAATGAACTCTTCGAGGCACATACTGAAGCAGCCGATCGTATCGAGGTTTTGAGAGGATCGGGCACAGCATTATATGGGTCAAACGCTATGCATGGCGTTGTCAATGTGGTGACGCCGGATGAAGATGCTCCAAGCTTATTGGGGTTCGATCTGGATGAGGATGGATATAGTCGCCTGCGTTTCGGGGTAAATGGAAAGGTTTCTGATCATAAGGTGGGATTGCGAGCAACAGTAACGCGGGACGATGGTTACCGAGATTACTCTGGGGTTCATCAAGAAAAACTGAGCCTCAGGCATGCTTATTTGGGTGAGANCTTCAGTTCTTCTTCCGGANTNACTTTTGTAAATTTAAACCAGGAGACTGCCGGATACATTACAGGTTTGGATTCTTACCAAATCGAAGATATTGCTAAACGNAACCCCAACCCTGAAGCATTTAGGGATGCGAAGGCGCTTCGGATTTGGAGTAAGGTTGGCACAGAAAGTGCGCTAGGCATGCTGCTAGTGACNCCTTANTTTCGTTATACAGATATGGACTTTTTGCAACATTTTTTGCCTGGGAAGCCCCTTGAGGAAAACGGNCAGNNAAGTTTGGGAGTNCAAATTTCCATGCTGTTGGATCCCTCTGACCGACTAGCGCTGACNGCTGGCCTTGACTTAGAATACACCAGCGCTCATCTTCGTCAGACACAGAGGTCTGAGACTCAAGGGTCAGCTTTCTTAAGAGCCACAATACCCTTTGGAAAGCAATATGATTATAAAGTGAATGCAACGCAGNTGGCGCCATTTGCAGAGATTACTTGGGATGCGACCGACGACTTGTCACTGACGCTTGGAGGTCGTTTTGAGATGATGCGTTATGATTATAAAAATCAGATGCTTTCGGGTCGGACCCGAGAGGATGGTTCTGTCTGTGGATTTGGAGGTTGTCGTTATAGCCGCCCCCCAAGCGCGGTAAACAGTTATGACAGTAGTTCTTTTGACTTATCGGCCCGCTACGAGTTAACTGAAAGCAATATTGTCTACCTTCGCATTGCTAGCGCTTTCAGAGCCCCTCAAGCTACGGAACTATATCGACTCCAGCGCGAGCAGGAGGTTGCCGACTTAAATCCGGAAGAAATGAAAAGCATGGAAGTCGGGATCAAATTCGAAGTTGACGAGCTTTCAATGGTGTTTTCTGCATACCATATGTNAAAAGATAACGTTATCTTCAGAGACACGAATTACAATAATGTGAGTGATGGGAAAACAGAACATCGTGGCCTTGAACTCGATATGTCTTACGAACTTTCTGATAACATCAACATTGCGTTCAGTGGCACTCACGTTCGGCACAAGTATGACAACAACCCTGCCATGGTGAGGGGCAGCAATGGCCAAAATGTCCTGATTCAGGGGAATGACGTTGATACTGCACCCAGAAACTTTGGCAGCGCTAGAGTGTCTTGGAAAAGTGGGGTTTTAAATACACTATGGGAATTAGAGTGGATGAAAATGGGGGGTTATTACCTCGAACCACAGAATGTGCACCGCTATGAAGGCCACAATCTGTTGAATCTCCGGACGTCATGGAAGGTCACCCCAGATGTCACGGTATATGCTCGCGTGAACAATATAGCTGACAAATCATATGCAAAACGGGCAGACTATACCGGTTTTACGGGTCATCGTTACTTTCCTGGAACGCCCAGAAGTGTCAACGTTGGGTTTGATATTTTTTTATGAGATAAGTCGGCTATAAAGCAAACTACGTCATATAAATGATTTTGGAAAGCGGGAAGCACAATTTGTTCATTAANCAAGTTGACGATTTGCATAGCCATAAGAACNCATTCTAGATTATAAGGGCCTCATTCCCTTTTGCTCCTCTTGATTCCAATCGATGCATTCCTGCAGGGTAATGCCGCTGCCGCCGAAAATGTCTAGTGCACTCCCAATCGACAGGTCTATATTGCCCCCAGACAAAAATTTTGTTCTTTTGAGATCTTCCACTGAACGACCACCACCTGCATAAGTTGTGGGTAAACTGCAAATGGTCGCCAATAGACTTATGAGCTCTTCGTCCATTCCAGCTTGCAATCCCTCAACATCTGCGCTGTGAATAAGGAACTCATTACAATGTGCTTCCAAACTTCCTATGGTATTTGCATCAATGACTAATTCGGTGAGTGACTGCCAGCGATCAGTCGAGACAATCCAGTCAGCATTAGTTTTTCGACAACTTAAATCGATGACTATATGTTCTTTTCCGACCGCTCTTTCCAATTCTTGGAGACGCTCCGGCGAAAAAGACCCTTGTTCGAAAAGATAAGAAGTCACAATAACATGTGAGGCACCTGCCTCTATATATGCTTCGGCATTTTCCGCTGTAACACCTCCTCCATATTGCAAACCACCAGGAAATGTCTTTAGAGCAGAAAACACTTGATCCTGGTTATTCTTGCCAAGTGATATTATATGCCCTCCTTTTAAATTTTTTTCTCGATATAGAGAGGCGAAGTATGCGGCATCATTAGGACTCACATGGTTCACAATCGCGGAATCCGGAGTAAGTTTACCGCCTACTATTTGCTTGACTAGGCCGTTGTGGAGGTCTATGCAAGGGCGAAAAATAGACAAGTTTTCCTCCGTGGTAATTTCAATAAGCTATAGAATGTAAATCGCATAAGAAAGATTCTTTAAAATTAATTATGATAATTCCATCTTTTATTTATTTTGAAAGTCTACATGCTAAATATCATGTTTTTTATCGCGCTCCTGCGCGGATAGAGCTCTTCAAACTTACTTGCCCTCCTCTCCTTTCTTGCTTGAAAAGCTTCTTGCATATCTGCTGCCTGCAGCATCCCGGCTTGCCAGGTCGCTACATAATTCAAGCTATCTGAAACGTTATGGTCTCGACTGTAGTAAAGCACAAGTTTTGTGCCATGCACTGCAACGGGAGAATGAGCAGCTATGTCTTTTGCGATGTTACGCGCATGCGTCATAAGCTGATTATGGTTTTTGGAAACGAAATTTACAAAGCCACAGGATAAGGCTTCAGCCGCATCCATGGGTCGGCTTGTATAAGCAAGCTCGCGCGCGAGTCCTGATGGCATTACACGTTGAAGTCGTTGAAGTGTTCCAACATCAGCGTTAATCCCTAACTCAGTTTCCTTAATAACAAAAAACGCATCCTCAGTGCAAAATCGAATGTCTGTAGCACATATCAGATCGACACCGCCGCCCACGCATGCACCTTTTAAGGCAGCGATAACAGGAAGACGAATTTTTTCTATAACGTTATACACGTGCTGTAGTTCAAATATGCCCAACCGCAGTTGCTCTGCCCTGCGAGCAGGTTCACCATCAAAACGACTCAACATATGCTCGAAAATAGCCAAATCCATACCGGCAGTGAAGTGTTCACCATTTGCACATATTATTGCCACTCTTGCGGCGGCCTCTCTATCTATACCTTCCAAAACTGAGGGTAATTCACTCCAAAATAATGTGTTCATTGAGTTAAGTTTTCGAGGCCTGCAAAATGTGATTTCTGCTATACTTTTGGCGACAGTCACTTTGGGCGTTTTCAGTCTGTGAAAGTCAGTTATTTGCATGGCCTGAAACCGTATTTCTCCGTAATTTGGAATTCGCGATATTATCACATTACCAAAAGAGTAAAAAAATCCATGGCGCATAGAATATTCATATATTTTCATAAATTAAGGGGTAAGCTCAAAAAGATCGATATTTGATAGAGAATTTGAGTTTCATTTGGCATGGATTATCATCTAACGCGCATCAGTGGGTCATTTTTTTTCCTGAGCAAAACGCTAAATAGGCGTTGATGCGGGTTTGATAAGCGATGTTTTTTTTGATGTCTTGAGCTTTAATTTGTTGGTAGAGCCCACATTTTGTCGGGACTAGTCCTTATTAGTTGCCGTCAATTATCGGTTATGGCAAACTTTGCGCCTTCTTGGTTTGCTATGGAACATTGGGCAAAGCGGTTCGTGTGATAAAATTCTAAAAGCCTTTACGCGAGAGTGGCGGAATTGGTAGACGCGCTGGATTTAGGTTCCAGTGGGGTAACCCGTGAGAGTTCGAGTCTCTCCTTTCGCACCAAAGGGATCCTATTAACTGATTTAACTAGAGGAAGGACAATGCGGGTTTCTGTGGAGTCGAGCGAAGGTTTGGAACGACAATTAAAAATTGAAGTGCCAGCTGACCGAGTCGACCAATTGGTGTTAGATAGGCTGGAGCAAGCCAAGAAAACAGTCAACCTTAAAGGTTTTCGAAAAGGAAAGGTGCCGCTCAATGTTGTGAAGCGGCAATATGGTAAGGGCGTTCGGCAGGAAGTGGTTGGTGAGATGATCAACTCTAGTTTAATGGATGCTCTTAAACAGGAAGGCCTCAGACCAGCTGGGGAACCGCGCATAGATGGATTGCATAACGAGGAGGGGAAGACCTTAGAGTATCTCGCCACTTTTGATATTTATCCTTCGATAACACTCGGAGCTTACGCAGACATAGAGATTGATAAGCCGATCTGTGAAATTGTCGATTCCGATGTGGACAGTATCGTCGAAAAGCTCCGAGATCAGAGGGCTACGTATGATATTGTTGATAGGGCATCTGAGCAAGGAGATCAGGTAACGATTGATTTCGTTGGTAAAAAAGACAATAAAGAATTTCCAGGCGGTAAAGCAGAAGGTCATAAATTAGTCCTGGGATCCGGAGCTATGATACCTGGTTTTGAAAGTGGTCTCGTCGGTCGCTCAGTTGGGGATACTGTGACGTTAGATCTAACATTTCCTGACGATTACCATTCGGAGGAGTTGAAGGGCAGTGAGGTAGTTTTTGTAATCGATATAAAAGAAATAGCTTCCAAATCTATCCCGGAATTGGACGACGCATTCTTTACTCATTTTGGAGTAAACGATGGTGGACTGGATAAGTTTCGAGACGAGGTCCGTGCTAATATGGAAAGAGAACTTGGCGACATTCTTTCTAACAAAATCAAATCTAGGGTCATGAATGAACTATATAAGCTTAACCCGATAGACGTCCCTAAGGCGCTTGTGGATAGTGAGATAGGAACTTTGAAGCGACAGATGTTGCAGCAATTCGGCGGTGGAAAAGAAATTGATTTAGATAGTGTGCCTGACGATTTGTTTCTTGGTAAGGCTCGTTACAGGGCTACCCTATCACTGCTGCTTGCAGAAGTAATAAAATGTGAAGAACTCGTTGTGGATAAGACTGCGGTTCGGATGAAGGTAGAGAGATTGGCTTCCAGCTACGAGGATCCGCAGGAGGTTATAGACTATTATCAGTCAAAGCCAGAGATGATGCAGTCCATTGAGATGAATGTGCTTGAAGAGATGGCCATTGAAAAAGTGCTTGCTGAAGCGAAGATAAATGATCAGTCTCAAGCTTATGATGATGCTATAAAACCTGATCCAGAACCAGATTTTAATGAGCTTTGATTGGTATTCTTGATGATATGTTATGGAAAAATAGTATCAACGTTCAGACGAGAATGACATTTGGGATGTTGAAATACATCCGCAGATCCATATAAAGTTTATGGGAGTATACAAAATACGATGGTAGAGGACACAAAAGCGAGCGGGCTTATCCCCATGGTGGTTGAACAGACATCCCGTGGCGAAAGGTCGTACGACATATATTCAAGGCTACTCAAGGAGAGGGTCATCTTTTTGGTTGGGCCCGTTGAAGATCATTCTGCGAATTTAATCGTAGCCCAGATGCTTTTTCTTGAAGCTGAGAATCCAGACAAAGATATACACCTTTATATCAACTCTCCCGGTGGGTCGGTAACTTCAGGCATGTCTATCTACGACACTATGCAATTTATCAAGCCTGATGTGAGTACTATGTGCATTGGTCAAGCCGCGTCGATGGGAGCCTTTCTACTCGCCGCTGGAGCTCCTGAAAAGCGCTTCTGCCTGCCGAATTCTAGGACTATGATCCATCAACCAAGTGGGGGTGCTCAGGGGCAGGCGACCGACGTTCAGATACAGGCTGAAGAGATGATCAAGACTAAAACGCGACTTAACAAGCTTCTTGCAAAGCATACTGGAAAATCGGTAAAGAAAATAACTGATGATACAGAAAGAGATACATTCATGGATGCTGAAGAATCAAGAATATACGGTCTGGTCGATGGGGTGCTGGACAAAAGACCTGAGAATCGCTAACCTTTTTGGTTGTAATGACGATCTTTAATCTTGCAGAGCGAGACAAATAAAATCGAAGCTACTGGTGGAGACTTGCATTGAGTGAAAGAGACGGCACGACTGATGGTGGGAAGCTTTTGTTCTGCTCGTTTTGCGGTAAGAATCAAAACGAAGTAAGGCGCCTGATTGCAGGGCCATCAGTATATATTTGTGACGAGTGCGTCGATCTTTGCAACGATATTATTTCGGAGGAAGCACAGGCGAACGTTAATGAAGACTCGGATGTGTCTTTGCCGGTTCCCAAGGAAATTAAAGTCATACTTGATGACTACGTCATTGGTCAAGAGCGAGCTAAACGGATCCTCTCAGTGGCTGTTTACAACCACTATAAGAGACTTCAGGTTGGAGAGAGCGACCGTCCGGCCGCTGACTCGGTTGAGTTGGGTAAGAGCAACATATTGTTGATCGGCCCAACTGGGAGTGGTAAAACTTTATTGGCAGAGACTTTGGCACGATTGCTTGATGTTCCNTTTACNATAGCTGATGCCACNACACTCACCGAAGCTGGTTATGTCGGTGAAGACGTTGAAAATATAATTCANAAGCTACTGCAAAAATGCGATTACGATGTAGAAAANGCCCANCGCGGCATTGTCTACATNGANGAAATNGATAAGATCTCTCGTAAGTCGGACAANCCCTCNATCACTAGAGATGTTTCAGGCGAGGGCGTTCAACAGGCCTTGTTGAAGTTAATAGAAGGAACGATAGCTTCTGTTCCNCCTCAGGGAGGCAGGAAGCATCCGCAACAAGAGTTCCTTCAGGTAGATACATCTAATATTTTATTTGTATGTGGGGGCGCTTTTTCTGGACTAGAAAAGGTGATACGCGATAGATCTGAAAAAGGCGGCATAGGATTTAGTGCCGCAGTGAATAGCAAAGATGACCAAAAATCGATAGGTGAAACTTTGCTGGATGTAGAACCGAGTGATCTTATCAGCTACGGCTTGATACCAGAATTCATAGGTCGTCTGCCAGTTGTTGCAACACTGCAAGAACTTGATCGCGAGGCTCTGGTAGCGATTCTGGTGGAGCCGAAAAATGCGCTTTTTAAGCAGTATCAGACGTTGTTTAGCATGGAAAACGTCGATTTAGACCTTCGGAATGATGCCTTGAATGCCATAGCCGATAAAGCTATTGATAGGAAGACTGGCGCGCGGGGGTTGAGATCTATCCTAGAAACAGTGCTTCTCGATACGATGTATAGAGCTCCCTCCGAAGTTGATCTGGTTAAGGTAGTAGTTGATGCATCTGTTATAAATGGAGAAAATGAGCCTCTTTTGGTCTATGAACAGCAAGATCTTAAGTTAGCGGTGAGTGAAGAAGCATAGAATTCTGGAGACACTACAGTTCGTTTCCTCTAAAAGCCGTTTTATTTTGCGGCAAGCTAAATATATTTGAATCCCATTAGGACAGCTAACAAGTATACCCAATTAAACTGGAGCTGCTATGACCGAAGAGCATTTTGAGACTGAAGATAGGCCCTTTCCCATCTTACCACTTCGAGATGTGGTGGTTTACCCACATATGGTGGTGCCCCTCTTTGTTGGGAGAGAAAAATCGATTCTGGCGCTAGAAGCCGCAATGGATGAGGATAAGCTGGTGGTGCTCGTTGCCCAGCGTGACCCATCCGAAGACAATCCAAATATCAAGCAGTTATACAAGGTTGGTACTTTAGCCAGCATATTACAAATGCTTAAACTACCGGATGGAACGCTAAAGGTTTTGGTAGAAGGAATCACGAGGGTTGAGCTAAATAATGAGGTTGATGGGGAAGCCTTCGGAGCCGCTATTGTTAAGAGACTCGAAAGCGCCGAAATTGACGAAACAGAGATTGATGCGACTCTAAGGTCTACCATCGCAATGTTTGAGCAGTATGTTAATTTAAGTAAAAAAATTCCCGCTGAGGTGATTGCTACAGTCAGCGGTATCGACGATCCTCATCGACTCGCCGACACCATCGCCTCCCATATGACACTCAATCTCGAGCAGAAGCAGGGTATTTTGGAAGTGTCAGGTCTTAAGGGGCGCCTTGAGCATTTAATGGGACTAATGGAATCAGAAATTGACCTATTCCAAATTGAGCAACGGATTCGTGGTCGTGTAAAAAAACAGATGGAGAAGAGTCAGCGAGAATATTACTTGAATGAACAGATGAAAGCCATTCAAAAAGAACTTGGTGATATGGATGAGGGTATATCAGAACTGGATCAATTGGAGAAGAAGGTCGTGGACTCTGGAATGCCTGCAGCCGCTTTGGACAAATGCAAAACAGAATTGAACAAGTTAAAGATGATGTCCCCAATGTCTGCCGAGGCTTCCGTGATTCGGAATTATGTAGATTGGATGATTGGTGTTCCGTGGAAGATCAGGACACGTGTCAAGCATAATCTCAAAGACGCTGAAAAAACCTTGGATAATGATCACCATGGATTGGATGAAGTCAAGGAACGTATTGTCGAATTCTTGGCTGTGCAGCAACGTGTTAAAAAACTAAAAGGACCTGTGTTATGTCTTGTGGGGCCGCCCGGGGTTGGTAAGACTTCTTTGGGTGAATCAATAGCCAAAGCGACGGGACGGAAATTTGTGCGAATGAGCCTTGGAGGAGTCAGGGACGAGGCCGAAATCCGAGGACATCGACGAACCTATATCGGTTCACTTCCTGGCAAAATAATTCAAAAATTGTCAAAGGTAGGAGCGAAAAATCCACTCTTTTTGTTGGACGAAATTGACAAAATGGGGATGGACCATCGTGGCGATCCGGCCTCGGCACTTTTGGAAGTTCTCGATCCTGAGCAGAATCACACCTTCAATGATCACTATCTTGAGGTCGATTATGATCTCTCAGAAGTGATGTTTATTTGCACATCAAATTCTTTAAATATCCCAGGNCCTTTANTAGATCGTATGGAGGTCATCAGAATCCCNGGGTATACCGAAGATGAAAAGGTNGCNATTGGAGAGAAATATTTAGTGCCAAAGCAGCGCAAGTCAAATGGTTTGAAAGACAATGAGCTCACTATCACGCAAGATGCGCTGAAAGATATAATACGTTTCTACACTCGTGAAGCAGGAGTGCGAGGTTTAGAGCGAGATGTCGCGAAGGTGTGTCGTAAGGTTGTTACGCAACATGTAAGAGCGAAGAAGCGATCAGATGAAGTAGTAGATGCGAAGGACCTTGAGGATATGATTGGTGTCCGGAGGTTTAAGCACGGTCGTGCAGAGGATGAAAATCAGATCGGACAAGTTACTGGGCTTGCTTGGACGTCCGTCGGGGGAGAATTGTTATCTATTGAAGCTTCCGCAATACCCGGCAAGGGCAAAGTTGTAAAGACGGGATCTTTAGGTGATGTGATGCAAGAGTCTATCCAAGCAGCATTAACAGTAGTTCGCAGTCGCGCAAAGACCTTAGGGATTCGAAAAGACTTTCATCAAGAGAATGACTTACATATTCACGTTCCGGAAGGAGCGACGCCCAAAGATGGACCGTCGGCGGGAGTCGGTATGTGCACGGCTATGGTTTCAGTTCTCACGGGTACGCCAGTCAAAGCTGAAGTCGCCATGACAGGAGAGATTACATTGCGGGGTCAGGTTCTTAAGATAGGGGGCTTAAAAGAGAAGCTTCTAGCAGCCCATCGAGGGGGTGTTACCACGGTCGTTATTCCTGATGAAAATTCAAGTGACCTCAAAGAAATACCGGATAATATAAAGAATGATCTGAAAATATGTAGGGTCAAATGGATAGATGAGGTTCTAGATATAGCATTTGAGACAAAACCGACGCCCCTTTCGGATGAAGAATTTAATAAAGCTAGTTCAGCGGCCAAAGAAGACATTGCCTCAGGCATTGCAAATACGCATTAATTGACTCAAATGGGCTAATTTGTGAAAGTATGCTTGACCCCTAAATTAGTGTTGGTATAAAGTTACTTATGAAAGACGTCCGCGGGCGATGTTTGTGATAACTGGAAATGTTAAACTCAAAAAAATTCATAAAAGGGGAAAAATAGTGAATAAATCTGAATTAGTAGATGCGATAGCTGAAGGCGCGGACATCTCAAAAGCTTCTGCGGGAAGAGCATTAGACTCGGCCATTGAAGCTATAACTAGCGCATTAAGTAATGGAGATCAAGTATCTCTAGTCGGTTTTGGTACCTATTCTGTTAAGCATAGGGCTGCAAGGACTGGGCGTAACCCACAAACTGGGTCTGAAATACAAATAGCAGCGGTTAACGTTCCCAGCTTCAAAGCTGGTAAGGCACTGAAAGACGCTGTGAACTAGATATATAATCGACGTATCGAAAAGTCTTAAAAAGGGGCGCCTCAAGCGCCCCTTTTGTTAGTTGGCCTGCTTTATTATGTTAGATAACTTTAGATCTAAAATCCGCGGTGTAGCAATAGGCATCGTAGGGCTCATAGCTATTATATTCGCTTTTTCTGGCGCAGGTACACTGACGCTCACTCGAGCAGGATCCACAGAGGTAGCTTCAGTAGACGATCATATCATCACAGAGCAAGATGTTGCTTTCAAACTTCAGCAAATCAAAACTCGTATTCTTCTAGAAAACAATGGAATGTCTGAAGAGCAACTGGATGAAGACATTCTGTATCCTATCGCCGTGGAGCAGTTGATTGGAGCCAAAGCTCTGTTTAATCATGCGGCTAATGGATCGATGGCTGCATCTCCTAAAAAATTGGCAGACCTAATTATTAACTCAGAGCTCTTTCAAACCGAGGGAAAGTTTGATGAAGATAGGTACAGGTATTTTATAAGGAATCGCGGATTTACTAATGCTGGTTACAAACAAAGTCTTACTGAAGAAATAATTCGTTTTCAGCTGTTAAATGGATTGCGCCATTCAAGCTTCGTTACCCCGAGAGAAGTAGATCGTTTGACGTCACTCGTAAGTCAGACAAGAGATTATTATTACCTTAAACTTCCTCTGGCAACAATCGAAGAGCTTGTCGATCCCTCTGAGGCTGAACTGACCGAATATTTTGAGCAGAATAAAGCCCAATTCCAGTCACAGGAAACAGCTATTTTTGAGTACATTGAGCTTAGTCCAGATTCTTTGTTATCTGAATACGAAATATCGGAAGAAGATGTTATCAGACGTTTCGCTGAACAGAAAGAGGACTTTAACCAGCCAGTCTTTCGAAGAGCGGCCCATATTTTATTTGATATTGGTAGTGACAAATTGGCTAGTGAAGTCAGGCGTCAAATTTCAGATGGGGTAGACTTTGCGGCTCTAGTTAAGAAGCATTCTATTGATGCAGGTTCTTCAAGCATTGGGGGCGATTTGGGCTTTTCGGATGGCAGTGCTTTTCCAGAAAAATTTGAACAGGCGCTGAGCAAGCTCCGAGTTGGAGAAGTGTCAGAGCCAATCCTTACGGATGCTGGAGTTCATCTGGTAAAACTTTTAGATGTGGAAAGAACCTCATATAACATTGACTCGGAGCGTGAAAGAATTGTTTCAACTATTCGGCAAGAGCGACTAGACGAATTGCTGCCAGAGAAATTGGCTCTTTTGGGAGAGTTGAGTTATAACGCAGATTCTCTAGTCGAATTAGGACTTGAGCTGGGACTTAAGGCCGGTGTCTCTGAGCCTTTAAGCAGGAGCGGGGGTTTAGGCCTTGGAGCATATCCCGAGTTGGTAGAGGCTGCATTTGGCGACGAGGTGATGGTGCAAAAGTTTGCTAGTGAAGTGGTCTCGGTCGGCGGTGACCGCTATTTTGTTGTAAAGTTGAAAGATCACATGTTGCCAGAGCAGAAGCCTTTTGATCTGGTAAGGAATGATATCCATAAGATTATATCGGAGTTCAAGGTAGAAATGATTCTTGAGCAACGTCGCAGTGAATTCATGATTCAACTTGAAGATGGTCAGACCATAGAGGAGATAGCAAAATCTGCGGGTTTAGAGTGGCAGGTTGTTTTCGGAGCAAAGCGATGGGATCGAGAGCTAAATGCCGAGGTCAATAGGTTTGTGTTTGATATGATACCTGACATGCATTCTGTTTATGGAAATTTCGTTAGCTTCGATGGCCAATTTTATCTTGTCAGTTTGGAACAAACAAATATGGGTGGTCCTNAAGGATTGACCACTGAGGACCTTAAAAATTTAGTTAGTTCCAGTTGGTCAGCATTTTCTAATAGAGAGATGCAGGCTTACCAGAGCGGAGTCATTGAGATGTCGCAAGTGAGAAAATGAAAGATAAATACCTAAAACCTTATTTGCTGTTCAAACTTTAACAGTGACCGAGGGGTAAGTTTAAATGCAGATTTTGTAACATCAAGTTCTGCGTTTCAGTTCAAAATAATCTACTTCTTGCATACTAAGACAACTACTCTCAAAGGCAGATGATTCTCTTCAATCTCATCACCCATATGATGTATGAATGATCAGATGGAGATGATTTATTGCATGGTTCAATGATTTAGGGATTAAGACTCACCGCGGAAAAACTTGGTCTGTAACTGGTTCTAGCGTTCATCTTGCCATCAAGAGAATGAGTCGACGCAAAGAACGCATAGAACGCATAGAAGAATTGGCAGTTCCCTAATGTAATATGAGATTTCATTATTGGTAAGTATTAAAACCAGAAGAGACAACCTATTGTTTTTTACCTTCTGCAATCGCATCTCTGAAACTCTTTTTGCCTGATCCCAAAGATGCGATTTCTAATATTGTTAATCTAAGTATATCAACAATGTCTGGCCTGGATAGATGAGTTGACTATTTTGGATATTGTTCCAGTCGATTATTTGCTCTACCGTAGTTCCGTATTTTTTTGCAATTCCAGACAAGGTGTCCCCTGACTTTATATTGTAGTAGATTTGCCTCGCTGATTGAACTCTCAAGATTTGTCCAACATTTATTAAATCATTTTGCAGCAGATTGATGCGCTTGATCTCATCCACAGTCATATCAAATTGATGGCCTATCTTGGACAAAGAATCTCCTGCAACTATCCGGTAGTAGATAAAGTTCTCCTTTGTTTCTTTTTCCTTGCTCGGCAAATATCCTTTATTTGGTATTAAGAGCTTTTCGCCAATCGAGAGATGGTCAGACATTCGATTGTTGGTTTTCATTAACCAATCAACATCAACGTTATGTTTTTGCGCTATTTCGCTTAGCGTATCGCCAAAAACCACCGAGTACTCGCTTCGTGCTCTCCATGCCTCCTCGCGCCATGTGTGCAAAATAGTTCGAATCGTTTCGCTTTTGTAAGTTGGCACTAAAAGATGGTACGGCCTTAGTGGAGGTGTTATCGACTCAAGGATCGCGGCATTCAGCACACTGAAGTTGTTCATCGACAGGAACCCTTTTTGCAGTAACAGCGAAACGTCTATTTGCTTGTTAAGCAAAATTATATCGAAAAACGGACGATTTGGAATATGTGGTAATTTTACAGCATAGTGTTGAGGATTTTTGACGATATCCGCTATTGCAAGTAATCGCGGCACATATTCGCTTGTCTGACGAGGCAGTTGTAGTGACCAGTAATCGCCTGATAGGCCACTCTTTAAACTTTCCATGATGCGTTTATTTATAAAACCTTCACCAGCATTATATGCTGCGAGGGCTAAAAACCAGTCATGGTTAAAATGGTTATACAAATACATTAAATATTCTAAAGCAGCTCGTGTGGAATTAACTAAATCCAACCGGCCGTCATACCAATCATTCTGTTCAAGGCCAAAATATTCACCCGTGCTTGGAATAAATTGCCATAATCCAGCGGCATGACTTTTGGAATATGCGAAAGGATCATATCCACTTTCTATGATCGGAAGTAGCGCTATTTCGAGCGGCATGTTGGCTAATTTGAGTTGCTCTGTGATATAGAATATAAAAGGTCTAGATCTTTCAAGAACAATCGAAAGATATTCGCGTCGGCCTAAATANTCTCGTCGAAAAGCAGCAACACTGCGAGGCGGATTGCTAGGTAGTAATTGATAACCATTACGAATTTTATGCCAAATCGGCAATTGTGATGGCCTCGCTAAAGCAAGTAATCCAGAATCCATTTTCGAAATGGAACTTGAGCTATTTTTTTTTTCTATGTCTGAATCGGTTGATACTTGGAATATGTTGCTCTTTTTCTTCTCATGATGATCTAGAGTTAGAGCTAGAGATGGGATGTCGGCACAGCCACAATTTATCAGCGAGATCAACAAGGAAAACACCAATGGGTGATGCAAGTTAAGACATTTGGAAAGGAATAATTTCAAGTCGAATACTTAAAGCATAGTTCTAAAAGATTAAAGCATTAAAGCATTAAAGCATTAAAGCATTAAAGCATTGAAGCATTGAAGCATTGAAGCATTAAAACAGTGACACTAGGGTACTATTTTTCAACGACATTGATTCAGAAGTTGTCTTTCCATTTTCGCAAGGCTGCGAAGATGTGAACTGGTTCATTACAATTTTCATCCGTATTTGATAAGACTTTTGATACAACGGCAGGTTCTTTGATGCGTAGAAATGGATTGGTACGTCTTTCTAAGCCTATGGTAGTTGGTAAGGTAGGATTACCTTCTGCCAAGCGTTTTTTATCCTTTTTTAAGCGTGATTCAATGTCTTTGTTCTCCGGTTCCACTGCTGCTGCAAAGAGTAAATTAGATATGGTGTATTCATGCCCACAAAACACACTGGTTTGGGCTGGTAGAGATGAAAGCTTTTCTAGAGAAAANAGCATCTGCTGGGCTGTTCCTTCAAAAAGCCTCCCGCATCCTCCTGCAAAAAGTGTGTCGCCTGAGAAAAGTATTGGTGATTGGTTATCATGAGTTCCGGAAAAATATGCGATGTGATCTAAGGTATGTCCGGGTACCGACAATACATGCAAATTCAACCCGAGACAGTCGACGGCATCTCCCTCATCTAGGGGGTGAGTTACGCAGAGTGCCGGGCAGTCTCTCGGTCCGAAAACTGGAACGTTGCAATGAGCCAGTAAGTCACTCACGCCTCCTACATGATCCGGATGGTGGTGAGTAATTAGAATACCCTTCAAAGGGAGGTGTTTGTTATTTAACCAANTTAATACGGGCCTTGAATCTCCTGGATCAACAACATAGATACCGTTCATTTTGTCTGAGGCTAATATCCATATATAGTTGTCACTTAGAGCTGGCAAAGCGATAACATTAATATCTGATTTTAAAATTTGCATGAGCTTACAATCTCGCGCTAGTTTTTATGGAGTTTAATGAACATAATAAGAGCCAATTGTCTTTCAGTCATCCTAAAATGTTTTATACACGAATGAGTAATTTTAAAGAAAAATTTCTTCAGCGTTTCAAAGTCGTTGATCTGGCGCGTTCTGCTGAGCATCTTCGACAATGGTATGAGAGTGATTTCGGTGCTTATATTAATGAGTATGAGCATCAATTCATTTGCGAATATTTTTCTCAACTGCCCGGTTACCGTCTTCTTCAATTGGGTTTATCAGAAAATGTTCATAGCACTAACAGTTTTGGACAATTACATAGATTCAGTCTTCACCCGACAGAGATGAATAGCTCTCATGCTGCGATATGTAACTATGATGAATTACCTATTCCCTCAGGGGTAATTGATGTAACTTTGCTTCAGCATTCGCTTGAATTTTCCTTATCCCCGAAAGCGGTNCTTTCTGAAGCCTGCCGAGTCACGGCACCGGGTGGGCATCTTTTACTGTTCGTTTTTAACCCATTTGGTCTGCACGGAATAAATAAGTTTCCAATGCAAATATTAACTGAGAAAATCCAATATAGATTCCATAATTTGCGGTTAGGTCGCGTGGTTGATTGGTTATCCTTACTTGGGTTCGAGGTGACTGCATCTTACTACAGGGCACATCGTCTGATTTGCAAACCAAGCGCAAAACTTATAGCAACTTCAAGATTTGAGCGATGGTGCGAAAAACTTAATTTGCCCTTTGGCAATATATATATCATCCATGCAATGAAACGTGAGATCCAAGGAATGAATAAGAAGATGAATATCTGGAAACAGTCAGCGCCCAGTTACCAACATACCAGTGGTCACGGCGTGCGATTGGAAAATATTCGCAAGCCCTAGATTAATTGTTACGTGACCACAATGAAAAATGTTGAAATCTATACGGATGGAGCATGCAGAGGGAATCCTGGTCCAGGTGGTTGGGGAGTGGTTCTGCGCTATGAAGATTNCGAGAAAACTCTTCGAGGAGGTGAGAAGCAAACNACCAACAACCGTATGGAGTTGAGAGCAGTCATTCAAGGACTTAGTGCTCTGAGGGAACCATGCCAGGTGACGATCACATCTGATTCGACTTATGTGCTTAATGGCGTTACGAAATGGATGAAACACTGGAAACAAAAAGGCTGGAGGACAGCCAGCAACAAACCGGTTAGAAATGTCGATCTTTGGCAAGAGCTCGACACCGCCATAGGAGAACACCGGATCAATTGGCAATGGGTGCGAGGGCACAGTGGGCACCGAGATAACGAGCGCGCCGATCAACTTGCAAATGAGGCGACTGATGAAATTTTGATCAGTGAAATTAAAGGACATTAAATGCTGAGAGTACTGCAATGCGACAAATTGTTTTAGATACTGAGACAACAGGCTTAGAAGTGAGTCAGGATCATCGGATAATTGAAATTGGTTGCGTTGAGCTAATTAATAGGAAGCTGACTGGTAGAAGATATCATCAATATTTAAATCCTATGCGCAAGATAGATGAGGGTGCAATTGCGGTGCATGGCATAACAAACGAATTTTTAGACGATAAACCCACCTTTGAGGCTATTTCGGGGGGATTTTTAGAGTTTTTGAATGACTCGGAACTCGTAATACACAATGCGCCCTTTGATATAAGTTTTTTAAATCACGAATTGAGCAAGCTCAGCTCTGATATTATGCCGCTTGATCTGAGTCATGAAATCACCGACACACTCATGCTAGCAAAGCAAAAACATCCTGGCCAAAGAAATAACTTGGATGCCCTATGCAAGCGATATAACGTTGACAACTCACAGAGAGATTTTCATGGTGCTCTCTTGGATGCGGAGATTCTAGCGGACATTTACCTTCTCATGTCCGGTGGCCAAGTTAGCCTGGACATCAGTGCAACTGTACTTGCCAAAACGGATGATCTTTATGACTTGGGAAGCCGCGATCATGATAATGAGAGAACATCCACACTGCGTGTGATACGAGCCTCGGAAGACGAGGTTCGTCTCCATATGAAGAGGTTGAGATCCATTAAACAAGAAGCCGGGTGTTGCATATGGCTGCAAAAGGGCGATCACTAGTTCAAGCGTATGTTGGATATGCCTCTCACTGAAGATGCCTTTAGAAAGCTAAAAGATCAAGTTAGCAGCAGTACTATGTGCACAGCTCAACCTCGTTTGATCAAACAGTTGTTGAGTATTAAAGCAAAAGCCTTATCCCATTCTTGTGCACGAGAACAATGGTCTGATTGGTCCGCTGATTTTACCAAAGAGCTTAAAAAGATTGAACAGCGTCGACGCAAAATTCCAACTTTGCATTACCCCATGTTACCTATTAGTAGCCATGTCCTTGAAATATCAGATCTAGTTAAATCGAATCCCGTGACAATTGTTTCTGGTGAAACAGGTTCTGGGAAAACAACTCAAATACCAAAAATCTGTTTGCAAGCAGGTAGGGGACTCTCGGGTTTGATTGGGCACACGCAACCACGCAGAATAGCTGCAAAAAATGTTGCTGAACGCATTGCAAAGGAATTAGGATCTCAGCTTGGTGATTTGGTNGGNTATCAAATTCGATTCTCAGAAAAAAAATCGCCTGATGGTTACATTAAGGTGATGACAGATGGCATTCTGTTGTCAGAAATACAAAGGGACAAACAACTTTTAGCATATGATACATTGATAATTGATGAGGCCCATGAGCGAAGCCTTAACATCGATTTTCTGCTCGGCTATATAAAAAAGTTATTGAAAAAAAGAAGTAACCTTAAGGTAGTCATCACCTCTGCAACTATTGATGTTGAAAAATTTTCTGCTCATTTTAAAAAAGCCCCAATTATAGAGATAGGAGGACGGAATTATCCTGTCGACATTAATTACTTGGTTGATAAAGATCCCAAGCATGATGTCGAAAAATTAGTTGTCGAATGTGTAACAGATATCCTTCGTGACGATGGAGAGGGTGACATATTAGTGTTTCTAAGTGGTGAGAAAGAAATACATGATATAAGCCGATTGATTCGAACAATATTTCATCAAACTATCGACGTTGTGCCGGTTTACGGCCGACTAAGTCTAAATGAACAGAGAAAGATTTTCTTCCCAAGCAAATTGCGTCGCGTGGTACTAGCAACTAATATTGCTGAGACTTCGTTAACGGTGCCGAGGATTGCATTTGTAGTTGATACGGGTCGTGCGCGCATTTCTCGTTACAGCTATCGTTCAAAGATTCAAAGGCTTCAGGTTGAACCAATTTCCCAAGCCAGCGCGGATCAGCGAGCTGGTCGAGCTGGCCGAGAAAAACCCGGAATTTGTTATAGGTTATTCACTAGTCAAGATTTTGACTGTCGTCCAGCATATACAGACCCCGAGATCCTTCGAACCAATTTAGCCACTGTGATCTTGCGTATGTTAGATTTGGGCGTTGGTGAAATTAGACGTTTCCCTTTCATAGACATGCCAGATAGGAGAATGATCAATGATGGTTATAGATTGCTCGAAGAAATACAGGCTATAGATGCCAGAGGGTCTTTGACAAAAATTGGTAAGGCAATGGCATCTTTGCCACTTGATGCTCGATTAGCGCGAATGCTTGTAGAATCAGCAAAAACGGGGGCTTTAAATGATCTTCTCATTATAACAAGTGGTCTAAGCATTCAAGACCCGAGGCTAAGATCATCAGAAAATGGGAAACATGTAAACAAGGCGCATGCAAAATGGATCCATAAGGAATCGGATTTTCTTTCGTGGGTCAATCTCTGGCATGATCTCGAAAACGCTAGACTCGGCATGTCGAAACGTCAGTTTTCCCGATATTGTAAAAGGAATTTTCTATCTGAAACCAGATTAAGAGAGTGGCGTAACTTATTTTATCAGCTCAGACGTTCTTGCAGGAGTTTAAAGTTGCCCGAGCAGCCAAAACGAGGCAACTATAAAAGTATTCATACAGCAATAGCATCCGGGTTGCTCGACCAAGTAGCAGTTAGAAAAGAAAATGTTGAATTCTTAGGAACCCGCAATCGAAGGTTTTTCATTTTTCCTGGCTCTGTTGTAATAAATAAGCCACCAAAATGGATCGTAGCTGCATCGTTATTGGATACAGAGAAACCTTACTTATTGAACGTAGCGAAAATCGATCCGAATTGGATCTCTTCTTTGGGAGCACATCTCTTAAAAACTACTTACCCCGAGTATTTTTACGACAGATCCACAGGTCGGGTTATGGCCAAAAAGAATCAAACACTTTTTGGATTGGGTATGCCTCAAGGAGCAAAAGTTGATTTCGGCAAAATTATGCCTGAACTGGCTCGTGATGAGTTTATGCGGAGAGCACTGGTGGATATAGATTATGAAGGGGAGGGATCTTTTCACAAAAATAACCATGATTTAGTGAAAGAGGTGCTGGCTCTCGAGGACCGTTTCCGAACGCGAGATATAATGGTCGATAAGAATGTCTTGTTTAATTTTTATGATAGTCGGGTACCCAAAGGTGTTTGCAATCTTAGTGATTTTGAAAACTGGAGGTTAAAGGCCGAGAAAGAAAATCCTAGAATTTTACAGATGAACCTAGATTATCTGATGCTGAGGAGCGTGAGTGAGAGGGATTTAGCCCAATTTCCTAAAACACTTGATTTTGAAGGATGTCAAATTGAGCTGCGATACCGTTTTGAACCCGGACATGCAGAGGATGGTGTTAGTGCCTTAATACCCACAGCATTGCTTCATCAAGTTCCGATAAGCTTTTTTGATTGGGTAGTTCCAGGGATGATCCGGGATAAGTGTATTGCGCTTTTGAAAAGTCTTCCCAAAGACTTACGCCGAAAAATGGTACCCATTCCGGATACCATAGATAAGATACTTGAACAGATTCCACCTTATCAGAATGATTTAACTAGTGCTTTAAGCGATCAGCTAAAAAAGTTATTCGGTATTATTGTGAGTCAGAATGATTGGCAACACCAAAAAATTGATGACTGGTACCGAATGAACTTTTTGCTGGTTGATGATAGCCATCAGATAATAGCTTCATCACGGGATTTGAGGCAAATAAGGCAGGAATTTAAAAATTGGATTAACGTGGATCGAGATGAAGATAGTATTAGAGACTTTACTCGGTTAGGAATAAAGCAATGGGATTTTCCAGAATTACCAGAAAGAGTGCAATTTCGCAGCAGCGGGTTTTTAATTACCGCTTGGCCCGCGCTAAGAGACTGTATGGATTCCGTATCAATAGAAATGGCCGATAATATTAGAGAGGCAGAGTTAATTACAAGACAAGGTCAGAGGAGACTTGCTCTTCTAAAGGCGAAAGACGTTACAAAATATCTATCTAAAGATTTATTAAAAGGGCATGACCTTTTGCTGCTTGCCGCTGGCTTTAATGGCCGAAATGGTTTGGCTGAGAACTTGATCAATGCGGCTATTCAAGAAGCTATCTTTGGTCCGCAAAAAGTGGTCAGAACTCGAGAAGAATTTGAGAGAAGCTTTGACACAGGAATTAATTCGGTCGTTTCAATTGCTCAAACTATGTCGAATTGCATTGAAGAACTGCTGCCCACACTGCATAAGATTCGAAAATCTTTAACGGAGCTAACGCTAACATTCGAATATGCCAAACAAGATATTGATAGACAATTAGATTTTCTATTTTCGTCTAAGACTATAAGTGTTTTGACTACGACTAATGTTATTGAATATCGACGCTACATTAGTGCAATAGAAATTCGATTGGAAAAATTGAAAAGAAACATAGTTCGCGATCAGGAATATTCACGTCAGTTACGAAAATACGTAGATACTTATGATAGTGTGATGAAAAAAAAGGACATCATCTCGATTAGTTTATATAACAGTCTGAGAAACTTTCATTGGCAAGTAGAGGAATACCGCGTGTCATTATTTGCGCAGCAGTTGGGAACTAAGACTCCAGTTTCATCGAAACGTTTAGACGAAGCTTGGAAAATCATTGATGGCAGACTTTGCCATGAGATTGCTAGAAGCTAATAGTTTGAATTCACGGTCAAGTATATTCTTTCTTTAACACTATGATAAATTAAAGGCCTAAATGCTGTTGGCGAAAACACGGAAGCGGAGTAATATATTCCCAATATCGTCACATCGTTTAAAAACATCTCTGAGTGAGGGTAATTATGAAAAATCTGTTTCTGGCGCTTCTATTTTTCTGGTCGTCAATGGTCTTAGCGTCTGGTGATGGCGAGAATGACTCTCTAGAACCACTTAATCGGCTTGTATTTACTCTTAACGACTCGCTTGATCAAGTGATTGCCGAGCCTATGGCTCGCGCATACTCTAATCTAACACCAGATCCCGTTGAGCAAGGTATAGCAAATGTATTCTCGAATCTTGAAGAACTAACCAATGCAACTAACAGCGGATTGCAAGGAAAAATGGACGGTCTTGCCTACAGTACAGGCCGCTTCTTAATAAACTCAACTATAGGACTGGCTGGTTTTTTTGATGTTGCAGGTAAATTTTTTGAGATGCCAAAACGTGAGCCAGAGGATTTTGGTCAGACATTGGCAGTTTGGGGAGTAGGCGAAGGGTCTTATGTGATGATTCCTTTTCTTGGCCCGTCAAGCTTGCGAGACGCACCATCGCGTTTCGTTGATACCTTCACAAATCCTTTAAGATATCACTCTAATGTCAGTTTGCGTAATAGCATGACCGGGGTTAGTCTCCTCTCTACTAGAGCAGGTCTGTTAGGAGTCGATGATTTAGTCTCGGGTGATGAATATGTTTTCGTTAGGGATATCTATCGGCAAAGACGGAGCTATTTGTCAAAAGACGGTGCCATTGAGGACGATTTTGGTGAAGATGACGATTACTAATTTAGTACTCAATAAGGTAAGTTTTTAGCGGCAAGCTTACATTTTATGTATTCTCCATGACGCAGATGAATTAGTTCTGAAACTCTTCTTATAATGCCTTCTTCGTGCTTGTCTAGATGCCCGTCAGCGAAAGCNACATGCCACATTGAAGTCATCAACTGCATTTTTTGGCCCAGGTCAAAGTGTTGGTTGATATGACGAGTGAACTCATAGAGAGATGTTGCATCGTCCACCTCAGCCCGAGACAGGGCAATCAATTCTTGAACATTTTCAGTACTCAAATTCAACAATCGTTTTAAAGTTTCCGCAATTGATGTGAGTTCATCTTTGGAAAAATCACCATCGACAATCATGACCTCTATTAGGAGCGCTGCCATTGCTAAGTCTTCTGGAAGTCTATCGTGTGGCTCGTCATTGCGAGTTTGCAGAATGTTTTTTTCAAAATAATCTTTTATCTGAGTAAACATGACTATAGATTCTTCAGCCAATCTTCTAGCTTCCGCTGATCAGAGACGAAACTTCGAATACCTTCCGCCAACTTTTCAGTAGTCATGGCATCCTCATTCAATTCAAATCGGAATTGTTTTTCGCTCGCTGAAGCTGTCTCAATAACTTCCCCAGCTTTATCAGCATAGAGTTTACGAGCTATCTTTCCCCGCCCGTTGCTAAGTATATCCAAAAATGCTGGACTGATTGTGAGTTTATCGCACCCTGCCAGCTCGAGAATTTGCTCTGTCGATCGAAAGCTTGCGCCCATAACCACTGTAGTGTAGTCGTTCTGCTTGTAATAATTAAATATGCGAGTTACTGAAATCACCCCAGGGTCATGAGCCCCCTTTAGGTCAAGAGAATTATCATTAGCATAATACCAGTCAAGGATTCTGCCAACGAAGGGCGAAATTAGAAAAACCCCCGCATCAGCTGCTGCGGCAGCTTGAGTAAAGTTAAATAGAAGTGTTAAATTCGTATTGATTCCGCGTTTTTCTAGTTCTTTAGCGGCAGAGATGCCCTCCCAAGTTGAAGCCAGTTTGATAAGAACCTTTTCTGAACCAATACCTGCATCTTCATACATTGATATCAATTTCATAGCTTTTTTAATTGACGCTTTTTTGTCAAAGGATAGCCTGGCATCTACTTCTGTAGAAACTCTTCCGGGGATCATATCAAGAATCTTTTCCCCAAACCTCACCGCTAGACGGTCTGTGCAGTGAGACATCTGTTCATCAGACGGAAGATTCAGATGGCGCACTTCGGATATAACTGAGTTAACCAGACTTTGATAAGCGGGCATTTGGGCCGCTCTTAACAAAAGCGATGGATTTGTTGTGGCATCCTCGGGTTGATATTGTTGTATAGCTTCAAAGTCACCGGTGTCGGCTACTACTGTTGTCATTGTTTTGAGCTGAGACAGCAAACTTGTCATGTCAGGTGTACTTCCGTTTTCGCCAGGGCTTCCTTTAGAACGCTGACATCGGCATTTGGTTTGCAGGCATTTTCGCTGATGTGTCGCCTGAATGATCTTGCCATCGGCATCCCGTGGAAAAGACCAAGGATATGACGTGTCAACTGATGTAATTTTACGCCATTGGCAAGTTCATGTTCAATGAAGAGCGAGTATTCTTCGATTATCTGCTGTCGAGGTTTTGGATTACCATGCCTTTGATATATATCTCTATCAACGGTTGCTAGTACGTACGGGTTAGTGTACGCTTCGCGCCCCATCATGACACCGTCAGTTTTTTTTAAATGCTGCGAAGCCTCTTCTATACTTAACACTCCGCCATTAATAATAATTTCTAGGTTCGGGAAATCACTCTTTAACTTGTACACCTTCTCATAATCCAGTTTCGGTAAAGTCCTATTTTCCTTCGGACTAAGTCCCGACAACCAAGCTTTGCGGGCATGCACTAAAAACGTTTGACATCCTTTTTCAGAGACTGTGCCAACGAAATCACGCAAGAAATCGTATGAATCGTTCTCATCAACGCCTGTCCGGTGTTTTACGGTAATGGGAACATTAACGGCATCAAGCATTGCTGAGACACAGTCCGCTGTTCTTTGTGCATCTTTCATCATTACAGCGCCAAATCGGGCATTCTGAACTCTGTTACTGGGGCATCCGCAGTTAAGATTGATCTCCGAGTAGTTAAATTCTGTCGCTATCTTGCAAGCCAACGCTAGGTCGGAAGGAACACAGCCGCCGAGTTGCAATGCAACGGGTGTTTCGTCGTTATGTTTTTCGAGAAACTTATGACTGTTGCCGTGTATGACAGCTCCCGTAGATATCATTTCACTGTATAAAACAGATTGCTTGCTTATTAAACGCAAAAAAAATCTACAGAATCGATCAGTCCAATTCATCATGGGTGCAACGCAAAATTTCCTATCAACTTTCAATATGAATAGACCTGCGGATGTCCGGTTTAGATGCAAAATCAATTTGTTCCAGAAAAGCCCGGATCCTTGTGAACATTGAATTTAGTTCCTACTATTTATCTGAATTGCGGGCAGATTATAGTGTAATATTAATCCGTCTAGTAAGATCTGTCTGCTATTTGCGCTTGAAAAGGAGTTTTACCATGGTCAAGTATTTATTAGCCTTAGTGATTTCAACCATGATAATGGGATGTAAAAATGAGACTGCTGAGCCAGTTAGCGACGCATCGGCTGTTGAAGAAAGGGATGCGCAAGTTGAACTAAGCCCTGACTTTCCGTCAGGTTTCCTTATCGAGTATATCCAGCATTCTAAGGGGAAAAACTTCACGGAAGAGGCCTTATATCGCAAAGTAAAGGAGTGGAATGAAATTTTGGATAGAATGGAGAATAAATTACTGTTCTCAAATATTCTTATGCCGGTTAAACCAGACGGCAAAATTATAGGGCATTTTGCTGAGGGGGAGCTTAACTTTACATGGGCGATTGGTTGGCCATCCATGGAAGTGAGAGATGCCGCTTGGAAAGAGTGGATGGAAATAGGTCATCAACAGTGGCAGGATTCAATCGAAGGTATATTCACTTATGACCCAAGCACAGTAATTTTTATGCCCACCATTGGCCGTCAGCCCTCGGTTGAAAATGTTAGTGAAAATGCGGTTGTGGAGTTCAACCTCTGCACATTCAAGAACAGTAAGAATCACAACGATCTGGCTAGTTTCCGGCAAAAATTTGATTTATTTGTCAATGATTATGAGGATCAGAACGGAGTCACATCTTACTTCTATTTTCTTTTAGACTTTGCTGGTGAGTTGGCTCCTGCGGTTAAAGAAGAAGTGGATAAAAAAGAGTGGTCAGGTTACTTTTGGGCAAACGTATGGTCATCTATGGACGAAAGAGACAGCGGTCTCGAGTTTTATTCTGCCTCTGATTTGGCAAAGCAAGCTGATGCGCTATCGTCTTGTGTATCCAACCTTGCGACCGCTAAACGAATTCGTACGGAAAGCTAAATAATAAATTAAAGCTATTGTATTTGGCCTAACCTTGTAATGATCTTCTCGAAGGCCTGGGTCTGGTACGTTATGGGGTCGTTAACGAGAGTAAAATAGAGAGGTTTGATGTGAGTAAAGGTTTAAAGAGTCACGATACAGTTCAAACAAAGGTTGGCAGATTAGAATCTGCCGCTGGAGACATACTAGTTGATACCACTAAAACGGAATGGGTCGATGGGGGGGGTGGCAGCAAGTTTCAAATCTTAAGAACCTGCGCGAAGACTGGAACCTGGGTGCTTTATGTTAATATGCAACCCGGAGCTGGTTTTCAAGCCCATCGTCATGAAGGTACTGGCGAATTCTTCATAACTAAAGGTGAGTTAATCTACGATGTTGGCAGAGCCGGGGTAGGCACCTATGGTTTCGAACCTGTATTTGCGGAACATTTCAGTGCTAGATGCGAGGTGGAGACAGAATTTCTAAACATTGGACATGGTTCAGTTACCTATTACAAAGAAGATGGTTCGATTGATTATGTTTTGAATGCCATGGATTTCATGCAACTGGGCGAGCACGAGATTGAGGTGGATGTCGGCACAAAGGAATGGGAACGCAAAGAGTAAAAGTATCACAGAGGTTTTTTTCTTAACAATTATTGCTAATCCAGCTGTTCTAGGCCGGCTATACTTTGATATTGATTCGAGATCGAAGACCTCTAGCCTTGGTGATAGCCGGTCTCTTGGTTATGAATTAGATCTGCAATTTTCTAGATTAGTATCCTTTACACTGCANTGAAACCGCCGTCGACCGGAAAAACCGCCCCTGTGACCCACCGCGATTCGTCTGAGGCCAAAAAAACGGCCATTTGAGCGACATCGTCAGCGCTCCCAATTGACTTCATTGGATATTTCTTTGCCACATTTCTTAAAGCTTCTTCCGCAAGAGACACTGACTCTTGTTCTCTATTCATTCGCCCTGTATATCTTTTGGTCAAAAGGGGCGTATCGATAGCACCTGGGCAGATGACATTAATTCGAATGCCTTGCTTCGCGTATTCAATTGCTGCTTGTCGGGTTAACGATATAACAGCACCTTTAGAAGCTGCATATGCCGCGCTACCGGGAAAGCCACTCAAGGCGGATATAGAGGATTGGTTAATTATAGAGCCATATCCTTGCTCTAGCATCAGAGGGATTACCGCCCGGTTTGATAACCATAACCCAGTAAGGTTGACTGACATAACTCGCTCCCAATCTGTCAAAAGAGTATTTGTCAATGAACCTGATACATGAATACCTGCATTGGCATATAGTATATCAACTCGTCCAAATTCTTCTGCGGTTTCAGACACCATGCTGATAGACGATTTGTGATTTGAAACATCTGTGGCAATTGGGAGGGCTACACCTTTGATGTGTGATATTNAGTCAGCAGTTTCAAATGCAGCCTCGCGATCAATATCTGCACATGCTACTTTGGCGCCTTGGCTCGCAAAATGAATTGCAGCTGCTCTGCCTATGCCCGAACCGGATCCCGTTATGATCGCAACTTTGCCTCTTAGCCTGGTTTCTGCAGCCATGATTGTTTTGCTTGTAGTATTGGTTACGCTATTTCTGGCTCAGGCCAGTTGGAAACTATGGCATGTTGGAGCTTTCTTTGTTTCCAGCCATAGAGTACTATTGAATAAAGTTCAAGTGCTTGATAAACAATACAGATTCCTTACCTAGTTTGTGCTTTATTTTGAACGCGAGAGACAAACTGCAGCGTCACTTCTCAACGGTAGTGGGTAGTTCATTTGACAAAAAGTTTATCATGTCATAACTGGCTGATTCCTAGAATCTTTTGTTGTAAATTAATCAATTATGAGATCCCTATCTAACATGAATTTAGCCACTGAATCCACTGTTTATAGTCTTTTCCGAGCAACAGCGCTTTGGCGGGGTAGTGATATCGCAATCCGTCATAAAGACAAAACTTGGAACTATGGAGAATTGCTAGAAACCGTTGATCGGTTAGCAACTATATTGCGTGATCTTGGGCTAAAACAAGGTGATCGCTTAGCTATATTATCTGAAAATAGGCCTGAATATACGATGCTACAGTTGGCTTGTGCTCGCATTGGCGCGATTGTGGCGTGCCTCAACTGGCGCCTTGCTGATGAAGAACTCAAACACTGCATTGATACTGTCACTCCTAAGGCTTTTTGTGTTTCGCTGCGTTTCAAAGCCAAACTAGCTGAAATTGTCCATGATAACCGACCGACGATCTCTGTTGAAGCTTGTTTGTCCATTGCAGCCAAATCACAGAAAGACAATGGGCCATGCTGTGAGGATCCAGAAATGGGTCTCCTTTTGCTAAACACCAGTGGAACTACTGGCTGGCCTAAGGCTGCTTTAATCAGTCACCGAGCAGAGATAGCGCGAATGACCGTCTTACGAATGGATTTGGGGATTGAGCGTGGTGATGCATTCCTCGCCTGGGCCCCCATGTTTCATATGGGTGGAACTGAACATACGCTTTCGTCCTTGATGATGGGCTCATCTGTGATTATTACTGACGGCTTAGACCTAGATGCCATGGTAGAAGCTATAAAGAATTTTCAGCTTGGATGGTTAATTCTTATGCCAGCAACAATCGAACCGCTTCTGCAGAGATTGAAAGAGACGAATTCGCGAGTGCATGGAGTGCGCGTAGTAGGCAGCATGCCAGACATGATTCCTGCGGCTTTAATTGCTGAAACCACTGTCATATTCAATGCCCCCTATGCAAACACCTTTGGTGCCACTGAAACTGGTCTGCCTCCAGCCACAGGACATTTGATTCCAGTCGGTGAAGTGCCTCATGATCTTGACAAGAAGCCAAGTTCGCTTTGCGAGTTTCGTATTGTTGATGAGCAGGAAAAAGATGTGGCAGTCGGTGAGGTTGGGGAAATGATCTTGCGAGGACCTACGTTATTTAGCGGTTATTGGAATGCCGATGAAGTAAATGCAAAAGACTTCCGTGGTGGCTGGTTTCACATGGGTGATTTGTTCCAGAGAAAACCTGCTGGCAGGTTGGAATTTGCCGGTCGATCTAAATATATGATCAAATCTGGCGGAGAAAATATTTATCCTGCCGAGATAGAACGGGTCTTGTTGGCTGACGAGAGAGTCGATGATGCGGTCGTAGTTCGCAAGTTAGACTCTCGCTGGGGAGAGATTCCAGTCGCTTTTGTAGTAGCAAAAGATCAATCTCTCGAAGTCATAGATGTTGAAAACTTATGCAGGGCCCACCTGGCAGGTTACAAAAGGCCCAAAGAAGTATATTTTTTAAACTTTGATGATATGCCTAGGAGCGACTCGGGCAAGATCATTCGTGAATCCTTAGAAAAGCGTCTGACCTAAAGGACTAGCTTTGCGCGATTTTGAACGCCTAAAGAAATTTTAAAAAAACGTCCAACCGGATGTCAGGGGGAAGAAATTTTATGGATGACGATAAATATAGAGTTGGTGGTCTCTACGCCAAGTATGTCTTAGTGGTATTGATTTTTGTTTATGTGCTCAACCTTCTCGATCGCCAGATACTATCCATCTTGGCCGAGGAACTAAAGGCGGATCTTGGTGTAACAGATGCGCAGTTGGGTTTCCTTTATGGAACAAGTTTTGCTGCGTTTTATGCTGTCTTTGGGCTGCCTTTAGGTCGTTTAGCGGATCTTTGGATCCGCAAAAGCTTGATTGCATTAGGGTTAGTCTTTTGGAGTGCTATGACTATGCTCTCAGGGACGGCTAATGGAATCGTTACTTTAGCTTTATATCGTTTTGGAGTAGGAGCGGGTGAGGCTAGTGCTACACCAGCTACCTATTCGCTTTTGTCAGATTGGTTTCCGCCGGAGAGACGCGCAACAGCGCTCTCAATATACTCGACTGGGGCATATATCGGCATGGGTGTGAGTCTCGGCATAGGCGGATTGATTGTGGACTTCTGGAAAAATAGGTATCCGGTTAGCGCAGAGGCACCTTTGGGTTTGGAAGCATGGCAAGTAACTTTCATGATGGTGGGATTTCCGGGGATTCTGCTTGCACTGCTTGTCTACGGCATGCGAGAGCCTGAGCGAGGCATTAGTGAAGGTATCAAAAGTGACACCCATCCGCACCCTTTTCGGGAAACATGGTATGAATTGATGTCAATCATTCCGCCTTTTTCCATCTATAACCTCTATGCAAATAGCAATGGCCGTAGCCGAGCGATAGGATTAAATCTTGGCGTTGCAGTTATTCTTATGCTTGTGTCTACCATGCTAGCGAGAGCAACTGACGACGTGGCTCAATGGACTGTCCTTGGGGTCGCCTCTTACTGCCTATTCTCTTGGGCTCAGTCTCTTAGTTTGCGTGACCCTCCAACCTTTGCTCTTATTTTTAGAAGCAAGGCGCTTCGATATGTCAACCTGTCATACCCATTCTGCACTACCATTGTTTATAGCTATAGTTTCTGGGTGACGCCTTATTTTTTAAGGAGCTTTGAGGTGGGTATCGCAGAAGCAGGTGTGGTGTTGGGAACAACTCTTGCCTTGTGCGGCGGTTTTGGGGTTGCTGCTGGTGGAATCATGGCAGACTTTTTGAGAAGCCGTCGACCTGATTTGCATGTTTACATGGCCGTCATTTGTGCGATTATGACAACTATAGCTGCGCACGTTTTATTGAATGCAAAAGATCTGCAAACTGCTTATGTTGCAAATGCTTTTGTTCAGTTCATGGCAGTACTATGGAGTGGAGCTGGTTCAAGCCTCGTTACCGAATTGGTATTGCCGCGCATGAGGGCCACATCTTCTGCTTTCTATGTCGGGTTCAGTTCAGTCACTGGGCTCGCCCTGGGGCCATACCTTGTGGGTCGATTAAGCGATGCATACACAGATCAAGGCGTGGTGCCAGGGGAAGCTCTTGGGGATGGCTTAAAGGCAGTCTTGTTTATTTACCTAGTCGTTGTTTTTTTTGCCGTTTTGGCTAGGCGCCATTATCTCGAGGACTATAATACACGAGTATCTCGTGCTGAGGCATATGGGGAGCCAGTTGCGCGATCGTAGCGGTGCCGCTCATAGTCTTTTAGGATTTTTTATTTCAAGAGCCATAGGACTCTTTATTTTGAGCATGATTCATAAACTCTACGNAACTGGAATACATATGTCCCTTGCTTCACAAGTGTACTCAGGAATTTCATTAGCGACCGTTGGATCCAAAAAAAAGTTACAATCTTGAGATGACCTTCGATTCATCAAGCTTTATCAAATCTCAAACGCGACGTCCTGGCGTTTATCAAATGTTTGATGCTGATCAAAAAGTTCTATACATCGGCAAAGCTAAAAATCTCAAGAATCGTCTTTCAACGTATTTCCATGCCTCAGCTGGCAGCAGAAAAACTGCAGCTTTAGTAAGTCGGATAGATTCAATAGACGTCACTATCACCGAAACAGAGACAGAAGCGCTCATTCTTGAGCATAACCTAATTAAACAGTATCGACCTCCGTTTAATATTTTGATGCGTGATGATAAGAGTTATCCCTACATTTTTTTGTCTGACAGGGATCATTGGCCAAGNATATCCTTCCATCGAGGAGCGAAAAAGAAAAAGGGTACTTATTTTGGCCCATTCCCTAATGCAAGGGCTGTTCGAGACAGTCTAAGCTTTTTGCAAAAAACTTTTTTTGTGCGCCAGTGTGAGGATAGTTTTTTCAAGAATCGATCGCGCCCCTGCCTTCAATATCAAATACAGCGTTGCCGTGCACCGTGCGTGGGTTTGGTAAGTGACTCTGATTACCTCCAAGATGTCAAATTGACTCGATTGTATCTAGAAGGTAAGGAGAAAAAGCTGCTAAAACATTTGGAAACTGATATGGAAAGGAAATCCGAAGCCTTAGAATTTGAATCTGCAGCTAAAGTCAGGGATCAAATAGTTGCCATCAGGACAGTGCAGAGTGAACAGGTCATCGAGAAAGGGCGTGGGTTTACCGATGTGGTTGCCGCGGCTTTTTCTTCAGGAGTGGGATGTGTTCACACTCTCTATGTCCGNAGAGGACGGATANTAGGGAGCAAGAGTTATTATCCTAAAGCAAAAATNGCTCAGAATGCGGCTGAGTTGTTGACAGCTTTTTTACCATTAATTTATCTTGATGGGCAGGGCAGGCCCGATTTGCCGAATGAAATTATAACCAATATTGAGGTTGCCGATGCAAATATACTCACGGAAGCTATAACATTGCAAGTTGGCCGTAAGGTTCAGATCCGCAGTTCTGTGAGAGGGTTTCGGGCAAAATGGATTGAGTTGGCGGAGACTACCGCTGAGCAGAATTTGTCAGCAAAATTGGCTTCTAGGGAGACCCTCGGGCAACGTTTTGAGTCGCTTCGCAAAACTTTAAATTTATGTGTCAAACCTCAGCGAATTGAGTGTTTTGATGTAAGTCATAGTAGTGGTGAGGCCGCAGTTGCATCATGTGTTGTTTTTGACGAAAACGGTGCCTCCAAAAGTAATTATCGACGCTTTAATATTAATAATGTTAATGCTGGAGATGACTATGCGGCTATTCAACAAGCCGTGGGTAGAAGATTTGCCCGTATAAAAAATGGTGAGGGTGTGCTACCTGATGTGCTTTTGATTGATGGAGGTAAAGGTCAGCTCAATGTGGTGAAAGAAACACTCTCAGATCTTAACATCAAGAGTATAAAACTTGTTGGTGTGTCTAAGGGCTCAACTCGCAAACCAGGTTTGGAAACGATTATATTGGTAGATAAAGAAAACCTGGAAGTCTCCGAGCCTGAGAAACCGGCGCTCCATCTCATTCAGCAAATACGTGATGAAGCGCATAGATTTGCAATTAGCGGGCACAGACAACGTCGTGATAAGAAGCGACATACCTCTCTACTGCAAGGAATTCCGGGCGTTGGTCCGTCACGCAGACGCGACCTTATCAAATATTTCGGAGGAGCAAGAGAGGTCGGCAAAGCTAGCATTTCAGATTTGATGAAAGTACCAAACATAAATAAAAAAGTGGCGGAGGCGATTTATGCTGCTTTGTATAAAGATTGAAAGTTCGACCGGAAACGTAATAGAGTTGTTATCATGTTGGAAATATATTCTATGATTTAGGATTTGAAAATGTGGAATCTACCGAATCTATTGACGTTGCTTAGGATTGCATTGATCCCGGTTTTCGTGAGCGTTTTTTATATGTCCTCTGAATTCAGTAATATTGCCGCTGCAGCGATTTTTGCCTTTGCTGCCATTACTGACTGGATAGATGGTTATGTCGCGAGAAGAATGGGTTTAGCTACATCCTTTGGTGAATTCNTAGATCCAGTNGCNGACAAGTTAATTGTTGCAGTCGCGCTTATTATNTTGGTAGANGTGCATGAAACATTATTTATAGCTATTCCGNCGATGATCATNATTGGTCGTGAAATTGTGATTTCTGCATTGCGTGAGTGGATGTCTAAAGTCGGATCNCCCAATNCTGTGGCAGTGTCATTCTTGGGNAAAATAAAAACTTGGGCGCAAATGATTGCCGTTGTTGTACTGCTAGTTGCAGAACCCGGAGAGACAGAATTGGTTTTACTTGGGTATTTTGCGATCTGTGTGGCTGCTATNTTGACGGTATGGACNATGGTTGGCTATCTTATCCAAGCGCTGCCGCATTTGAACGACCACTTNGGAAAGTAGTTGTTGCTTTATTGTTTGTATCCCCTAGAATAACTCTGCGTGTATGCAACCTAGGCTANTCGTGGATCGATTGATAGCCTATCTAAAGGCGCGGTGGCAGAGTGGTCATGCAGCGGACTGCAACTCCGTTAACGCCGGTTCGATTCCGACCCGCGCCTCCATCGCTAGCGTCGTCAGAANTGGTTTTTTGTNNTGGGTGAATACTNAGAAAATATCTATTTAANTTTNTCTANCTNAATTNCTNGACCAGTTGATTCAAGGCNCATGNCTTCTNGCCGCTTAGAGTTGTTATNCAGTCTATTCCCCGACCCTTAANGNTTGNCGCGCGCTTGTCAATATCTTTTTCTAACATCATTTTCCCACTCTTGAAGTGAAGAGTAGGTGAGACCATTNAAAATTTGCTCAACAATATGCCCTTTCCAGTTTCGGAAAAGAATTTTTATTTTCCCTCCCTGTATNGTCATCTTTACTTTGCAGGGCCCCATTCTGGAGCAATTCAATGTCTTGATTATGGTTATGGTCGCGATCTCTGGGAACTCAGTCCGCTTNATCTCGTCTACCGTCCAACCTGCAGAGACGCANATATTTTTCCAATCAAAACTNTTATCATTAACTAACTGCCATCGCTTTTGCAGGTNACCGCGATTTATCCAAGCATATGCCACATAGGATACAACTAGAACCACANAAACAAAGGTTAGNGGATTCCACTCCAACNCGCTTCTCCCATTTCACTATTCGCTGCGCGANNAAACATANGGCAAGAGTTTAACCAAAAATATCGTCGTAGCAAAGTGACACGAGAAGACAGCCCTGAAAGGTTAGGATGGAAACAGTTGAGCCCAGCATAGGACTGCTTGGAATCGTTCAATGACAGAGCATGTGGTCAATGCAATTTAAGATCATGCGACTCAGTTGTCGGTTGAAAATCACTATGAAATTACTTATCCTTTGCGAACTCAAATACCAAGAAGCAGGCAATCGCTATCGAATTTGCCCGGGTGGCGAAATTGGTAGACGCAAGGGACTTAAAATCCCATTTGGTTTCTCTGAACTAGCGAGTTTGTCCCGCAAGGGATAATTTTTACATTTCTTCGAATTGCACTGACCTATATGGCAAACTCGGAGAATCTGTCATGACGACACATAATGTCACACCTTTTGAATCCAAAATCATGCTCTCGCAATTTCTTCAACAGACAGCCCATCGGCTGTGGCATGGTAATCACAGAATCCGCAACCTAAAAAAGCTAAGCCACTTCTGTCAATTTGGTAATAACAAGGATCGGAATCTCGCAGACTTTAACGCCCTGCACATTTATGATTTTGTTGGATACCTCGAGCATGATCGATACAACCGAAAGACGGGCGAGCATGGACTAGGGAACAATAGTATCAATCGCTATATCAGTGCGATATCCAGTGTGTTCAGGTATGCCCAGGAGCTCGGTTATATCCCTCAGGCACCGCGGATTCGCTATAAGCGGGTTGAGTCGGGTAGGGCACGTTACTTGACCCAGAATGAGATTGATCAGCTGAAGCAGTTCTTCAGAACTTCAGGCTATCCGGCAATGGTGCACTTCACCACCTTAGCGCTCAACACTGGCATGCGCAAAAGCGAGATCTTGGGACTAAACCAGACGCCTCAGTCATTGCCAGACGACGTTAGCACCTGGGGAGAAATTCAGGTAAAAGAGGGCAGTGTGTATGCAAAGTTGCGTGAAACCAAAACTGGCGTGCCTCGTTCAGTACCATTAAACAAAGAGGCTAGAAGAGCTCTTGGGGCTTTGGACGGTCTACCACTCAAACATTACGATCATCACAAATTTTACTGCTTTTGGAACCGTGCTCGGGAGTTGATTGCCCCCGGCGATAAAGAGTTCGTGTTCTATGTCTGCCGTCACACATTTGCGACTTCGCTGGTTCACGACCATAAGGTTCACGATTTGCAATTACAGACACTAATGGGCCATAAATCGCTGATGACGACCAAGCGATACTGTCATCCCAAGGATGAGGCGAATGCGCAAACGCTCGATGCATTGAGTTTTTGATAGAGCACGATTAAAGCTCACCGGGCCATCAGCGCTGCGGCCTTTTGTTTCGTTAAGCACCCCTTTTGCATGCCGGTTTGTTTTTCTGCCCCCAACTTTATTTTCATTAGTGATTCAATGGGTCCCATAGAACCATTTTTCGACCCCACCCGGTCGCGCGCAAATGCACTTCAAAAAAACCGTTAAAGGCCTTTTCTTATTGTTGTCGTCACGCTCCGCCCTTAGTCAATGACACTGCTTTCAATGAGCGCCAGCACTTGCTTTTGCTGCATATTAGCTTGAACGAGCATCGCCATTGCTGCTTGCTGGATGATCTTAGTTCTAGCGAGTTCTGTCGTCTCTCGGGCATAGTCTGCATCAAGGACCCGGCTTCTTGAGGCCTTCGCGTTCATGACAATGTTGGACAAGTTGTCCGCCGCATAATCAAGACGGCTCATCGCAGCACCAAAAGAAGCACGCTTTATATTTATTTCACTAACAGCAAGGTCTAGTCGCTCAAGCGTTTTGGTGGCGCCCTGAAAGCTTGTGATGGCCGTATCTCTTACCGACGCCATCGAAGGCTTGGTTTCCAGTGTTACACTAAGGCTTGTCAGAGGCGAGCCATCGGTGAGTCCCACTATGTCGAGGATGCCAGAGCTTGCAGAGGCTGCACTGAAGGAGCCTGACAGGTTGGCAATTTCGGTCGCGAGTGTTGTCAACGCTGCATCAAGGCCCGCCGGACCAATGGTCACCTCAAGCTCTGCAATGCCACCCACATTAATTTTTATTTTGTCACCCTCAATGAGATTCTTGTCCGAGAAATTCAGCGATGTCTTGTCAATGCCTGCTTCTAGCGTCACTGAAAGAGAGGGCATAGCCGATAAGCTATCAGCACCGCTCAGCGTCAAGATGCCATTGCTGACAGTTGCCGCACTATAGAGACTGGTTTGTGATGCGATACTGGTTGCCATGGCAGAAAGCGTAGCGTCAAGGCCATCGCTTCCAATCACGCCTTTGACTCGAGTACCACCCGTAATATCGACTGTGATTCGATCGCCTGCTGCAAGGTTCTTGTTTCTAAAGTCAAGCTGCGAGTAGAGGAAGTCGTCTTCCAATGAGACGGTGACATCAGCCAGTGTTGAGCCATCATTAAGACCAGTCAACGTTAGGAAACCGCCACTCGCTGATGCAGCACTGAAGAGGCTCGATTGTGCGGCAACATCAGAGGCCAGCGTATTCAGTAATCCGTTCAGCCCACCGCTACCCACAACGCCTTGCACCTGGGTGCCGCCTGCAATGTTTAGAGTGATTCGATCACCCGCCACCAGATTGCGGCCCGAGAAGTCAAGGGTTGCCTTCTTGATGCTCTTCTCAAGTGTCACAGTGATTGCAGGTAATGCCTCATCGGTTGTCATACCATTGAACGTCATCACACCACTTGAGGACGTGACAGCGCTAAACAACGTATCTTGAAGTGCCGCAGAGTTAGCTAGCGATGTCAGGAGCTCATTGAGTCCACCACTACCGACAACACCCTGAACCTGGGTGCCCCCTGCGATAGCCAATGTGATGCGATCGCCCTCCGTCAGATTCTTGCTATTGAAGTCAAGCTGGGATGTGGGGTAGTTATCCTCAAAGGATACGGTCACCGTGGGAAGCGCAGAACCATCGGTCAGGCCTTTCAAGGTGATCACACCGGTATCCGAAGTTGCTGCGCTGAATAAACTGGTCTGGGCAGCAATGGTGCCAGCCATGGAGTTGAGCAAATCCTGAAGGCCAGCACTACCCAGTACGCCCTGCACTGGAGCGCCCCCAGCGATATTCAGCGTAATCCTGTCGCCTGCAACTAGGCTTCGGCCACTGAAGTCGATGGTTTGCTGCTTGATGTTTTTCTCAAGTGCGACGGTAATGTTTGGTAGATTGGCTCCTGATGACAACCCGGTCAATGTCAGAACACCATTTGATGACGAAACTGAGCTAAAGATCGTATCTTGCAGAGCTGCTGAGCGACTCATCGATGTCAGAAGCTCATCTAAGCCGCCAGAACCCACAACGGCCTGGACCTGCGTGCCACCGGCAATATAAAGCGTGACCCGATCGCCTTCAGTCAGCGCTTTGTTGGAGAAGTCGAGCGTGGTGACAGCTGAAGTAGCGGGAGTAGAAGAAAAGCGTTGTCCATAGATGCCATAGCTGTCACCATCCTGACCATTGGAGCCCCAAGTAACTATAAAGCCACCATTAGGTAGTGATGCGACATCAGACCAAGATTGATCGTCAGAGGTGTGGGTATTGATCTGAAATTCAGATGCAACTTTGTTACCTGATGCATCATAACGTTGACCAAAAATCCCCTTTCCGCTGCCATCTTCTCCAGTATAATCTGTCCAAGTTACGACAAAACCGCCGTCCGTTAGTGAAGTAATTGATGAAAATGCTTGGGTGCCCGCTGTTGTAGAATTAATCTGAAACTGTGACCCAGTTGCGCTACCAGAACTGCTATATCTCTGACCAAACACACCATCGGCGCTTCCGTCATGACCTGAATCATCATGCCACGTCACCACAAAGCCACCATCATTTAATGAAGTCACGGCAGGATAATCTTGAGAGCTCGTAGTATGCGTGTTTACCTTGAACTCGGAACCCGCCGTGTTACCGGACACATCATACCGCTGCCCATAAACGCCCCAACTATCGCCATCCTGGTTATTGGACATCCAGCTGACTACAAATCCACCACCGTCTAACCCCGCGACTGAAGGTCGCATTTGATCATCATTTGTATGTGTGTTGACTTTAAACTCGCCACCCACCGATGCTCCAGAGGCATCATAAAGCTGACCATAAACCCCCTTACCGCTGCCATCTTGCGAGTTTGATGCCCAGGTGATGACAAAACCACCGCCGCTGAGAGCGGTTGGGTTTGAATGCAATTGGTGCGTAGATGTCGTCGTATTTACTTGAAACTCAGCTCCGACTTTAGTTCCTGATGAATTAAAGCGCTGCGCAAAGACGCCATATCCAGATCCATCTTGAGGAGCGGTAGAGGTCCATGTCACCAGAAACCCGCCGTCACCAGTCGCTGTGACCTTGGAATCTGTCTGGTGATAAGCGGTGTAGGTATTGACTTGAAATTCACCACCAACGGCCACGCCTGATGAATTAAAACGCTGACCGAAAACCCCGTACTGTGAACCGTCTTGATTATTAGAATTCCAAACAACCACATAGCCTCCATCGGCCAATGAAGCCGTTTGGGGATATTCCTGCGAGGATGCTGTAGTCGTATTGATCTGAAACTCGCTGCCGGCTGACGCCGTGGCTACGGGTGTTCCTGAGCTGACATTTGCAGTCGGAGAAGATGATGGGTGCGGAACATAGGCTCCATCTTTAGTCACCGAATTCGTTGATGTTACAGAAACAGTCACTGCAGGCACCGCCGATCCATCTCCGGGCCCAGTCAGGGTCAAGATACCACTGCTGGCACTGGCGGCTCCAGGGTTATTCGATTCATAGCTAGTCTTGATTGATCCAAGCAAGGTATTCAGGCCATTGGAATCATAGGTAGCAACGATCTGACTTCCACCTGGTACCGTTAGGGTAACTTTATCGCCAACCGAGAGACTGAGGCTATTGAAGTCGATGGTCTTCTGCTGGAGATTCTTTTCAAGGCCCACAGTCACTGACGGCAGTTGTGCGCCCGTTGAAAGGCCAG
>PCDB01000014.1 GCA_002591625.1 Porticoccaceae bacterium
CCTCTAAATTTGATTCATTGCTGATCAACGGAAATTTCCTTTTATGGCAGTACAGAGATAAGCTACGAAACACGTCGCAAAAAGATAACTGAGATACACCCCACTAATCCGCATCCAGCGATGCCGAGGAAGTATATCTGATATCCTAATTTTCCCGGGTATGCTTCTAATATGGCAGCATTTACAAGAGGTAGATATATGTCCGGTAGGTAGCCAACCATCGACATTAGGCCGATTACAAGACCCTTGGATCGATCAGGAATTGCACAGTTATGAAGAGTACTCCAGTAAATCCCCCTCACGGCATAGGTCGCGAAGCCGGCAACTAGAACTACTGCAACTAGGACTCCGGTCTTGGTAGAGGCTGGCAACAGAGCTATAGCGCAAATGCTGCATGTGGCGAATAACATTGCGAGCCCCAATGTATGCTCTCTCCCAAACCAATCCCCAATATAGCCTATGGAGATCGCACCAACTGGACGCATCCATAGTTTGGCGACGGTAATTGATGCGACAGTTACGGCGGTAAGTGAATAATTTTCTTGGAGGTGGGCTGAAAAGGAATAAGTGGCCCAGAACAATTGGTACCCGCACAATATACAGATGGCAGCAAGCCAAACATCTTGACGTAAAAAAACCAATCTTAATTCGATTAAAAGTTTCCCAGAGGATTTGGAATGTGGACCAGTTTTGGGGGTGTCTAACAGGCAGTAAACCAGTCCTATGGCTATGGCGATCGCAACACAATACATATATATAACTCGTTTTAGAGCCTGCTCTGAGACCCCGGATACGTTATCCAAGTAAGAAGAAAATATCCAGATTGCTACGGTTGCCAACATGGCCTCTATTAATCCCCTGCCGCCATCCAAGAGCCCGAAAAACCGTCCTTGGTATTGTCCTCCGGCTAAAATAGAGACAATTTTTATGTGCGCCGCCCAAAAGGTTAGGCCGGTAGAAATCCCCCAGCAAGAAAAAATTAGTAATAGATTTCGGTACGAAGGGATGGAAGCGAACCATATGCCGAGCAACCCAGTCATCACCAATGCGTATAAAATTAATAAACGAGGATTAAGGCGATCTGCTAGCCAACCGCTCGGAAGGTAGGTCAGAGCAAAAGTTAATCCCATTAGCGCATAGCAGTTGCTGAGTTGGCTGATGGTTAAATCAAAAGATTGAAGAATCGACAGCTCAAAATTTTGTCTCAAATAGAGCAGCGGAAAAATAGTGCCAGCTGCAATGATGACCACAAATAGTTGGAAATGACGGCTAAGATGAATATTATCTAATTTGACCAAAGCTATAGATTTCAGTAGGAGGGACTGCAAGTTTATCGATATGCGAATCCATCGCCAAGTATCTTAAACGATGAAAGCAGACGATTTTAGCTAAAAGATATTCTGTTGACTTGCTCAGACACCCTGCCTATCATGCGGCCAGAGCAGAAGGGGCCTTAGCTCAGCTGGGAGAGCGCCACAATGGCATTGTGGAGGTCAGCGGTTCGATCCCGCTAGGCTCCACCATTCTTCTTTATAACTATTGTCCTCTTTACGAGGCGTTTGTCATGAATCTTGAGGATTATCAAGTTGCTAATAGGAAAATCTGGCAGGCCCGTGCGAAAGATTACATTGCGCCTGCCGAAAAAGCTTGGCATTCACATGAAGCCTATTGGGGCATTTGGAATACTCCCGAATCGGAATTGCAGCTATTACCAACCAAACTAGATGGTTGCAGATGCATTGAGCTTGGTTGTGGGGCTGGCTATGTGTCATCATGGATGGCAAGGCGAGACGGTCAAGTTGTAGGCATCGATCCGGCTGCAAACCAACTGAAGACTGCCAGTCGGCTTGAAGAGCAGTATCAATTGGGAATAGAGTTTGTCGAGGGTTTCTGTGAGGCGTTGCCTTTCCCAGATTCATGTTTTGATTTTGCAATCTCAGAGTATGGGGCTTCTCTATGGGCAAATCCTTTTAGATGGATTCCTGAGGCATCGAGGGTGCTAAAAACTGGAGGGCGACTGGTTTTTATGACCGATCACGCTTTTGCGGTATGTTGTGTCCCAGATGACGGGAATTGGAGAGCCCCGATGTCCGAACGGTTGTTGCGACCATACCATGACCTATTTAAGCATCAATGGAACTCATCTTCTCATGAAGTTGAATTCCATCTATCCCATGGGGACTGGGTCCAACTTCTAAGGGATAACAATTTTGTTATCGAGCGTCTGGTTGAGGTTGGTGCTACTGCAAAGTCCAGTTCTAGATTTGGTTATGCTGATGCAAATTGGGCGAGCAAATGGCCTGCTGAAGAGGTTTGGTGTGCCCGTCTTTCGGCTTGACCATTCGAGTTTGTATTGTATTCTGCTGGCGTGACTGACTCGTTCGAAGCCTATCCGAAAAATGCCATGACCGACAAGCGAGGATGCTATCCATGCAAATTTGTTCTGCCGCCATTCAAGGATGCGGGATTTTGGATGGCGACATAATGTGCTGCTTCGAAGACGATTAAATTATAATCGAGTTAGCCATTTGGGAAATAAAAGGCCCTTGGATTCAAGGAAATCGGGGTTATAGAGTTTTGAAAGATATCTGGTCCCGGAGTCGCATAATATGGTAACTATACAATGACCGGGGCCCATTTCTTTTGCTAACTTCATTGATGCAGCCACGTTTATTCCGGAACTGCTTCCCAGAAACAGGCCTTCTTCATGAGTTAGACGGAACATAACATCAATACTTTCTTGATCTGGAATCTGGTAGGCTTTGTCGATTTTTATGTCTGAAAGATTGTCCGTTATGCGTCCTTGCCCAATCCCTTCAGTGATGCTTGATCCCTCTGCCATTAGCTTTCCATTGGCATAGTAGTTGTACAATGCAGCGCCGGGGGGGTCTGCTAGACAAATTACAATATTTTTCTTTTTTCGTCTCAGAAACTGGCTAACTCCAGCTATGGTTCCACCCGTTCCAATAGCTGAGACAAAGGCGTCTACCTTGCCCTTGGTTTGATCCCAGATTTCGGGACCCGTAGTCTCAAAATGACTAAACCTGTTGGCGGTATTATCAAATTGATTTGCCCAAACGGCTCCTTGAGGTAATTTTTCGTCGAGTTCTTGTGCCAGCCGCGCGGAAAATTTGACATAATTATTTTCATCTTTGTAGGGCACCGCCGGAACTGTAATCAGTTCCGCTCCACAAGCGCGCAGCATCTGTAACTTCTCTTGGCTTTGGGTTTCAGGTACAGCGATTGTCGTTTTGTAACCAAGCGAATTGGCAATTAGTGTGAGCCCAATACCGGTATTTCCTGCGGTTCCTTCCACGAGGGTGCCACCCGGTCGAAGTTTTCCTGTCTCAATTGCGTCCTTGATAATATACCAAGCTGCCCGATCCTTTACTGACCCGCCTGGGTTAGCAAATTCAGCTTTGCCTAGGATTTCGCATCCCGTTTCATTGGATGGTCCATTCAGTCTGATGATTGGCGTGTTACCTATCAATTCCACTAAGTTCTTCATATGAAAAAAACTTTTTATCAATCAATCGATATTGTCAAACATTGTAAAGCATTCTATTCTCTTTTGATCGCAATGAGGTTTAATCTGGCGGATTTTAGAGAGCGATGAACGTGCATGTTCTATGATTAAATTTGATGCAATTTTTTTATTTTGATCGTATATAACTTGGAGCCTTTGGTTTGATATTAGTTTATTTTGGCAGGATAATAAGCCAATGCCCAGCCTATGATTGTTTATTTAAATTCGGAACTATAATGAGAAATATTTCTTTAAACTCAATTCTTATTTTGTCAATTTTATCGATTGGTTGCATGAAAAGTAATCCCGAAGATACTCTCAAAAAAGAGGCTGCATCTTCAGGGAATGAAGTTAACTGGTCCTCCTATGGCAACGATCTATCCGAAAAGCGTTTTTCCCCAATCGCTCAGATAAACTCGAGCAACGTTAAATCGCTTGGACTCGACTGGGCGCTTGATCTTAGCGATGCGATTCAATTCGTTAGCACGCCACTGGCGATCGAAGGTGTTCTATATTTTTCAGGAGATAGGTCAATTGTAAGAGCTGTAGATGGCGCCAGTGGGACATTACTATGGACCTTCGACCCTGAGATTCATAAGCATTCACCGCGGACAATTGCGCTGGGTTGGAATGTCAATCGTGGCTTGGCATACCTAGATGGGAAACTTTTCATTGGAGCTACCGATGGCCGTTTGATCGCTATTGATAGCGTCAGCGGCGAGCAGATTTGGGCTTCCAAAACATTTGAGCCAACTGAAAGCAAGGCAATTACTGGAGCCCCCAGAGCGTTCAACAATATGGTTGTAATAGGACACGGTGGAGCAGAGTATGGAACGCGGGGATATGTAAGCGCTTATGATGCCGATAGTGGGGAGCAGCTATGGCGGTTTTACACCGTCCCGGGCAATCCTGCGGATGGCTTTGAAAGCTCGGCTATGGAAATGGCAGCGGCGACTTGGTTTGGTGAATGGTGGAAAACAGGTGGCGGGGGGACCGTTTGGGACGGTATTACATATGATGAGGAACTTGATCAACTTTATATAGGTGTCGGCAATGGCGATCCGTGGGACTATGATTTGCGGAGTCATGGCAAAGGAGATAACTTGTTCTTGGGTTCCATTGTGGCTCTAGATCCGAATACTGGTAAATACCTTTGGCATTATCAATCCCTTCCAGAAGAGCGATGGGACTTCAAATCAACGCAGGACATGATCTTGACCGATCTTGTGATTGATGGGAATAGCAGAAAAGTCCTGATGCAGGCTCATATGAATGGGCATTTCTATATTCTGGATCGAAATGACGGGCAGCTGTTAAGTGCGGAGAAATATGCGAAATCAACCTGGGCAGAATATGTCGATCTGGATACCGGTAGACCTGTATTGAGCGAAGAGGCTAAGTACAGAGACGGAGGGCCATCCCGTATTTGGCCAAGTCCATTTGGTGCGAGAAACTGGCAGTCGGCAAGTTATAATCCGAAAACGGGCTTGGTATACATCTCAGAAACGCAACTGGGGGGCGAGTATTCGGTTGGTCCCGACCCAGAATTCCGTGATAAGTTTCTGCGTGTGAATATTTTGGTTGATTATAGTGAAGTAGAGGAAAATGACGGCACTGGCTCGCTGTTAGCTTGGAATCCATTGGCGGGGAAGCCAGCTTGGCAAGTGCGACACAGCAGTTTCTGGAATGGTGGGACGCTTAGCACGGCTGGTGATTTGGTGTTTCAAGGTAATGGAGAGGGGTATTTTCAAGCTTACCACGCGTTATCTGGGGAACTACTTTGGGAAATTGATGCGCAGCGTGGCATCAATGCACCGCCCATAAGCTACACTATCGATGGTAAACAACACGTGGCGATCTTGGTTGGGTGGGGCGGACTTTCGTCGTTTGGGTTGCCGGTTTTTAGCAGAATGGGTTGGAAATACAAGGCCCCCGGGATTCGGTTGCTGAGCTTTAGTTTGTCAGGTAAAGAATCGTTACCTGTAATTAACAATCGGAGGCACCAATTTAATCCTGCACCTACGTCTGACAGTGTAATCGATATTGGCCTGGCTACCGCCGGTAATGCTTTATATCACAACTCCGGATGCGGTGTTTGTCATGGTGGGGGACTTAATAGTGCAGGATCCGGTGCACCTGACCTGCGGGAATCAGTGGCTAATTCCGATTTTTCATATTTTAAGGCCGTTGTAGCAGATGGGGCGCTTTTGCCTAATGGTATGCCGCAATTTAAGGATCTGAAGGAGAGTGAACTTTTGGCGGTTTATGAATATATGCGCCAACAAACGCGAGCAGCCTCGAACGACACCCGATTATTTCTTCCCGGATACATTAAAGCCAAATCTGAGTAAGCATGCCGGGATGACTGCGCAGAGTTAAGACGTGTGTATTGTTTGACAAATGCTAATATCTCCTTCGGGTGCTAAATTTTCTGAATGCAGCAACTACCGTTACGCTATATGGAGGAGTTGGGACGAGGAGTTACCAAACGTTATGTTCGTCTCGCTGAATCCATCAATTGCCGATCATAAAAGAGAGGATCCTACTCTGATTCGTTGCATAAACTTCGCTCGCTCTTGGGGCTACGGAAGCCTGTCGATTGGAAATCTTTTTGCGGGTATTTCTTCGGATCCCAAGAATATGAGATTGATGACTGATCCTGTTGGAAAGGACAATGATTTTTGGTTGCAAAAAATGGCTGATATCGCCGATCTAAAAGTTGCGGCTTGGGGGAATCATGGGGATCACCTTGATCGCGCTAGAAAGGTATTTGAGATGCTAACTCCGATGTTTTGTATAAAAATAAATAAGTCGGGCCACCCCTCTCATCCGCTCTATCTGAGAGCATCCCTAAAGCCAAAACTATTTAAACGTTTGTCCGCAGCTATCTGAAGAAACTCTCTTTCGGATTTCCGTTGGCATCGTAGACGGGTTCGTGTCTATCTATTCGATAAATCTGGTTTTCACTATTGATAATATTGCTTCCCATAAAGAGCGAAAGCATTTTTTTATAGTTCTCGTGTTTGAAGTGTTCCACGACTGATTTTTCATCTTGCCAAAGCTCATAAACCTGCATTCTATTTGCGACGACAGGGTCTGCAGCGAAGCAATAGCTTATACACCCAGCTTCTTGTTCTCGAGTAGCTAGTTGAATCGGAGTTGAAATTCTTATTACTTGATCTCTCTCCTCCTCAGTTTCAAAATCGACAACGGCCGAAATTATGAACATCTCTTTCTCCTTAATTATATTCGCTGCATCTCATTACACGCTCATGACATGATTGTCATGCTTAGAATGAGGATACAAGAAACCAAGAGCAAATGCGCCGCATTTTTTTTCTAGGTTACCGTCAGCCTTCAATGGAAGAACACGGTATTATCATCGCAAAATAGCTAATTACAATCCATCTTGCGCTTCCATTTGTGGCCAATAAAAGGCATCATCTCCTTACGGCAAAGGAGCTCTCAATGCACTACATATTTTTGATGCTTATACTGGTAATCCCATCAGTTGATGCGCAAATTGTCAAATTGGACTGCAAAACCAAAAAAACGTTTGATGGCGAAGATTATGGTGTGAAAGGTGATCCGAAGACCGACACACGGCAGGCCTTTGAAGTAAATATAGACATGCGATATGTGAAAGGTGACATGCAGGAGAGAGACTATCGTAATCTTGTTCTGGGTCCAACAATCATAGTGATGGAGCATACAGAAGGCCCAGGTAGCGATGGAAAAACAAGAACCAATACTACAGAAATTAACCGGGAAACATTGGCCGTCAGAACTGCTTTGGCTCTAGATAATAGGCCTTTCAAAGAATGGAGAGGGTCCTGTCGATTGCTATCTAAACGAAGCTGATTCTTCATGCTCATTCTCACGATTTTTGAGAGGGATGATCAGTTCTGATTGGGAAAGCGCATAGTTCAAGCTTATCTTGGAAACAAGTAATGGGTAATGAGATCAAAGAAAAGACGTTTCGGGTTAAAGGAACATCCCTTCAACCATACACCTGCAAGTTTGTTCGCGATGGTAATTCTTTGCGGATAAGGTGTGACTGCCCAGTGGGAATGTATGGGGAACCCTGCGAGCATTGGATGTCTATTTTCACTGGCGAAGAACAAGAATACCTCGATCTGACAGATGAAGATATTATAGAACTTCAAAGTTGGCTTGACGAAAGCGATCTCGATGAGGCGCTCCAGAATCTGCTTTATTTTGAGGGTCATGAAAGAAACATGCTGGACAACCTTGCTCGACAGAAAAAAGCATTGCGCGGCCGGGTCATGGATATTCTGTTGTCTGATCCTCAACCTTAGGGTGGCCCTAGTAAATCTATATTCTCTTATGATAATTTTTGGTGGCACAATTTGATCTTGCCTCCGAGAAGACTATATAACTAGACCACCATCCACAACTATACACTCCCCGTTGGTGTAGCTAGAAGCTGCTGAGGCAAGGTACAAAGCGGTGCCAGCCATCTCCTCTGGTTTGGCGTGTCGTCCCATAGAAATTCTTTTGATTGCGCCCTCATATATTTGTTGATTGGTGAAGAGTGCTTCAGCGAATTTTGTTTTGGTCAGCCCAGGAAGCAGTGCATTAACGCGAATGTTATAGATAGCACACTCTTTCGCGAAGGCTTTCGTCATATTAACTATGGCTGCCTTGGTAATGGAGTAGATTGCCTGTGCTGGGCCCGGCATTAGTGCTGCGGCAGATGCTGTATTGGTGATTGACCCTCCTTGATTATCTCTCATGAGCTTCCCTGCTTCCACTGACATAAAGAAGTAACCCTTATATTTACATCAACGGTTTTAGTGAAAGCCCTCAGGTCGGTATCGAGAACATGTCCGAAGTAAGGGTTGGCAGCGGCGTTGTTAACCAGTATGTCAAGCTTGCCGTGCCTATTTTGAATTTGCTCAAAGGCACTCAATATATCCTCCATCCTGCCAACATTACAGATGAGCGTTTCTGATGATCCACCGGATTGTTTGATGCTCTTTGCGATGGACTCACAATCTTCGATTTTTCGGCTTGATACGATTACGTGAGCCCCCTGTTCGGCGAAAATTCTCGCTCTGCCCTCACCTATGCCTCGGCTAGCTCCTGAAACAAGAGCAATTTTTCCTGAAAGGTCAAAAAGATTGGTAGCCATAGTTTGATTCTCTCATGTTGGTTTTTTGCTTATTTTGTAAGGGTCAACGCCTTGTGAATTATTAAATATGGCGCAGAAATAAAGACTATTTAAAAACATTTTAGAACAGAGTATCTGATATAATTCTGGCCTGTTAATTTGTTTTCGGTTGCTAATTTTTGTCGATGACTGCAACCATGTTTTAAAAAGAGAATCATGAGCAAGAAACCGTCCAATGGAGGGAGAAGATTATTGGTTGGCGCGAAGAAATTTGAACGAGTCGGCTCTAAGAAGATAGCCTATGTGGATAAAGGGGAAGGTCAACCCATCGTCCTGCTCCATGGAAATCCGACTTCATCCTATTTGTGGCGTAATGTCATCCCAGAACTGAGCGGTCTGGGTCGGGTTATTGCGCCCGACCTAATTGGGCATGGTGACTCCGATAAGTTGTCAGTCGAAGAGGGACCCCAACGTTATACATTCGAGGTAGTCTATCGATACCTTGCTGATTTTCTTGAAGCAATCGGAGTTCATGAGTCAGTCACTCTAGTTGTTCATGACTGGGGCAGCGCGTTAGGTTTTCATTGGGCGCAGCAAAACCCGACTGCAATAAAGGCGATTGCATACATGGAGGGAATAGTGTGCCCTCTCGATTCGTGGGCTGACTGGCCCGCTGAGGCAGTGGGTATATTCAAGGGTTTCAGGAGTGATAAAGGTGAAGATCTAGTGCTTGAGCGGAACCTCTTTGTCGAAGGTGTTTTGCCAAGTTCGATAATGCGTTCCCTTAATGAAGACGAAATGGATAACTACCGTAGACCCTTTTTAGAACNTGATCATCGCCAGCCANTGCTTAATTGGCCGCGACAGATTCCAATCGCTGGAGAACCTCNAGAGATGGTGGAATTGGTGTCAAGCTACGCCCACTGGTTGTCAACTACTAATGATCTTCCGAAGCTCTTCATCAATGCCATCCCGGGATCTATCTTGGTTGGAAAACAGCGAGAGTTTTGCAGATCTTGGCCAAATCAGGTNGAGGTNAGTGTATCTGGAACTCATTTTATTCAGGAGGACTCNCCGGTAGAGATCGGCAAAGCCGTTTCCGNNTGGCTGCGGACATTATANATTGGATAATTTTTAACCCNAATGTAAATAAGGAGATAGATTTAGATGAGTGATATCCCAGTATATATGGTAGTGAATCTGCATGTAAAAGATGCCTCTGAGTACAGGNTATATGAAAAGGGATTTTTTCCCATTTTAAAAAAATACGGTGGTACCTTTATTACCTATGATGATAATACCGAGACTCTTGAGGGGGATCCCNGAAAGGGAAGAATGATTATATTCAGTTTCCCATCTGAAAAAAAAGCNAAAGATTGGTATGCCGACGAAGAATATCAAGCTCTATCTAAGCACAGATGGGCTGGCACAGAAACTCGATTTCTTACAATGATTCACGGGTTGCCNCCTCGCGCTTAGGNGGACGGGCGGNGTATTNTAGTAGTCATCGGGCTCATTTTGAAAGGTATTATGTAGCCNNATTAGGCCAGGCACATAGATTGCGAGCCATAGCCCTAATAATGTGCTTGACCATCCAACGGGGAGCATTNGAAACAAGGCAGACCAGANTGCTATGNAGGTTGCCANNCGCCNNCCCATTCTGGACGGGNTGGCACTTGGNGTGTCTCCNTGCCTTGCCAGTGGAAACATTTTTGGTCNTAGGAACCATCCATGAGCCGATCCGTTTATCAAAAATTGNAACNACGATAGCTCTTTGTATGCCATTTTCGGTTTTTTATCAATTTCGGCATCATGAGATTTGCNAATATTTGCTTNGNTTATGCTCCAGACATGCTTTGCCTNAGGACGTGCGCCTGCTCCGCTAAGGTTGCTAAATTTTGGGACACACCTCCAGCGATAAAGTANTCGCCCTGATTTGTGAATTGCAAGCGTCGCNGGCTGATAATAACCNTTTATATGGGAAACCCATGAGCGGGNTCCAAGGTGGCCGTCATCTGGATTAAAAAAAATGTCCANCCATTNATTCTNTGCACNNAGATNCCTGATCTCATNNTGCGGATCCCCTNTGACAGANAATGGGAGCCTCCATTCGTTTTCGGCTTCGGAGNCGAGAGNCTGTGGTTCCGAAGTTATGCCATATACAGCACCGCCAGCGGCCCTTATTGTATCGGCAACTCCCGTTCNGTCGAAGCTTCGCAACTCGAAGCGACATGGCGGTCACCAAAGTCCACGATAGAAAACCAGCAGCATGAACTCGTGGTTCGATAATTCATTGTTAATCCATTCCTTCCGAATCCCCTCTGGGGGATCGAGGTGAGAAGGTATCGAGGGCGCTTCAAGTTCGATTTGAGAGAAAATAAAATCCTTATTGGCCGGGGTGAAAGCAACCTGTTTACGAACACACAATTCGCCATCGCAAGGAATCAGTCCCATTTCAAAAGGCTTGCTAAGATCGCTTACTTTCTCGGCGCCCACTAGTCCGGTTAAATCATAGTCGGAGTTATTCTCACGATTGAGCCATTGCAATGCTTTTTTTGTGGGTGCTCTGAGTTCAAATGGTATATCTTGTTCCAAGTGTGACTGACCCTTTATTCACAAAACTAAATTAAGTATATTGCAAGTCTAGCCGTCTACCAGTCACATATTTGTATATGGCTATAAGTTCAAGTTTTGGAGTGCTGAAATGACAGTGAGTAGTTTGTACCCTGATATTTCAAACCGCAAAATTGAGACCAATGGCATAGAGCTTAATATTGCGGAGCAGGGCTCAGGGCCGCTGATTCTGTTAATTCATGGATTTCCTGAATCTTGGTACTCTTGGCGGCATCAATTTGCGCCCCTAGCTGCTGCAGGTTACAAAGTCGTTGCACCCGATATGCGTGGTTATGGTGACTCAGATAAGCCGTTCGACGTGAGCGCATACAACCAAATTGAAATCGTTAATGATATACGTGGCCTGGTCAAATCACTCGACTATGAGTCTGCAATCGTAATAGGCCATGATTGGGGAGCGCCGTCCGCTTGGAACTGCGCGCTCTGGCACCCCGAGGAGTTCTCAGCCGTTGGAGCGCTGTCTGTCCCATTCATTGCGCGCTCGGAAAGCCCTCCTCTTGAGANGATGCGGAAGCTATTTGCTGGAAAGTTTTTTTATCAGCTTTACTTTCAGGAGCCAGGAGTGGCTGAGGCGGAATTTGAGACTGACATTGAAACCAATCTNAAAAAGTTTTTTCATANTTCAAGCGGTCAGGGAGATTTTGGTCANTTGCATAAAAAACCAGCTGATTCCGATTTGCTATCCGATATATATGAACCAAAANAACTAGGAGCATGGTTNTCGGTGAGCGATTTGCACTTTTACACCAAAGAGTTTGAGAAGAATGGATTTCGNGGNCCATTAAACTATTATNGNAACCAGAACTTAACATGGGAAAAATCAGAAAATCAGCCTNTGAAAGTTCTCCAACCCGCGTTATTTNTGGCGGGAGCATTAGATGGGGTCATCNNCATGGCNAGACCTGCGCTNGATAATATGCCAGAATTCGTTNCGGATCTGAGAGTCAATCAATTAATTCCGGGTATNGGTCATTGGACTCANCAGGAGGCTCCGGATGCCGTAAACGAAGTTCTTCTTGATTGGTTGGACAATCTTTNATNACNATTGCTATNTTCTGCCAANGGAATCTCCGCTNACAAACATTCTGTCTAGGATATTCANNTANNGATNGTCAGATTTTGCCCAGTTCCTTTGCTTCCTTNTCNTAGCTTGCGTAGGAATNTTTGAGAACAGCACTGTTGAGTAGTGTTGAGGCAACTAGTTCNTTGGTCTTGAAGGACNNTATGGATGTTTTTAGCCACATTGATTCTGTTCTTCGACTTTCTCCNAAGCCAACGATTTCCCGNNGCAATAAATACTCCTCTCCGACNAACAGNGGNCCTTTGATCATTTTTATTTCGAGATCGNCAAATAGGCCTATGGAGGGTTGTTTGGCTTGAGGCNGAAAGTCGGCGGAGAAACTTACCAAAGGATTNACCATCTCCATCGGAATTATGGCCNTTCNCCANGGAGAATTNATNGCGGTCTCTGGTCTATACCAATCACAATACTCTGTTATTTTNTTTAGCTTTTCGTTTAGCGTAAACGGATAATTATTGCCNAGATGTTGATCCATANAAATTTTTACTGGNATGCCAGTCGATGANCGGTCTCCAATTTTTACTTTTTCAAGGATGACTAAATTACTTGGAGTCGGNCGGGAACGCATGATTCGATCGAGTTCTGTTTCTGGGTGATCCGGTCCAATNGTGGCTGTNCCCNCTAAAACAATTTCACCGGTTTTTTTTAGCGCCCANATGCGTGTCGACTTTGCCCCTTCNGANGGCTTTGAGACNAGNGCTTGAACTTCTTCACCNTCTANAACCATATTTTTAAAGTGGGTGCTNATACAACCGNATTCAAACCACTNATNGCCCCANATTTTATGCAAAAGCGGATCAAACTGCGAAAAGTGGGTGGGTCCCTCTATCGGAGCGCCACTGAAGCCGAGAGATGCGGCTTGATCATCGTCATGAATCGANAGATGGCCACCATACTCNTGCGCTGATAACATTTGGCGCGGCCTTAAAAACGGTCCGCTGATGATTTCGTTTTCCTCGCTAAGACGAGTTGTCCAAATTGACTTTGTCATACTCGTTTTTACCCAGTAGATAGTCCGTGAGCCGCTCGCCATTCTCTTTAGTATTCTATATCACGTAAGAAACGGATGTAATGAATTTTTTTGCTTTAACAATGAGAGCGCCAACCTGAAATGTCTCGTTATTGGGCGAAAAAATGTGGTTTCAGACGTATAAATGGTGATTTGTTATCGGGTAATATGTCTTCCTCTATTTTGGTTAGTTGATTGTTGGACTCACTTCGGTCAGGATTTATCAATATTGCAAACTGGGGATAAAGGATGAATTTAGAAAATAAGATCGTTGTTGTGACTGGAGCTGGCAGCGGAATTGGAAGAGCGTTGGTTGTCCGTTTTAAGGCAGAGGGCGCCAAACACGTTGTGTCAGTGGATATCAATCCAGAGAGTGCGGAGCAAACTGCGGATCTGATAGGTGATCGCTCCTTTGAAGCGGATGTGTCTAACGAAAATGATGTTGTTCGGCTTATAAAAATGACGGAAGAGGAGGTCGGGCAGATTGATCTGTTCTGCTCTAATGCTGGAATTGGACTGGGCAAAGATCTGCATTCGGCGACCAATGAAGACTGGCAAAAAAGTTGGGATATAAATGTCATGTCGCATGTTTATGCGGCACGTCATTTAGTTCCGCGCATGATTGAAAGGGGTGGGGGTTACTTCTTGAATACAGCATCTGCTGCTGGTGTTTTGAATCAGATTGGGTCAGCGACCTATGGTGTAACCAAGCACGCAGCAGTAGGTTTTGGAGAGTGGCTTGCGATCCATCATAAGCACGAAGGGATAAAAGTCTCAATGCTATGCCCTCAAGCGGTCAGAACCGCGATGTATAGGCAGGGAACTGACTCGTCCGCGGCTGCGGGCGTAGACGGCGTCATGGAACCAGAAGAGTTGGCTGATGTCGTTGTGAGAGAGCTGGAGAAAGAGAGTTTCATGATTCTGCCGCACCCTATGGTACTCGAGTACATGAGAAACAAAACTTCAAACTATGATCGCTGGATTAGTGGTATGCATAAATTGATGAGAAAGATAGCGGGTATTGGCTAGTAAACTCTCCGCCAAGTCTAATCATTTTTTATGCTGTGGGATATTTGAATGCAAGTCATTAAAAAAACAATCCAAATTTTTTTCGATCTCATCAGGGTACTCCTTGTTTTAGCGGTTAAGCCCCCGAAGGTTACCGATAAAAAATCGGTTGGCACCATGTTTGAAGACACCGTGGCTAAGTACTCAAAGCGCAAAATGATTGTCTTTGAGGGTCATGAACTTAGCTGGGGCGAGTTCAATATGCTAGCCAATCGGATGGCGCGTCGACTAAAGGCGGGTGGAGTGAGCCGAGGCGACAGCATAGCTTTGATAATGGACAATCGAATCGAGTTTTTGGCGCTCATAATTGCAACTCAGAAGCTTGGTGTTGCTATCGCACTCATAAATCCAAGTTTAAGGGGCGCTCAGCTAGCTCATTGCATAAAGATTTCTGGTTCGGCTAAGTGTCTAATTGGAGAAGAGGTATACGATAATATAGTTGCCATCAGTAATGATTTGGCTATGAGTGGCGACGATTTTTTGTGGGTTGCAGACCGACGTGAAGTTGACCCGCCGGCATGTGTAGAAGATTTCTTAGAACAAATAGAACAATATAGCTGTCAAAATTTAGAGGAGGTCAATGATATTTTGGCCGGTGAGACCGCCTTCTATATCTACACATCTGGGACGACTGGTTTGCCTAAGGCTGCTAAAATCACCCACCGTCGCTGGGCTACAGCCACNCATGGATTNAGCGAGATGGGTTCNATNGCTAAAGCCGATGATTGTTTCTACTTATGNCTCCCTCTTTATCACGGAACAGGACTCATTTGTGGATTTGGCGTTTGCGTATACTCCGGCGCATCTTTTTACCTNCNAAGAAAATTCTCTGCATCNTCNTTNTGGNCAGATGTGCAGGAANATAANATNACCAATTTCATATACGTNGGTGAGCTTTGTCGATATTTGATTGCACAACCTCCTTGNNTNGANGAANGAAATAANACGTTGACNNGGGTGTTTGGCAATGGTCTTAGACCAGACATCTGGGATGAATTTAAGAATCGTTTTGGGATCGATCGGGTTGCCGAGTTTTATGGCGCGAGCGAGGGGAANATCGCTTTTGTTAATGCTTTCAANAAGGATCNTACGATTGGTATCTGTGGTGCGAACATCNTGCTGGTAAAGTATGACATTGNTTTAGATAGAATAGTNAAAGATGCGGCTGGGAAAATTATTCCTGCAGATGACGGCGAGGTCGGNTTNCTCTTGGGNGAGATTGACGAGCAGTACATTTTCGANGGTTACACTGACTCTCGGGCNTCCGAGTCNAAGATCTTACGAAGCGTNGTTAAGGATGNCGANGCTTGGTTTAANACTGGAGACNTGATTAAGAAAATAAATGTGGGCTTTGCTTTTGGCCTAGCACATTATCAATTTGTTGACAGAATTGGAGATACCTATCGTTGGCGTTCTGAAAANGTATCNACTAATGAGGTAGAGGAAATTCTNAATGGCAACGATCAGTTNGAATTTTCAAATGTCTTTGGCGTCGACNTTGCGGGTGCTGATGGTAAGGCTGGGATGGTAGCGATNGTGGTGAAAGGTGGNCGAGANCTNGATCTAGAGGAGTTTTCGTCTTATGTTATGACAAACCTTCCTGCATANGCACGACCTGTNTTCTTGCGNATTCAAGGNGAGTTGGCTACNACCGGAACTTTTAAGCTTGTTAAAGGTGAATTGCGAAAGCAGGCATANCATTTAGGTGAGATNACTGATGANCTATACTTTNTGCCACCANATTCGGAGAATTATGAGCCGNTGAACCAAATTGCCTACCANGCGGTTATTGAAGGCCGCTCGGGTTATTAAAAATTANACAANATAAATTAATNNGTTATGANNACATTATCATCTAANTTATCAATAGANAAGAAAGACAACGTTTGNATCCTATGGCTCAATCGTGCTGAAAAATACAATGCGCTTTCGTCCGATTTATGGGGCGGAATACCNNATGCGCTGAACGAAATCATGCTTGATGATGATATCAANGCTATTATNTTGGCAGGGCGCGGGAAGCATTTTTGCGTGGGGATAGATATAGTGGAGGCTGNTTTNGCAACNGGAANTCAGAGCGATGAAGCGNTCTCCGAGGCTNAATCNAACCTTCGTCAGTTAGAGNATACCCAGCGATTCCAAGCAGCGATTTCNTCGATAGCGGANTGCGAATTNCCGGTCATTGCNGTTATTCATGGCCATTGCCTTGGCGCTGGTGTCGATCTGATCACTGCTTGCGATATTAGAATNTGCAGCGATGATGCGAATTTNAGCATTCGTGAAACAAAGATCGGTTTAGTTGCCGATGTTGGCACATTGCAGAGATTACCTAAGNTCCTGAATGCTGGGCACGTAGCAGAGTTGGCTTATTCAGGTAAAGACATAAGCGCNAGGCGTGCCGAAAAAATTGGCTTGGTCAATGATGTCTTCGAATCATTTGACGCCGCATATGATGCNGCATACGCNTTAGCGTCAGAGATCGCATCNAACTCAACNCTCGCCGTGCGNGGNACTAAATTTATTCTCCGGCAAAGCGAAACGCTTACNACAGATCAAAGTCTGCTTCTTAANGGGATGTTCACGTTAATGACCAGCCTCAAGTCAAACGATCTNAAGGANTCGATGAAGGCTTTTTTTGAAAAGCGGCCNCCCAAATACACAGGAACGTGACCNNTAGTAGACCATTTCCCGNCTAGCATTNAGCAGAAANGGNAAGCGCTCACCAAGCTTGGCACTCAAATACATAACCCAGTATTCGATCTTTTGGATCACACTCATGTCTAACTTATTGGGAAGCTCTTTTTGTTGAGCNNCAAGGTANGCATGAAGACTTTNTGCGTCCNTAAGGTCGAGAGTTTCGGCAAAACCGATCATGCCTTGATGNACTTTTGAGCCGCCNAGCACAATATTGACAAATTCCTNTTGAGTTTGTTGGCTCATGTAACGAAGATCTGGAACAATGCCGCCGCTCTTNGCGCTGATTCCGTGGCAACTNCCGCAATTACTGCTGTAAAGTATTTGACCTCGTTCNATAAAAGCTNGATCNGTCTCAGCTTCAATTACAACTGGCTCNATCTTAGCTAATTTCTCACTCATTNTTGTGTGTCTCTCAGNAGCNTCNCCAAGCTTAAATACTAGGAGCCTATTTCTATTNACCCTNTCATANTTCAATTCATTGCCTATGGTGAGCATGGCGACGCCGCCNCCNCCTTGCCCAACGGCTATATATTGCTCTCCATCTANTTCGNAAGCNACNGGGCCTGCAAGGATTGCGCTATCAGATTGAAAACTCCAGAGTAATTCCCCATTTNTCGCATCATAAGCGATAAATCTGCCCTCTTGAGTGCCTTGAAACACAAGATTTCCTGCNGTGCTAAGGATNCCGCCATTCGACGGTTTGGCGTGTCGGATATCCCAAGCCCGNGNCTTTTTNATNGGATCCCAAGCAACNAGTTCTCCATAGGCTAGGGCATCGACAGATGCTTTGGCTGCNACCCAGCTTTCCGGATGCCTCGCCTCATTTAGATCGATTCCAGTNTTCCAGCGGTTTATTCGGTGGGTCACTGGTTTCTTATCGGCAGAGAAGTAAAACGGCATNTTCTGCACNGGTATGTACATCAGCTTAGTTNTGGGACTGTATGACATTGGTTGCCAGTTGTGTGCCCCATATGGACCNGGCCAAAGGTAACTGGGNCCATTTTTCTGATAGTTAGCCTCTTCTGTTTCAACGGGTCTTCCCGAAGACATATCAACATGNGTTGCCCAAGTCGTTTTAGTAAACGGATCTGCCGATAGCAANTCTCCCGTTANCCGATCGAGCACATAAAAGAATCCATTTTTGGGAGCCTGCATTACAACTGACCGAATTTGGNCANCCAACTCAATGTCGGCCAGAACCAGTTGTTGAGTTGCCGTATAGTCCCAGTTGTCNCNNGGCGTTACTTGATAATGCCAAACNTACTGGCCGCTATCTGGTTTCAAAGCTACTATGGAGCTGAGAAACAGGTTGTCGCCNCCACCGGGGCTTCGTACATCCCGATTCCANGGAGAGCCGTTTCCTGTTCCAATGAAAAGTAGGTCATGTTCAGAGTCATAAACTAATGTGTCCCAGACAGTCCCNCCACCGCCGCCTTGNTGGTGCCAATAATCACCNTGCCAAGTAGCGAGTGCTGTCTCNAGCGCATCATTTTCTTGTNGTTNTGACGGGTCACCCGGTACCGTGTGAAAGCGCCATTTAAGNTTGCCGGTGAGNGCATCATAAGCGCTAATGTATCCTCGAACTCCGAGTTCTGCACCACCATTTCCGATAATCACCATGCCTTTNAGAACGCGAGGAGCGCCGGTGACACTNTAGTTGCTCTCAATAGGAGTGGTTTGTACNGACCAGTTGACTTTTCCGGTTTTTGCATCGATAGCAATTAAACGCCCGTCTAATGCGCCAACGAAAACTTGGAGCTGATCATCTTTGGTTCCTTGCCAGAGAGCTACACCNCGATTCACNGGTCCACAGCACGTTTTGGCAAGATGAGCNTTAGACACTTGCGCGTCGAANGTCCACAAAGCGTTTCCGTTTTTCGCATCGAGTGCATATACGTTNCTCCANGCCGTGGTGACNTAAATAACNCCTTCATGGACGAGTGGAGTGGCTTCGAGGCCCCGGGCAGTCGGAAACCGATAGGACCATGAAAGGTTAAGTTCTTGAATNTTATCNTCGTTTATTTTGTCTANNGGGCTAAAGCGCTGTTCAGAGTAATCGCGCCCATAATTCAGCCAATTTTTTCCAGGGTTATCTATNGNATCTTCATTCACCACGATCNCTGAAATGGCATCNNTAGCGAGCAAAAGTAANANCACAAAAAAACCGGTTATAATATTAATNACAATTCCTCCGANAGAAAATTATAACTGTTTTTGAACGGCTAAAAAGANGCGTTTGAATCTTTTANNANACATTTCTANTGGTTTANTACGAAAGGTACTCATAAAAAGGGTTTGTAGCTNTGAAAAATTTAGCTTTTATNGGATTNGGCNTAATGGGNNGCCCCATTGCTGGNCANCTTGCCGCGCATGGGCATAGTGTTAAGGTATTNAATCGAACAACCNCGANAGCANTNGNTTGGNTAAAAAAGCATGGAGGCGAGATGGCCTCCACTCCGGCTGAGGCTGCTNNTGATGCAGAGTTTNTATTTTCATGTGTCGGGGGTGATGATGATTTGANAGANGTGATNACTGGAGAGCATGGTGCGTTGAGTGGNATGNGCCCGGGTNCGATTTTAGTCGATCANTCNACCGTATCTGCCCNTATTTCNATNGAANTAGGGGATATTTGTGCTNAGAATAAGTTTGGTTTCTTGGATGCNCCNTTGTCTGGNGGCCAAAAGGGCGCTGAGGATGGNNANTTATCAATAATGTGCGGGGGAGAAGCGANCCACTTTGAAAAGGCAAAGCCTATAATTTCTTCATATGCTAAACGTCTGGTGCATATGGGTAGTATAGGAAATGGCCAACTGACTAAAATGGTCAATCAAATTTGCATTGCCGGAATTTTGCAGGGGCTGGCCGAGGGTTTGGCTTTTGCTTCCAATGCTAACTTGGATTTTCCAAAAGTTTTTGAGGCAATTGGGAATGGTGCAGCCGGGTCATGGCAAATGCACAATAGAAGTCATACCATGGCTGAGGATAGTTTTGAATTTGGGTTTGCGGTTGACTGGATGCGCAAGGATCTTGCGATCTGTCTTCAAGAGGCAGAGGTGAATGGTTCTGATTTGCCAGTCGCCTCTTTAGTAAATAAATTTTACGCAGAGATTCAGAACATGGGTGGCAACAGGTGGGACACGTCAAGCCTAATAAGACGTTTACCGAGAAAGAATTATTAAACCGATTTGAATCAATGGCGCCCTACGTTTAATTGATTCGAGCGCAGCGGGGCGGAGCTGCCCATTGAAGTCATGCCATTAGACGAATATTCTGCGCGGCCAAGACGCTTTTTTGCCGAGTGGCATCGCCAGTCAGAGCGAAACCTAGCTGTTGCCCTGTCGGGCTCATATATTTCGCCAAAACACCATCTGCATCGGATGTGATCTCCCAGTTCCCTTGAGAGCCCAATCTGGGCGGATTGACCACGACGGGATAGAGCGTCGTTTTTACAAGGACTGGCATAACTCCATAATTGACTTCCGCGTCTTGGTTGGCCAATTTCTTGGCCAGAACTTTAATGCTTGAGTTAAGTGGCGCCACATAATATAAAAGATTGCCATCAACCTCCGCGCAGTCACCAACAGCGTAAATGTCTTTAGCATTAGTTTCTAACGAGCGATTGGTAATGATTCCTCGATTTGTTTGCAGTCCTGCGCTTTTTGCCAGAGTGAGGTCGGGCCTAACGCCTATGGAGCAAAGAACTAGATCGGCATCAATCTTAGAGCCATTGACTAGCGTTGCTATAACACCTTCGCCCTTTTTGTCGATTCGTTCGACCGTAGTATTAAAGTGGTAGCGAACGCCAGCTTCCTCTAGTTTGCCCTGAACGGTGACTGATGCTTCGTTAGGCAAAAGATTTCCTAGTACTGTCCCCATGGCTTCCACGACGTCAACTTCATACCCTGACAGAATCATGTCATTAGCATATTCGCTGCCTACCAGCCCCGCTCCAATAATCAATATTTTCCTCTTGCCATCCATAGCATTTCTAAAATTTCGATAGTCGATTAGGTTGTTCACGCTATACATTTTATGACTTGCATTACCCTCAACAGCTATCTCGATATTGGATGCGCCGGTAGCGAAAACAAGTTTTGAAAAATCTATCTTTCGTTCACCAATGTCTATAGTTTTCGCTGCAACGTCTATTGAGAGAACTTCGGTATCAGTCAGAATCTCAGCGTTAAGATTTGTTGCCATTGTTTCTGCGCTGGCTGTCACAAGATCATCTGGTGATTTGTTGTTTGCATATCCCGTTGATAGGTTGGGTTTATAATAGAATTGCCCATCGTCTGCGGTAAGAAGCATAAGTGGAGATGAGGTATCGTGCGTCCTATATTCGCGCGCTAGATTGTAGCCCGCAAGTCCGGTTCCGATTATAACGATTGGCTTGCAGTCTTCAGCGTCGACCCGCTGGCTTTGTTCCAATGGGGCGGTGGAGACTTCAACCATTTCGAAATCTTCTTTCCCAACGCCACAATCTGGGCATTCCCAGTCTTCTGGCACATCTTCCCAGCGAGTCCCAGGGGGGATATTGTCTTCCGGCCAACCTTTTGATTCATCGTACAAAAGGCCACAAACTAGGCACTCCCAAATTTTAAAAGCGGTGGTTTGTTTTTTCTCTGAAGGTTTAACTTGACTGACCATATTCATGTCGTCAGAACTGACAGTCGGACTGATTTCTGGCGCAGGAGCGGCTGCTTCTTGATTTGCCTCCTCCGTTAACTTGGTATCTGCTTCTTCATTTGCCTCTTCCGTTAACTTGGTATCTGCTTCTTCATTTGCCTTATCGGTCACCTCGATCATCTCGAAGTCTTCTTTGCCGACACCGCAGTCTGGGCACAACCAATCATCCGGAACATCTTCCCATCGCGTTCCAGGAGCAATGTTATCATCGGGCCACCCTTTAGACTCATCATATAACAAACCGCAAACTAGGCACTCCCAAATCTTATAGTCCATTCTTTTCATTGCTCCCGACAAAGCTTTACTTTTTTTAAATTATTAAGGCCAATAGGGTATGCAGTTTATCCGAAAACTCCTGACGAGACGAGTTCCCCTATTTGTTTCGGATCATAGTTAAGCTCTTGCAAAATTTGTTCATTATTGTGGCCAAGCGGCACGCCACCGTGTTTATACGTAGGCGGAGACTGCGAAAGATGAAATGCACTTGCAATTTGGTTTTGTTGACAACCCTCTATGGTATCGATCGATGTGACCATTTTCCTTGCCAATAGCTGTGGGTGCTCGCATGCCTCTTCAAATAAAAGCACCGGCTCGACGCATACGTCTTCATCCTCAAAAATTCCTTGCCATTCTGAAAGTGTTTTCGAAAGAAAAGTATCGGTCAAAATTGCTTTCATCATTTTTTGCTCGGCGAGGGTGTGCTGCATGCCTAACTGCTGTATTTTGGGTTCCTCTAAGATTCGAGCAAGTCCTATTAAAAATTTCGGCTCTAAACTGCCAACTGACAAATAGCGTCCATCCTTTGTTTCATAATAATCATAGAAGCTACCACCATTTAATGGGTTTGACTCAGGTCTTGCCACTTGGTCGCCGGCTAGATAGGCGGCGCCTGCCAAAGAATTAAGCGCAAAAACTCCATCTGTCATACTCACATCTAAAAATTGCCCTATTCCCATTACATTACGTTGATTAACGGCCGCGAGTATGGCTATTACGCTATGCAATGCACCCCCGGCGAGATCAGCAATCTGCACGCCCATGAGTGGTGTTTTTTCGCCTTGCTTGCCAGAGTGCCCATTGACACCGGCAATTGAAAGGTAGTTTATGTCATGACCGGCTCTATCGCGGTATGGACCAGTTTGTCCGTAACCGGTCAAAGAGCAATAAATAATTTGCTCATTAGTCACGCTTAAACTGTCATAACCCAATCCAAGTCTCTCCATCACGCTTGGTCTGAATTGTTCGATAATGATGTCATAAGTTTTGACTAATGATTTTACAATTCCAATAGCTTCGGGATGTTTTAGGTCAAGAGACAGGGAGCGTTTGTTGCGGTTAAGCGTGCTATGAGCTGTGGCGACACCATCCTTGAACGGGGGAGACGTCCTTGCCAAATCGGGACGGCTGGGAGATTCAATATGGATTACATCGGCACCGAGATCTGACAGAATCATTGTGGCATAGGGGCCGGGGAGAAGTGTGCAAAAATCTAAGATTTTTAAGTTTGAAAGGGCAGACATAAAGTGATTAATTCCCAAATTCTTCATTTACGCAGATGCTATTATAGCTATTCTTTTGAGACCGAACACAAGATTGATAAGTGGCTGTAAAATCAGAAATTATCTTGGATCTGAAAGGAAGATCAGATTTTACATGGCTTCGAGAATTGTCTAATATCGCGCGCCAGACTCTTAAACGTTGGTTAATTATGGATGAAAAAATTGCAACGAATGTCTTTTGGCAAGACGGGGTAGTAACCAGGCAGGATAGAATCAGTTTACTTCGTCAAAAGGGACTGACGATTTGGTTTACGGGCTTGTCCGGCAGCGGCAAAACCACTTTAGCGATAGCACTCGAGCAAGAGCTTTTGTCCGAGGGTATATTGAGTTATCGGCTAGATGGAGACAATATGCGATTTGGTATTAATAAAAACCTCGGTTTCTCGTTGGACGATAGAAAGGAAAATATTCGACGAGTCGGGGAAGTCTCCAAAGTTCTGGCCGACGCGGGAATAATAGCACTCAGTAGTTTTATAAGTCCGTATCGCGCCGACAGGGACTCTGTCAGGGAGCTGCATGACAGAGCAGGTATTTGCTTTCTTGAAGTCCACGTAGATTGCGCTTTAGAGGTTGCAGAGGCGCGCGATCCTAAAGGCCTATACAAAAAGGCTCGACTAGGAGAAATAAAGAATTTCACGGGAATAGATGACCCCTATGAGGTACCTCTAAAGGCAGATATCCATCTGCATTCTGACAGTATGTCTGTCAGTCAAGAAGTTTTCGTCATTATGGCATATCTCCGAAAAAATAATCTTTATGTTCCAAAATCTAGTCTTTCTGAAAAAGGTTGAGAGACAGGTGATTGATCCGTATGGTTCTAGCGTTTTAAAACCACGTTTTGTCTCCCACCCACAGGAACGGCTTGAATTGGTTTTGGAGGCATCTCGGCTTCCAAGTATGATGCTGAATACATCGTCTGCAGCCAACGTCGTGATGCTGGGTGCGGGTTACTTTAACCCATTAGAGGGCTTCATGGGGTTGACGGAGGCTTTGAAATGTGCGGAGAAAATGCAGACTAAAAATGGTTTGTTTTGGCCGATTCCGATAATCAATGTCTGCAAGGACATATCAGCAATTAAAAGCACTAGTCGCATCGCGCTTCTCGATCCGAATACCGATGATAATCGTGCTATCGCCATTATGGAAATTGAGAATATCGAGTTGGTAACTCGAGAACAGTTGAACCTGATGGCGAAACATATTTTCTCGACTACTGACTTAGCACATCCAGGTGTTTCAACCTTTATGAGTCTTGGCTCGTACGTTGTTTCCGGCAAGTTACAGGTATTAAATTATAGTTATTATCAGTCAAAATTTCCTGAAACATTTCAGACTGCTTCTCAAATCCGCGACAAAATTGGTGTGCTTGGCTGGCAGAAGGTGGTTGCGTTTCAAACTAGAAATCCGATGCATCTTGCGCACGAAGAACTATGTCGCATGGCTATGGAACGCGAGGAAGCCGACGGGGTCATTGTTCATATGCTTTTAGGGAAATTAAAACAAGGTGATATTCCCGCGCATGTTCGCGACTCATGTATCAGGTTAGTCGCTGAAAGGTATTTCCCCAGAAATAAAATGCTGGTCTCTGGTTATGGCTTTGATATGCTTTATGCGGGACCCAGGGAGGCGATTCTTCATGCTATCGTTCGTCAAAACATGGGAGCTTCGCACTTGATTGTGGGACGAGATCATGCTGGAGTGGGAAGCTACTACGGGGCATTTGATGCTCAGGAGATATTCAAAAATAAGCAGGTGAGAGGAGCGCTCGATATTGATATCTTCTGTGCTGATCATACAGCCTTCTCTAAAAAATTAGGTTCAGTGGTTATGATGAGTGAAGCGAAAGATCATGATGAAAGTGATTTTCTTCTTATATCTGGCACCAAGTTGAGAGAAATGCTAGCTAATGGAATTGAGCCTCCTGCCGAGTTTTGTCGGCCTGAGGTTGCCTCAATGCTTATCAAGCACTATCGGAGCTAATCTGATACCCTGAATTGCTTCTTCAAAAAGGGTAATGTAGCGGATTCCGAATTTAGCAAGATAGGAGATGTGATTAAGTGAAAAAAGAACGGCCATTCAATATTCTCGGAGTGCAGCAGATCGCCATTGGGGCGCCTGATAAAAACCTCTTGTTGGATTTTTGGACGGGACTTTTAGGTATCAAAAAAGTTGGGAATTACGAGAGTGCAGCTGAAAATGTGAATGAAGATATTTGTCAGATTGGACATGGTGCTTTTGCTGTTGAACTTGACCTGATGGAGCCCCTTGATTCCGAACTTCGACCTCGTGTCGACACCCCGCCTCTTAATCATATTGGTCTCTGGGTGGATGATTTACAGACGGCTTATGAATCGTTGATTAATCAGGGAGTTCGTATGGCGCCCGGAGGAATACGCAAAGGTGCCTCAGGACATGATGTGTGCTTTATTCATCCAAAGGGCAATGATGAGTTTCCGAACAGTGCACTCGGTGTTCTCGTTGAGCTTGTACAAGCGCCTGATAGCGTCATTGATGCGCACTCATCATTATCAAAGGGGTGAGTTAGGAAGATTACATGGGATTGAAGTTCAAGTCTGCAGTTTTCAAACCGGCACTAAAAATNGCGATGGAGAGAACNGGCCATGGGCGGCAGTTAGGATTTAGCATCACCGAAGTCTCCGAGGGTTTTGTTAGTCTTGATTATCCTTATGACGCCAAGGCGGTGGGTAATCCTATTTCAGGCGTTATTCACGGCGGTGTCATCGTAAGCCTNTTGGATACATGTTGCGGTTGTGCAGCTATGAGTGTTATGCAAGTGCCATCCATTACGCCTACAATGGACTTGCGGCTTGATTATATGCATCCAGCAGAGCCCCTAAAACCCATCCATGCTTCCGGTAAGGTATACAAAATAACGTCATCTNTAATTTTTTGCAGGGGGACNGCATGGCAAGATGATATCGAGAATCCCATAGCCCATTGCGTTGCAAACTTCGTGCGAATCAGTGCACCCAAAACCGACTTTTCAAGCGTATTTAAAGCAGGAATTCAGCGAATTGTTCCATGGTCAAAATAAGAAGTATTTACAAAACTTGGAGCAGGCGTAGCTTGGCCAGAAAAAATAATGAAAGTTAAAGATTTCAGTCTTGCTTTGATAGAGGCTCGAGAACTGGGGTCGCCAAATAAAATTCTTGAGATGATCCCTTACAGTGCTTTTATAGGAACAACAGCCAAGCTGAATGATGGGAAATTAACTTTGATGCTTGATCGTCGTCAATCAAATATCGGCAATCCATCCCTGCCAGCAATTCATGGTGGCGTGATTGCAGGATTTCTCGAGCTTACCGCCATTATTGAGGTGCTATATCAATTACAAATAAACGATTTCCCTAAAGTGATAGACTTCTCCCTGGATTATCTCCGGCCAGCTAGATATAAAATCACTTATGCGGATTGCATTGTTCTTAGACAAGGAAACAAGTTAGTAAATACCTCAGTAACTGCTTGGCAAGATGAAAGAACATTGCCTGTTGCAAGTGCGCGATGTCATTTTCTAATCAAACATTAATTGTATTGGTTCTCACGAACAGAGGTTGAATTCTCCGTCGCAGCCCCCANTTTTTAAAATATGGACAAAACTAAACGTAACTGAGGAGAAAAGCTTACCATGGCATCAAAAAACGCTTCCGAGACACTAGGATTCCAAACAGAAGCCAAACAACTTCTGCATTTGATGGTGCACTCGCTGTATTCAAACAAAGAAATCTTCTTGCGCGAATTGATATCCAATGCCTCTGATGCTGCAGATAAACTCCGGTTTGAGGCGTTAGAGAATGCAGAGTTATATGAAGATGATGGTGAGCTAAAGATTCGTATTCAGATAGATGAGAAAAAGAAAAGAATTGTGATCGAGGATAACGGGATTGGAATGTCGAGGGATGAAGTCATATCTAATCTAGGAACCATAGCTCGCTCAGGGACCAGTGAGTTTCTTAAATCTTTGACTGGAGATCAACAAAAAGACTCTCAACTAATAGGACAGTTTGGCGTTGGGTTTTACTCATCCTTTATTGTTGCAAAGAAAGTAGTTGTTGAGACTCGGCGCGCCGGAGAAGACANGGCGGGCGGCGTTAGGTGGACTTGTAAGGGGGAGGCTGACTATAAAATCGAAACGATTAAGAAAGAGGAGCGAGGCACGAAAATAGAATTGCATTTGAAGAAGGATGCTTTCGAGTTTGCCAATAGCTGGAGGCTCAGAAGCGTCATTAAGAAATATTCCGATCATATAGCGATCCCCGTTCAGATGCTCAAAGAGGAGACCAGTCCTCCGCCATCGGATGATAATGAGACAGTAATAGAAGATCCCGATAAAACTGCAGAATGGGAGTCGGTTAATGATGCGAAAGCTCTATGGACGCGGTCTAGATCAGAATTGTCTGATGACGAATATAAGGACTTTTATAGACATGTTTCGCATGATTTTTCTCCCCCGCTGACTTGGAGTCACAACCATGTTGAGGGTAAGTTGGAGTACACAACGCTCCTATACATTCCCAGTATGGCACCTTTTGATCTATACCAAAGGGATGCCTCGAGAGGAGTAAAACTTTATATCAAACGAACATTTATTATGGACGATGCGGAACAGTTTCTACCGATGTACCTGCGATTCGTTAAGGGGGTTGTCGACAGCACTGACCTGCCACTCAATATATCTCGAGAAATACTCCAGAATACACCGATGGTGGATTCAATTCGATCTGCGGTGACGAAAAGAGTGCTAGATATGCTCGCCAAAATGGCTAAGACCGATCCCGAAAAATATGCTAGCTTTTGGAGTCAGTTTGGTAGTGTTTTGAAAGAAGGGCCCAGCGAGGATCACGCAAATAAGGAAAAAATAGCGAAATTAATGCGATTTTCTTCCTCGACCAGTGGGTCAGCAGAAAATACAGTCAGCTTGACTGACTATATAAAGAGGAAAAAGGAGGGTCAAAACAAGATTTATTACCTCACTGGAGACAGTTACTCTGTCCTAAATAATAGTCCGTACCTCGAAGTGTTTCGAAAACATGGCATTGAAGTGGTTCTCATGTTTGATCGCATTGATGAGTGGATGATGGGCTATTTAAATGAATTCGATGGGATCTCATTTCAAGATGTGGCCCGGGGAGAGTTGGACCTAAGCGAACTCACTGGAAAAGACGAGAGTGAAGAGAAGAAAAGCAAAGGTGAAAAGGGTAAAAAAGATGAAGACCTTGTGTCACGTATTAAAGTGCTTTTGGAAAACCGCATTGAGGATGTAAGAAGCACTGAAAGACTCACAGATTCTCCCGCCTGTTTGGTAGTTGGTGAGCATGATATGGGAGAGCAGATGCGCAAGATAATGGAAGCTGCAGGACAGACGGTACCAGACAGTAAACCGATTCTCGAGGTGAATGCGAAGCATCCTTTGGTGCAAAAGCTCTCGAAGGAAAAGGATGATGACAAGGCTGGAGTGCTAGCTGGCTTGTTATACGATCAAGCCGCGCTGTCTGCTGGTCGAATGTTGGATAATCCTGCGCAATTCGTTCAGGAGTTAAATCGCATGATGTTCGATAAAAAATAATTAACCGAGAATGAGACTGCGTTGCGAGGCACAGTTGCCAACTTGCGAGATTAGTGATTTTCGCGGCATTGGCTGACTTCTGCATCGGTGAAGCCTATACTACGGCGTTATGAAAACAACCAATAGACGTAAATGAAAGAAAAAGTGGTGGTGTTAGGCGGTGGCAGTTTCGGTACGGTTCTAGCAAATATGATCGCATGTAATGGTTTTCCAGTTACATTGTGGATGCGGGATTCGGAAAACGCGCGATTGTCTAGGGCAGCTGGCTGCAACCAGAAATACTTGGTCGGCTACGGTTTATCAGATGACTTGATAATTTCAGCTAATCTTGGCGAGTGCGTTCGGGACGCAGGGATTATTGTTTTTGCTGTTCCAAGCGGTTCTTTAACAGAACTAGTGAGTCAAGTAACCGAATTCCTTACTGCCGATGTTTTTGTCATAAGCACCTCGAAAGGCGTTTATGGGGACGCATTCTTGCTACCAAGCCAAATTATAGAGCAATCCCTGCCTAGTGCGCGAATAGGAGTTTTAAGTGGGCCTAACTTGGCTAAAGAAATCGCCTGTAGAGAAATCACGGCCACAGTGGTCGCAAGCGAAGACCGAGAACTTTGTGATATATTTCAAAATTTGCTTGCATCAAATTATTTTAGGGTTTATGCGAATTATGATCGGCTTGGAGTGGAATTGGCCGGAGCGCTGAAAAACATATATGCCATTGTGTCAGGCATTGCCGAGGCGCTTGAAGCAGGCCAAAATACAAAAAGNGTCGTTCTTACAAGAAGCTTGGCTGAAATGAGTAGGTTTGGGCTCCAACTGGGTGCTGATCCTATGACTTTCCTTGGTTTGAGTGGTGTAGGCGATCTATTTGTCACCTGTACATCTCCACTTAGTAGAAATTTTCAGGTAGGCTTGGGTCTTGGCCACGGTAAAACATTGGCTCAATCGATGCATGATGTTGGCCAGGTAGCGGAAGGCGTCAATACGACAAGACTAGTAAAAAGGAAAGCCGATGACTTGGGAATCTATATGCCGCTTGTGTCGGCGCTATACGAGACCTTATTCAACGATCAATCTATAGAGCAATCTCTGCAGAGTATGATGCTGGCAGAGCAAAATACGGATGTCGATTTTATGGTGAAACAAAATGACTGATACTAAAGCGTCGTTACTGAGTAGAAAAACATGGATTCGGATTGCTTACATGGCACTATTTCTCGTATTACTTGTTTTGGCGAGGAGTGTACTTTTGATATTAGTGATACTTCAGATGGGTATAGTCGTGATATCCGGAGCAGATAATGAAAAGCTACGTGAATTGGGCCAGTCTCTCAGTAAATGGGTTTTTCAAACGCTTATGTTTGTGACCTTTAATAGCGAAAAGAAAAGCTTTCCTTTTGATGATTGGCCTGAAGCTGACTTCTCCGAGGGATATAAAAGCGAACACTACGAGCCAGCCGTTACAGTGCATAAGCAGGGTGCTGACAATAAAGGACCCGATTTTGATGAGAGTGTTGAACCGGATGAAGACGTGCCTTCGTTTACCGAGTCTTCTGTGACGCAAGACTTGCCTCCGGATGAGAACTCTCCCGACATAGACAAGAAATAAAGGTGCACGAAACTCGAAACACAGGTTGTGCTTTCACGAGGCTAGACTAAATGGAAATTTTTGGGGAACTTCGTTTACCCCTCTCCATAGAATGAATGAGTTCTTCAAGTCTGGAGCACCCCAGAGAAATTAACACGCGATTTCTGTTATGTTAATTTATTTATTACTAGGATGCTTCATTATGGATTGTCGATTTTTCTGTTACCGATGTAGAATTTGGATACATTATATTGATTGAATTTATTGGCGAAAAAACCTTCAATGTTCGAGGATTAGAGCTAGCGGCTAAAGAATGGGGAAGGCCTGGTTCAAAGCCTGTTATGGCTTTGCATGGCTGGTTGGACAATGCAGCAAGTTTTGACTTGCTGCTGCCACATATGTCAGATATTCACGTTATAGCCGTCGATTCCGCGGGTCATGGGCGTAGTGCTTTTAGGTCTCGTGACGCGGAGTATGAGCTTTGGCAAGAGATTGGCGAGGTTGTTGAAATAGCAGATCAAATGGGCTGGAAAGATTTTGCTCTTTTTGGTCATTCGCGTGGGGCTGTTATTGCTGGCTTAATCGCTGGCACATTTCCGCAAAGAATAAATAATTTGGTGATGATCGATGCACACATGCCTATGCCTGTTTTAGCTCACAATTCTGCTAAACAGATAGCGAAAGCAATTCGTGATGACAAACGTTTTGCCGCGACTTCCCCTAGTTATTTTAATAGTTTCGGAGACGCGGTGGATGCTCGGGCCAATGGTTTTCTCTCGTTAGAGCGAGATGCTGCGGAAATACTTGCACTGAGAGGTGTTCGGGAGTGTGAGAAGGGTTTCTATTGGCACAACGATCAGAGACTTAAGTCCGCTGCAAGCGTTAAATTCACGAGGGAGCATATCAACAGTTTTTTGACCGCGATTATTGCGCCCGCTTTGCTGGTATACGCTCAGAATAGTCTCTTCACGCAGAATAGCGAGCACACTCAGCTATCAAGTATGATGAGTTGCCATACTATCGTCACGTTGCCTGGCACACATCACTTGCACATGGAAAGCCAATCTTCTGAAGTTGCTTCGGTAATACAAAAATTTTTAATATCATCGGCTTAAAAAACTAGGGAATTTTTATGAACACACGCATAGAAGTTGATAGCATGGGTGAACTCGAAGTCCCGTCTGAGGCTCTATATGGAGCCCAAACGCAGCGGGCGATCAATAACTTTCCGGTGAGTGGAATTAAGATGCCCGAGGCATTTATCCGCGCTTTACTTCTATGTAAATCCGCTGCTGCTGAGGCAAATGTTGAGCTAAAAGTTATACCTCTAGAAATTGGCAGGGCTATTTCTTCAGTTGCAAAAGAGTTAGTTGAGCAAGATAACTTTATGGAGCATTTTCCTGTTGATATCTTTCAGACCGGATCTGGAACTAGCTCAAATATGAATGCTAATGAAGTTTTGGCTGCACTCGCGTCGAATAGAATAGGGGAGCCAGTTAGTCCCAACGACCATGTGAATTTCGGACAGAGTAGTAATGATATTATTCCTACATCGATACATGTCAGCGCCGTGCTGGTATTAGAGCAAAAGTTACTTCCGGCCTTGAGGCACCTGGCAAATGCCATTGAAGCTAAAGCCGACTCGGTTGATATATATATTAAAACAGGACGTACGCATTTAATGGACGCTATGCCAGTGCGTATGGGGCAAAGTGTTCGTAGTTGGGGGACTCAAATTAAGCAAAATATTGAGCTCATAGAGTCGGTGCGCCCTCTTTTAATCACACTAGCGCAAGGTGGCACAGCCGTCGGGACCGGAATAAATGCACATCATCGGTTTGCTGCGCTATTTTGCGAATTCCTGAGTAACAACACGTCAACCACATTTTGTGCCGCAGAAAATTTCTTTACACATATTGGTACGCAAGATGTTGCCGTGGCTTTGTCTGGGAAGCTAAAGACTGTGGCCGTCTCTATAATGAAGATATCTAATGACCTGAGATGGATGAACTCTGGACCGCTCGCCGGTCTCGGAGAAATTGAGTTGGAAGCTCTTCAGCCTGGTTCATCTATAATGCCTGGCAAGGTAAATCCTGTCATACCCGAGTCAGCAGCAATGGTCGCGGCTCAAGTCATGGGCAATGATTCAGCAATTACCATAGCAGGTCAGTCAGGCAATTTTGAATTAAATGTCATGCTGCCGGTTATTGCTCATAATTTGCTGGAAAGCATCAAATTACTTTCGAGTGTAGCCGTCTTGCTCGCAGATAAGGCCATAGCTACCTTCAAAGTCAAAGAAAAGCAATTAGAGTTGGCACTTTCTCAAAATCCAATTCTTGTCACTGCGCTCAATCCAATAATTGGTTATCTCAAAGCGGCTGAAATCGCAAAAAAGGCGTATAAGCAAGGGAGGGCAGTTCTTGATGTTGCAGAAGAAGAAACTGATATTGACCGTAGGGAATTGGAAAAGCTGCTGGATCCTCACAAACTGACTTTGGGTGGGCTTTAGAAGATTTTTCGGTGATTGGTACGTTTATAGTGCACCTTTTCCTTATCAAGCCAACTGAGAAGAAAAATCGTGATGATTGGATTTAAAATAACCCAATGCGTAAATTACCAGAAGGAATTGATATGGCTTCTTTAGATGGAAAAACAGTGTTTGTGACTGGAGGTAGCCGAGGCATAGGTTTAGCCATAGCGAAGCGAGCTGCTACAGAAGGAGCAAATGTGACGTTGGTGGCGAAGACCGCGGAGCCTCATCCCAAATTGCCAGGAACAATTTATTCTGCAGCGGAAGAAGTTTGTGAACTGGGAGGGCAGGCACTTCCAATAGTCGTTGATATTCGGTTTGAAGAGCAGATTGAAAGTGCAATTAAACAAACTGTAGATGCTTTCGGTGGCATAGATATATTAATCAATAATGCCAGCGCTATTAACCTGTCGGGAACGAGCTCGGTAACTATGAAAACATATGACCTGATGCATAGTGTCAATACCAGGGGTACTTTCTTGTGCTCCAAACTTGCCATACCTCATCTTAAGCGAGCCGCTAACGCTCACGTGTTGAATATTGCTCCGCCCTTGAATATGGAGTCGCGCTGGTTCTCGAATAACGTCGCTTATACTATGGCGAAGTTTGGAATGAGCATGTGCGTACTAGGGATGAGTGAAGAATTCAGGAGATCTGGGATTGCATTCAATGCACTATGGCCTCGCACAACCATTGCGACAGCTGCTGTGGCTAACATTGTCGGGGGTGATCCGGTGATCAAGCGCTCTAGGACGGCGGATATTATGGCTGATGCTGCACTGGCTATCTTTGTTAAAGATAGCAGGGAGTTTACAGGTAATTTTTGCGTCGATGAGGATTTGTTGAGAGAACAGGGAGTAACCGACTTTTCCTCTTATCGAGTTGACCCAGAGCTACGAGAAGAGGATTTGTTTCCAGATTTCTTCATTTAGCAAGCCTAGATAAAACGGTCCAAGGCGTGTCACCTATTTCCTGGCTATCTCAAGAATTCTGATCGGGTTCTATGGTCATTCTTAAACCGACCGCCGAGTGCGGTGGTTTGGGTGGACGAATTTGTATCCATTACGCCGCGAGACTTAACACAATAGTGTGTTGCATCGATGGTAACGGCTATATCTTCTGTTTCGAGTAATGTCTGTAGGGCTACTAATATCTGCTGAGTCAATCTTTCTTGAACCTGAGGTCTTTGAGAAAAAAATCGGACGATTCTGTTAATTTTTGACAGTCCAATAATCTTATCGGCAGGAAGATAGGCGACCCTCGCAGCACCATCAATGGTGACGAAGTGATGCTCGCAAGTACTTACCACGCTAATATCGTCAACTTTGACCATCTCATCCACGCCCATTTTATTGTCAATGGCAGTTATCTTAGGGAAGTTACAATAGTCAAGTCCGCCGAACACTTCGTCCACATACATCTTTGCAATTCTATGCGGAGTTTCTGTTAAGCTGTCGTCATTTAGATCCAAGCCCAACGTTGTGACAACATCAGTCATAGCGGCTTTGATTAGACTATACTTTTCGTCACGGGATAGACCGTTGTCTATTAGGGGGGTTTCTAATCCTTTCGAAATCAATGCTGCTCTAACTAGGCTTGCTTCTGCAGAGCAGTCGCCCGGCCAAAGATAACTGGTGTTTTGAAGGCCTTCTAAAGTGACACTCATGGAAATTCCTTTAAATTTTTCATCTTTTTACAATTTTTTGCTTCAATTTACAAGGGCACTTGGACCCTTAAACTATCGCATATGGCATCAGAAAAGAGCTTTGACTGAGCTGTCTCCTTAAAAAACTTTTATAATTCTTGTTGAGATTTTCTGGCGTGATAGGGGCTGTTGATACCCAGAAAATATTTTTATAAGCTCTTAAAACATGCCGCTCCTCTATTGTCCATCAAAACGTTTTTTATTTCCACCCAGTATTTAACGACTTTAAGTTTTTCAGATAATATAGAGCATCTGTCTTTGAATGCGGGCCGTTTATGTCAGAAAGTACAACCGTAGCCAGTCTGCTTGCAGAGGGCGAAGAACTCTTTAAAACCAGCTCAATACATCATGGGCATGGCCTGTACGATGCTTGGGATGAGGCAGTTTATTTGCTTTCACATGCGCTGAATTTAAACCTGTCTCTCGACCGCAGTATGCTGCCCAATTTACTATCCAAAGAAGAGGTAGCCGAGGTTAGAAGACTTTTCAGAGAGCGATCGAACGAAAAAACGCCTTCGGCCTACCTTACCTCATGTGCTTGGTTTTGCGGATTGCCATTTTATGTGGATCGACGTGTCCTCATTCCTAGATCTCCTATCGGAAACCTCATAAAAGAGAAATTCCAACCTTGGGTTCCGGTGCAACCGAATTCCATCCTGGACCTCTGTACAGGGTCAGGTTGTATTGGAATAAGTTGCGCGTATGCATTCCCTAGTTCGAACATAACGATATCAGATATATCTGAAGACGCTTTGATCGTCGCTAGTAAAAATGTGAATAGTCATAAGTGCTCTGGTCAAATCCAAATCTGTGAATCGGATTTGTTTGATGATCTCGGTGATGAAAGATACGACCTTATTGTCTCAAATCCTCCATATGTAGATCTAGAGGATTACCGAAGTATGCCTGGAGAATATTTTGCTGAACCTGCTCTGGGACTGATTGCTGGCGACGACGGTCTCGATATAGTGCGAAGAATCTTATGCGAGGCAGTGGATTATTTACATGAGGGTGGAAGTTTAATTGTTGAAGTGGGAAATTCAGCAGCGGCACTTGAGCAAACTTATCCAGATTTACCCTTCCTATGGGTTGATTTTAGTGAAGGAGATGCAGGAGTTTTTATCTTGACTCGTGAGCAATTGATTGAAAATCATAATTTTTTGCAGATAAAAGCTTTATAATGAGCCAAAATTTCGAGTAAATGGAAAATAATGTCTGGTAATACATTTGGGAAGTTGTTTGCGGTTACTACATTTGGTGAGAGTCATGGACCTGCACTTGGATGCGTTGTTGATGGTTGCCCGCCTGGTTTAGAGTTAGATGCAGCAGATCTGCAAGCAGATTTAGATCGACGCAAACCAGGTAAATCGAGATACACCACTCAGCGTCGCGAGTTGGATCAAATCGAGATACTATCAGGAGTCTTCGAGGGTAAGACTACCGGAACACCGATCGGGATGATAATTAAGAATTTAGATCAAAAGCCCAAAGATTATCAGAAAATCAAAGAGTTATTCCGACCATCTCATGCTGATTATACTTACTATCAGAAGTATGGTGTTCGTGATTACCGCGGAGGAGGACGCAGTTCTGCTAGGGAAACTACCATGCGGGTGGCGGCCGGCGCCATTGCTAAGAAATTTTTATTAGAGAAACTGGGTGTAGACATATTTGGTTATGTTTCTCAACTTGGATCAATCGCTTATGAGAATTTCGATAGAGATCAGATTGAACAAAATAGTTTTTTCTTTCCAGATTCTAACAAGGTAGAACAGCTTGAATCTTTTATGCAAGATCTCATAAAAGAGGGTAACTCAATAGGTGCAAAGGTCACCGTGGTGGCAAAAAATGTGCCCGTAGGGCTGGGTGATCCGGTATTTGATAAACTGGACGCCGATTTAGCTCATTCTCTAATGGGTATACCTCTCGCATGTTTTCACTTTGAAGATAGATCAATAAAACAAAGAAAAATGCCCAAAAAAGGTAAAGACTTA
>PCDB01000015.1 GCA_002591625.1 Porticoccaceae bacterium
ATCACGGTCTTCCAATTTTGTGACTTGCCGTTCGACTTTGTCTCTATTTTTATCGAATATAGCAGCACTTAATGAGTTAATCTCTATTACGTCCCCCTCCTCCAGAAAAATAAACCGATCGGTTACTTGACGAAGAGCCATTTGATCGGAGGCGACAAACCATTCCTCGACCCCAACTCCCACAACGAAAGGACTCCCGCTGCGTGCCCCGACCAAGATGCCTGGGTGTTCTTGAGAAACCACTGCGAGAGCAAAAGCACCCTTGAGCCTAGTCGTTGCCGAAATGACTGCGTCGCACAAACTATGTGACCTTTTAACGAAACTATGGACTAAGTGAGCAATTACTTCACTATCTGTTTCGGACAAGAAATTGTAGCCCTCACGAATGAGTTCATCACGCAGATTTTCGTGGTTTTCGATTATGCCATTGTGAACTATAGCAATCCCATTGGATTGATGCGGATGAGCATTTGCGGTGCTCGGCTCACCATGGGTAGCCCATCGTGTGTGGGCTATGCCTGAATTGCCCCTCAAATCCATACCAGCCGAAAGTTTTTCCAGGGCCGCTACTTTTCCCAAAGTCTTTCGTATCGCCAAGCAATCTTTCGTGTCTATAATAGCAATGCCCGCAGAATCATATCCCCTATATTCCAAGCGTTTCAAACCCTCAATGAGAATAGGATAGACATTACGCTGTGCAACGGCTCCGACGATCCCACACATCTTATTACTCTTCCTTTGCTTTTTTTGCCGGAGACTTCCAGCTTGAAATATTTCGCTGCTTGGCTCTGCCAATCCCTAGCTCATCATCACCAACCGTCTTGGTAATTGTTGAGCCAGCNGCCACAAANGNCCCATCTGACAGGNATANCGGAGCAACGAGGGNNCTATTAGACCCTACGAAAACGTCATCGCCCACTTGCGTAGGATGTTTTTTGTCTCCATCATAATTGCAGGTAATTGTTCCTGCTCCAATGTTTACATTGTCTCCCANTTGCGCGTCGCCTATATAGCTNAGGTGACTGATTTTGCTGGATTTGCCAACAGCTGCTTTTTTGGTCTCNACGAAATTCCCCACCTTGCTATTTTCGGCCAAATGGGTNCCGGATCTGAGTCTTGCNAANGGACCAACGACGGCACCTGAGCCAATAGAGCTGGCTTCGATCACTGAGTTAGCCAAGATTATTGCTTTGTCTGCAATCCGGGTGTCTTTGATTTGACAATTCGGGCCTATNAGAACTTCTGAACCTAATTCCACNNTTCCTTCAAACACGCAATTGACATCTATGAAGGTATCTCTGCCAACGATCAGCTCTCCTCGCTGATCAAANCGAGATGGGTCCGCCAGGCTCGTTCCGGATAAAAGAAGTTTCTCTGCGAGCTTNAGTTGATAGTGCCTCTCTAATCGTGCCAACTGGAGGCGATTATTGACGCCTTCAATCTCCTCAACAGAATTCGGGCTAACACTTGTAATTGCATCGCCATCTNGGCTNGCCAGACTCACCACGTCAGTNAGATAATACTCCCCTTGAACATTATTTTTTCTTATCTGNGAGAGCCAGCGACTTAGCTTTGAGCCATCAATCGCCATTACCCCAGTGTTAATCTCGCAAATTTTTTNTTGGTAGGAAGTGGCATCTTTTTGCTCCACNATACCTTCAATCTTGCCATCTCGATCACGCAATATTCGNCCATATCCAGACGGATCANGCACNTCCATNGTCAAAATAACCAAATCGCTACTTTCCAAGTGGTCAAGCATTCTGCGGATCGTGTCGGGGTCGATTAAAGGCACATCGCCAAACAAAACNAGGANNCTGGAATCTTCNTTGATGTCCGCAGTAGCAACCTTTAGAGCATGCGCGGTGCCCANTTGCTCTGCCTGANTCACAAACCTGATGTCNCGTGCCAACGGTGAGTTCTCGAAGTGCTTCACGATGTANTCCTTGCCTTCCCCAACCACCACGGTTTTTNTNGCTTGAGGAATNGTCGCCGCGGTCTTCANAACATGNGANAGAAGNGGCTCTCCCGCAAGCTTCTGCATCACCTTCGNGATACTCGATTTCATCCTAGACCCTTTCCCGGCCGCTAGGATAANGATGTGGGTTTCANTTTGTTTGCTCACCAATCAAAGTCCCNAGTGTNTGTANGGGACACGNTACTTACAAAATTGCTACAAGGCAAGCAAACGANTTGCAGGAAATTAANAACCGTTTGAGGAAGACCNGGCTTAAANATACTTCAAGAACCAATCTTCTTNCGAAGCTTTTCAACTGTTCTCAATTGCGCTGTCGCCTCCGCCAATTGAGCTGCTGCCTTGGAGTAATCGATTTCACCACTCTGATTTGATATTGTCTNTTCNGCTAACTTNAGCGCTTCGGAAGCCGCCGCTTCGTCAATATCANCCGCCCTAACTGCCTNGTCAGCCAAAATTGANACACTAGTAGGTTGAACTTCGATATAGCCCCCCGAAAGATAATATATTTCCTCTTCTCCGCCGTCTNTTAACAAACGAACAGGGCCAGGGTTCAAATCACTTAGTAATGGCGCATGGCCAGGAGTAATTCCCATTTCTCCTAGTGAACCTGTTGCAATAACCATACTAACAGAACCAGAAAACAATGATTCATCTGCGCTGACTATGTTACATTGAACAGTGCTATTCATTTTTNAAGCCTCTTTGATCAGGCGCTCAGAGTTTCTCACTTTTTGCNANGGCTTCCTCTATTGAACCCACCATGTAAAACGCCTGCTCCGGCAGATGATCATACTCGCCATCTAAAATTCCTTGGAACCCAGAAATNGTGTCTTTCAGCGATACATATTTACCAGGAGAGCCTGTGAANACCTCAGCCACGCTGAANGGTTGTGACAAAAATCGCTCTATTTTACGAGCNCGCGAAACTGTCAACTTATCTTCTTCTGAAAGCTCGTCCATCCCCAGAATTGCAATGATATCTTTAAGTTCTTTATAACGTTGCAACACTGACTGAACTCCTCTGGCCGCCTCGTAATGNGCCTTACCAATGATCAGAGGGTCCAACTGCCTNGAAGTAGAGTCCAGAGGATCAATTGCCGGNTAGATTCCTTTNGAGGCAATATCGCGACTGAGAACCACCGTGGAATCCAAATGAGCAAAAGTTGTTGCNGGGGATGGATCTGTTAGATCATCGGCAGGNACATAGACAGCCTGAACTGAAGTAATAGATCCAGTCTTAGTAGAGGTAATGCGCTCCTGAAGAACCCCCATTTCCTCTGCCAGAGTAGGCTGATAACCCACCGCAGAAGGCATGCGACCCAGCAAAGCGGAGACCTCTGTCCCCGCCAAGGTATAACGATAAATATTGTCAACGAATAAGAGGACGTCTTTTCCTTCGTCACGAAACTGCTCCGCCATCGTCAATCCTGTTAAAGCCACCCTCAAACGATTACCGGGAGGTTCATTCATTTGGCCATAAACCATCGCCACTTTCGATTCGCTAGGAGTCTCAACATTTACCACCCCAGACTCCTGCATCTCATAGTAAAAATCATTTCCTTCTCGGGTACGCTCTCCTACTCCAGCAAAAACGGAAAGACCAGAGTGTTCTGTTGCGATATTATTAATTAACTCCATCATATTGACGGTTTTTCCCACGCCAGCCCCACCGAAAAGTCCAACTTTGCCTCCTTTGGCAAAAGGACAAACAAGATCAATGACTTTTATGCCAGTCTCTAGAAGTTCATCGGAGGCCGCTAGTTCTTCATAAGACGGCGGTTTTCGGTGAATAGGCATCGTGTCTTCAGCTTCTATCGGACCTTTTTCATCAATCGGTCTCCCTAGAACGTCCATAATCCTTCCCAAAGTCTCAGTGCCAACAGGGACTGAAATAGGTGCCTTTGAGTTCTCAACGTTTAGGCCTCGACTAATTCCCTCAGAAGAACCCATCGCAATAGTTCGCACCACTCCGTCTCCCAACTGCTGCTGCACCTCCAAGGTCAAGTCCTTGCCCTCGACCATCAAAGCGTCATACACACTAGGCACCTCGTCACGAGGAAACTCCACATCGATAACAGCGCCAATAATTTGTACGATTCTTCCGCTACTCATTTCCGCTTCCTCTCAACTAATACCTTTAAAATAAATTTTTCTGCTAGACTGCAGCAGCACCACTCACAATTTCTGACAGTTCCTGCGTTATCGCAGCTTGTCGTGCTTTGTTGTATAGCAACTGTAATTCTTCAATGAGATCGCCCGCATTTTCGGTCGCATTTTTCATGGCAATCATCCTTGCCGCCTGCTCACATGCTTTGTTTTCAACCACACCCTGATAAACTTGTGATTCGATATAACGTATTAGAAGGCCATCAAGTAAATCTCTTGCATCGGGCTCATAAATATAATCCCAGTGATGGGCTAAACCCGAGTCAGCGTCCGGTTCTAAAGGAAGAAGTTGCTCCATTCGGGGACTCTGAGTCATTGTATTAACAAACTCGTTGCTGACCAGTATGAGTTGATCGATGCGACCTGCATCAAAAGAGTCCAGCATCACCTTGACTCCACCAATCAAGTCTTGCGCATCTGGTTCATCGCCAATATCCTTTATCGCGGCGGTTACGTTGCCGCCAACGCTCGAAAAAAAACTTGCCGCTTTATTCCCTACGAGACACAGATCCACTTCCTTACCTTGCTCAGTCCAAGATTGAATAGATCTCAACGCGGCTTTAAACAAATTAATGTTCAGACCCCCGCACAGCCCTCTGTCGGTAGACACAATGATATAACCGATCCTTTCCACCTCGCGCTGAGACATATACTGATGCTGATATTCAGAAACGGCTCTAGCAATATGTCCAACCACGTTGCGTATCCTCTGGGCATACGGCTTCCCGAGAGCCATACGATCCTGAGCGCGACGCATTTTGCTAGCAGCTACCATTTCCATGGCGCTGGTAATTTTTTGCGTGCTACCTATACTCGCAATTTTTGTTTTAACTTCTTTACCTATTGCCATCTTTCTGCCCGTCCGAGGAAATGCCCTACCACGTCTGACTTGCTACAAACTTTTCCAATGCTTTTTTGAAACTGGATGAGATGTCGTCATTGTAATCGCCTGTACGGTTTATTTCGGACATCAATTCAGCGTATTCTGCTTTCATAAAGGAGAGAAGAGCCGCTTCGAACGCGCCAACTTTAGCAACCTCAATTCCTTCCAGATAACCATTATCAGCCGCGTATATCATAATACCCATCTCTGCGATGGTTAGAGGAGAGTATTGCTTCTGTTTCATCAACTCGGTTACGCGCTCTCCNTGATCCAGCTGTGCCTTNGTAGCATCATCTAAATCAGAGGCAAATTGCGAAAAAGCTGCAAGTTCNCGATACTGTGCCAGTGCGGTCCGGATACCACCGGACAATTTTTTCATGATTTTAGTCTGCGCAGCGCCCCCAACCCTTGAAACCGAAATGCCAGCATTCATNGCGGGCCTCAATCCAGCGTTAAACATGTCTGCTTCNAAGAATATCTGTCCGTCAGTTATCGAAATCACATTGGTGGGAACGAAGGCCGAAACATCTCCAGCCTGTGTCTCAATAACTGGCAGCGCCGTTAAAGATCCGGTCTTTCCTTTGACTGCTCCGTCCGTGAACTTTTCGACATAGNCTGCATTGACTCGCGCTGCCCGCTCTAACAATCTCGAGTGCAAATAAAATACATCTCCAGGATATGCTTCCCTCCCTGGAGGTCGTCTCAAAAGTAGCGAAATTTGTCGATAGGCCCACGCCTGCTTAGTCAGATCATCATAAATGATTAAGGCATCCTGGCCACGATCCCGATAATATTCACCCATAGAACAACCCGCAAAGGGCGCCAGATACTGCATCGCAGCTGGGTCAGATGCTGTTGCCGCGACAACAATAGTATGATCCATAGCCCCATGCTCTTCGAGCTTTCGTACCACAGCCGCTACGGAGGAAGCTTTTTGACCAACTGCCACATAAACGCACTTAATCCCGGAATTCTTCTGATTTATGATGGCGTCCACAGCAATCGCAGTCTTCCCAATTTGGCGGTCTCCAATTATCAATTCCCGCTGCCCTCTGCCTATCGGTACCATGGAATCTATAGCCTTAAGGCCTACCTGAACTGGCTGATCAACAGACTGACGAGCAATAACTCCAGGGGCTACTTTTTCAAGTTCGTCAGTAAGTTCTGCATTAACCGGACCCCTCCCGTCAATTGGATTCCCAAGGGCGTCCACCACTCGGCCCTCTAGTTCAGGTCCGACAGGGACCTCGAGAACTCGACCAGTGCACCGAGCTTTTTGGCCTTCTGCCAGAGCCTGATAATCACCCAAGACTACTGCACCAACCGAATCTCTCTCTAGGTTGAGTGCCATGCCGAAAATACCTCCATCAAACTCGATCATTTCACCGTAAACAACGTCGGCAAGACCATGGATCCTAATGATTCCATCCGACAACGATACTATGGTTCCTTCGTTTCGGGCTTCTGATGAGATATCAAGGTTGTCAATTCGACTTTTGATGATTTCGCTTATTTCTGATGGATTCAGTTGCTGCATACCTAGGCCCCAATCCTTAGATGTTTAATGAATCTGCAAGTTTGGTCAAACGGCCCCGAATAGAACCATCAATGATGGTATCTCCGGCCCGTATTACCACACCCCCAAGCAAGTTCTTATCCAAACGAACCTGCATATTAATTTTACGTCCCAGCTTTTTTTCCAAAACGTTATTAAGTTTACTTAGCTGATCATTCTCAAGCTCTTGAGCAGCCATGATATCCACGTCTACAGCCTTTTCATGATTGGCTTTCATAACTTCAAATTGCTCTGATATTTGCGTCAAGAGTTGCAGGCGTTGATTTTCAGACAAGATGAACAAAAAATTCTCTATAGATGTATCTAAATCATCACCGCAAATGTCTCTCATAACAGACGCCTTTTGCGTTCCCGTCAAACTTGGTGAGGTCAACAACTCGTTAATCGAAGAGTCCTGAGTCACCCGAGCTAAAAGCCCCAAACGGCTTGACCAACCATCCAAATCTGAAGAGTCGGCTGCGACCTCGAAAGCGGCTTTGGCATAAGGACGTGCCAATGTATTTAGTTCTGCCATAAAAGATTCCTAGTCATAACTTCGCCGAGAACTCATCGACCAGGGCTCGGTTAGTAGCGCTATCAATCGAAGCCTCAAGGACCTTTTCTGCACCGGCAAGGGCAAGCCCAGCCACGGCACCTCGCAGTTCTTCTTTGGCACGGTTTATTTCTTGCTCAATCTCTGCAGCGGCTGCCATCTTCAAACGATCTCCTTCTATANTCGCCTGTTCTTTCGCCTCGTCCACTATCTGGCTAGCCCTTTTATTAGCTTGATCAATAATATCAGCTGCCTGCAGTTTTGCGTCCCGCATTTGTTGATCTACTTTGCCTTGAGCATCTGCTAGGTCTCGCGTAGCGCGATCAGCCGCATCCAAACCATCAGCAATTTTTCTCTGGCGCTCTTCCATTGCTTCGATAATCATCGGCCAAACATATTTCATGCAGAACCAAACGAAGAAAGCGAAGGTCACCATCTGCCCAAATAATGTTAGATTAATATTCAAGCCAGCACCTCGTCGATAAGAATTTCATTTAGAATTCGTTTTTTGGTTAGGCGCCCATTCCGGGGGCCACAACAAAAATAAGATACATGGCAATACCGACACCTATAATAGGCACCGCGTCGATTAAGCCGGCTAAAAGAAACATCTTGCCCTGCAGCATTGGCGCAAGCTCAGGCTGACGAGCCGTACCCTCAATCAGCTTGCCTCCAAGCAAACCCATACCAATCGCAGCCCCCAATGCTCCCATTCCAAGCATGATGGCCGCTGCCAAATATACTAATCCCATGTTTGACTCCCAGTTCTAGTAGTTAAAAGTAAAAAATCTAATGTTGTTCATGCGCCATGCCCAAATAAACAACCGTAAGCACCATAAAAATAAAAGCTTGCAAAGTAATAATCAGCACATGGAAAGCTGCCCAAGCCCATTGCATCATTCCACCACCCAATGCGGTTATGCCTCCGCCCAAAGCCATAATGACCATACACAGCAGGACGGTTCGTCCCGTGGAAATAGCTCCGCGCAAGTTTAACCAACATATACCGCTGACAAGACAGAAGATCCCCAACCAAAATAGGGGGTTAGTCCCCTCACCAAATAATTCCGCATTTAAGCCCCCAGCGACCATCCCGCTCCCCGCTCCCGCAGAAAACATTACCGCAATAAGGATAAAAATCATTTCACCAGCGTACATGTTGCCAAACAACCTAAGACCNAGAGAGAAAGGCTTCGCAAGCAAACCAACCGTTTCCATAAATAAGTTTACCGGTATAAACAGAAAATGGTTGAACGGATGCATAGTAAGCTCTTTGACAAAACCAACGCCTTTAATCTTAAAAGAGTAATAGAGCATCAACACGAAAACTCCCAGCGCCATTCCCATGGTGATATTTGGATCAGTCGAGGGAACCACCTTCTGGTAATGAACNCCTGCCAAGAGCATAAGNGTTGGNATCAGATCTACGGGGATTAANTCCATAAAATTCATCAAGAAAACCCAAACAAAGATTGTCAACGCTAGNGGGGCCACCATTTTATTNGTGCCGTGGAAGCTATCTTTGACTGCNCCATCGACAAATTCCACCAACAACTCNACAAAACTCAACATGCCGCGAGGCACCCCTGTCTTGGCTTGCAGCGCAGCTCTTCGAAAAACAAAGCAGAACAAAAGGCCNAGAACTATTGACCATGCCATAGAATCAACATGGATCGCCCAGAAACCCATTTGTAAAGCCTCCTGAGANCTGTGCGCGAAACTCCAACCATGCTCGGGGTGGTTTCCNAAAACCAAATTTTGCAAATGATGCTGGATGTACTCGGTTGTGCTTGAAGGATTTTCTCCTGCCATTTAAATACCCATTAACTGAGAGTTACAAACCAAAGAACAGTTCATGCCCATTGTTGCCTAAGGACTTTGGCCACCAATATCAAATAAATCGGAAACATAGCTACAAAACTAATCATCACAATTTTAATATCTATACTCGTTGCAGCTCTAAGAGCTAGCAACATGAGGACTGCTGTAAGTAAAAATTTCACTGCCTGGCCCAAGTAAAAATCTGTAACTACGCCATTAGCTTGCCTAGCTCCCACTTTTTTGAAAGCGATTTTAGCAAACCAGGCATGAGGGATTATGTGGATCATAGCCCCAACCCAAACCGAAACCGAAGTCCCCCAGCCGAACGGCAATAAAACAATGCTCAAAAGGCTTATAAAAACCAGTTGCCACCCAGCGACTTTATTTAAAGAAGGCCTAGTAATCGTGGACATGAGCCACTCCGGCTAAGTTATGGTTTTGGCTCAAACCGTCAATTCAAGCCCAAGAAAGGCTGGCATTATAGGGATAGTATTGATTGGTTTCAACGGGATTTCAGAACATTTATCATGAGAATCTGCTGGCATGATGGGCCACTGCAACCTCAGCAGGTGCATCATAAATTTCATTTTTAGCTGGATCCGTGAACCCCAATTATAGATACGCTACAAACGTTTCGATTTGGAAATCCTCCGAGATTATGAGTCAGGCCTAGTTTAGGGTCTGACAGTTGCCGATCCGCTGCCCGCCCCAGCAATTGTTGATAAATTTCATATACCATTCTTAACCCGCTAGCCCCCAGAGGATGGCCGAAACACTTCAGACCACCATCAACATTGCAGGGTAATTCACCATCCCGATCGTAAACCCCATTAAGTACATCTTTTGATGCCTCACCTTTTTCAGACAAGCCAAGATCCTCCATAGTCACCAATTCGGTTATGGAAAAACAATCATGTACCTCAACCAAATCGAGTTGCTTTTTCGGATCATTGATTTTGGCCTCGTCATAAGCTTTCTTTGAAGCCAATCCTGAAGTCATAGCGTGGCTACCATCCCATTCATCATGGAACATTTCAGATCCGTTGCTGACAGCTAGTTGCAAGGCTTTTATACTAACAATGTTAGACTTTTTGCCTAGTTTCTGAGCAATTTTAGGCGTGGTCAAAATGGCACATGCCGCTCCATCGCTCACACCACAGCAATCAAACAAACCAAGTGGGTATGAGATCATCGGTGCTTTTAAAATTTTCTCTTTGGTAAGCCGATTTTGCAGATGGGCTTTGGGGTTTAGTGAGCCATTCTCATGGCTCTTCCACGACACATGTGCCATGGCCTCTTTGAGCTCATCCATTGCTATATTATGTTTGTGAGAATATGCAATCGCCAGCTGTGCGAATGATCCAGGCGCCGAAACACCTGGAAACCATTGATCTTCAAAAGTACCCATTGTTCGCGTTGGCAACCCGCCAAATCCGGTATCCTTGAGCTTTTCAACCCCCATCGCTAACGCGATATCACAAGCCCCAGATGCAACGGCATAAGCTGCTCCTCTTAGGGATTCAGAGCCCGTCGCGCATAGGTTTTCAACTCGAGTAACTGGGATATTCGGGAGCCTCAATGACTGAGAAAGAGAGATCGAAGATTTGCCCATGCTATGCTCTTCATAGCATAAGCCCAGCCAAGCAGCCTCTATGTCCTTAGTTTCTAGGCCTGAGTCATTTAAACACTCCCCAAAAGCCTCCAACATCAGCTGATCTGCACCTTTATCCCAGAGCTCTCCAAACCGTGTGCAGCCCATACCAACAATTGCCACTTTATCTTTTATTCCACTAGCCATATAAATTTACTCGTTCAATCAACTTAGTTTCTAAAGGGTGCTGCTTTCCAAAAATACCTACGGTATCCCCGTAACTCATCAAAATCCTTTATTCTAAAGACCATCTTTAATGGCGTCCCGATTGATAATTCTCCAGNAGAAAAATCAGCGTATTCCATCATGAGCGTACTCTTTTTATCGAACCTTACACTCCCGTACATAAGAGGAGGGTTAAGTGACAAAGCAAGCCAGTCTTCAGTGAAAGACTTGACCTCACCGCGTTTACCTGAAAANGCCTCATCCTCTTGGGAGTTCGCTTTACCGCACATTGGATTTACGCATAAATCCGTTTTTGGAAATTGCGCCACCCCACATGCTTTGCAAACCCCCCCAATGAAACCAGTCACCGCCCTTCGATTGCGAAAAAACGCCGACAGCGCGGTTCGATTGTCCCGCTCCGCTCTCATTCCCCAATCCATATCAACTAACCGATTAAACGATAAAAACCTGAGGTAGTTGTCATCATCGATCCCTTGAGCAACTGCCAACCCGAAGCCATTAAAGAGACTAGCCTTGCTGATGAGGTCGGTTGCCTGGAATAGCAATACATCACAACCTTGCCCAAAACCAATTAACATGATCAGCTCACCAGCCTCAGCCGATTGCAGAATGTCTGCCAGCAGAAGGAGGGCATCGGCACTCCCCGCATGCCCAATAAGTTCCCGAAAACCCTCATGCACTTTGGCCTTATCGAACCCGCANANGGCCGCTGTTTTTGCAACCGACCGTGAATCAAGNCCTGCAATNAATACATGATCAATANTTTCANGCGCCATGTTTTTTTCANGCANCAGCTNCCCCACCGCNTCTGGNATAATTCGCATCGTGCCTTCATCCCGGACCCAACGTTCTTCCAACACATAGTCATAGTCCGAATGGGATGCCCGATAGTGATCAACCAAGTCTCGAGAGATAGAATGCGACCCAACAAAATTGGCCACCAATTCATCTTCCCCTACAAGAATAGACGCCGCACCGTCTCCCACAATCAGCTCGTCAATACTACCCGGCTTTGTTAANCATTTTTCCGAGCCAATTACCAGACAGTCGCCTGATGCACTCGATAAACTTTGCAGTAGGGCCCCAGTCCCTGCCCGCTGCGAACCCGTAAAATCTGCAGTCCGAATGTTTGCATTAAGCCCCAATGCCTCGCCTACTAGAGTAGCGTTTTGTCTATCTGCAAAAGGCAATCCAGTGGAAGCTAAAAAGAGCTTTTCTGGCTGCGATTCATGCAATCCATCTATACAAGCTCGGCCTGCTTCTACTGCCATNGTGATCACGTCCTCGTCATGNGANCAAATTGCACGAGTTCCCCGACCTAAGCCTTTCAGTCCCGGTTTTGCCCAAAAATGTGCCTCAACTATTGCAGCTCTCGATAATCTCCTTCGAGGCACATAAGCGCCCACAGCCTTAATTCCTATATTCGTCACATTTTTTCCTTAAATTAAACCGATGATTAAGCTTATCAAGGTTTAGTTAGCTTTCGATGCAAAAAATTACCTTTTATCAATTTACGGTTGATTGTTTCTCTGTCATAAGTTGCTTTGCTATACCCAGCCTAAGAACTTCTGATGACCCCTCATATATGCGCATCGGCCGCGCTTGGCGATACAGTCTTTCAATCTTCGACTGGGACTCTAACCCCCAGCGACCCATCATCTGGACACAACGATCCACAACACGAGAAGCCATCTCACTTGCTGCCAGCTTTGCCATTGAGGACTGATTAAGCGAAGCGGAAGGGTCCTCACATGCCATAAAGGCGGCTCGATAAGTTATCAACCTCGCCATCTCGATTTCGGTCCAGCAGTCAGCTAACATTTGAGCAACTGGCCCAAGTTTCGCCAACGGCCGGCCAAATTGTATCCGAGTGCTTGTGTGCCTAACGGCCTCATCCAACGCAGCTTGAGCCAAGCCCACCGCCGCGCCTGCAACCGAAACGCGAAAAACGCCCAAAGTGGCTAGGGCATTCTGCAGTCCATCCCCCGAACGCCCCAGGCGCNCACTTTCAGGTAAAATCACATTTTCAAAAAAAACGTCTCCAAGCACATGGGGGGCAATAAGTTCTGGAGATGGCTTCGTAGAGACCCCAGCGGTATTCGCTGGTACTAAGACGGTAGAATATCCTCGGTCCTCCTTGGCAAAGACGATAAAGTATGACGACGCCCCCGCGTTCGAAATGTAGGACTTTGATCCATTGAGCGACAGACCATTATCGGTTTGTTGAATCTCCGTAGAAACCGCTTTCAAATCTGAACCCGCGATTTCTTCGGTCAANGCCAGTGCGCCAAGCGACTCTAACTTNGCAATTCGCGGCAGCCATTCAGACCGCTGCGCATCTGAACCAGCTACAGTGATTGCATAACTTCCGATGCCTTGCAGGGCGAATAATGAATCCAAATGAGAGGACGTAGCCATCATAGCCTCGCGTACAACACAAATCGCCAAAGGGTCGATCGAATCAAATGTGCCTCCATATCTAGCCGGCACCATTAACCGACACAATCCGCTCTCTTTTAAGGCCTCTAGAACGCCTTCGTGCACCACACTCAAACTATCCGCCTCGACGGCCATAGGTTCAATCTTCCGCGTCAAGTCTAGCGCAGCAGTCTGTATGTCTTTGTACTTGGATTCCAGATCAAAGTTCATATTAAATTTGTCCTTCTATACTTTTTGTTCGATTTTTTCGAATGAATTTAACGTTTTGAGTCAAAACTAAATAACTGAGACAGCTGAAATTAATCTAATGTCAAGTCTACAGCAAATGGGCCTTAAACAAGAAATTATCTGAGATTCAATTCAATCGCAGATACATTCGGAAGGTANCCCGAGTTATCATGTNGCTTCAGTGTTGCCGGACCTTGCCTACGGAAACCAATTTTTTAATATAAACTCTTGACAAGAACTCTGATCCGTCTTAATTTTGAAGAAATTTCAATTCAGGTTTTTAATCGCTGAAAACTTGGATTTGCGTTTTGGCCGGTAAATTATTTCCCCCAAATCTATCCGGGGCACATNAAACACCTAAATTAAGTTAAATGGAGTAGCAACATGTCAGAAGAAACCGCAAAAAAACCAAATTTTGATCCAATCACTCTTGAGCAGGTCGACGTTAACAAAGACTACCCCATGGAACCAGACGAGTTTGAGATACTATACAAGCACAACTGCTACTNCCACATGGCGCATATATCCCAATACGGCTATCCGATCGTTACCCCTATGTTCTATGTCGTTCTTGACGATGGGCACATATATATTAGCAGTGTGAATAAGTATCGGAAAAAGATCGAACATCTTATAGCAAATCCGAAAATTTCGGTAAGTATAAGCAACGACGGTTCAAATGCTAAACGCCAGAAATCTATACAAATAATTGGTAATGCAGAGGTATCGTTCGACCAGGACCTTTTAACAAAAGTTCATTGGAAAATTATCGACAAGTATTGGTGGGATCTGGCAGGAAATGACGAACTGCGTGCGGCCGCTTTCAAGGGTGTGCATACCCCAAATAGAGCAATAATTAAAGTAATCCCAAATAAGAAATCGCCAACGTCNTGGGATTTTGGGAAGATGGTGCAGATGTATGAGCGCGGGGTTTGGTTCAACGAAGCCTATGAAATGTGTAAGCCATACGACGTGAGATAAAAGCTTTTAATAGAATATTTGGAATAATTAAGGGCTCATAAAATTGTTAAAGTTGCGTACGGCAGGCATGCGCCTGCCTTTTTTTTCCGGAGGATTTTGAGATGGGACAATGGGATGACAAACATAAAAAACATGAGATGAAATACGCGTCTTGGAAGATGCATGACTACGCGCAAGAAGACAGAGTTTTGCACAAAATAATCGAAGACAAAGCCAGAAAGAACCCCAATCATGTTGTATTTCAATTCAAAGACACGCCAATAACACTTGAGCAGCTTAATGCCAACATCAATCGAGCTGCAAATGGCTTTNCAGCGCTTGGAGTCTCGCACGGCGACAAGGTCGCATTAATGATGAATAACTGCGTAGAGTACTTGTATGCATGGTTTGGACTAAACAAAATTGGGGCTGCTGAAGTTCCTATTAACGTTGCACTCAAAGGTGCAGGTTTAGTTCACCAGATTGTTCAATCAGATTCCGTGGCCTTGATGGCAGATACGATGTATCTAGATCGGTTAAGTCCAGTTTCAGATGAGCTAACTTCTTTAAATCACGTTATCTTTCAGAATACTACCGGGGAAGATCCCTTGCCTTCATGGAAAGGAATAACAACTGTCACTGCTGAAGAATTGTTGAACCACTCGGAAGAGTCGCCCAATGTGATAGTCCATTTCAGTGACATGGCGTCTATACTCTTTACATCCGGCACGACCGGCGTGTCAAAAGGAGTTCAGATGAGTCATTTCTATTGGTATGACATTTGGGCAAGTTCAGTCGGGTATTCAAGATATACCGAAGATGATGTTCTTTATACAGGGCTTCCATTCTTCCATGGGAATGCTCAAGGGATAACCATTGGCCCCGCCATACTGGCCGATGCTAAAGCAGTCATTGTAGATAGATTCTCAGCTAGCAACTTGTGGGATGATGTGAAACGCTGGGGTTGCACCGAAGTGAACTACATCGGTGGAATTATTCCTATTCTAATGAAGTCAGACCCTAGCCCAGATGATGCAGATAACCCCGTTCGTATAATGGTTGGAGCCGCAGCGCCAGTTGATATATGGCATGATTTTGAAGCTCGATTTAATACCAAACTGCTAGAAGTTTATGGAATGACAGAATGCTACTGTTGCCTCGCTAATCCATATGTCGACGGACGTCCCGGATCATGTGGAAAGCCCATCACTGGTTGGGATGTGCAAATTGTAGATGACAATCGGAATCAGTGTGCGCCAGGAGAGATTGGTGAGTTCGTAGCTCGCCCCAAAACAATGCATGTGGGGACAAGCGGTTACTACAAGATGCCAGAAAAAACCTTGGAACTCTTCGAAAATCTTTGGATGAATACTGGCGACTTAGGCCGCATGGATGAAGATGGCTTTTTCTTTTTCGTAGACAGAAAGAAACAAGCATTGCGTCGACGTGGTGAAAACATTTCGTCCTTCGAGGTAGAAGCTGGCATAAACTCGCATCCCGCAGTGCTAGAATCCTGCGTTGTTGGCGTTCCGTCCGACGTGGGTGAAGAGGACGTGAAAGCTGTAGTTGTTTGTAAACCCGGAATGTCATTATCGGAGGAGGAGTTGGTAAAGTGGTGTGAGCCTCGACTTGCCTATTTTGCTATCCCTCGCTACATAGCCTTCCGCGATGCCCTGCCGAAAACACCGAGTGAGCGAGTTGAAAAATACAAACTCAAAAATGAGGGTGTCACAGAAGACTGCTGGGACCGCGATGAGGCTGGGATCGTTCTAAAACGATAATGTCGGATGATTTAGATTTGCTTCTGATCAAATTTTTTAACCGAACCAGGGTGATGCTTAGCCCCATCCTGGTTCTCTAAGATAATTGCGTTTAGAACCCTCTGTGAAAATTCAATAACCTAGGAATATCAAAATATGGGTCTAATGCTAGAAGGAAAAAGCATAATCGTCACCGGAGCAGGCAGAGGGATAGGTCGTGCCATAGCCATGATGTTAGCCGAGTCTGGCGCGAACGTCTTGGTTAATGACTTAGGCGCGAGTGCTCAGGGCGAAGGCTCCGATTCAAGTCCGGCCTCAGGGGTTGTGGCAGATATCAACTCGTCAGGCGGCAATGCTGTTGCCAATTATAATAGCGTATCCGAGAGTGAAAATGCTGAAGCCATAGTGCAGACCTGTATAGACACATTTGGCAGTGTCGATGGATTGGTCAACAATGCAGGCATCCTCAGAGATACGATTTTTCATAAGATGTCCGAGGAACAATTTGATGTAGTAATGAACGTCCATTTGAAGGGCTCATTCAACATGAGTCGTGCCTGTGCTCCACATTTTCGGGCCCAAAACAGTGGATGCTTTGTTCATATGACCTCGACCTCCGCCTTGATCGGGAACCTCGCTCAGGCCAACTATATGGCAGCAAAATTAGGAGTAGTGGGACTCTCAAAAAGCATTGCTCTTGACATGTCTCGCTACAATGTAAGGTCAAATTGCATTTCGCCCTTTGCATACAGTCGGCTTATTGGCACGCTGCCGTCCGAGACCGATGAGCAGCAAGCTCGTCTTAAAAAAATCAAGCAAATGACGCCAGAAAAAATAGCCCCGTTGGCAACTGCGCTGTTTGGCGATGCCGCTGCAGACGTCAGCGGACAAATATTCGCAGTTCGGAACAATGAAATTTTTCTTATGAGTCAGCCACGACCTATCCGGTCAGTTCAGACCTCAGATGGTTGGACGCCAGAAACCGTTAGCTCTCGGGTATTTGAAGCATTCAAAGGCTCTATGTATGGACTAGATGTAACCGCCGACGTTTTTACCTGGGATCCCGTTTAAGGCTCGGATCGACAAGGAATGTAAATGCCTCTTGATTATGACACCCTTTTAAACTGGCCGTTTGAGGAAGTAGAACACACTTACTCTAAAAGAGACACCATGCTTTATGCGCTCGGACTCGGATTTGGCAGCGATCCTACCGATCAGGGGCAGTTAAAATATGTGTATGAAAGAAATCTCAAAAGCTTTCCTACGATGGCTGTGGTGTTGGCTCACCCCGGAAACTGGATGACCAATCCAAAAGCTGGTATCAATATGGTAAAAGTCCTTCATGGAGAACAACACCTCACGATTCACAAAGATCTTCCCATTGAGGGAACAGTTGTTGGGCAAACCAAAGTTCTTGATGTTATCGATAAAGGCTCCGACAGAGGAGCGCTAATTTCTGTAAAGAGAACGATCTATGAAAAATCCTCTGGAGATCTCCTTAATACGCAAATAGCCGTAATTTTTGCTCGCGGTAACGGAGGCTTTGGGGGGCCATCTGGCAAAAGTCTACCAAGGCCGCAAGAGATACCCGAAAGAGCCCCAGATTGTCACGAAGATTTGTTTATTGGCTCGCATGCGGCTTTGCTGTATCGGCTGAATGGCGACTATAACCCTCTCCATTCAGACCCGGAAATAGCTAGCAGAGCNGGATTTGATCAGCCCATACTTCATGGGCTAGCAACATATGGAGTTGCAGCTAGGGCATTGATGCTGTCTCTAAAAGATGGTACTTCAGCACGATTCACAAGTTTTAATGCTCGTTTTTCAGCCCCCGTTTTTCCTGGGGAGACTTTGCGAACAGAAATGTGGCACGAGTCGGACGTTATCATTTTTCGTGCTAGCGTTCTTGATCGAGGTGTGACAGTTCTCAATAACGGCTCGGCCTGCACCATGTAATTGGCTTTGATCTGCATTTGAGCAAGAACCTTTCTATTTAATCTAATCGTATCTTTTTATAATACAACAACATCAAGGTGGAAATTATGTCAGACAAGTTACCGGTAATAGCAATTCTGGGAGGAACAGGGGATCTTGGAACTGGTCTAGCGCGATGCTGGGGAGAAGCTGGCTTCCCAGTCATAATTGGTTCTAGAACCGCTGAGAAGGCAGAAGCCGCAGTTAACTCCATGCAGAAAATATTAGAAGGGAGAGGTATTAGTGATATGAACCTGCATTCTGACGAAAATTTGCGCGCTGCAGAAGCGGCTAATATCGTCGCGATTACAGTACCATTTAGCCATCAACAAAGCACTCTCGAGCACGTGAAGCCAGCCCTGAAAGGAAAAATTTTAATCGACACAACCGTGCCTCTAATCCCGCCAAAGGTAGCAAGAGTTCAGCTTCCCGAAATGGGGTCAGCTGGCCAAATGGCTCAGGAACTGCTGGGTGAAGATGTTCGCGTTGTGTCTGCTTTTCAAAATGTCGCTGCTCATCATCTCCAAAAAGGGACTAACGCAGGGTGCGATGTCCTTGTAAGTGGCAACAACAAAGATGCTCGCTCGCAGGTTATCGAGTTGATAGAAGCCTGCGGGATGCGGGGATTCCATGCTGGCTCAATCGCCAATTCCGCAGCAGCAGAGGCTTTAACATCGATCCTGATTTTTATCAATAAGCAATATAAATGTCATGCAGGTATCTCAATAACGGGCTTAGATCCCGAGCAGTGAATATGGCCACCATCCGGATAATCTGCTAGTGTACCCTGCACGTGCCCAACTGAATTTACTAACGCTACCAGATTTCCCATTGGTATGCCCGGGTGATGACCTTGCAGAACTGATCAGCACCTCACTTCAAAAAGCCTCTCTAAAACTCGAAAATGGTGATGTACTGGTTATTGCCCAGAAAATTGTCTCAAAAGCGGAAAACCGATATGCATACTTGAATCAAATCATTCCGACTGCTAAAGCTGAACAACTCGCCTTAGAAGTTGAAAAGGATCCTCGGCTTGTCCAGCTGATCTTGGACGAATCCAAAGAAGTCGTTGCGAAACGACCTGGAGTATTAATAGTGGAGCATAAAAGAGGTTTTGTGCATGCTAACGCCGGCATAGACCAATCGAACATTTCATCTTTGGAAAACGATCCTAGAGTACTTTTACTACCAGAAGATCCCGATAAAAGTGCTGAAAAACTCTGTCATAAATTAAAGACAGGACAACTGTCACAGCTGAGTATTATTATAAATGATAGCGCTGGCAGAGCTTGGAGAAATGGATCAATTGGTTTCGCAATAGGAACCAATGGTTTCGAGGCTCTTGAAAACATGATTGGACACCGAGATTTATATGATCGAGAAATGGTGGTGACTGAGGTTGCAGTGGCCGACGAGCTCGCGGCAGCAGCCTCTTTCTTGATGGGGCAGGCAAACGAATCAGCTCCTGTCGTGTTAATCAGGGGCGCTCAAATGAAGCCATCTAATGCAGGTTCCGCCATGCTCATCCGTGATAAACATAAGGACCTATTTCGATGAAGTCAGCTAATGCTATCTAATCCTTATAAACACAAAGTCCTCAATTTTTCGGGAGGAGTGGGCGGCTCTAAGTTGGCTTTGGGTCTCAGTAAAGTGTTATCCCCCAGCCAGCTTTCAGTGGTTGTCAATACGGCCGATGACTTCGAACATTTCGGCCTGCACATAAGCCCTGACTTGGACACCTTGATGTACACCCTTGGAGAGTTAAACAACAAAGAACTCGGCTGGGGTTTAAATTGCGAAACCTGGAACATGTTAGATAGCCTGGGTCAGCTAGGAGGAGAAACTTGGTTTCAACTCGGAGATCGCGATATGGCAACGCACCTCTTAAGAACGCAATATCTGCGAGAAGGGCTTATGCTATCAGAAGCTACAACCAGACTTTGTAAAAGTCTGGGAATAACGCATGAAATACTACCAATGACGGATTACCGAGTGCGTACTAAAGTGCAAACAAAAACAGGAATACTAGATTTTCAAGAGTACTTCGTGCGCCACAAATGTAAGCCTGAGATTACCGGCATACATCTGGATGGCATAGAGCATGCTGTGCCGCAAGAACACTTTGCGAAAAGATTAATGGACCCTGATTTATCCGCTCTAATCATTGCTCCATCCAACCCTTTCGTAAGCGTTGATCCGATAATAAAGATGCCCGGAATCCGATCCTTGATGATGGATAGTAATGCACCAGTCATTGCCGTCTCTCCCATTATCGGAGAAGATGCCATAAAGGGTCCCGCAGCAAAAATGATGCGAGAACTGAACATCGCTGTATCTTGCGGCGCTGTTGCTCACTATTATGGAGAACTGCTGGACGGTTTTGTCATTGACGAGCAAGATGCCCAATCGGCCAAACAACTTCAAAACAGCGGCTTGAAAGTGCTTGTGGTGCCAACCCTAATGCACACAATTGATGATCGTATTAGACTTGCCGAGGAAATCTTGAACTTCAGTTTGACAATGAAATAAACACTGCTTGTCAATCTTCCAAATGGAGTTAATTTTATGCATGCAATAGTTCCAATTAAAAATCTCTCAGACGCTAAGGAGCGACTTTCCACGCTTTTGGATAAATCGCATCGACAAGGGTTATTCAGAGCTATGTCTTTTGATGTGCTTTCAGTTTTAAAAAAACAGCCTGGTATTTCAGGGATTGTAATTGTTTCTGACGACCCCGTCGCCGCCCGATTGGCTGAAGATCATGGGACTGAGCTTTTGACTGAAAATGAACTCAATGTAACGGGACTCAATTCAGTGATTCAGGCAGCCGTGTCCCATATGGCACTTCGCCAAATCCAAGATGTCATGATAATCCACGCAGATGTGCCGCTCATAAATGCGGTTAATTTGTCTCAACTTATAACTATGCACCAAAAAATTAAGGGTCCCAGGTTAACTATAGCGCCTGACAGGCATCACAATGGCAGTAACTGCATCATTTGTAGCCCAGCATCTTCCTTCACTTTTCAGTATGGGGCAGATAGTTTCAACAAGCATTGCGCTCAAGCGGACGCTCTCCGATTTGAGATTCAGGTTCTCGACGATCCTGACATTGGCTGCGACATCGATTATCCCCAAGATCTTGCCCACTTTCTTGAACGTTCTAAAGGGCGCAGTGCAACTCGGACTGGGAAATACCTCAGTAAAAATGGTATAACACACGCTTTTATTAAAAATACTTATGACCAATCTACTCTACAGGACCGGCAATATGAATGGGTTAGTTAACCGCCCTAGCGACTCGATTCAAGAGCTGCCCCGATTTTTGAATGATGGCATGGATTTGCCTAGCAATTCAGAAGCGCTATCGCTTGCAGAATTTAATGATACAGCGCAATTAATACATTTAGCATCAAAAATCCGTGATAAAGGTTATCGAAATAACATTACCTACTCTCGCAAAGTGTTTATACCACTTACGCATTTGTGCCGAGACGTTTGTCATTACTGCACCTTTGCCAAAACACCAAAACGAATAGAAAAAGCCTACCNGAGCCTAGATGACGTTTTGGCCGAGGTGAAACGAGCCGAAACAATGGGTTGTAAAGAGGCGTTNTTTACGCTGGGCGAGCGCCCCGAGCTCAGATACAAGGCGGCAAGAGATGCGCTTGCTGATTTAAAATGTGGCACAACATTGGAGTACCTAGCAAAGGTAGCAGCAGCTGTTTGTGAAGAAACCAGTGTGCTTCCNCATATCAACGCGGGCTGCATGAGCNGTGATGAAATCGCTCTTCTCCGGCCAGTTTCAGCNTCTATGGGCATAATGCTGGAGTCTTCCTCGAAGAGACTATGCGAGAGAGGAATGCCACATTTTGGTTCGCCCGATAAAGATCCTCTTCGTCGCCTAGAAACAATGAAGCTAGCGGGTGAAGCAGCAGTCCCATTCACTACCGGAATTCTGATCGGTATTGGCGAAACTCGCATAGAGAGAATTGAATCGCTCCTGGAAATTCGCAGAGTCCATCATCAATATGGCAATATCCAGGAAATAATTGTGCAAAATTTTCGTGCTAAGCCAGGCACAAAAATGGCCCAGGCTCCGGAACCTGACCTGGACGATCTATTATGGACCATTGCAGTAGCCCGAATAATATTCGGCCACCAAATGAGTATCCAGGCGCCGCCGAATCTATCACCAGGGGTGCTGCCTCTTTTAGTATCAGCGGGAATCAATGATTGGGGAGGTGTATCACCAGTAACGCCAGATTATGTGAACCCGGAGGCCCCCTGGCCGCACCTTGAAAAGCTCGCACGCGAGACAGAAGCCGCAGGCAAGTATCTCCAAGAGCGACTCACGATATATCCTGCCTTTCTTCAAAATCAGCTCCAATGGTTAGATTCGGCACTAGGAAAGAAAGTTCTTTGTATGGTCGATTCTGAAGGATTTCCGAGGACAGATAACTGGGTGCCTGGCATCGATGGGCAGGTGCCTCCCATACTTATTGACAGAGGTGCCAAAAATTTAAGAGAAGATCTCATCGCGCAAGACATTATTTCTATTGTAGCTAAGGCTCGTCACGGAAACCTATTGTCAGAGTCAGACATCATACGTCTATTTCAGGCACGCGGCCCAGAAGTATCGTACGTATGCCAAGCAGCAAATAAAATGAGGAAGGACATCGCGGGCGAAGCAGTAACTTACGTAGTGACTCGTAATATCAACTACACAAATATATGTTACTTCAAGTGCCAATTCTGCGCCTTCTCTAAAGGAAAACTAAGCGAAAATCTTCGCGGCAGGCCTTATGATCTAGAGTCAGAGGAAATAACCCGAAGAACGAGGGAGGCGTGGTCTCGTGGAGCCACGGAAGTCTGCCTTCAAGGCGGCATCCATCCTAATTATACGGGTCAGAAATACCTAGACGTATTATCTGCGGTTAAAACCGGCGCCCCTGATATGCATATCCATGCCTTTTCTCCACTGGAAGTTTTTCAAGGCGCCTCCACTCTTGGCGTCACCGTGAGGGAATTCCTCAAGCAGTTAAAGGCTGCTGGCTTGGGCAGTCTCCCCGGCACCGCAGCAGAAATTCTGGATGATGAAGTACGGGCCGTTCTCTGCCCAGACAAAATTAACACATCTCAGTGGCTTGAAGTTATAGAAACTGCTCACAATCTGGGCCTGAAAACAACAGCCACAATTATGTTTGGTCACGTCGACCGCCCAGTGAATTGGGCACGCCACCTCATCAGGATTAGAGACCTGCAAATAAAAACCGGCGGTTTCACAGAACTCGTGCCTTTGCCATTTGTTCCACTTGAGGCCCCTATTTATTTAAAAGGTAAAAGCCGCAAAGGACCAACCTTCCGGGAATCTATTCTTATGCATGCTGTTGCCCGCCTAGCGCTCAATGAGCATATCACTAACATCCAAACCTCATGGGTTAAGCTTGGTGAAGAAGGCACCAAGATGTGTCTTACCGCGGGAGCGAACGATCTCGGGGGTACACTCATGAATGAGACCATCACTAGATCGGCCGGGGCAACCCATGGCGAGGAGAAGACACCCCGGACCCTGGAGGATATAATTCATAGGGCAGGCCGAACTGCTCGCCAACGAACGACGCTGTATAAAGACGCGCCTGTAGAGCAGACCATAAACTCCTTCAACCCAGCCAAACTTGTCCGAATAGTAAACTCACAGGTAAAAAAGAAACGCTCCAAGAAGCAAGAGGCAATTTACACACCAAAAATTGACAGCTTCGGTGTATATGCACAAACTACCTTTATTAATAGTATGTTCTAGGTTTTGACTCACGGCAATAACATCAATCATATGTGGGGAGACCATTAATGACGAGTAGAAAAAAATTAATCTGTTTACTTGCTACTTTAATTTGTTTTTTGGTCGGCTCATGCAACGAGCACTCTGACGATTTCTCGACATCAAAAACTTACAACACGTCTAAAGATGAGTCAGATATATTGAAGTTATATGAAAATTGGGCTACGGCTGTTGAAAATGGTAATCGTCAGCAGTATGTGAACCTTTTAGATGAAAGCGTCGTTTTAATCGCTCCCGGTGCCCTCGATATCGTTGGAAGAGAGAATTATGCAAAGTTCTTGTTACCAGTCTTCGAAAATGCAACCTACAAGATTGAGCCACAGGGAGAGTTTGACATAGAGCTTCTAGGTGATTTTGCTCTGGTTCGTTATGACTACATTGTGAATATCGTCATCAAAGATGGCGTCGACACTATAACGAACTCAGATGCCGCTTTAACCCAAATGACCAATAATTCGAAATATCTGGACGTACTGAAACGCCAAAATTCAGGCGAGTGGAAAGTGTTCAGACACATGTGGAACGAGGGGACCAAAAGATGAATAGGCCTGATAAACGAACAATTAACCTCATCGTGTATTTATGGGTTATTAGTGTTGCTTTAATAACGCTAGGGTGCGGACAAAAAACCCCGGCCATATCGTCATTACACCGCACCCCCTCTGTTCCACCTATATCTGGAGAAGAACTCTACAAAAAAAGGTGCGCGGCCTGTCATGATGGGCCTGTTGCTCGAGCGCCGCACAAAATTGTGTTTCCACTGTTAGGTCCTGAACACGTTTTAGCTTCCATGAACGAAGGAATAATGCAAGCTCAGGCTGCCGGTCTGACTAAACCAGAAAAAACTGCTCTTGCAGAGTATCTTGGCGAGAGGCCTATCCAGCAAAGCACGGAATCCAAGGTGTTTTTTTGCGACGAAAGTTCTGAGAAGATCCATCAAGGACAATCAAATTCGGAAATTAAAAGCTGGGGAATGTCTCTGGAAAACAAGCGGTCCGTTTCTGCGGATGTTGCCGGCTTATCTAAGTCAGATATAGGAAAGCTTGACTTGAAGTGGGCGTTTGCCTACCCGAATGCCAAACAAGCTCGTTCTCAACCAATCGTCAGCAAGGGGGAGATCTTCTTAGGCAGCCACGACGGTACCGTTTATTCCTTGGATCTCAAAACAGGTTGCGCTAATTGGACTTTCAGTGCTGACTCAGAAGTTCGTCATGCCTTGTCGCTCGGCCCTTGGAAACAAAATGAATCTGAGGCTCTTTTCTTTGGGGATAATGCAGGTAACGTCTACGCAATCGACCGCCTAGCCGGAGAACTAATATGGAAGACTAATCCAAATGACCACCCTGACACCGTGATCACTGGTAGCCCCAAGTTATATGGTGACAAACTCTATGTACCCTTGTCGTCACGAGAGTGGGCCTCCGCCGCCAATCCAGCATACAGCTGTTGCACTTTCCGCGGCGGCGTCGCGGCATTAAACACCTCTGATGGCACCACGCAATGGATAAGCTATTCCACCGACGAGCCTGCCCCCACTGGCCAATTTAATACTGAAAATGTCCCCCTTATGGCTCCCTCAGGTGCTCCTGTCTGGAATAGTCCCACGATTGATGTCAAACGCAATAGACTCTATGTAGGCACTGGTGAAAACTACTCATCACCGGCATCTGATACAAGTGATGCCGTGTTGGCAATCGATCTAGAAAACGGCGAACTGCTTTGGCATTATCAAACAATAGAAAAAGATGCATGGAATATGGCTTGTTTTGTTGGAGGGCCCATTGGCAACTGTCCGTCGGAGAATGGTCCAGACTTAGACATCGGTGCCTCTCTCATACTCGCCACAAAAGAGGATGGTCGTGACATATTATTGGCTGGAACAAAAGGCGGAATGGTTTTTGGATTAGATCCAGATCGAAATGGTGAGTTATTATGGGAAAATAAAATCGGGTCCGGAGGCTTCAATGGCGGCGTCCACTGGGGCATGACGCTACTTGATCAATCTTTGATTGCAGCAGTAGCAGATACAGATTTTGGTTTCGATCCGGATTATGAGGGCCATCCGGGGTTATATTCGATAAATATCAATAACGGGAAGCTCGATTGGCAGACACCTGCAGAGGATCACTGCGCGGAAGACAGCAGGCCGATGTGCAGTGATGGCATGTCAGCAGCCATCACATCTATACCCGGGGCTATTTTTGCTGGTTCCTTTGATGGCAGTTTCATGGCTTATGACGATGCCACTGGGGAAATCTTGTGGAAATTTCTTACCAATCGTTCTTTCGAAACCATATCGGGTGAGACTGCCAATGGCGGCTCAATAGAGGGCGATGGCCCGGTAATTATCGATGGTACTGTGTTGATTAACTCTGGCTATTCATTTGGAACACGAATGCAAGGCAATGTACTGCTCGCTTTTACTGCAGACGGTAACTAGATCTAACGTGCGCACTCAATGCAGCTTTATTACCTCGGGACGATTCCGCGGAGAAGAACTATTTTACTCAGAGTATTGAGTTCATTAGCGCCGTATCGCCGTATATCGCGGTCACCTCGACGACTTTGTCATTATTGAAAACCCATGCCTCAGCAAAACTAAAACTGGCGCTCTTACCCGTTGCCCTACCGGTACAGATACAAGTGCCAAGTGCCACCAGTTTGTCATCGTCACCGAAAACGCCGTCGAAATCGATTTTAAATTCAGAGTAGAGGCCACCCATTTTCTCAGCCAGCACTCGGATTTCCTCTGGTCCCTTATGAACCCCACCGTATGGGAGCGTCTTCGCTTCACGAACAACCGAGTTCTCATCCCAGTAACTCATCCACTTTTCAAAGTCACCTGCAAAAAAGGCCGCATATATATCATCCAGAGTTTTTCTATCTCTCGCTTCTTTTGACATGGTCCAGTTTTTCCTCTCACAATTAATTAAACTGTTGAATCGTTCACCCCCCTGAGTTGGATTTGTCTAGGGAGACTCTGCGGTTACAAACTGCCTCTTGAGATTGATGGCTCGCTACAAATCTCTTTATTTAAAAATTGCTTATGCCTGGAAGAATTTTCGGGTGTCATTGACTTCAACGTGATAAATCATTAGACCATTTTGCGAGCCGGCCCGGTCTCCTTGAGAAAGACCGGGCAAATCGCCATTAGAAACCCAAAACAACCATAGGCAATCAGTCCTGTTTTCAACGTGCCCGTTGCAACCTCCAGCCAACCGACAGCCAAGGGCGCTGTAAAACCAAATTGCATTCCGACGAATGTAATAACACCAATCATCATGCCCGCGGCATGAGGTGTCATTCCGTCTAACTCCATGGGTATGGTGAAGAATATTCCTGTATAAAATAACAAGCCTATCCCAATCAAGCCCAAGCACAATCGCACTAGAAACCCTCCTAAAAAGACTGCCCCCCAACATTCCGCATCCCAACATGAGGCCATTTGCTATGAGGAAAGGCTTTCTCACGCCTGCCTTAACACCCAGTAGCCCTCCCGCTATTGCGGCAGGGATCCCGAATAAGTATACCGTGCTAACCAAACCACTCGCGGTTGTAATCGTTATGCCCTTTGTTTGGACATAGTATGCCGGAAGGGAAGGAGGCATGACAACAGAGATGGCCACCGGAGCGGAAAAAGCTAGTGCCAATAACCACGTTTCTTTTCGTTTTAGTATGTCTTCTAGCTCAAATTTGTCACAGGTTGCTGAATCATCCGTTCCAGTTGATAAGCTTAACAGCGGGTCTCTCATGCATAAGACTGCAAGGAGGGCGACCACACCGCACGCTCCGCCATAAATTAGCAGCGTATCTTGCCACCCCACCAACCTCATAATCGGAGCAGTAATGGCCAGTCCTAAAGCCCCACCAACCGCTGCGCCTAAAAAATTAATCGAATTTAAGATTGATAATTCGTTACTCTCAAACCATTGCATTCTGACAGCACCTCACATGGGGAAAAACAATCCGGCACCAACTGAAAAATTGATAATTCGTTACCCTCAAACCATTGCATTATGACAGCACCTGACGTGGGGAAAAACAATCCGGCACCAACTGAAAATATGACGCGACCCAACAATACGATGTTGTAATCAGCGGTATATCCTGAGATCACGCACCCGACTGACACAAGAGTGATGCCAAGACATGTTGTATTTTTAATGCCCAGAGCTCCCGAAACCGTCCCCGAAACGAACGCAAAAATCCCCAATACCAAGGCTACAATGCCTGACGAGAGCCCTGCCTTGGCGAATGAGATCTCGAGTTCGTTGGTAATAGTCAATATCATTGGTCCTATAGCATTCCCAATCACGGCCAGAATCACCGCTCCCAGATAAACGATTATTGCCATAACCCAACGTCTTGGATCTGAGTTGTTAATCATATTTTGCTCGCCCATAAAAATTACTCGATATACAGTTAGCTTAATCTTAAAGCAACGGGACTTGAACTAATTGGCCTACTGATTCATCTGTCGCGTCTCGTCTATGGTGAGCTCTAGGTCCATCTGCCAAATTTGCCATCTTCCATCCGAAAAACGCACCTTGGAGTGATATGTCCCAAGTGCGAGCCATACCTTTTGGTCGGGCAATGTGTGCCATGCTTGAAGGTAGCTGCGCAACAATGCTTCACCTCTGACTACGTTACCTGAATCGTTGATTTCTATCTCATTAAGATCTACCACTTGGGTGCCAATCAAGTGCTGAGTTGGCCCCATGGGCCCGAGGCTGCTGGTTACTAGTTCTAACCACCCATCTATTCCAGTTTTTTGAATGGTATCAATGCCCGGGCCAAAGAAGCTTGCCTTCAGATCTTGCGAAAAGACATCATGATAAATAGCAGCCCCCCTAGCTATTGATGCGGCGTCTGTGAGGCCCAGCAAATCTGTGGCCAGAGCATAAAGTCGCTGCAAATACTCGATATCAAGGATAGCTTGATGCCGAGCCTGTTTCATCATTCCAGCTTCGGAGAGTCTAGGCCTATTAACCATTGCCAACGGCTCTTGAGGCAAATCAGCATGTTCACTGGCAGTGGTTTTCAAGGACAACTTTTTACTTTCCCAATCCGTCATCAGAAAAACTGTAAATAGAAACAGACTCAAATATATAACCAGTAACATTTTATTGTTCACAACGACCTCCGCCATATTTGCCAACCCGTATGATTTGAAAAACATACATACGAGGTATAAGTCCCCCAAGAAGAGATATACTTTATGGGGGCTGATGCCAAGCCGTGACTTGCAGGGGCAGCAGCGCAAGCCTTAATGACTCTGAACTGTCAAGTTCCAACGAGTGAAACACCACTAGCTGATTACCGATAAAATGCTGTGAAGTTCCCGTCGGGGGGGATAAAACTCCTATCACGACACGATTGTTCTCGCTGTTTTGTAACCTCTGAACATTTAACACTGGGTCATGTTAATCTAACCCTCTTATCCCCGCCTCTCTGAACAAAGGTTCGTACTCTGCGAAGTGCGGAGGGCTTGGCGTCGCTCCAATCGTCACACCAGCATCAGTAGTCAGATTATGACCTGTGGTGTAACCAGACTCATCACTGGCTAGCCAAAGAGCCGCATTTGCAACGTCCTCTGCTAGGCCCGGCCTACCTTTTAACGGCGACATCTCGACTAGCTGCTCTATAGATTCATCAACCTTTGACGGATCGCCGAAAAAACTGGCAGCCACCATGGGAGTTGCCATGGCCGCTGCTGCAATTGCGTTAACACGAATGCCTTTACCGCACAGTTCAGCAGCGACATTTTTGGTAAGCCCGACAACCGCATGTTTTGCTGCCGAATAAGCATGAGGACCCCAGCCCCCCATGATGCCAGCCGTGCTAGACATAGAAATTATGGAGCCTTTTCCTCGCGGGATCATCACTCTTGACGCATGTTTCATAGTATAGAAGGTCCCGTGCAATAAAACATCGATTGAATATCTCCACTCGTCGCCAGGAGTCGAGGAAATCGGACCCACTGCCCCTATAATTCCAGCAGAGTGAAATACCGCATCAAGCTGTCCGAAGCTCGAAATTGTTGCATCCACCGCCGTTTCTACATCATTTTCCTCGGTAACATCGCAGTGGCAGTAGATAGTTTCAGTTGGAAACCGATCTCTCAAAGCCCCTCCAAGATCATCCTGAATATCGCATATTGCGACCTTAGCTCCCTCTTGTATAAAACGCTCCACGGTTGCTTGTCCAAGCCCACTGGCACCGCCAGTTATTAGTGCAACCTTGCCCTCTAGTCTCATTATTTAATCTCCTTCTTATATAATTTTTATTTTCCATTTACTCGGCAACGGTCCCAGATGTGACCGACATACTGTTATCCACGACAATTCGCGTGCCATTGACAAACTTCGACTCATCAGAGGCCAGATAAAGCGCGGCATAGGCAATATCACGCGCCTCCCCCTGCTTGCTAACGGGAACTTCCGACATTGCAGCTAACGCCTCTTGGCCATATTTCTTCAACATCGACTCACCAAAGGAGGCAACCATAGGTGTATCAATCCCTGAGGGATGAATAGAGTTACAGCGCACACCATTTTTCTTTTGCGCGCAATGCACCGCTACCGCTCTGGTATATGAGTCGATTGCCCCTTTCGCCATACAGTACGCCGCCACATAACTCTCTCCCTGAATAGCCGCTAACGAACACATATTGACAATAGAGCCTCCGCCACCTGCCGCCATCAATGGTATAGCGCCTTTGCAACCAAAAAACACACTATCGACATGAACTGACATCGTAAACCGATATTCTTCCGTGGTTTGATCCTCAGGGTTACCGACCCTGACAACACCAGCGTTATTTACTAGGACATCTAGTCTCCCAAAGCGCTCAACCGTCTCGTTTAACACTTCCGTCCAACGTGACTCATTACGGACATCTTGATGCATGAAATGGCAACCCAATTCTTCTGCTAATGCCTGCCCCTGCTCATCAGCTATGTCGGTGATTATGAGTTCTGCGCCTTCACCAGCAAATAACCGAGCATCTGCCTCCCCGAGGCCCATGGCTGCCCCGGTTATAATTGCTACCTTGCCTTTTAATCGATCCATTTTTATTGCCTTTTTCTAGATTATGCTTTCAATGGTAACAGATTAACCCGAAAATTAGATGGAAACATTGAGTACGAATGCCTTCACGCTATGTGGCAACTCCCTCACATGATAAGATANCCAAATTATGTGAATGATCAATACATACTGTTGATTGGTATACCAAACGAGAACGGCGCCCTGAGAAAATCGTTCCAGGACTCTAGTGCGTAAGATACAAGTAACTATGCTGGGTACTACCCAACGCGCCGCAATCTTTTAGGGGAGTCGGTTTTTGAAAAGTTTTGAATTCACGCCGGTAAGCATGCCAGATAATGTGCCAGAATTGCGATCCAAAGTCAGAGGCTTTTTAGCAAAAGAATTGGCTGTAATGCAAGCGTCGGAAAAAGCAAAATCTTGGAGCGGTTTCGATGCTGCTTTTAGCCAAAAGCTTGCGAAGCAAGGCTGGATAGGAATGATGTGGCCGCGTGAACTTGGCGGTGAGGAGGCTACTGCGCTTCACCGCTATGTAGTAATAGAAGAATTACTTGCAGCGGGTGCTCCTGTTGCGGCACATTGGATTGCCGACAGGCAAAGCGGAGCTCACATCATCCGGTATGCCTCCGATGAGGTTCAGAGACGCTTTTTACCCGCTATTGCCGAAGGGAAAATGTACTTTTGCATTGGCATGAGCGAACCCAACTCTGGCTCTGATCTCGCCTCTATNAAGTCCAAAGCTGACCGCGTGGATGGGGGATGGGTAATAAACGGTTCCAAAATCTGGACCACATTCGCACATCGCTCACATATGATGATTGCTCTCGTGCGCACGACACCAAAAGGCGAATCTCGGCATGCTGGCCTCAGCCAATTCATTATCGACTTGTCGGCCGAAGGCGTAAAAATAAAGCCTATTGTTGATCACCAAGGCGAGGAACACTTTGGGGAAATATTCTTTGACAACGTTTTCGTGTCTGATGACATGCTATTGGGTAAAGAAGGGGACGGCTGGGCCCAAGTAAACTCAGAGCTTGCTTTGGAAAGGAGCGGGCCAGAGCGCTACCTGAGTAGCTACCGACTATTTGATGAGCTCCTGAACAACCTTGAGACAGATTGCGATGACATCACCACCGCAACTTTGGGTGATATAGCATCTGATTTATGGACTTTGCGACAAATGTCTCTATCTATTGCTGGACAACTAGCGGATGGAAAGGACCCTTCACTAGAAGCTGCAATGGTCAAAGATCTCGGAGCCTGCTTCGAGCAGAACTTACCAAATATTGTTCAAGCCCAACTTGGTGGCAGTATTCCGCTCAACAGGGAGAACAATCTAAACGAGACACTTAGTTATATCCTAAAGGCATCCCCTGCTTTTTCGCTACGGGGTGGAACAAGAGAGATTCTTCGCACTATCATCGCTAGAGGACTCGGCTTAACATGACTGAGCAACAGCTTTTACTTCAAGAAACAGTGGATAATGTTTTCGAAGAATTGGCGGCTAATGACCGCTGTCTCCAGTCNTCTTGTGATTTCAATTCGCAGTGGCATACACTGCAGAATTTAGGTATTGACAACCTTTTTATCCCCGAAAANAAAGGGGGTTTCTCCGGCTCATGGGAGGATGCCAGGATCATTTTTTATCTGTCGGGAAGGCATGGTATAGCACTTCCGATTTGTGAAACGATTGTCGCAAAAAAACTCTTACTCGATCATAATATCCCTATACCACAAGGTGCGATAACAATCGGAATGAGCAATCCGGGATGCTCAATATCTAAGGATCGCCGTTCTGGCGAGCTGTTATTTTCAGGTGGCCTAAGTGCCGTTCCCTGGGGAAGCCAATCTAGTACAGTCTTAACATTTTGCGACGATAAAGCTGGGAACAAACTGATTCTTTTGAAATGCAAGGATGGACAATTGACAGGTGGTCGACCTAACGAAGCGGGAGAGCCTCGAAATAATATTGAGTTCGAGAAAGCTAGGGTTCTTGATAGTGCCGCATTACCCGAGCCGTTTCAACATCTTATGAAAATGGGTGCACTAATGAGAGCCTCACAAATTTCCGGAGCGCTTGATTCTGCCCTCCACCTATCAATCATGCACACAAAAAATAGATCGCAATTTGGCAGGCCACTCGCGAAGTTTCAAGCCATACAACAACAGCTAGCTATTTTTGCAGAGGAGAGCGCGGCTGTTAATTGCGCAACTCGCTCCGCTGCGAGGTCCGAAGATCTCGGTGATAGTTTATTTGAGATCGCAGCAACAAAATTGCGAGCAAACCGCTCTATAGGTGCCGCGACTTCTATAGCCCATCAAGTGCATGGCGCGATCGGTTTTACTAAAGAATATGATTTGCACCACTTTACACAACGTCTCTGGTCCTGGCGGTCAGAATTTGGTAACGATAGGTTTTGGTCGGAAAGTTTAGGTAAACAGGTCCTAGCTGCCAAAGAGAGCGGTTTTTGGCAATTCATTACTGCGCGCAGTGATGCAAGCACCGAACAACAAGAGTAGTGTAAACGTAAGTAACGAGTAAAGGGGGCCGCTTGCGTATGAAATCTCCAGATCTAGTAGACACCATTTTGACCATTCAAAACGACGTAGCAATAGTTACTTTGGATAGGGATGATGTTCGCAATGCCTTGACCGGTACAGCCATTATAGAAGACATTATTTCGGTTTGTGACTGGATTAATAAAAATCGTGAAATTGGCGCTATGGTTCTTACTGGCTCGGGCAAAGCTTTTTCGGCTGGGGGCAATATCAAAGACATGCGAGAGAAAAAAGGTGATATTTTTGGTGGGCAGCCTATTCATCAACAAGATGGCTACCGACGTGGTATTCAGCGAATGAGTCAAGCTCTCTATAAAGTTGAAGTCCCCCTTGTTGCTGCCGTCAATGGGCCAGCAGTCGGCGCAGGCCTGGATGTAATCTGTATGTGCGACATCCGATTTGGGTGCCAATACTCGAAGGTTGGCGAAACATTTGTGAACTTAGGACTTATCCCCGGAGATGGAGGGGCGTGGTTTCTTCCCCGTATCGTGGGCTATCAACGAGCCGCTGAAATGACTTTCTCTGGTCGAATTTTGAGCGCAGAAGAAGCGAAAGAAGCGGGTATTTTCTTGGAGCTTATAGCAGTGGAATCCCTGCTTGATAGCGCTATAGAGGTAGCCGAATCTTATGCCCGCAAACCGCGCGAGGCTACCAGGATGAGCAAACGTCTATTGCGAGCCGGTCAGCGCCTAGAACTCAGTGACTTCCTTGATCTCTGCTCCAGTCAACAAGCGCTCTGTCAAACCAGCCCGCAACACCATGAAGCGGTAGAGGCCCTTTTTAAAAAAAGCTAGTCGCTGTGTTTGGACGCATTTGTTCACTTGACACGTGCCAGAATTCCGTCCAGTTCATCTAAACTATTATATCGAAATATCAGCTTACCTCGGCCTGTTGACGAATGCTGGATTTTGACGTCGGCACCAATACGATCGGAAATATCTTGCTGAAGGCGCTCTAGATCCGGCTGCACTATTTCTTTTTTAGCCGGTTTTGAAGTCTTTTTTTGCAACCTCTTTACTAATACCTCGGTTTGTCGAACTGATAGTTCACCATCAACCACAATAGTGGCTGTATCTATCTGCTGTTTCCCGGCCAAGCCAAGAAGGCATTTTGCATGACCTATATCTATAGCNCGACGAANCAGATAATTTTGCACGAAAGGTTCCAAGTTTGCTAAACGCATTAGATTGGTTACCGTAGACCGAGATTTTCCAACCGTATCAGCTATTTCCTGTTGAGTAAGATGGAATTCATTTTGAAGTCGGATTAATGCCTCGCTCTCTTCCATTGGATTTAGGTTCTCGCGCTGAATATTTTCTATTAGCGCCATTGCAATGGCTGTTCTGTCGTCAATTTCCCGCACTATTGCTGGTACCGTCTCTAGACCTGCCCGCTGNGCCGCCAACCAGCGCCGTTCTCCANCAACAATTTCATATGCNCCNNGTTGAACTTCACGGATGATAANAGGTTGCACAATGCCTTGCTCCCCTATAGAGNGAGCCAATTCATCAAGTGCCTTGGAATTGTAATCTTTTCTCGGCTGATATTTNCCTCGCTTCAGAAATTCTATGGGTATATCCCTAATTTCTCGATCGGCNTTGACNCGTTCTTTAAAACCGTCTTGTTGANCATCTTGCAGGTNCACATAGTCGCCCATCAAGGCATCCAACCCTTTCCCAAGGCTTTGTCTTTTAATGCCCATGNTGATATGCCTCCGTCTCTTCCGAGACAATTTGGTTTTTCCGCTCATTTTTCAATATCTCAGCCGCNAGGGCTAAGTAAGCGGTAGCGCCTTTTGAGTNCTTATCATACGCCANNGCNGGCTTGCCGTGACTGGGCGCTTCNGCAAGTCTNACATTTCGCGGTATGCTNACCCTATANAATTTNTCATCAAAATACTTCCTCAACTGCGCCGAAACTGCGTTAGTCAGGCTACTTCTTGGATCATACATNGTTCTCAAAATACCTTCTATTCGCAAGCGCGGATTTANATCTCTCGAGATCTTACGNATCGTATGGTTAAGGGCAGACAATCCCTCCAGAGCAAAATATTCGCATTGCATNGGGATAAGCACNCCATCACCAGCTACGAGTGCATTCACGGTAAGCATGTTTAGGGAAGGCGGGCAATCAATAATAATATAATCATAACTTNNAGAGACTTGATTCAAGCATTTAGCAAGCCTNTGCTCTCTCTCCGGCGCTTGCATTAACTCCACTTCGGCGGCTACAAGATCTCCATTAGAGGGGAGAACATGATAATTNCAGTGCGCACTNTTAGAGATAACCTTTTCTATGCTCTCTCGTCTCGTCAGGAAATGGTAAGTCGTNTAATCGCATAACTGTTTGTTGATNCCAGANCCCATNGTANCATTACCTTGGGGATCCAAATCCACTAACAACACACGGTTGTTATAGTAAGCTAGAGAAGCCGCTAAATTTACGCTTGTAGTGGTCTTGCCTACACCACCTTTTTGATTTGCAATAGCTAAAATTCGGGTCACAGCGTANTACCTATAAATCCTGANCTTTTATTTTGATTATATGCCGATCTCGGTCCAACCCGGGCACTGATAACTTTGTTAAACTCAAAATGTCATACCCCTCGGGTANGCTTCGCATTTCTTTTTTAGGAACTTTNCCTTTCATNGCAACGAATATAGTCTTTTTCGATGCCAAATGCCCGCAGCTTTCCAACATTGTAGATAATTNAGAAAAAGCACGTGTTATGATCATGTCGAACGGCTTTTCCGGANTATAATGCTCAACTCTTTTGTTTATTTCTTGAACATTATCCAAATNCAACTCTGTGCGCACTTGAAACAGAAATCTTGTCTTTTTCCCATTACTATCAAGNAAGGTGAAATCTTTTTCTGGAGACATTATCGCTAGCGGAATACCCGGCAATCCTGCCCCACTGCCAACATCTATGAACCTGTCGCCCTTGAGATGAGATATAAGCGATAGGCTGTCGAAAACATGAACCTTCAGTATTTCACGGGGGGTCTTTACAGCAGTGAGATTATAAACCTTATTCCATTGGATCAGTAGCTCAGTGTAATGCAAAAATTGGTC
>PCDB01000016.1 GCA_002591625.1 Porticoccaceae bacterium
TTTGTTTGTCGGGTCAGTGCATAACCGTCGAGCTTTCCCGGGAGCTTCTCCGTATGCTGCGACAAAGGCTGCGGTGCAGTCTTTAACTCAAGTATTGGCAGCCGAGTTAGGCGCAAAAAAAATCCGGGTCAATTGTGTCGTTCCAGGAGCCGTGTTCACTGAAATTAATCAGCGTGCCGGTTTGTTTGATGATGCAACAGCGATGGCACGTTTGCAGGGGATGGCTGGAATGCATGTCTTGGGGCGAATTGGCACTGAGAGAGAGATAGCTGAAGCTATGTCCTATCTTATTTGTGCAAAATGGACGACGGGAGCAATTATTTATGTGGATGGTGGCTTGGGATTAGGATTAACTGATGATTAAATCAATTTGCTGCCCGCTTGAGAGGACAATTTGAATGACAAGCGAGCCCGGGATTATGATCTTCGTTACGGATCGAGATGGCGCGGTCAAGAAAATAACGAGCAATCCCAGTCAAGAAAATCTAATGCAAGCTTTGTACGATAATGATGTGGATATAGAGGCGAGCTGCGGTGGTTGTGCCTCATGCGCGACATGTCACGTACTCATCGATTCGGATTGGCAAACTAAGCTTCCCGCCCGTGATTCAATCGAAGATACTCTATTGGAGTTTCAAGAGCACTTTGATCCTGCGTTATCTCGACTAAGCTGCCAGGTTAGATTGGACGAGTCCATGAATGGTTTATCGCTTAGAATCGCACCAGAGGAGTAGGAACCGGTTTTTCCTTGAGAAAATTCGAAATTTTAATCTTAATATAGAAGCTTTGTTTCTAATTGCATTTAACTGTTAAAAGGAAAGAGAACTTTCATGTCAATCACTATTACCGTTAATGGTCAAAATCATAGTATTGAAGCGAGCCCGGACACCCCCCTGCTTTGGGTTCTCAGAGACCACATTCAATTAACAGGGACCAAGTTTGGTTGTGGCATCGCCCAGTGTGGCGCGTGTACCGTGCATCTTGATGGAAAACCCGCTAGGTCTTGCGTTTTGCCTGTGCAAGCCATTGCAGGAATCGATATTGTTACCATTGAAGGCCTTCAATCCCCTGAAGGTAAGGCCATTCAGGCTGCTTGGGAAGACCTAGCAGTGGCTCAATGCGGTTATTGCCAATCGGGTCAAATCATGGTGGCGGCAGCGCTCTTGGCGGTCAATGAGGAGCCCAGCGATGATGACATCGATGCAGCAATGTCAGGCAACATCTGCCGCTGTTGCACCTACCAAAGAGTGCGGCAGGGCATAAAATATGCTGCTAAAAACATGAACTCTAAGTCGGTAGAATATAATGAAATTGAGGAGGGTCAACTAGGTGCGTAAATCTGAAATATCCAGAAGAGAGTTTATTAGAAAAACGGCAAACATTGGGACTGGATTGACCTTGGCAATTTCTCTGCCTTCTGTATCCGAATCATTTCCGCGTGAGGCTCCTGCAGTCGCCTCATCATCAGATAACTACATGAACGCCTTTGTAAGTGTAGGTACAAATAATACTGTCAAAGTTATCATCAAGCATATCGAGTTTGGTCAGGGCACTTTCACCGGTTTGGCAACAATTTTAGCGGAGGAAATGGATGCTGCTTGGGATCAAATTGTCTGTGAGTCCGCTCCATCAGATACAGCCCGATATGCAAATCTTTTTTTTGGTGCTCAAATGACGGGAGGAAGCACGGCCATTGCTAACTCCTATACACAAATGAGGGAGGCGGGGGCCAGCGCTCGTCATATGTTGATCGATGCTGCCGCGATTAAATGGGGGGTGCCAAGAGAGCAAATCATTGTCAAAGACGGAGTCTTATCACATCCAAATGGTTTAGCCGCATCGTTCGGGGAACTGAGTCAGCTAGCTGCATTACAGCCCGTTCCTAAAGAAGTAAGTCTCAAAGACTCACGCAATTTCAGTTTGATTGGAAAAACAAATTTGTCGAGAAAAGATTTTGGAAAATCCGATGGGTCTGCCATATTTACTCAAGATTTATATATGGAAGGTCTTTTGACGGCTGTGGTAGCTCACCCGCCTCGTTTTGGAGCTAAAGTTGCCTCATTCGACGGGAGGCGCGCAAGCGAGGTAAGGGGGGTCAAAGAAATTGTTCAAATACCTAACGGTGTTGCAGTGCTCGCTGATAGTTTCTGGAGTGCGAAACAAGGCCGTGATGCACTTGTTATAACCTGGGATTATAGCTCGGCAATGGAGGAGGGCTCTGTCGAACTCATGCGGCGCTACAAAGAAGCGGCCAAAGACGAAGGAGCGGTCGCAAAGGCATTAGGAGATAATTCAAAAGGCTTTGCGGGAGCTGAAAAGGTGCTAGAGGCGGAGTATGAATTCCCCTATCTGGCGCATGCGAGCATGGAACCCATGAATTGCGTCGCACAAATGTCGTCCCAGGGTATAGAGATGTGGTACGGNTGTCANGGACCTACCATGGATCAGTATGCTGTGGCCAGTGCCCTAGGAATAAAACCAGATCAGGTCAAGATAAACACATTGTTCGCGGGAGGAAGTTTCGGTCGAAGGGCTAACAAGGACTCCGATTTTGTAGTAGAAGCCGCCCTAATAGCAAGGGCTTGTAATTCTGATTCTCCGATAAAGTTGGTCTGGACACGTGAGGATGATACCCGATCAGGCTATTTTAGACCGATGTATTATCACAAAATGAAGGCTGGCCTTAATGCGGAAGGAAGAATCGTCGCTTGGGAACACAAGATTGTTGGCCAATCAATTATTTCTGGGACTGCGTTCGAGGCCAAAGCCGTTAAAAATGGTGTTGATAGCTCTTCAGTGGAGGGGGCGATAGAGCTTCCTTACGATTTTGAAAATTTCACTGTCCGATTGCATACAATGGAAACACAGGTGCCGGTATTGTGGTGGCGATCGGTAGGCTCCTCTCATACGGCTCATGCCGTGGAGACATTTATGGATCAGTTGTCGCAAACAATAGGTTTGGANCCATTAAAATTTCGATTAATGCATTTGGGAACTGACTCTCGTTATGCTGGGGTTCTTGAGTTAGTTGCTGAAAAAGCTGATTGGCGCGCTGATCACTCCGGAAAACGTNTGAAAGGCATTGCCGTTCATAAGTCTTTCGGTACCTACGTAGCGCAGGTTGCTGATCTGGAGCGGACTCGGTCCGGCAAGTATCGTGTGAAAAAGGTGGTATGCGCTGTAGACTGCGGAGTAGTAATAAACCCTGATATCGTCAGAGCTCAAATGGAGGGAGGTATTGGCTATGGTCTTTCNCCAGCTCTCATGAGTGCCATTACGATCGACAAAGGCCGGGTTGTTGAGACTAATTTTGATGCCCATAGGGTGCTTAGGATGCAAGACATGCCAGAAATTGAGACCTATATCGTTTCGTCATCTAATGCTCCGACCGGCGTTGGTGAACCAGCCACACCGGTTATTACTGCAGCGGTTGCCAATGCGTTATTTTCGAAATCACATGTTATGCAGAGTAGGTTGCCACTGAATTTAGAGGCGTGATCTCCAGGTTCGGATTGGGCAAAAGAAGCGCATGGAAATTTTGCATCTCAAACCAAATTTATGCTTCAAACCTGATAATTTCGGCAGCTTCAATTGAAATGTTGTTTTTTTGTAGTTTTTGACACCTGAATCAGGTGAATTATATGTTGGGAGATGATTTAAATTAGCNTTCAATTACTAGACCTTCTAAATACATGGCTGCCCGCGCGAAATCAAGATCGCTGGGTTTTAGGAACGCTGTACTCGACCACTGGCTCTGTGTATCGGAAAGCAGGAGCTTTGATGCTTTTTGGCGCCTCTGGGACAAGGCTCGGTCTTCTGAGCGGTGGGTGTTTGGAGGCAGATATAGCAGTCAATGCTCGTAAAGTGCTCGCCTTAGGGAAAGCACGAAAACTTTTGTACGATGGGAGTGATGAAGATGATTTAGCATTCAGAATGGGTATCGGCTGTGGGGGTTGCATCCATGTGTTTTTGCAAGAGATAAATGAAGGCAATAAGTTTTTGGGCTTGATAGAACTGCACAAGGCCCTCGAAACTTCGCGGAAGGCCATTTTCTGCCAACTAATACCCGATAAAGGGGAAGATACAAAATCAATTGTCATTGATCCTTCGCTAGAGGTGCCTAAGGGATTCGAATCGGTCATCCGAGAGGGGAATTCTCGTGCAGTGGTTATAGGCGGATCGTTATGGAGCATCACGGTTGCTAGCCCTCCACCCTGCCTTTTANTAGTAGGGGCGGGAGTCGATGCGCAACCGGTTGTCTCACTCGCAGTTACGCTAGGATGGCGAGTGTTGGTATGTGATCCACGCCCAGCCAATGCGCGGCGTGAATTCTTTCCTGATGCCTATCGGATCCTTAGGTGCAAGCCGAGTGCTCTGCTCGAGCAACCTTTTGTAGACGAAATCGATGCTGTAATCATTATGAGTCACAATATAAGCATTGATGCTGAAGCGATGAAAAGTATCTCGAAGATGTCATTGAGATATCTTGGATTATTAGGCCCAACCAATCGTCTCGAAGAGGTAATGAAAAGTGCCGGGTTGAGAAGAAGCGATCTGCCGGTAAAACTGAGTGGTCCGGCTGGGCTATATTTAGGGGGAGATTTGCCGGAGAGCATCGCTTTATCAATTATTGCTGAGTGCCATGCTGCTTTACACTCGGGTAATGGCCAAAGTATTAGTGGGATTCTGTAATGAATTGGTCAGCGAAGCTGTGAGCGTTGGAGTCTTGCTTTTGGCAGCAGGACGAAGTCGTCGTTTTGGGGAAGACAAACGATTAGCGAAGCTGTCAAATGGCAAAACAGTCATTCAAACGACGATTGATCAGATTAGAGGGTCCGGCCTTCCATTAAAAATCTGCGTTGCAAGCAATGATGTTTTCTTCTCGCAAAATTTCCAGTTTGCCGACGTGGAAATAATATTCTGTAGTCGCTCTAATCGCGGGATGGGAGCCACTTTGTCGCAAGCTGTTNAATCNNTNNAGGANTGGGAAGGAGCAGTTATTGNNCTTGNGGACATGCCATGGNTAGCATCCTCNACCTNTTCCAAGCTGTCTAGANCCGTNTCTTCCGACTTAATATGTGTTCCAAAATTCCGNGGATCATGGGGTAATCCGGTNGCTTTTGGTTCNTNNTTTTATCCNGAGTTGCGAGCNCTGGATGCTGATGTCNGTGCTCGTCANTTGTTGGGAACGGTTGANGCNANGTACCTTAAACAGATTTCAGTCAATGATGCGGGTGTNCTNCGTGACATTGACACGCAACANGATATAACTTGAATTATTTTCGGAGACGGTCACCCAGGTGCGAGCGAGGGTATATGCCTTTTAGCAAGATGTGCCGGAAAATGTATTAGTGGATAAGATTTTGTTATATTCCAAAGGGATATAATTATCAAGGTAGACATCATGTCGCAGCTAACCCATTTGAATGCCGCAGGAGAGGCCCATATGGTGGATATTTCTGAGAAGGATGTTACCAGTAGAGTTGCCACTGCTCAGTCCGTGGTNCAACTTTCACCGAAAATCGTCGCNGCGATATCGAGTAAGGANATTGCCAAAGGCGATCTTTTTGGTGCTGCNCGGATCGCTGGGATACAAGCAGCAAAAAAATGCAGCGATCTCATTCCACTTTGTCATGCTTTACCGCTAACAAAGATTTCTGTTGAAATGGAACTAATAGATGATGCTCTGGTTATCAAAAGCCTCTGTAAAACAAGTGCGAGAACAGGTGTCGAGATGGAAGCGTTATCAGCCGTTTCGATAGCGGCCTTGACAATTTATGATATGTGTAAGGGTCTGGATAAGGGCATCACAATTCTTGAGACAAGGTTGTTAAATAAAACTGGCGGGAAGTCTGGAGATTGGTCTTCCGGGGAGTATAGTATTGATTAAACTGCTGTTTTTTGGTCGTTTAAGTGATTTTTCTAAGGGCGTTCCTGATACTATCAGCGCGGCAACACCTCGTGAGATACTTGAACTTCTCCAGCAGGATTTCCCTATTCTTGCGGCGGAACTTAGGGATCCTCATGTGCTGATAGCTGTTAACAAGACTATTGGTGACTGGGATTCGGAGTTGACAAATGGTTGTGAGGTGGCATTTTTACCGCCGGTAACTGGTGGTTGATCGGTGCAGTCAATGTCAATCATATATTTACAACTTTGGCAGNCGAGATTAGTAGCGGAAAATAATCCCTCATAAGACTTTATGGTTTGATCTATGACTGAAGTTCAGTCGGGTGAAAGATTGAGGTGGNGGGNAANATTTNTTGACTACATTGCTAACTTTTTCATTAGCACCNCATTACNCGTGGCTCCTGCTCGCCGCGATTGCTTCAATGGCTATTTTATATTCGTCCGTCGGACACGGTGGTGCTTCAGGTTACCTCGGCGCAATGCTCCTCTGGGGCTTGTCTGCTGCGGAGATGAGGCCCGCAGCCCTTTTAATGAATATTACCGTTACTCTTTGGATCCTCACTCGCCTAAGGAACTTCGTTTCGGCNAGGCATGAGATCTTCTGGCCGCTAGTGATTGCGTCTGCGCCGATGGCATTTGTAGGGGGCGGCATTGATATCGATGGAGTCACATATAAGTACTTAGTGGCTGCAACGCTTATAGCGGCGGCGATCCGTTTGCTGACTGANGCGGAACAGAGACCCAAAGTCGCCCGACCTTCTTCAAATATAGTATTTCTTGTTGGAGGAGGATTGGGCTTTCTTGCGGGCATTTCGGGGATTGGTGGTGGTGTGTTTCTTAGTCCGATCCTTATTATCTGTGGTTGGTGCAGTACTAGAGAAAGTACATTGATTGCGGCTGGGTTTATACTTTTGAACTCTGTCTCGGGTCTCGCGGGCTATATGCACAGTGGGCACGCTTTTCCAGTTGGAACAAGTTGGCTCGTTTTGGCGGCTTTTGTCGGCAGTGTTTTAGGAAGCGAATTGGCAGCCAAGAGAGCCTCATCAGAAGCGTTAAAGAAGATTTTNTCCATTGTTTTACTGGTTGCTGCGGTAAAAATGGGATNNCAGCTATTTGGCTCGAATATTTAAGCATCCTGATCGAACAAATGACTTTGGATTCANGATCGTGATATGTTTTNGAAAAATAAATGGACATAAATGAATGAAAAACGATAGATAACTTAATGATTACACGGCTTATTTTCACGCTTATCGGACTCTGGATATCGATACTGGGCACCGATTTTTTTCAAAAATTAACTTTTAATNATGTAAATGATCGGGAATTTTTGGCGATGGTAAATCAGAAACCAATTACGGTGGCTCAAGCGGAAATTGGTTCAANNCATCTCTTTGGTCAAAGCTATGGTGATATGAGTGATCGCGAGCGTAATTCCTTGGTTCAGGTGCTGATTGATGAGGAGTTGCTCATCCAGAGGGGAGAGCTTTTGAAAATTCCTCGTCGGGATATAGGGGTTCGAAAGAGCTTGGTATCAGCGGGCATTCGCGACATTATCGGTGAATTCGAGGCAATCCCGGTATCTGAAGAAGCGCTAAGGGATTTCTTTCATGAGCACTCATCNATCTTTGAGAAGCCAAAAAGGATTGCACTTGATGTTATAGTTCTAACTGAGGAAGCAAGTGCCCAACGCGCGCAATCATTGATAGGAAAGGGATTCGGTTTAAGTGAAGTTGCAGAGACTTTGCGACTTAATTTTGTCATTCCACAAGGCCTTCAAACGGTGCCAATAATTCATCGACAACTAGGAGCCAAAATCGCAAGTACCGCGGTAAAACTTCAGGAAGGAGAAATCTCCCCCCCGGTAAGAGGTTCTGAAGGAATTTATTATATGCAAATCACTGCATTTGAAGATACGATTTTGCCTTCGTTTGATGATGTTAGGCAATCTGTGAAGCAAGAATATAAGCGGCGCGGCAGAAATTTAGCGTTACGAAAAACACTTGATGCGCTCGCAGATGAAGCTGATATTGACGTCGATATTACTTTGGCGAGTCACAAATGATTAGGAAGACGAGTCTAAAGAGCCTTAATTCGTTNATTTTTCTTTTAATGACATCAACTTTTGGCCTGCTCCTTGGGTTAATTAATACCGAAACAATTTCATTTTTCAGATCCATTGATGCGGGCCTGGTTGCAAAAATAAATGGTTCGGAAATCCGTCATGTTGACTACGAACAAGCCATCTCATTATTTGAAACGGATAGAAGAGCAAGAGCGTCAATTGAGGATAGAGAGATGATCCTTAGACGTTTGATTGAAGAAGAATTATTGGTTCAATATGCAATGGATCGTGATTTGTTGCGACTCGATATGAATGCTCGTCGGATTTTATTGCANTCTGTGATCGGGGGGNTAGCGGTTNNCGATNNAACGNCAGGGGAGGACCGGAGTGGCTATATNTCGCCAANATTTGAGGATTATCTNTCTGAATTNCGGAAGACGGCCGNCATCCATTTGGAACCAAATCGATGAAGATTTCACTTTGGGTCAGCCCTATTCTTTTTCTATTTTCACTGGTGATNGCGCTACCCTCAGAGGCGCATAATCGAAGCCAATCNTTCTCTTCGTGGTCGTTTGANGACAAAAATCTTTNTTTGCTCTTTAGCGTGAAGTCAATAGAGGCAACGAGACTACAGTCNATTTATGAACCAAATNTTGAGAGATCAATGGAGAAACATCTTCGGGAGACCATAAAAGTTAGGCAAGGAATTAGAGATTGCCCTCTCGAGGAAGTCCTCGAGCCTAATATAAAGGTTCTGAGTTCTGGGCAAATAGAAGCGTCAGCAACTTTTAACTGCCCTTTGAACCTATATTCATCCGCTTTAGAAATCGAAGTGGGNAGTTTTTTTGAAATTATCCCAAGTCATACACATTATGCACGTATTTTTGTCACAGATGCACTTCCACTGGAACATCTATTCACAGATAGCTCGCGTAGGCAGCAGTTTGATCTGCAAGGNATTCATNATAGCAATTCGTCGGCGAGGACCATTTTCAACTTCATCATTCTCGGTATTAAGCACATCCTGAGCGGTCCCGACCATATCATGTTTTTGCTAGCTCTTTTGTTAATGCTGCCCAGTNTCAGGGGATTGATTTGGTTGGTCACNGGCTTTACTNTCGGGCACAGTGTGAGCATTTGTATAGCCACTTTGGGCTTCTTNGTACCGAGCAGTTTAAGAATCGAAGCCTTAATTGGTTTCACTATCGCGTTGGCGTCTGCAGAGAGTGTGGGGGCCCGACATGATGTGATGAGNAAAATAGCTTATGGCTCGATAGTTTTGTTGTGNCTCGTGATTTTTATAGCANGCTTTACGACTCATGAGGTCGCTATGTCCACCGTTAGCCTATTTGGCCTCATGATATTTTCGTGGAACTACCTTCATCTNAATGTTAACAATGAGGATCGNGTCAGAATCAAGGCGATAGTATGCCTCGTTTTTGGTCTCGTGCACGGGTTNGGGTTTGCATCTGGGCTTGGAGGAATTGGGTTGCCAAACGAACGGCTATGGGTGCCTATGCTCGGTTTCAACTTGGGTGTCGAACTGGGACAGCTTCTGATCATCTTTTTATCTTGGGTTTTTTATGTTGTGTTGAGTCGTCACGAGTCAACTCTGAGAGCAACTATAGACATGTCCTCCGGAATAATCTGCGGCATTGGAGTCTACTGGTTCGTGATTCGCAGTCTAGAACCGGTAGTTCTATAGACTGTAAATGNATTATCATGTCGCTTCCTTTGCACGGATTNGAGATACAAGGCGGCTATGAANTTTTCGAGATTACCNTGGGTGGCGGGTGTATTTCTCCTAGCAATCTTTCTGTTTCTTGCTGGCGCAGCGCCAGATGGCTTTTATAGAATCATCCCCGGGTATTTTTCTGACCCGAACCAGATGTGGGAAAAAACGCCACTCGANGTTGGAAAGGAGAGTGAGGCCGATCTTCCCAAGGAAGTGCTGGACCGAAGAGCTGCCAGTCGTGNCCGTCANAATAAGCAGATTCTGTTTGGGGATACCCATGTGCACACAACGAACTCAGCGGACGCATTTATGTATAGCCTGCCCATGATGCATGGTGCGAGTGGCGCTTATCCCCCTGCTTATGCTTGCGATTATGCGCGTTTTATTTCCCAGCTTGATTTTTACTTTTTAACTGATCATGCGGAGAGCTTCGTGCCAAGTCAATGGCGGGATTCGATNGAGTCCGTTCGCCAATGTAATCGTCTGGCCGGTGATCCGCTGAACCCAGACTTGGTGGCCTTTATCGGGTGGGAGTGGACTCAAGNTGGCGGGACTGCTGAAACCCATTTTGGGCATCATAATGTCTTATTTAAAGATGACAAACCTGAATTACTCCCCGCACGTCCAATCGCTGCCGCAGGCGTGGGNGTTGCCACCGTAGCGGCCCGATCATCTTCGGCACGCCAGCCAGCTTTGCTAGGCGTATTGGACCCTCGACACCGGGATTACTATTCCTCATATAACGACTGGATTATGCAAATGGCCTCCGTGCCTCCTTGTGATCAGGCAGTTCGGAGCCCAGATCTACCNTCAGATTGTTTTGAAACTGCTGCCACCCCCGGCGAATTGTTTGGCAAACTTGATGAATGGGGATTCGATAATATAGTGGTGCCTCATGGGACCGCTTGGGGTTTTTACAGTCCACCTAATTCANGNTGGGAACATCAACTTACTCGAGAAGATCACGACGAAGATAGAGTCAGCCTTATCGAAGTTTATTCAGGTCATGGTAATTCTGAACCGTTTAGGGACTTTGCNTCGCGTGTTAAAAACGATAAGGGTGATTGGGTCTGCCCGAAACCTCAGGCCAACTATTTACCCAGTTGTTGGCNAGCTGGCGAAATAATTCGTGATCGCTGTTTACGCGAAAAATTTTCAGCTGAGGAGTGTGATGCTCGAGCAGCCCGTGCTCGCAAGAACTTTGTNAATGTTGATGGCATTTATGGTCATATGACAGTTCCGGGTGCAACTGCAGAGGATTGGATCGACTCGGGTCAGGCACGAGATATATTTCTACCTGCCTTTAACTATCGCCCAAAAAAATCTGTGCAGTATGGATTAGCAATCAGAAGTCAGGAGGATGCTGAACATCCGTTACGAAATCGTTGGGGCTTCGTGGCCTCTACTGATACCCATTCTGCTCGGGCCGGCCACGGTTTCAAGCAAATCCAGCGACTCAACAGCACTGATGCTACTGGCGTTCGTGACTCTTTTTGGGGTAAAGTTTTTTCGAGTAGCGCAAAGCTCAGTGGTTANTCGGCGGAGTCCTTGACAGCGGNTGAGATAGATCCGAGTTCTGCAAAGCTNTTTGCATCTGAATTTGAGCGNACCACATCATTTTTGAGTGTGGGTGGCCTTGCCGCAGTGCATTCGACCGGGCGGGATAGAGACTCAATTTGGGACGCAATGAAAAGAAGAGAGGTTTATGGTACAAGCGGTGCCCGAATCTTACTGTGGTTTGATCTGGTGAGCCAAGAGGTAAATCATCCGATGGGCAGTGCAGTCTCAAGCAAATCCAATCCGACATTTCGCGTAAAAGCTATGGGTTCTTTTAAGCAGCTACCTGGCTGCCCAGAATNTGTGGTAAATGCACTTGANANACGGCANCTTGAAAAAATGTCTCTAGGAGAGTGTTATCACCCATCGGAAGACCGTTATGACATTCTNTATATTGAAGTAGTGAAAATTCTTCCTCAAAATTTCGATGGCGAAGATGTNCCTTCCCTTATCCAAGACAAGTGGCGGGTATTTGAATGTGTTCCCTCGATTGACGGCTGCAGTGTAAACTTTACTGATCCTGAGTTCGTGCATCAAGGTCGAGATGCTGTTTACTATGTGCGAGCGATCGAGCAACCAGTCCCTACTATTAACGGAGGGAACTTGAGGGTAGACTTCGATTCAAATGGTCAAGCCATAAAGTCGGATATGTGCTTTGGGGATTATCGGATGGANTCCAATGATGATTGTCTTCAAATGGCCAGTCAAAGAGCTTGGTCGTCACCGATTTATGTGGATTTTGAAGAATAGTCCGTGAGGAAAAAAATAATGCCAACTGCTCTTGTAACCGGGGCCTCAGATGGGATAGGTGCAGAATTTTGCAATGTTCTCGCGGAACGAGGTTATAATCAAATCTTGGTCGCNAGGCGAAAAAATAGATTGGAGGATCTTGCCAATCGACTTCAAGAAAGGTTTGGCATCAAATGCAACTCTATAAGTCACGACCTATCAAAACCACAAGCCGCTCGTGACTTATTNGATTCGATCTCAAAAATGGGGCTTCAGGTCGATTTTCTAATTAACAATGCAGGTGTGTTGCAGAATGGTTTTTTTACAGACATTGATCTGACCAAACAAGAAAGCATGATGATGGTTAACATGATNAACCTCACTGCCCTCACGCATCTTTTTGCTAACGACATGGCTGAGAGAAAGTCAGGTCATATACTCAATGTCGCCTCCCTGGCGGGACTAATGCCTATCCCCAACCAAAATGTTTATGCGGCAACAAAGGCCTACGTGTTGTCATTCGGTCGTGCTCTTCATAACGAGATGAAAGCTCAGGCAGCTAATGTAACAATTACGACTCTGTGTCCTGGATACACAGCCACGAAGATGATGGATAATCCCGAGCAGGGAGCAAAGCTCGCGATTCCTGTAACTATGATGCAGTCGCCCAGACAGGTCGCTGAAGAGGGCATAGCTAGCTGCTTTGCTGGTAGNGACATGGTAATCCCTGGGATCTCAAATCGAATTGCTGCCGTTGCAGCGAATCTGCTGCCAAAGGGCGCTTTGGTTTCCGCCCTAGGGCGCTTCTACAGGGCCAATATGAAAGCATTTGAATGATCTGAAAAGGCGTTGACCATGACAAAGTCACAACGAATTAAGGTGCTAATTACTGGTGCAAATGGTTTTATTGGCGGTGCTCTGATNCGTCACTTTGAGNCNCATGGCATGTCACCGGTTGGCGTTGATTTGGTTGGGGGTGCCGCAAATATTATTTNTGCGGACATATCTGAGCCTGNGAGTTTTTTGACGGCTCTGGATGAATGTGACGTTTTAATACATGCGGCGGCATTGGTTTCTAATGCGGCGTCAGACGCTGATATGTGGAAAGCGAATGTGTTGGCAACAAAACGATTGGCTGATGCTTCTGTGAACTNNGGTGTTAGGCGATTTATTCATATTTCGTCAATTGTTGTTTATGGAAACTCGGCCNGCGGGGAGCTAGACGAAACACAACCAGTTCATGGCGATGGCGGAAGTTATGTNTTGACCAAGCTCGCAGCAGAGCATGCGGTTCTCTCTAGCGCTACCAATANNTCAATGGAGACAGTCATCATTCGGCCAGGAGACGTTTATGGGCCNGGAAGTCGACCATGGGTAGTGCTTCCGATNGAAGCAATCAGAAAACGCCAATTTATATTACCAAGCTATGGACGGGGATATTTTCGACCCATTTATATCGATGATTTAGTATCAGGTATCGCACTAGCAGTTGAACANGACGCTGCAGCNGGTGAAATCTTTAACCTGTCCTGTCCGGGTTATATNTTAACCAAAGAATTTTTNAGCCACCATTTTAAGTGGATGGATAAACGCGGTCCTTTNTCAATTCCGACCCCTTTGGCTTTGCTNGGTGCATCGGCAGCCACCAAGATAGCGAAGTTGTCGGNTGGTATTAATGAAGCATCGNGAGCCACCATTATGCAGTTGAGTACCAAGANCTGGTTTAGCATCTCTAAAGCCGAGAACCTATTGGGCTGGCGACCAGAAATGTCATTGGAGGAGGGTATGNAACTTTCAAGACGTTGGGCTCAAATGGAGGGGCTTTTGGACTAATAAGCGGTCTTGTAGAAAAAAATTTAACCGATTTTATATTCANTTAACACGATAAATNATAATAATTAGCTTTTAAATGGAGCAAAGTTTGCAGACAACGCCAAAAGACAAAATTTTACGTTATCAGNAACGTGGCTGGTGGGGTAGNGACACTTTANTNTCNATACTGCGAAAAAACTTAGAGGAAAATCCTGATCAGGAGGCGCTTATCGACCCGCCTAACAGAACCTACATGGTTGGAGGNGTCCCTCTAAGACTATCTTTTCGAGCAATAGATAAGCTTTCTGATATGTTGGCGCATTTACTGTATGAATTAGGATTAAGGCAAGGNCATAAAGTTGTTGTCCAAATGCCGAATGTGGCGGAGATAGTGCTCGCCTATTTTTCCGCNAGTAAATTGGGCGTTATCTTAAGTCCTGTCNCGATGCAGTATGATAAATTTGAACTAGNACATATTGATGAGATTCTTAAACCTGATGCTTACGTAGCTTTNGAAGAATTCAGGGGTGAGGGTTTTGGCANACTGAAATCAGAATGTTTTCGCAAAGAATGCAAGANATTAATTCTANCTGGGGGAAGCTGGATCTCANANGAAACGGCCGATCANACAAATTTTAAATCCTANCTAAAAGGTNTAAGAGTAGATGCTAATGACATTTTTACCATCTGCTGGACGTCGGGCACTACAGGCCGTTCTAAGGGAGTNCCGCGCAGTTATAATCATTGGTTGTCTTCTACGCTTGCCAGTGAGGATGCCATTAGATTGCGTGANNGAGCAATAATGTTAAATCCTTTTCCATTTATCAATATGGCTNCAATTGGTGGATTCCTCTTTTACTGGCTGAAGTTGGGTGCNAAAATGATTCTCCACCATCCATTTGATNCCGAAATATTGCTCTCACAAATTCAAGAAGAGCAAGTNCAATACACTGTTTTTCCGCCAGCCGTGTTGGCTCAGTTGCTTCATGCTAAGGATCATGTCAATAGCAACTTTGATTTGTCGCATCTCANTATAGTCGGTTCTGGGAGTGCACCACTGGCTCCGGCGATGATAGCCGGGTTCAAGTCGGAATTTGGTATTGAAGTGGTAAATATTTTTGGTTCGAACGAAGGAATGAGTTTGTTGTCAGATCCTTTTGATGTACCTGAGCCGGAAGATCGAGCCACCTTTTTTCCTCGTTTTGGACGCTCCGAATTCAAATGGGATAATAGAGTTGCAAGACAGATTAGCACTAAACTTATAGACATCAATTCAGGAGAGGAGATAGTCCATCAAGGTCAAATCGGCGAGTGCCTGCTTAAAGGTCCGACGGTATTTGACGGTTACTATAACTCACCAGAAGATAATAAAGAGGCTTTTGCTTCCGATGGTTATTTTCGTTCGGGCGACCTCTTCGAGATCGTGGGACAAGAGAATCAATATTATCGTTTCGTTGGCCGACTAAAGTCCCTGATTATTCGTGGCGGAGTCAACATCTCGCCAGAAGAACTAGATGAGATTTTGAGTCGGCACCCATCAATTNTAGAGGCAGCCGTTGCAAGCTACCCTGACCCTATTTTGGGAGAAAGGATAGGTGCCTTTGTTGTTCTGCNTGAGGGGCAAACATTCTCAATTGATCAGCTGCGTGAATTTTTAGGTACATTNGGAGTTGCGAAATATAAGTGGCCTGAAAGACTAAAGATTATAANTGCCTTGCCTAGAAACGTAATGAATAAAATCGATCGACAAGAACTGCAAAGAAAAATTAGTGTGTAGCGTNGTCAACTGCGCTTACTCAGCGAGATATGCTATAGTCCAGGTTGTGCGAGAGCACTTAAATAGTGCAATATATGCCTNNATAGTTTTGAGGGAAATGTTTAAGTCACATGAGGGGGATANATTATGTCTGTCAAAGTTAAAATNCTAATTGCTTTGTTCGGAGTCGCAATGAACTATGCGANTATTCTTTCAGCGCAGTCGTTGGAAGAAATTGTCGTGACTGCGCAGAAACGTGCCGAGTCTCTAAGTGAGGTTCCGATTTCTATTTCTGCGGTAACTGGTGAAACGCTGGACAACAGGAGTATTGATAGTTTGGCAACTCTCTCCCAATCGATGCCAAATGTCAATATTTTTGAGGGGGCTATCGATTCCACAATTCAGGTGCGGGGGGTAACTACGGGTAACAACAAGGGCTTCGAGCAGTCTGTTGCCATGTACTTCGATGGGGTCCCATATGGTAGAGCTCAGCTTGTTAGGACGCCACTGGTTGATCTCGAGCGCGTTGAGGTTCTTCGCGGCCCCCAACCGACTATCTTTGGAAAAAACGCCATAGCAGGTGCTATCAGTGTTATATCTGCCAAGCCAACTGATGAGTTTGAAGGCAAAATTTCTGTATCTTATGAATCTAAACATGAGGAATCGCAAGTGCTGGGGGTTGTTTCGGGACCTTTGTCAGATTCATTAAGAGGACGACTAACCGTCTCCTATCGAGATATGGATGGCTGGGTAAACAACACTCAGCTGCAGCGCTTGGAACCTCAAAGGGAGGAGAGTTATGTGCGCGCCCAACTCGCATGGGACGATGGTGAGGACCTCCAAATAAATTTCAAAGCTGAGACGGCAGACTTCGACAGCCTTGGTTACTCAATGGAGAACTTAAATCCGCAGGGGCAGTTCGGTTTGGTTTTTGCGGGACCCATCGGAGTTGAGCTTGAAGAGAACTGGGTGCGTGCAAGTGGTGATGTGTTTTCTAACAACAAGATGCAAACGTTTGTCTTGACGGCCGAGAATGACTGGAACGGTCACTCAGTAACTTCTGTATCAGCTTACGTAGAATATGATAGCACCGAGGTCTTGGACGTAGACTATACTAGAAACCTCATTCTGGATGGCACCAACCAAACTGAGGACTTTGAGCAGTTTTCTCAAGAGTTTCGCATTGCGTCACCCGGCGGCGAGCGATTTGATTACATCGGAGGACTTTTCTTCCAGACGGAGGATATCCACGTAACTGATGGTGTTCCGCTAGGGAGCTTCTTTGTACTCGCTGGGCCGCCGGTCTCGTTGGTAAATGGGACTCGGTGGGCAAGACAGTATGAACAGAGTTCCGATCGCTGGTCAGTTTTTGCGCAAGGAGATTATGACATTACCGATCAACTGAATCTGACCGTCGGAGCGCGTTATTCAAAGGAGGAAAAAGATGCTAGGCGTGCACTGTCAGTTTTTGGCTCGGATGGCAACTTAGCTAGCCCGCCAATCTTGGGGCTATGGGCAGCGGTCTTAAACGTTTATCCTCATGATATTTCGGACTCTCGCGAGGAGAGTTCGTTTGACCCACTGGTTCGCTTGCAGTACCAAATGAGTGATGAACTTGCATTCCATGTCTCCTACACCGAGGGATCAAAGGCTGGAGGTTTTGATATTCGTAGCAACTCGGCACCTGGAACAGCAACAGTTACCGGCGCGCCAGCGGGAACTTTCGAGTTTCAAAATGAAGACGCTGAAAATATTGAGTTGGGGCTTAAGTATGCTTCCGACAGAGCTGAATTCAACCTAACTTTATTCAAGACTGAGTATGAAAATCAGCAGACTTCCGTGTTCGATGGCGTGTTAAGCTTTTTTGTAGGCAATGTGTCTGCCTCTGAATTAGAGGGAGTCGAATTGGATGGGCGGTTCTTACTAGCAGAGGGGCTCGAGCTTTATGCGAGTGCTGCCTCGATTGACTTTAAATATACTGATTATAAAACCGGAACCTGTGGTTATAGTGAAACGCCGGTAAATGGGTATTGTGATAGAAGTGGTTATACGAGCCCCTATCTTCCTGATACGACCGCAAATTTTGGAATAAATTATGAAACAGCTATATCGTCTGGATTAATGTTAGATGTAAACTTAAACGCTAATCACTCGTCTGATTATCTTCTTTCTACAGCGCATGATAGCCTTCATACTGAAAGTGGTTTCACCAAACTCGGTGCGCATATAGGTCTTTCAAGTGCCAGCGGCGCTTGGCGTGTATCTTTGATAGGTGATAACTTGACGGATGAACGCGTCAAAGTGGCGGGTGTCGGGTTGCCACTGGGCAGGACTTTCGTAAGGCTTGCCTCGGGGGGTGCTTTGGACGGAATAGCTTACTATTCCTTTTATCAGCGCCCGAGGAACATAACACTGAAGCTTGATTATAATTTCTGATTAAAAGGTGTAAGCGAGGGGGACAGATCAGGTTGGCTGGTTTGCCCTTTCTTGTGTGAGTCGGCTAACTCAGATCGAACTAGGGAGAATAAGTAGCAAGTGAAGGGTAGGGGTGCAGCTGCCCCTCTTTTGCGTTCAGAGAGTTATCGTCTTCATCGACACTACTGTGCACAGCAATTTTGGTAGGCTCAATGCCGTTCTCAACCCAATCCTCCATTACTTGCAACATGTTCATGCGATCTGGCAGAGCAGCTGGAAGTTCCCAGCAGTGGCCCATTGATGGCACTAGAAACAGACGGAAAAAGTTTTCAGTGGATTGTTTGCCGAATTTTTTGACTACATCGTTATAATAGTCGATGCTTTGGTTGGGCAATACCAGAGGATCTGCCTGTCCATGCCACATTATCATTTTCCCTCCCGCTTCGGAAAAAGCACCGAGGTCGGGGTTCATTGCGTTTAGAAGCCGGCCCTGAGTTTCGAGTTTTAAAAGATCATTGTCCAGATCAAATTCGATAGCACTGTAATTGGCGGGATCATCCGGAAATCCTAGGAAGGGAAGGTACCCCTCAGCGAGGCGAGTTCCGATAGATGGATTTTTTTTGTTACCTAGATGCCAGACAGCCCAATAGCGTTCACTGCCGGGAGGGATTCCATAGAAAAGTTTTTCCCCGACGGAATTTATTGGGCCATCATAAAGCTTCCGGATCACAGTTTTCTCTTCCTCTGTCAGGCAAGACTTTGTTTTTTTCTGGCCGCAAGCTGGTATTTCATCAAGGGTAACGTAGCACTTTTCTGGCGACTGAATTGCGCCATCGGTGGTGCCATCCAATGCATCGCATTGCGCAATTGCATTTTGTTCAAGCATTGGTAATTTGTCTTTAAACTGGTCGTCAAGGATTGGGTTGCCAGACGCATCACTATTTGCCCGAAGAACCCAAGATGCAAGGATGCCACCGTTACCGGATAGATTTAACACTGGACACCCGGAGATAATTCCATTGAAGAGGTCGGGATACTCCTGAGCAGCCTTTGCTGCCAGCCGGCCCCCGTTAGAACAGCCTGAGAAATAGGAATAGGAAGGCTTTCTGCCGTATATTTCATTAATTAATTGAAATGCAGCGGCGTGTGTGTGCGGGATGACTTCGCCTGCATAGATTTTCTCCACCTCTGGATTCGTAGCCCAGCTTGCATCACCTATATTATCTGACTGATGACCGCCATCGGTTGTGATGGCCGCATAGCCTCGCCGCAGCGCATGATTGATTGAATTGGAGTGCGTTTCTCGGTCAGGTAAAATCTGTCCGCAGTAACCACCGCAACCTGCTTGGAAGTATTTCCCATTCCACTCACCGATAGGGAACCTTGCCTCGAAACCTATGTGAGGTTTGATAGTCCCTTGTATTTGACAAAACGCGGGTAAATCGCTCTTTTCTGACACGGTTTTACTAGATGTAATTTGAATTTTCGGAGAAAGATCAAGCGCTGCGAGGGTTTCGCACTTGGCTGCAATATCTGGAGAGGACCCTGTAAATAAAGCTAGAATGAACATTTTGACTTCATTGAATCCCATGGCTATTAACTCCTATCTTTGCCATTCAAGAAAGTGGTGACGAATCACACCAACATTGTCTTTTTCTTGCGCGGAGAGTACTAAACTGCTACTGCCAGACAGTGCTGCGTGACGTCTTTGCTTGGTGCCGATAAAGTCTGGATTGAGCGAGAATTCAACTGAATGAACTAGGTCCTGATTCTTCTCGATAAGCCATTTGCCCGAATAATGAAAATAGCCATCAAATGCATAAGCTTTCTGATCTGTGGTCAGTCTGCGGACACTTTCTTGCTCAAATCGGGTTCTTGTTTTGCGCATAATGACCGCCGACATTCGGTGATCATGGGTGTATAGAATTTGGCCACATGCGTTTGTGCCGAAAGGGTGTCTGATCTTGCCGTCTTCATATTCGATTCGCCACTCTCTAAGTTCCCATGCTCCTATGATGTCGTCAGCAGTTATGATAGTAGCGGCTCCCGAAATTGGACAATTCTGAATCTATCCGCAACAAAAGCTAAGTCAGCGAGACATGCGTTTCCTGACGAGTTAAGACCGGTTACGTGATAATCGCTATATGCTGCTGCAAAATTCATTGGCATGGGTGTGGTCATGTTGCACCATAGCGATGCGCCAGCGTCCGCAAACGCATCTTTGGCTTTCTCCGTGTAGGCCTTATTTGAGCTGTAGAGATATGACGATATTGCGCCAGACTCCCCGACCAATGAAGTTGCGTTGGCAAGTGCCGACTCAGGACTCTTCTCTCTAATAAGGAAAGAAACAGGGGCAAAGTGTTCTTTATTGTAAAGTTNCCTAAGCTCCGGTTTAACGGTCAACACCAAGGGAGATGCGGTTCGAGCAAAAGGGAACTCTGGATGGTNATAAGGAAAACTGTCCAATGCGACAGAAGCTTTATCTTCGTTACGCAATTGATCCAGAATGGTCAGTGATTCATCTGCTTGAATAGCACCACATAATCCGGCAGCNCGTTTTGGGTCGGCTACTCGCTCGTTAATTGCGGCTACCAGCAAATCTTTGAAACCGTCAAAAGAAATTTTACCCACATTCGTTTCGAAACCATGCTCGGGTATATGAATATTTTGAGGACTTGTGCACATCTGGGCGGAAAACCCGCAGAGCCCATTGGCTAAGGCATTNATTAAGCCATCGATATTTTCAGTGGATTCGATAANGACCCCATTGCAACCCGCAGTTTCTGTGTAAACGAGTTTTTGCGAACAGTTTTCCTCAATCCAAATTCCGAAACGTTGACTCCCTGTATAGTCAATGATTNGGATTTCGGGGTGTTGTAACAACTCGATAGTTACCGGGTGCTCCNGNGTATCCGCGCTCANAATAAGGACATCGGGATCGAAGCCATTGTCACTGAGAACTTTTCTCATTGTTCTGATGGCGATCGCTACCGGGAGTATTCCATTGGGATGAGGCTTTANAATTGCGGAATTCCCNGTAGCTAGGTTNGCAAAAATTGCTGGGTAGGCATTCCACATCGGGAACGTTGCACAACAAATCACNGCAGCTATGCCGCGCGGTATTAGCCGATAAGACTTTGAGAGCGAAACGGGCCCTGCTTTACCAAATGGCTTCGTCCAACGTGCTGAATTAGGGACATCTCTCATGGCCTTTAGCGCATATGCGATTGCTTCAACTCCCCGATCTAAGGCATTTGGACCGCTACCTGAATAGGCCATTAGGAACGCTTGGCCGGCCGTATGCATAGTGGCATAAGCATTTTCAAAGCATTGCTTTTCAAGAGCGAAAGCCATCTCAAGGCATATTCCTGCGCGTTCTTCGGCGCAGATTTTTCGCCAGCTTTGCCCTGCCTTCTTTGAAGCCATGACGATTTGTTCTGTATCGGATTTTGGGTAATCAACGCCTAGCGGTTGTTGAGTGTAAGGGGATACCTCAAAGCCAGTTCTGCCTATCTCACCAGGCTGATTAAGCTCAAAGCTTGTGTTAAGTTGACGCTCGAAAGCCATTTTTCCCGCTTCGTGAGCCCCTTCTGGATGCAAATGTCGACTAGGAGACTCTGTAAAAGGGCTCCAGTAGTGGCGTTTTTCGCAAGCCATGATTGCATCGTCGAGCACGGATTTGTGTTTTTGGTAGAACATGAGTTTAAAGCCTTTCAATAATCATCGCTGATCCGATACCGCCAGCAGCTTGGGCTACAACCAAACCGATTGTGTTGTCACTGCGTTCCAATTCATGAACCAATGTGGTGAGCAGAATGGCGCCAGTGGCACCCATCGGATGTCCCATCGCTATGTGCCCGCCATTGGTGTTAACTTTGCTGGCATCCGGATTATAAGTGCGAAAAAACTTCACCAACGGGGCTGCAAATGCTTCCATGAACTCAATTCTATCGAAATCATGAATAACAAAACCTGTTTGTCTTTGAAGAAGTTCTATTGCATCCAACCCTGCATCTAATTGAAGGATCGGATCCCCCGCTGTCTCTACGGCCGCTATGATTCTGGCTTTTGGATTAAGTCCAATTGCAGCGCCAGCAGCTTTTGTCCCTATGACAGTTAGGGCAGCCCCATCCGCCATTCCTGGACAATTTGCAATTGAATGGACGTGCTGTATCGCACCAAGTTCAGGGTGATGAGACAGCATAATCTTATCAAACCCTGCTTTACCTTGCTCAGAAAAGGCTGGAGGCATATCTCTAAGTTTTTCTGCTGTCAAGTTCCCTCTTATAAGCTCATCACGATCCAGCAGAACTTTTCCAAAATTGTCTATGACTGGCATAACGTTATTCTGATAAAAACCGTTTTTCCAGCCTAGTTCGGCTTTTCTGTGTGATTCAAGTGTAACTTCATCAAGATCTTGTTTTGAATACCCTTCAATGGTAGCTATCAATTCTGCGCCCATAATGGGTGGAGCCCAATCTAGTGCTGCTCGCAGTTTTGGGTCTGTGTAGTAACTGGCCCTGTCTCCCAGAAACTGCACTGACGAGAGACTCTCGACACCACCGGCTATTAGGAGTCCTTCTTTACCCGCTTGGACTGCGGTGGCGGCGTCATTGACTGCGGTCAATCCAGAAACACAGTAATTATTCAAGGTCTTTACGGGGGTTTGATTTGGGATATTTGAGGCTAAACGACAAACCAAAGCAAGATGACCACCTTGAGTTTCCACTTGTCCGACGCATCCTAAGATTAAAGATGAGACATTGTCTAACAAACCGGGATTTCGTTTTTCTAACCCTTCCGTTAGTCCCACCACAAGTTCGTGAGGCGCGCAGGATGCTAGGCTTCCACCAAGTTTGTCATTGCGCGGGGCACGACCAAATCCTCTTGGCGTTCGAAGTGCGTCAAAAATAAACGGTTCGGTAAATTTCATGCTGTAGATATGATGAAAGAAACATTGGTTGTGCCAGAACCGCCCACATTGTAGGTGGCAACATTTCGAGCGCCATTCACTTGCATGTCCCCAGCAGACTCCGTCGTTTGCCTTGCACCGTCAAGCAGCATCCTAACTCCAGTTGCTCCAACGGGGTGGCCCTGGCCAATTAATCCGCCTGAGGGGTTTATTGGTATCTCACCGCACATGCCAATTTTTTCTTCCTCAATAGCTTTCCAAGCTTCCCCTGGCCGGGTAATTCCAAAGTGTTCTATGGCCATATATTCAGTGATAGAGAAGCAATCGTGTGTCTCAATAGCATCTAAATCGGCTGGCCCGCTTATATTAGCTCTTTGGTACGCATCGGTTATGGCTTTTCGTGTGAGCGGGAAGACATAGCCATTGGGTTCACTCCTTTCCATTTTTGTGGCCATTAACATGGGTGCAGTAGTGTGTCCCCAGCCTCTGATATATGCTAGATCTTGAATAGACAAGCCATGCTTTTTGCAATGAGCTTGCGCTCTGTCAGCTGTCGCTAAAACTACGGTCGCGGCACCATCGGTCACTTGCCCACAGTCCTGCTTTCGCATCCACCCTTCAATGACTGGATTTTGCGCGTCATCTTGCGTGAAGCTTGAATCGTTAAATCGCCACTTACGTGTCTGCGCATTGGGATTGTTTTTGGCATTACCAAAGTTAATTTTCGAAATTTCTGCTAAGTGGGCATAATTCAATCCGAAACGTTCCTCATATACGTCGCACAAGTCTGAAAACATTGCTGGCCATAAGTAACGAGCATCCTCTGCTTCACGACCTACCCAAGCTGCAGCCCCTAGATGTTGTGCTGCAATTTCACCACTTACATTGCGCATTAATTCGAGACCGGTAACGCATGCCGTTTCATAACGCCCGCTTTCAAGGTCCGCCATAGCAGCCAAGATTGCCAGTGATCCTGAAGCACAGGCGCCTTCATGGCGGGAACTAGGCATGCCATAGAACCCCTCATCAACATGCCCGAAGTAGCCTCCAATCATTCCTTGGCCGGTAAAAAGTTCAGCAACAAAGTTGCCTACATGACCGACATCAATGTCTTTTGCTTCAATCTTGGCATCATCCAGCCCATCTTTCACTGAACCCCGAAAAAGGTCAAAAAGATTGTTATTTGAACGACTTAAATTTTGAGCAAAATCTGTTTGTGCCCCACCGAGAATATATATCCTGTCAACCATTGAATTACCTCCAAAACCTATGGTATCCATTGATAAAATAGCATGCAATGATTAGTATTGAAATTTGGGAGCTTGGTCGCTGTGGTGGCTATGAAGTCTAGACTTTTTAGGGACTTGCGTTTGCCGGTGGTTGTTGCACCCATGTTCCTCGTGTCCGGGCCTGAACTAGTCGTCGCTAGCTGTCTTTCAGGAGTGGTAGGTTCATTCCCTTTTCCGAATGCTCGGGACATTCCTACACTTGATGCCTGGCTCGATGAGATTAGTGCTGAGCTGAGAGAGGCATCTTCCTCGGCACCTTACGCAGTCAACATTACCACGCATCGAAGTTATGACAGACTCGAAGATGAGCTGGATTTGATAAAGAATCATAAACCTAAGATTGTTATAACAGCTCTTGGAGGACCTGATGCCGCCATTGATATTGTGCATAGCTATGGTGGGAGCGTGATAGCGGACGTTAATTCATTGGAGTATGCTCGAAAAGCGGTAAAAAAAGGAGTGGATGGGCTGGCATTGATTGCGGCTGGCGCTGGCGGTCATACTGGGCATATTGCTGGTCTATCTTTCGTTAGCGAAGTGCGTGAATTCTTTGACGGATTAATTATATTGGCGGGCGGTATCGGGACTGGAGCTGCCGTGCGCGCTGCAGTAGTTGCNGGGGCTGATCTTTGTTATATGGGGACANGATTTATTGCTGCTGTTGANAGCATTGCCAGTGAGGAATACAAACGGATGGTGATTGAGGCTTGCTATGAAGATCTCATTCTCACGGATAAGGTCACAGGTGCCNAAGCGTATTATCTTCGTCAGTCGCTAGAAAAAATGGGNCTTGACCCTCAAAANATTGATAGCGACAAAGGAATAAACCTCTCCGACTCACANAATCAGATTAAGGCTTGGAAAGATGTCTGGTCAGCGGGACACGGNGTTGGGGCGGTAAAAACAAGNGAGTCTTTAGCTACAATCATTTCTCAATTACACTATGAATATANATTAGCTTGCTAAGCAACATGATANATTAAAAAGGATTGAAGCCAATGGCAGCNAANAACTCTCATCTAAACTCATTAAACCCATACCTTCATGGACCTTATGCCCCGGTTTGTGAAGAAGTATCTGCAAATGAACTTCGGGTTAAAGGCGAAATACCCAAGGACCTCGCCGGCGCCTACTATCGAAATGGTCCGAATCCTTTAAAGGCACCATCAGGGATGCATCATTGGTTTGACGGCGACGGAATGGTGCATGCCATTTATTTCGAGGATGGCAAAGCGCGGTACCGAAATCGTTATATCCGCTCCATGGATTTCCTTGCCGATGAACAAAACGCTCTAGAAAGGTCGGGAATCTTTAATCAAGCGGTCTCCGATGACAGTTCAACTGTTTATAAGAACACTGCTAACACTGACGTGGTAATGCATGCCGGCGAGTTGATGGCTTTGTGGTACATAAGTGGAAAACCCGTTCGATTAAATGCCCGAACGCTGGAAACGATTGGTGAAGAGGATTTTCAAGGTACTTTGCCAAAAAATGTTTCTGCGCACTCGAAGGTAGACAATAACACTGGGGAATTCTTGTTTTTTGATTATGCGCTTTATGAGCCATGGTATAGCTTTGGAGTGGTCGATAAACATAATCAGTTGCAACATTTTACTCAGATCGAGTTGCCTGGCCCAAGATTGCCGCACGATATGGCCATCACAGAGCGTTATGCGATTTTGATGGACTTGCCCATTGTGTTTACTGATCAGGGTTTGCGGAAAAAAGTTTGGGCTATACATGAGGATAGGAAATTGCCGACTCGCTTTGGTGTGTTGCCGAGGTATGCGGATGGTAACCAAATTAAATGGTTCGAATTTCCGGGCTGCTATATCTACCATGTTATCAACGCGTGGGAAGAGGGAGATAACGTTGTTTTATACTGCTGTAAGATGATTGAGAATGGTCTAGACATGCCAGTCAAGTATGGTCCATATGCTCCTATGGTGAATGTATTGGCTCTCCGAGCGGTAGTCACCAAGTGGACTATGAACATGAGAACCGGTGCGGCCAAGGAAGAACAGATTGACGATGCTATCAGTGAGTTTCCAGTTGTGAATCTCGAATTTTCCGGAAAAAAATCCCGCTACTCGTATCATGGTGCTATTCCTAATACCGAAACTCAGCTCTTTGATGGAATATTGAAATATGATCTGAGCGATGGGAGCTATGTTCGTCACAGCTTCGGGAGAAATATCTATGGCTCCGAACCAGCATTTGCTCCAAGACTGGGGTCGAGCGAAGAGGATGATGGATATGTGGTGTCTTTCGTCACTAATGCCGAAACAAATCGCTCTAGTGTGCTAATACTGGATGCCAGAGATGTTGGCAGCAAACCGCTTGCTGAAGTTCTATTGCCTCAACGTGTTCCGCTTGGGTTTCATGGTACCTGGGCGAACCAGAATCAACTCTGACTATTGTGGACTCTGCTGGAGTGACCTTTTTAGCCAGTTTCTCCGGTGCCAAAGCCCCTGATGGGATTACCTAAAATAATGCTTGCTTAGAGGGATTCGTCTCAATATGATGCGCCCCCTGATGATCACACTGGCATGGAGGGGTTGTAATGGGACGTCTTTTCATAACACTATTAAGTCACATTTTTATTCTGATTATTACATCCTCAGGGGTGCGGGCAGAGATGTCAGATAAGCCTATTGATGCGGCACTTGACACGTTGCAAAAACCATTATTTCAGCCCTTTATCGAGAGGTATGTTCTGGATGAACTAAAACAACTTCGAATTGATCAGGCAAGAAGTAAACAGGAGATAATCCAGCAGATAGTTGACAGAGAAATTGCCTCTGTTGACAGGGGTGTGGAGTATGCTACCAGTACTATTACGTATTTCTTTTATCTCATTGCTGCTGCGACTTCCGTGATGGTGTTAGTCGGTTGGTCATCTTTGCGAGAAATAAAAGAGGGTGCAAGAAACTTTGCTGACGCAGAAATCTCGAAAGTGGTTCAGGAGTACGAGCAGAGATTAATAAGCATCGAAGATGAGCTTAGAGAAAAGCGTAGTCAAATTGAAAAGAATCGCGAAGAAATCGAGATGACTCAGGAGATTCAGTCTTTATGGCTGAGAGCCCAGCAAGATTCCTCGCCGGCCAATAAGATTGCAGTTTACGATGAACTCTTGAAACTTCGAAGTGATGACTGCGAGGCATTGACATACAAAGCTGACGCCGTTCTTGAATTGGGTGAGCCACAGTGGGCTGTGAATCTTTGTCAACAAGCTTTGAAGATTGATCCCGATAATAGTCATGCATTCTACCAGTTGGCCTGTGCATTTACCGTAATGGAGCAATTTGATGAGGCTGTGCGATATCTGGCGGAAGCTCTGAATAGATCAGATAGTTATGTGGAGGAGATCCGACAAGATCCAGCGTTGGAAGCACTTGTAAATAACGAAGTTTTTGATCAAATTACTGATCTTTTAGATGCAGGAAATCCTCCTCTCCAGCAAGAAACGTGAGGTTAGTTGTGGATTTTTCGTTAGCGTTACTTCTCCTCTGACAGCATCGACTGCTTTGAGGATGCAGCGGTGGTGATTAATCCTAGAGCTCATCTCGAATCAGATTAATTTCTTTTGTTCCAGACGGCATTGAAAAGGAGGTACCGTCTTGACCGACTGTGATTTCTGGAAAAATGGTTTCGGCGCCGTCCATAAAAATTGAGCTTTGGCCTGGGAGTATCAGAGGGGGCACGATGTGATAGAGGAGTAAGTGGCCGACGCCCGCTTCTCTCGCTGTCTCAGCGGCCCCCACCGGACTTGAATGGTAATCTAGGATATCAACGGTAATCTTGGACATCCCGCGGTTGCCGAGCTTTTGGGCGGCTTTATTCATTAGGTTAACCAGATTCGGGGCTACGGCGTCGTGGATCAGCAGATCGATGCCGTCCGCGAAATGAATGATATTAGTCGACTTGTTGGAGTCGCCAGTGATGAGTGCAGAGCGATCCTTGTATCTGATCCGATAGCCAACCGCAGGAGATACGACGCCATGATCTACCCTGATGGCCTCTAGGAGCGTATTGTCGTCTCGAAACACTTCGACAGCTTCTCCAATGGGAGGTGTTCGAAATGGTTTGGCGATCATCCCTCGCCCACTCAATGGGGCAACTCCGTCTCCGTGGTGTTCATTCCGGTGTCCGGCGCTCGCTGCGTATGCTTCATTGAAACCGGACACGACAGCCTCTACTCCCTCAGGCCCAAACACTGGCAGTGGGCTTGAGTTTGCAGCGCTAACCCACCTGAGAGTTGCCATTTCCCCTAGACCGTCGATGTGATCGGAGTGAAAATGGGTAAGAAACACTGCATCAATTTTGCCCACAGGATACCCCATTCTAACTAGATTCCGAGCCCCGTTTGTGCCAGCATCTATCACAAATTGTTTTGCGCCAGCAATTATGACCACGCAGGGCCCAGAAGCTTTGGGGGCGGGCATTGGTCCCCCCGCTCCGCAGAGCGATACATGCAAGCCATCTTCCAGATCGTCGATTTGGTTTCTGCCCATTTGAATCTCTGCCCCCCTCAACATGATTGAGGTGAGAATTTTTTCTTTTTGCCCCACAATTACCACTATCGCTGCACTTAATAGTAGGAGGGAAAATAGAATCCTCATGGTGGCCGACCTCTGCGTATTCGTTTGATTATATCCAACCTGTTAGCACATTTGGAATATTTGATCTTGAGTTGCACTGCCATATTAAGTACTTATTTCAATGTGTTTTTTCTGCTATGGTCAGGAATCAGACCAAGACTTTTATTGTGGTTGTAGCAGCAAGTGGCATCCTAGGTTGTTGAAGGGGGCCCGCTTTTTCCAAAGATCCATCAGCATTGGAGATGAATAAGTTGCAAGCGGATCCTTTAATCGACAGTGATTACATCTCTCGGAGTGAGCAACGTGTCACTGGCAGAGCTGCTCGGCCTAGGGACTCTGCAACACTTATTCTTGTGCGAACTGACGGAAAGATTCCGCGGATTCTCATGGGGAAGAGGTCTCAAAATCACGTCTTTATGCCAAACAAATTTGTATTTCCCGGCGGAAAGGTCGAGATCGCCGATGGCCGTTTGAGGGTGCCAAATCAACTTCATCCCGCTGTATTAAGACGACTCATGAAAGGTTGCTCTGAGACGAAAGCACGTGCACTCGCATTGGCCGCGATTCGAGAAACCTTCGAGGAAACTGGAATGATACTCGGAAAGTCGGGCTCAACAGTGATTAAAAGCCGATCTGATTCTTGGACAAAATTCTTACGCCACGGAATGACTCCTCACTTAGAAAAGCTTTACTATGTGGCCCGTGCTATAACGCCTCCGTATAGGAATCGTCGATTTGATGCACGTTTTTTTATGGCATATGTTGATCAAAAAAGTTTATATGATGTGTCAACTGAGGCTTCGGGGGAGTTGCTAGAGATTCATTGGGTTACGCTTGGCCGTGCTCGCAAACTTGAATTGCCGCACATAACGCGCGTAATGCTTGATGAGATTGAGAGGCGCGTGGCTCATGACGATAGTTACCACCAGGAGGGTCCCTTTGTTTATGTAAAGCATGGTCGGTTTGTTAACGGAAAGCAATGAACCGTTTAGGTGGAACTCAGCGCCAGTAATCCCTGATCCAGGTTGCCGGCTTAAAATGTCGATACCATTTGCCACTTTTTCCTGCCATTGCCTCGTGGGGATCAGGCTTGCCATGGAAAACAATTATTCTCGCGTCGTCAGGTAATAGAGTCTCCCTAGATACTATAAAAGAGAACGATTTTATACAGTGTCGCTTGAAACTCCTGCACCAACTGTCGGGCCAATACGATAAAGCTTTTTTCTCTAACAGCGCTGCGGATAGAAATTCCTGTTCATTCCTATGTATTTGCTTCGTCCTGTCGAAAGAGTTTTGAAATCGGTCTAAGATATCGACATGTGACCCGACTTCAAAGCGGTAGACGGATGAATTTCCCGTGCCATCCCTCTTGAGCCAGTCCTTGATGATCAAGACGTCGCCAGGGTGATCAAACAGCTCGTCCAAAGGGCCGGTCACAATAAGGTCGAGGTCTAAACATAAGACCTTTCCCGAAAGATCATAAAGTGGTTTTGAAAATACGGCAAGTTTATTCCAACCCCGCTCAGGGCCTTTTAAGTTGATCGAGAGCTGCGGTATCGGGAACGTTTCTATGATGTTATTCAGACCATCTGGGTCGTCGGTCAGACATACGAATCTAAAGGGTCTCGATAGATTTCTATCGACCATTGCATGGAGGGTGTTGACATATTCAGGGGAGTATTTTGTTCCCCATTTCATGCACAAGACGTTGACTGGATCGTTCGACATCGTTAAGACTTTTCAACCGGACTCAGTTTTGATTAGGCCTGCTCGTGTCAAGCACTGCTATTATATCCTATCTGGAATTATATGTTGGAAAAAAAGCTGAGCTTAGTTCTCCAGGGTGTAATGCCAAGTAAATCTTGTCTGTGACTTAATTCACGCTGTTGACCGCTTGCTTGACCAAGTCGTTTGGATTTTCTGTAGTTTCTGCAGCCTGCATGTCGCTGTCTTGAATCAAAACGGTGCTAAGTATTGATTTTTTTGAGAGCCTCCCTGAAAAGTCTTTCAGACAACAGTTTACTAAGTTGTGTGATTTACTTTTTTACTTTTATATGTCAATTTAATAACAACTTAAATATAATGTTATTGCTGTTATCACAGTCAATTGCTTGGAAAACTCGGTTGTTTATCCAAG
>PCDB01000017.1 GCA_002591625.1 Porticoccaceae bacterium
TTCGATACAAAGACTTGAGGGTCGTAGTTTATTAATGAGCTTGATGATGCGCGCTGAAAGTATAGCTGCTTCCGATGATGATAATGCCTCGGCCCACAACACGGACGTTGCGAGCATTTTGGATGATTTCATAATCATCGATAAATAGCATGATCGTCCGTCTGGGCAGAGTTAAGTTCGTCAAGCCTCAGAGTTTCGACAGAATCAAGTTCACTGTTAACGCTACATCTTCGGCGGGAGTAGGCATCTCTACAGGCAGAGGCCCCTTTAACCAATAGTCCTGCAGACTTAAAATTTCCGCGACCAGTCGTTCCCTTGATGTTTTTGGCAAGCGACGCGCATGCTCTGCTGCAACTAACACGAATCCGAATGCGTCTTGGTATTCGCCAACATCGGTGAGCTTTCCGTCTCTAACACCAACTGAGTATTCTTCGACCGAAGTTTTCAGAAGAAACCTGATGATTTTAATTGGATCACCACCGGCTTTTTCTCTCATTCTGTCCAGATGCATCTCGGCTTCCTCTAATAGGGGTAATAGAATTGCTGCAGATTCCTGCGTTTCGAGTGCCGCTGATACACGTTCAAAAATTTCTAGATTAAAGCCTATATCATTTAGTCCGATTCGTTCATCAGCAGGAGTTTCGGAAACCGGGTGCATTAGGTGTGAGGCGGCCATCTTCAACTCGCCGGCATGATATAACGCGATGCCCGCGCTAACGTGTCCAGATATAAATGCGAGTCTAAGGGGTGTCGTAAGCACATCTTTTTGCTCAACACTCGAGTTTTTTGGTGCCTCGTTGTTAGCAAGTGTCTTGTTGTCCACGCCAATGGTTAAGGAGCAAGACGCAAGAGCCAGCACAAAGAGTATTTTGGGTAAAAGTGTCAGTGTTAGTGTCATGAATTCCTCACTGTCCGGTAATTGCTCTTTTCACTAATTCTAAAACTTAAAAAGCTTTACTTAAAGTGCTACTTTTACATGTCGGTGAATAAACGCATAAGGTGGTGGTCATGCGGCCATGTAATTGGCGACGTTGTTACGAGTAGAGATTGTGTTCGGAACGGAGCGACTTTGACAGTTCTCTCCCAAGCAAATGATGAACCGCTCTGGGCTGCTGGTTAGCTTGAGCGACCATTGCGTGTGCGGCGCGCGAGACTATGCTCTCTGTTGCCAATATTCTCGGTAGCAGTGGATGATACATCTCTCACGTTTGAGCCATAATCATGTATATAAAGGGTTTGATGAGGAGCGTCGGGCGACTGTCCCGTTGCTATAACAGCATGAGGCCAAGGTAGATGGTTGTTATAGTACACGTTTGTATCCCCAGAATAAGCGTTGCCGTCAGATGTGTAAAGCTCTGAAGAAATGACTTCAAATCGAACGTCATTAGCATTGATCCCCACTAAAGCAGATTTGTCGATTGTGTGATCTACCGCTGTTACGGAAATCGAAGCGCCCGAACCCTCATTATATGTACCATACCACTCGACTTTAAATATGGCTTCGTCAAGACCAAGCGACCCATCGTCGTTTACAAATTGGATGAAAGAAGGCCTGCTTGCAGGTGCATCTTGATGGGTGTAAATTTGAAATTGGGCCACATCATTTTGGGTGGAATTGCTTAGATGGGAGATTTTATTACCTCTCTTTTCAAGAGCATTATTGGTGGCGTTTTGATAAGGGTAGAGTTCATCTGCACTTGGTGTTCCCTCTATATTTAAGTTCGTTGAACTCTCGTTGTCAGATGCGATGTCAGAAAACCCATCATTTCCAACAAAGAAATCTCCTGTATAAGGTTTGCCGTCAGAGGCACATATATAGATCGGGCACGACGAATTGCCAACGTGCTTGTCCTTCAGAAAATTCTGTTGAAAAATTTTCCATACTTACTGAGTCATCAATCGGAGACAAAGAGATCGTGCCCTTGTTTCCGCTCGAATTTATGACTTTATTCACCGAAAATAGCTGATTGAGGTGATATCTCCGCTGGTGTTTTAGCGACCATCGACGGAGCCCGAAAAACGTTGTCCACGAATCTCCCATCCTTCACCATCCTGTGTAATTGATTGCCAGGTTACGGCAAATCCCCCGTCAGCTAAAGAAGTAGGCGTTTCGGATGCCTTGCCTCAATCCAATTATTTGGCTGGTCATTTTAGATGAGATCGCTAGCCCCGCAGCGTCATCGGCCGCAGAATTTATTCGCACACCGCTGGCTAGGCGCTCTAAAGTTTGATCCAAACTCCTCTGGGTGCTGGTCAAAGAAATTGCAGCTTTTAGAGCAGAAATATTAGTATTTACTTTAATCACTTTTGACAGTACCTATCACATTTTAAGCAATTTAAAGCCTATAATCATCGTCGGAAATACCTCAAAAATCTTTATTAACCCGGCGATATATTGCCGTAATTTTGTCTTTTAAGCTATTGATATAAAAGCCAAAAAATTAGGAAAAATACTGGATCGGTTTAAATCTTTAACACTTTTAACCGAATAATAAGACTGTTCATCGGTAACGATTTGGTGTAAATCGTGAGTAAAAAAGCCGTCTTTGTTGATTCAGTGGTCTCAATCCGTGATACTTGCCATATGTTATTTTGTGAACCAAATGGAAATTAATTGCTCACATGTCTAGCAGAAACTTTGTCCTAGCCGCGGCGCTAATNGCCTTGATTTGGATGCGAATATCNAATGACTCTGCAATNGGCAATAATCANGCTCAAAATATTATGCCGNCGCAGAAAAAAATNGAGCTCGATATNAACTCAAGNGAGGCCAACCTCCAACCCGTTAGTAGCTCTTCAAGTAGTTTGCAATTGGCTAACGAGCTTTATCAGGTTCAGGACGAAGCGCTTGCCAGAAATATCGGCCGAAATCTAGACGTTCCTCATCCGGACCAACCAATCCAGATCAGATCGACTCAAAATAATGGAGAGGAAGTATTGAATTTTGGTCAGAATATTCCGCTAGGTTTCATAGACCCATTAGAAAGTTTCAAGGGAGATCTTAGGTCAGTTGGAGAGCCCCTTGATCCAGAATCTCTAGAAGATAGCAGTGCGTACACAGAGCCAGTGGATACCGGGCCGTTTCTCGACATCCCGTCATCAAGTATGCGGTGAACATGCTTAAAAAGGCCATTGCGAGGCGGTTGAATAGCCAATAAAAGCTTATGCGCTCATCAAATTTATTGGAGCTTATTTGTTGTATGGACATTGCATGATGAGTGAGTGCTTTTTCTTTTCGATGCTCAGTCAAATGACAGTTTCATATGAGTTTTAAAACGGCGAGTTGGGATCATATTTAAACTTTTGACAGGCCCGAAATACTTCGTCATAAGAATGAACCAAAAAATTTCCCCTGGCAGGGACAACCTCATATAGATGCGTTGCCAATTTCAGCTCGCCTGAATTCAAACCGGCGTCGTTTTCTGGACCCGCAATGACCGCTATGGAAATGTTTTCACAGTCATATTCGTTGAACTGATTGCAACTCATAACAAATGCTAGCGTGATTGCGGCGAAGAGAATTGGAAGTCGAATAGAACCGGACATGGTTGACCTACCTTAACTAAAACGAGTGAAGCGCTGAGTGGCTTATTGGAAGTTAATCTTGACAGACATTACGACCCTTGCAAATAGCTTTGATACATTCCAGTTTTAATAAGGTAAGAAAGGATAGCATTGGTAACATATGCACCTGTCGAACCCTTCTGTAATCTTTAAAATGACTATGGGTCGTATGCTGCGATCTCAGGTTGCGTCTTTTTGATATTGGAGTTTTGTGCCANGCAAAAATAATCTTANCCAGATTTTTGTGGGGTATCTTCGCGTTAGTGATTGCTGTATCTTGTCTGTCAGAGAGATTTGGTCATTAAGACGTGTTTGTTTTGCGTCCAAAACTTTTCTGTGGGGAAAACTCAGGTATATGCTCCTATGATTATCAAAAGTGAGATCGCTGGNCAGATATGGAAGACTGTTGCTCACGTNGGTCAGGAACTGAAGGTAGACGATACGATAGTGATTATCGAATCCATGAAGATGGAAATTCCGGTTGCTGCTCCAACTGCTGGAATCATAATTGAACTGCATGTAAAAGAGGGAGATGTTGTGATGGAAGATCAGGATATTGCTACGTTGGAAGTCTTGCGAGCATCATAGTGAGCTGGGAAACCGACATCGCTGAAATTAAAAAGCGTCGTGCTTTGGCAAAGCAGCAAGGGGGCGAAGAATCGGTAGAGCGTCATCATCAGAAAGGTAGATTAACAATCCGAGAGAGGATTTCTGCGCTGCTAGACCCTGAAAGTTTCGATGAAATAGGGGAGGGAGCCGGAGTTCCCGATTATAATGAGTCGAATGAGCTCGTTGACTTTCAACCTGCCAATTTTGTGCTAGGTTTCGGTGAGATCAATGGTCGTAAAGTTATTGTTGGTGGCGAGGATTTTACTCTTAAAGGCGGCTCACCAAATCCGGCTGGCCTGAGAAAGAGTGTATATGCTGAACAACTGGCTTTGCAGTATAAAGTTCCTCTAGTCCGGTTGCATGAGGGTGGCGGTGGATCAGTCGGCGGGACGGCGCAAGAAAAAAACCGTCGCCCAATTGGAGACCCAGTTTTCTCGACCTCCCGATTCCATCCGCTTGCCTTGACCCTAGGGCAAGTGCCAGTGGCGGCAGCGGCCTTGGGCCCTGTAGCAGGGCTACCTGCTTCGCGGTTGGTTGCCTCTCATTTCTCGGTTATGACTCCCAACGCGGCTGTTCTAATTGCTGGGCCACAGGTAGTAAAACGGGCGCTTGGGCGTGATTTAACAAAGGAAGAACTCGGAGGGCCGCAGGTCCACCTTAAGAGCGGAGCTGTTGATAATCTAGCATTAGACGAGCAAGATGCAATGCATCAGATTTCAACATTTTTATCGTTTCTGCCAGATAATGCCTGGTCGCGCCCCGATCGAATAACAACTAAAGATCCACTAGATCGCTGTGAAGATATCCTCGCTAACATTGTACCGTCAAATCGGCGAAAACCCTTTCAGATGAGGAAAATTCTTGAGCTTGTACTGGACAAGAATGAGGAGGGAAGTAGTTTCTTTGAGATGAGTCGAAAGTATGGGCCGAGTCTCATCACGGGCCTAGGCCGTCTCAATGGCCATTCAGTNGCCTTGATAGGCAACGACTGTATGTACTATGCGGGAGCGATGACGGCCTCGGCCGCACAAAAACTTAGACGGTTTGTTGATTTCTGCAATAGCTTTCATTTGCCGATTCTGAGTTTTGTAGATGAGCCAGGTTTCATGATTGGTCCGGAGAGTGAGGCAGCAGGCACTATTCGGCATGGTACTGCCGCAATAGCAGCAGTGCTTCAATCACGAGTTCCTTGGGCAAGTATCCACGTTCATAAGGCTTTCGGAGTGGCAGCTCAAGCTCACTTCGGGCCGGATGGGTATGTNCTTAGTTGGCCTAGCGCTGCAAGTGGCGCGTTGCCTTTGGAGGGTGGGGTAGCAGTTGCTTTTGCTAGGGAAATTGCTGCTGCAAGCGATCCGGAGACAAAGCGACGACAACTTGAAGACATGTTGGCCTCAAGTCAATCACCCTTCCCTAGAGCCGAGGGGTTCTCGGTGCACGAAATTATCGACCCTCGAGAGACTCGGCCCAAGCTTTCAGCATGGCTTGAAGTGGCAGTGAAGGCGAAAACCGAGCCTGCCGTTCCTTTTCACGCAACCATGCGACCATAGTCGCGCTCTTTTACGCCTCGACATCAATAGTCTGCTAGTGAATTTAGCAAGTATTTCCGAGGGGACCCGTGAGACAGTTTTGTGGGTTAATTTCTAAGATGGAACGGTTATCGTTGGTTGTTTGGGGAGTGTCCGTTTTTGTTGGATCGCGGCTGTTTTGGTCAAGCATCCGTATTGCTTTTAGTTTTTTCTCCCAATCAGAGTCACCTTGAGAAGCCTCAGAGAATAAATTATGAAGGCCAGTTTCATTGACGCTTGATATAATTCCATTCTTATCAGCACACGTCTGAAACTTTTCTGTCCCGATACACTCTGCGATCAGATGCGATGAGACACATACCAGCAGAACAAGAAACAAGAAATTTTTGGTTATCATTGAATTCAGGTTCAGTTTTTGAGTCGGAACTTGGTGTCTAAAAACTAGTTGGTTTCCATACTTTTTTTTGGGGCATGGGGTTTCGTTATTCATCGAAGTCGGATCCCTCTTTTGAGAGTATAGTTTTTATTTCTGTAAAATGCCGGATATCTTGTTCTGGATACCCCTCCAATTCTTGGGCCGTCTTCTCGGCCAAGTCGTCAGACATGATTCTAAGAGATTTGCCAGTCTGAAGAGCGAGGATATAAGTTTTAGCAGCACGCTCGAAATAATAAAGACGGTTAAAAGTCGTTGCAACAGTCTCTCCAAGCACCACAATCCCATGGTTCCCCATTATCAAAATATTCTTCTCGTTTTCATCGAGCAGCTTTGCGCATCGTTTGCCCTCGTCTTCAAATGCCAGACCACCATAGTCCTCATCAATAACATAACGATTGAAGAATGTTGCACAATTTTGATCTATTGGTGGCAAACGGCTGTCCGCTAATGAAGCCAGTACAGTGGAATATATTGGGTGAACGTGCATGACGCAACGCGCATGGGTACAATGGCTGTGCAGACCTCGATGGAGTCCCCAGGCTGTGGGATCGGGAGCGTGCTCGCGTCTCAATGTATCTCTATCATGAGAATCAATTACGATTAGATCTGAAGCTCGAATGCGAGAGAAATGCTTTTGGTTGGGATTCATTAGAAACTTTGAATTGTCCGCACTAATAGAGAGCGAGAAATGATTTGCGACCCCTTCATGCATATCCAGTCGCGCGGTCCACTGAAATGCGGCGGCGAGATCGACCCGTGCTTGCCAATGATCAGTATCTGTTGGTTCGGATTCACACATCGCCGGAGTCTCCTCTCTAAAGCTAATCTCTAAAAACAAATAATTAGAGCTATTTGTAATCGGAATTTCAGGAACGTCTATATTATGCTGATGAGCTATCCATTTGCAGCCAGCTTGTTTTTAATAGCACTATTTTCAACCGTCTGAATTAGATATGTCAATTTCTGTAGGTAGGGTCTTTTTTTTCGATAATTCGTTGCATTGCATCAAACTCTAGTTGGCCGNCGGGATTACCCATGTTTTGAAGTGTCAAGAGCTGCTCAGTTTTCTTCAACACCTCGTCTTTCACCGGCACGATGGCTCTGCCGCAGGTATCTGTGGCCACTTGGATGTCACATGCTCGTTGCAGCCCATAGAGGTTAATGAAAGCTTCCGCGATCGATCGACCGCAGCTCAGCAAACCATGGTTGCGCAGTATCATTACATTTTTTTGTCCGAGGTTAGCCACCAAACGCGGTTTCTCGTCATCCAACACGACAATCCCTTCGAAGTCATGATATGCGACTCGTCCTTGGGTTAGGGCGGAATAAAAATTATCATTTCTCAGACCTTCCTGTTGGCAAGCAACCGCCATCCCCGAATCCGTATGGGTGTGAGCAACNCAAATCGCATCCTTTCTGGCGGCATGGATGGCCGTATGAATAACGATGCCAGCTGGATTAACAGAATACGGAGTTTCTTCGACAATGTTTCCGTNTATATCCATTTTAACAAGATTAGATGCGCATATTTCGCTGTAGTGAAGGCCGTATGGGTTAATTAAGAAGTGATTTTCATCGCTAGGCAATTTAACAGTTATGTGGTTAAAAATAAGTTCAGTCCATCCTAGGTAATCAAATATTCTGTAACATGCTGCGAGTTGAATACGTAATTCTTTTTCATCTTCCGACATTTAATCTCACCCNCAAAATTGGTTTAACTGCGAACCGAGTATGGCTTCTTATGATGCTCGGCGCTCTCGAATTTCGTCATATTATTTTAGCCGAGAAGCAAATGTTCGAGCATCCTATGATACCCTCTAATAAGCTGCATTTTAAAAGATTAATTCTATCGAATTGCCGACCCATAACGGTTCGAGCGCACTCAAAATCCTGTTTTTTCGTGAATTGACCGGTTTTACTCAATAGATTTTGGTGCAATTCAAGGTTGATTCGTATATNACAATGGAGACGCCATTGCGCTGTTTATCTCTAGGTGGTTTGTTTGAGGGAATAGTTATTTTTTGCATCAACTTGCCGGNCAAGGTGTTTAGAGTGTATGTGTCATTGAATTGTACTTTTTGGAGGTAATCAGGAGAATGGTTAAAACTAATAATATTGCCTGTTCGCTCAAATGGAAGGCCCGTCAGAGCGCCCAGTCTTAGGATCTTTCTTCGGGAATCAATTGAAAGCACAATTACCTGGGGGAGTTCGGTGAATATTTCATCTTTGCCATGCAGAACTTTATGTGCCTGCAGATGACACTCTAGAGTTAATTTATTCCCAACGGGCTTTAAATTCTGACGCTCTTTTGCCTGTTTAATAGCAGCAGGGTGCTTACCGTCCTCACCCGCTCTGGAAACCGATTGTGGGTCTGAACTTGCACTTGCATAATCAGATTTATCTGTTTTTATTATTGCAATGGCGGTTAGGCCAAAGATTATTCCAACGCAAGCCGCCAAAACTAAGGTTCGTAAACAGCTCTTCCGTCTTTTTTTTTCCAAGTATTCCAGTCCCATAGCTTATTGAAAACAAATTAAAGTCTAGCTTAAATTGCATTTCGCTCAATTAGGTGCAATTCAATCGAAAGCGCTGGATTTCGGTTGGAGTCCCAATACTTTGGGAATCATATCGGTAGCATAACACTTGAAGAATAGTAAATGAGAGAGTTTAGGTGGAAAATTGCTAGCTCTGCCGAATCGGCAAAGCCGTTTTATATTTTACTTGCTTGAGAGCGAAGCTTGATCTTATATTAGACACGCCTGCGATTTTTGATAGTTTATTTACAATAAACGCCTCCAATGTAGCGATATCGGCTACCACGACTCTGATTAGGTAATCGCTATCTCCTGTCATGAGGTAACATTCCATCACCTCCTGTTGCTTTTTCATCTGAGATTCGAAGTGTTCTGTCGAAGAGTATATCTGTCGTTCGAGGGTTACGTGAATGAAAACGCTGATGGGCAACCCAACAGTGGATGGTGTAACTAGGGCAACATAGCTATTAATAATCCCCTCCGTCTCTAGAGCACGAACGCGGCTTAGGCAAGGTGAGGGCGTTAATCCAACGCGTTCTGCCAGCTCTGCATTCGTTATCTTCGCTGATTCCTGGAGAACTGAAACGATTCTTAAATCTGTTGAGTCAAGCGATTTGCGAGGCATAATATGCTGTATATCGTGTCAATATGATAAATATATGCTGAACAATATCACATCTCAAAGATAAATAAGCAACATATTTTTCGAGATATGCATTACTATNTTCAAAATAAATGATTAGCGATTTTATTTAGTTATGTCTGATTCTGCCCAGAAAAACAAGAACAATGAGGATGATGATCCTGTTGAAACTCAGGAGTGGTTGGACTCGTTGAATTCTGTTTTGGCCTCAAGTGGCGTGGAGCGCGCGCAGTATCTATTACGCGTGCTGGAACAAGCTGCCCAGAATAAAGGCATTGCCTTTTTGGAGAGGCCTTACTCTGCCTACAGAAATTCTATTGATGTTGAACATCAAGGGCCTTACCCAGGGAACCTTGAGCTAGAAGAGCGACTGACTGCCATAATGCGTTGGAACGCTTTGGCTATGGTAATGCGTGCCAACAGGGCATATGGGGCGCTTGGCGGACATATTGCAAGCTATGCTTCAGCAGCCGAGATCTTTGAGGTTGGGTTCCATCATTTTTTTCAGGCGTCTTCTCCTGGAGTGCCAGGTGATCTGGTCTATTTTCAGCCTCATTCGGCACCGGGAATTTATGCGCGGGCTTTCCTAGAAGGGAGATTGAGTGAAGCTATAATTGCTAATTATCGTCAGGAGGTTGGAGGCAATGGTTTGTGCTCCTACCCACACCCTCAGCTGATGCCCGAATTTTGGCAGTTTCCAACTGGATCAATGGGTGTCGGGCCGCTTGGTGCCATTTATCAGGCCAGATTTATGCGTTACCTCGAGCACCGAGGGCTTGCGGATACATCTAATCGGCATGTCTGGGGGGTTTTTGGTGATGGAGAGATGGACGAACCCGAGTCGCTAGCAGGATTGACGCTGGCTGCTCGTGAAGAGCTCGATAACGTTACTTTTATTATCAACTGTAACCTCCAGCGTCTCGATGGACCAGTTCGTGGCAATGGTCAAATTATTCAGGAGTTAGAAAGTCTATTCGTGGGCGCTGGATGGCATGTAATAAAGGTGCTCTGGGGTTCGGAGTGGGATAACTTATTTGCCCGTGATAAACAAATGGCNCTCCTTCGNCGATTTGCTGAAACGGTGGATGGCCAGTANCAGGATTTAGGGTCGAAAGATGGAGATTACAATAGGATTAAGTTTTTCGATACCGACTCAGCGACTAAAAAACTGGTGGAGCANATGACCGATTCGGAAATTAACTCCCTGAAGCGAGGAGGGCACGATTTTCGAAAGCTATATGCGGCCTTTTCAGCAGCTAAAACAAAGAANGGCAAGCCTACGGTAATTTTAGCCAAAACCAAAAAAGGTTATGGAATGGGAAAAGCCGGCGAGAGCCGAATGGTNTCACATCAAGCAAAAAAACTTGATCTGGATAGTTTGAGAGAATTTCGGGATCGTTTCCAACTTCCGCTGAAAGATGCTGACCTAGAGGTTCTCAATTTTTATAAGCCAGCAGAGAGCAGCGACGAAATGTGTTACCTGCACGAGCGCCGAACATTACTTGGAGGATATATTCCGACCCGAATTTCTAAAGTACCTGAAGAGAGGAAAATACAGCTCCCTTCNCNAACTAGTTATGCCAAATTTGCAGAAAAACCCGGCGGTAAATCGATGTCTACTACTATGGCAGCTGTTCGAATGATGGGCTCGCTGTTGAAAGACAAACAGATTGGTCCAATTATTGTGCCCATAGTAGCCGATGAGGCACGCACATTTGGTATGGACGCTTTGTTCCGACCAATTGGAATCTATGCGCCAAAAGGGCAACTCTATAAACCTGAAGATTCCGGTTCAATAACATCATACAAAGAATCGGCGACGGGGCAATTGCTGCAGGAGGGAATCAACGAAGCTGGAGCCATTTCGTCTTGGACTGCTGCTGCCACCTCGTATTCNAACCATGAAAANTCGATGCTTCCGTTTTATATNTTCTACTCGATGTTTGGGTTTCAGCGAGTAGGAGATTTTATTTGGGCTGCGGCAGANCAGCGTGCTCGAGGATTTTTATTNGGNGCTACTGCGGGCAGGACGACACTTTCTGGAGAAGGCCTCCAACATCAAGATGGCACTAGTCACTTGATTGCGAGTGCGGTTCCAAATTGCATGGCATATGATCCAGCCTATGCGTATGAACTGTCTGTCATAGTATCTCATGGAATGACGAGGATGCTGGATCATGACGACGATGTTTTCTATTACATCACAATTATGAATGAAAATTATGAACAGCCAGATATGCCAGAGGATTGCATTGATGGAATAATCAGGGGTCTCTACAAGCTTGATAACAATATAGTCAATAAAAATGAAAAATGGAGTCAAAGCAAGGCTGCTTGGATCAGGAGCAATGCTTAATGAAGTGATTAAAGCTGCCGCCATTTTATACGACAAATACCAAATCGCTTGTGATGTATTCAGTGTTACCAGCTATTCAGAATTAGCACGAGATGCGCGTGAGACAGCAAGGGAAAATCGCTTGTCTGGACTTGATACTTATAATCATAGTTATCTTCAGTCTCAACTGGAGGGCGAGTTGCCAGTAATTGCGGTCACAGATTATGTGCGTGCTCTTCCGGATATGGTTGCACCTTACCTCGATTGCCCCTTCGTCTCTCTTGGCACAGATGGTTTTGGTAGAAGCGATAGGCGCGAAATTTTACGAGAGTTTTTTGAGGTTGACCACAAAAGTATTGTGNTAGCCGCTACTGATATCCTGGCGCGGGAAGGCCTGATAACAATTGATTTGCATCGCCGAGCACTGGACGAGCTTTATATTGATCACGAGTCTCANCCTNCTTGGGCGCCTCAGGCCTAAAAAATGTAATAGGCCAAAAAAACAATTGATATTAACTCGGTTCGATCAAATCTATTCTTAAGCCAGCAGGAGTGTAAATTGACCAGTGGACACCATCGCCAGCAAGGGTATTAAGCTTGCCTCTGCTGANTATCCTGCAAGGAAACGCTTGNCCTGAAATAACAATATTTTCTGCATTAGCAGTAATGAAGCACACAGAATGTAGACCACAGTTTGGTANACATCCGCGACTGAAAAGGTTTTTTCCAACAACGCCGTCGTATTCAACCAATTCCAGTTGAGCGTTTCGCTGACCATGCGTCCCCCAAATACTGACATCCAACCCCGATCCCTCAGGTAGACCGATCATTCGCTCGATTTCGCTGCCATTGAAGTAGTTGTTGGACAGCATCTCAAGTTCAAGAACCTCTTTATAAAACTTTTTTTCCCGGACAACATCTGCTACTACACTAATTATCGGGCCAATTTGACCAAACCCCTTCGCATTAAATGGCATGGNTTCATTCATTAGCTCTAGAAGCACAAGGTTAATGTCGTCATGAATATGAAAGTGCATCTCTTTGAAGCGAGTGCCGTCTTCTGCCACGATCTCGCTTGGAAGGGCATTGCGGGAGGAGTAATTGGCAGATTGTAATTCTTTGCCTCGTGAGACTATGTCAGTCACATAAATATCTATATTTTTGNCACACTGGTCGAAAACAGCTGCTCCCATCCTAACGGATGGCCCAGAATGCGCTGTCTTGATGAGCAAAAGTCTACCATCTTGATTNTCTCCATGCNCCANNAACACTTGCTCAATCACGGAACCGGCTGGAATATCCCATTGTTGTGCGAGTTGGTCGTCTCGTCCTTTTCGCGAAGCGACCGCCTTAAAGCCCATTAAGTCGACCCAGAGATGCAGCGCTTTCTCAAGATTTGCAACGCCTAAGGTAATTGTTTGCCATTTCTCTAACATAGGTCATATTTTAAAGAAAATCAGAAGATCTTTCTCGAGATCTCGAAAAATATTCATAAAATTAGTTAATGTTTCCCGGAAACCCGCTTTCTTTCGTCTATATATGAAAAAATAATCCTCTAGGTTTTTAGTTTCTTGGTTAGATGTCGATATGATAATTAGGTAGTTTCCTAAATTTAATTATGCTAACAAAGCAGTCTAAAAATGAGTTCGGGGATGATTAAGATATCGGCTCTCATGCTTTCTCTTGCGTTGCTTTCTGCTTGCAGCGATCTAGCGGAAGATCCTATTGTTCCAACCAGGGATTGGGAGAGTTCTAATTACGTGCAACAAAATGATGACACCGAGATGTCATATTTATATTGCCCTGTCTATGACAATGTGTTGGATACTTTCAAAACCCACCTTTTGGAGATTGAGAGGCTGACTCCCGCTAATATCGGAAAGTGGAGTTTTGTTGCTGTTACGAATCAAATGAACAGCCGGCACTTGATGGCACACGATTTATGGGATGTAACGCCGGTCTCTGCTAGCACAGGAAACTACTATGCTGGGTTGCTCGAATCGTCTGGCCTAGACTCCTACTCTGGTTGGGGCTACCTTGAACGTTCAAGCTTTTGTGGCATTGACCTTCTGGCACGCATTACTATAGACAGGAACTCGCTAGATCTTGAGGTGAAAACCGAGGTGGCGCGAGATATTAGTCGTGCAGAGAGCACCGATCGTGGCGAACATCACCCTCACTTTACATGTGATGATGTGGAGTGGCACTTTAGGACCATTGGGAAAGACGTGAANGCCGNTACTACCTGTAAGATAGTTCCAGATAAAGCTTCTTTTGATCAAGAGAAAAAATTGAGCCAAGCCGAGTCCATGGGACGCGCAGAGANAACACTGAANATGAATGAAAGGCAGGCGATCAAAGTGTCATCTGNATCGAATACAANNGCAAGCGATTTATCTNATGCAGCCAAAACACGTATTTAGCTNNCGNTAATTTTCGAGTTTNAAACGTTTTNAAGAGCCGAGANTTGTTTGTCAGTNAAGATTCGTCATCGACGTCTTGTCAAACTGCAGCGCAGAGAGGCGCCGGTAAAGTGGGCTTTGTGAAATAAGCTGTTCATGTGNGCCTTCACCAATCATCTGCCCATTATCAACTAATACTATCTTATCTGCGTGCATGACGGTTGCTAGACGATGGGCAATGATGAGCGTGGTCCTCCCCTTCATGAGCTTGGAAAGNGCTCTNNTAATTCCATGCTCGCTTTCTGCATCTAANGATGAGGTAGCCTCGTCAAGTAAAAGAATGTCAGGGTCTTTAAGAAATACTCGAGCGATTGCAATACGTTGGCACTGTCCACCGGACAAGGCGCCNCCTTGCTCTCCTATATCTGTTTTATAACCATTGGGTAATGAAGTAATAAAATCATGGGCCTGTGCAGCTTTGGCAGCTGCTTCGATCTCTTCCTGACTTGCAGATGGGAGGCCATATGCAATGTTATGTTGCACTGTGCCGCTNAAAATCGTCAACTGTTGACGGACGACNCCAATTCGCTGACGAAGGTCGTCAAGTTTAAAATCTTTCAGGCTCATGCCNCCAATAATTATTTCGCCAGAGCCTGGGTCATAAAAGCGCTGNATNAGGTCAAAAAGTGTGGATTTCCCTGCGCCCGATGGCCCTACAACTGCAACGACCTGACCNGGCTCGATTATCAGAGAGAAATTTTGGATTGCAGGGNTNGAGGGGGATGAGTCGTAATTAAACGTTACCCGTCGGAAGGCCAGCTTAGCGGAGCTCAAATCTNTACTTGCGTTTTGGCTTAGTGGACCTGACCTTATCATATTCTGGGCGTGTAAAAGTTCGANTAATCGATCTGCTGCCCCAGCCGCTCGCTGNAGGTCTCCGAACACNTCGGATAGTGTCGCCACGGCCATCGCTATCAGCNNGGCATAGAATAAAAAGGCGCCCAAATCACCTGCGCTCATAGAACCGTCTATGACTGCCCCGCCTCCCATCCAGATCAAGGCTGACAGGGCGGCAAANAGAGCAAGAATGACGACGCCGTTTAGTAAAGAGCGTTGTCTAATTCGACCTAAAGCGATTTCAAANGCCCGTTCGACCTCNTGGCTNAAAGCNACTCTTTCATGAGTTTCTCTTGTGTAGCTCTGNACAACCTTTATTTCACGGATTATTTCTCCNGCGTAGNTACCNACNTCCGCNAGAGAATCNTGACTTTTTCTAGANAGCGTNCTTACTCTACGACCCAATATTACGACCGGTATTAATAGAGATGGGACAGCAACAAGTACNATTAATGCTAGTTTTGCNTCTGTTACTACCAGCATTATCAGTGCGCCAATAAAGGTTACTGAGCTNCTGAGGGCTAGCGATAAACCGCTTCCGATAATGGACTGAAGCAATGTCGTATCTGTTGTCAGTCTTGCNNCNATGGTTCCGCTANCATGGGTTTCGAAAAATCCCGGATGTAANCCGACCACATGTTTGAAGACCGCCCTTCGAATATCNGCGCATACNCGTTCNCCNAACCAAGAAATCATATAGAACCGTGTGTAGGTTGCCANGGCCATCANAACAGCGAGACCGCNGCAGATTAGTATGGCGCCATTNAAATAATCCAGAGATTGTGCNACTAGACCTTCATCGATNAGATNNTTCANACCCTGTCCCATNCCAATGGTGCATGTCGAGGTAATNAGCAATGCGANTAGAAAAATNNTCATTTGAATTTTATANGGTAGAAGGAAACCAGAGAGTTCCTTNAGCATTGGATANGGCGNTTGAGAANGTTGTTTCATTTTATCCAACTAGTTTNNGCNTTGAACNGTAANTGGTTCAATTTTTNAAAGGAGCACTGGTTGNTAGATCCAATGTCCTACNTTGCTCATTTGACCGNCTTAATTTAAGCAGAGTTGATNAATNTCNNNTNTATCAGTTACGATAATTATAGTTTATNGGNCTGACAAATGTTTGGTATAGNTTGATTCCATGANAAAAATTGCGNCGATTGTNATGNAGTGCTGGTTTGCNTTNTTTGCTGTNGGTTGCGCCCAATTGGCNCCAATTTCGGGAACAGAGATTGATCAAAAATATCCCAATCGNCTTGATTTTCANATGATACAAACAGAAAAACAATTTAGCGACAGATTTTGTTGCGCCGATAGCGGCGATGTAATCATGGCAGACAAGCATTATTTTTTTCGCCGCTAGTATCTCTGATAGACTGTAAGCTCGAAAAGACTGCTCTCATTCCCGATCTAGAATGGATGCATTAATCGCTAACGATATTTCCCTATTGAGTTCCCAATTTGGTTGCTGAACCATTATAGCCACTGCTATGCCAGTCGTCGGCTCAGCCCATGTCAAGGTGCCTGTGGCGCCAGCCCAATATAGTGCGCCTCGACTCATCGGCACATGAGCAACTTCGGGATCAAGCACTACGGATACCGTATATCCAAACCCGAGGCCTGCTGATTTGCCTTTTGACTCTTTGCTCCAAAGATCGCCAACGTGGTTAGCTGACATCATTTCAAAAGAGCTCTCGTCTAAAATCTTACGACCCCTAAAGGTCCCTCGGTTGGCAAGCATTTGTTCAAAATGAAGAAGGTCTTTTGCCGTGGACGCAAGCCCTATTGAGGCTGAAAAATAAGAAGTATCTGTTTTGTTCCAACCCCCTTTATCGTTTGGGATGTCTAGAAGTCGTGGATATTCGTCTGAAGGAATATTCCAGTATGTATCTCGCATGTCCAGAGGATCAAAAATGTTTTCAATTACAAATTCGTTATAGGGTTGACCTGAGGTGATTTCGATTATTCTGCCTACGACGTCCAATCCGATAGTCCCGCTGTACATCCATCGAGTTCCAGGTTGGAAATCAAGAGGCCCCGAGGCGACCTCATCAATGAAAGAAGCGAGCGTTTTTTCGTGGAGCAGAACTTCATCATTCGGTCCGAGCATTGCTTTGTTCCAATCAGCAACAGCAGTCCCCAGTCCCATTGCTGCAAGCCCTGCTGTATGTGTCAAAAGGTCATGTATTGTAATTGGACGGTCGGCAGGGACTAGTCGATGCTCGGGCACATGCAAAATGAATCCATTTGTAAACCTAAACCAAATTCTGTCCAGCATACGAGTGAAAAAGCCTGAGTCATTATCCACAGGTGATGCCCAAACGTAAGCTGGGCTGATGTCTCTGGTTTGCGGTTCATCGAGCACCGCTACCGGAATGTTCTTAAAGCCGGGTATATATTTCTCCACTAAATCACTTGGTTTAAAGTATCCGCGCTCCATAGCTATCATGGCTGCTACGCCCGAAATGGGTTTTGTTGATGAAGCCAGATGGAAGAGAGCATCGGATTTTAAAACCTCCTGAGTATCTAAGTTAGAAAATCCTCGAGCTTCAAAGTAAACAGTTTGCTCATGACGGCTCACCGCCACCACGGCTCCTTGGATAGCTCCATCATCGACATGTTTCTCAATTATTTGGTTCAGTTGGGAAAGAGTTTCAGTGGACATTCCTACTACTTCCGGTTTTACAAGAATCGGACCATTCGGCTGTGCCACCAGGATTGGGCTAACCAGGAAAGCGATTCCAAAAACAAGAATTAAAAATTTCTGCATAAATGTAAACATATTGTTTCTCCAACAATAAACCATATACCTACAGAGAATGGGTTGGCCTGAGTGACTTTTTTGAACTCGACAGTGATGTGCAAACCAGCACGATAAGTTTTTTTGTCACAACGCGGGTGCATTAAATCTTTCTTTTCACCCATAACCCTCTCCTAGATATCCTGATAGGGGAATATATTAATTTTACTGAGCCCTTGGTGCGATTCATTAGGTTCGTTTACCATTAAATTCATATTCACCAGCACTTGTTCGATGGCGTCCTGTTGTTCTTCGGTTTGCCATTAGTAGACACCGCTGGTGTGCTTCAAAGAAGAGATGAATTTATCGTCTTTGAGATGTCTATAGGGAGTTCTTTTGTGGGTTGCTGGACCATTATCACGACTGCGAGACCCGTTTGTGGCTCGTTCCAAGAGATCGTGCCGGCAGCACCTGCCCAGCCAAAAGCACCCTTGCTTTTTGGAATTAGAGCCGCCTTTGGATCAAGGGTCACCGAAACGGCGTAACCAAAACCTTCACCTCCTGCTTTTCCTTTTCCAGCCGAGCTGAAGAGATCTCCCACATGATTGGTAGACATGAGATCTACCGAATCAACTGAGATCAACCTGTGACCGCGAAAAATGCCCTTGTTAAGCAACATCTGTTCAAAATGCAGAAAGTCTCGAGCAGTGCTTATCAATCCCACAGATCCAGAGTAGTATGAGGATTTTGCGGGTACACTTTTTGATTTGCCTTTTTTAGCCTTTCCCATGTCACTGATTACTACCACTCGGGAAAGTTTATCTGTTGGCGGTATGTTCCAGTGAGTATCTTGCATATCAAGAGGATCAAAAATATTTTTTTGCACAAATTCGTTGAAGGGTTGGCCTGATGTAAGTTCAATAATCCGTGCGACGACATCCAGCCCAATAAACGGGCTATACATCCAACGCGAGCCTGGCTGAAAGTCAAGAGGCCCATGCGCGACTTTATTAATGAGCGATTCAAGCGTCTCGTCAGCCATTGAGTCGACACTCTTGTTAGAAATTTCGGCTCCCCATTTTGACACTGCGAATCCCAGTCCGTATGTGCCTAATCCTGCAGTATGAGTGAGCAAATCATGTATTGTGACTGGACGATCGACTGGAACTGTCCTGTGCGCAGGCACGTGTCGAATGAATCCATCCGTAAAGCTGAACCAAATTCTATCGAACAATCGAGTAAAAAGTCCTACATCACTATTTTCTGGTGGCGCCCATACATACGCCGGGCTAATATTTCTATTTTTTGGTTCATCAAGCACGGCCACCTGAATCTCCTCAAAAGCCGGCAAATACTTGTGAACAGAATCGCTCGGTTTAAAGAGGCCGCGCTCCATCGCTATCATTGTGGCGACGCCAAGCACTGGCTTCGTTGATGACCACATCTGAAACATACTATCGCGTTGCATCTCTATTCCACTTGACCGATCAGAACTGCCATGTGCTCCGAAGTAAACTAACTCGCCATAACGACTCACAGCCACTACAGCGCCTTGAATTTTCTCATCGACAATGTATTTCTCGATCAGCGAGTCCAATTGAAATAATCTATCGCTCGACATATCAACCGCTTCAGGTGTTGAAAAGGCTATGTTATCTGTGTCTACAGGGAGTGACATCAGAATTGGACTCAGCATGGCAACGAGTGCGATTATAAAGGTTTTGTATGTGAGAGCGTTCAAGATCTTCCCTCAAAGTATAATAGGAATTTTTTTGTCTTTCAGAATGACGCGCTATCATTAAGGTACTTTAGATCACGTCGATCTTCTTAAGTTTAGGAGCGTTTATGAAATTTAGCATGGGGAGACGATTGTTAGAATAGTCAAGCATAACCAATTCGTTTTTTTCACCCAAAATTAGATCAGTGAGTTGATTGTCAGAGCAATCGAGCTCTCTCAGATCAGGCATATGCGAAACATCAAGCTCGTCAAGTAAGTTACCAGAACAGTGAAGTTTGCATATCGCAGCAGCATTCGATATTTCTATTGCTATCAGTTTATTGTTTCTACAATCTAACTCAGTAAGCACAGGCATTGNTGTAAGTTTTAATTCTGAAATCATATTTCCCCAACAAACAAGTTGCCTCAAGTTAGATAAATGAGAAACGTTGAGATTATGTAGGTTGTTTTTGGAGCACCAAAGGTACTCAAGTTTCGGNGTTGCTGATAAATCTAATGTGTTGATTTGATTATGATCGCAAAAAAGTGCGATCAGCTTTGGCGTATGACTTAGATCTAAAGTTTTTAGTTCATTGTGCTCGCAAACTAACTCTTCAAGATCTGGATAGGGAGATAAATCAAGCTCATGAAGCCCTTCGCCCGATACATCTAGCTTGTCAATGCTCAAATGCATATCCATCAGTCCTTAGTTGATGACATCCCGTTACCCTTCGCTGTCAGATTAGATGCTGCTGGTCTTTTCATGATTTCAGGTACCTTAAATGGCAGAAATTGACTCATAGCGCGCGCGAGGTAAAGTAAGATTTTATTTCTCCGGTACCAGCTTAGCATACCGAGTTCTCTGTAAGCCGCATCGTACCCGATAGAAAATAATTCGTCATAGCGTTCTGTATTATCTCTCAGACTAAAATCGCTTAGGTCCATGGCTATCAAAAGATTCGCATCCCTCAATTGATTCTTTGTATGCTGATTTATGGCGATCTCAAACGCATTTCTTATGATGTCGAGGACGTGACTTGGTTCGGATTGAGAATTAACACTGTATATATGGCTCGCTATGGTAAAATCTGCTCCCATCATTTTTAGTGGCTGAATTGGCACATTTTGCAATAATCCCCCGTCTACGAGCGTTCTACCCCCAATGCTGACGGGAATATATATGCNGGGTATGGCCGTCGATGCGCAGACCGCGTCGGCTAAGGATCCTCGCGTTAACGAAACGACCTCACCGGTTTTTATATCGGTTGTAACAATGGCGAGTGGGATGCTGGCATCCTCGATGTTAACTGGCCCAATTTGTTCCAGAAGCAGTTGCTTAAGTGAGTCTGTTGAAAAAAAACCCGTTTTCGCCAATTTAAAATTGGTTACCTTGGAAAAAGTTAGCCCCCTAGCCAATTGATCTATCGCATCTAGATCGAACCTAAATGCGTAAAGAGCAGCTGCTATTGCGCCTGCACTGGTTCCAGCGATGAAGTCGATGTCCACCTTAGCATCTTGGAGTGCTTTCAGCACGCCGACGTGCGCTATGCCTTTCGCTGCGCCGCCACCCAGAGCCAACCCAATCTTTGTTTTAAAAGCAATCATCTGGAGTCTTCGAGATCATCGATGACGAGGTTTAATTTCAAGTCATTCCAGCACGAATGCATTGGATTGTTATTTTTTTGATATTTTATCAAAACCCTTGGCCATTCAGTTGTGTAGATGGGCTTGCGAGGCACCTTCTTCGCAGTAGTAAACCTAAATTCAGATCATTTTAAGACGCTCTATATGGCTCAATATGCTCGATCATATTTTGAATGAGCTGATAGTGATCAGTTAACCCTAAAGTATGGTGTTCAAATATGATTCGATTTGATTTCTTCCGTCTTTTGGAGCAAAGCGTTTTATTAGTGTTCCCGATTTGTCTATCACGAACTTGGTAAAATTCCATTTTATTGCTTGTGTGCCCATAATGCCGGGAGATTTTTCTTTTAAGTACTTAAAGATGGGCGAAGCATTGGCACCATTAACATCCACCTTGTCGAATATCTTGAAAGTTACGTTGAAGTTTATATCACAAAAAGATTTGATATCGTCGTTGGAGCCTGGCTCCTGATTGGCGAATTGATTGCATGGAAATGCTAACACTTCGAGACCATGCTGCTTATAATCATCATACAATGATTGCAACTCTGAGTATTGAGGAGTAAAACCGCATTTGCTAGCCACGTTTACAATCAATAAAGTTTTGCCCTNATACTGATCTAGACGAACGGAGTTTAAATCGATATCGTTTACTTCTAGATCATAGAACCCTTTCATACAAAATGTCCTTATAAAAATTTAATGCTATAACGCATTATATTCCAAAATCGCCACGTGATAACTCCCAATCTTTTGGATCGGAGACATGAAATTAGAGTAGCGCCAATGAAAACAGCAATTGGTCAACAGAGTTACGGAGAACTGCATGATCGTCTTTAGATGGTGGTTTGTCGGAATTGGAATTTTTGTTTTGTCGGTCAATGTCTTTTTGCTTCTGGATGACCATATTAAACAAAACATTGCCGATGGGCTGCGGATGGAGGCAAATGCCCTGATTAATGAATTGTTGACTGAACCCGATTCCTTTTTATTGTCGGGCTTCAACTCAATTAATGGTTTTAAGGAACCCATCCATTTTGGCTTTGAACATGTTTCGGTGGACGAAAAAATTGAGAAATGGATTGTTAAAAGTGATACAGAAGCACTATTAATTTATAAAGAAGGAAGGATTTTGTATGANACATATTCCCCGGAATCAGACAGAGGGAGATCTATTAATGGCATGTCAATGGTGAAAAATATTATCGCGATACTTATTGGTATAGCCATTGATGAAGGACGCATTTTNTCAAAACACGATGATGTAAGACTGTACCTCCCCGAGGTCAACCTTAAAGATGGAGAGACACTTTCCATCAGGGACTTGCTCAATCATAAATCAGGGATCAAGGAAAACCCATTTTCCATTTATTCAACTCTGAAAGGTCAAACCCTAGAGGAGGGGATTGCCGCTTTTGTCTTTGCTAGTGATAGGGAATTCAGTTACAAAAATACAAATTATCATATTTTGAGTCTTGTGCTCACTCGTATATATCAGAAACCGCTTAGCAAAATAATTGAGGAGAAACTTTGGCAGCCCCTTCAGCTTTCGGAAGGGAGAATAATCGATAGCGCAGGATACTGTTGTTTGTTTGCCACGGCTCGCAGTTGGTTGGCTCTAGGTCAATTATACCTTGACGAGGGGCGCTATAAAGCCACCCAGATTGTATCGAATGAGTGGATCGATAACATGCTGACTGATAAAGAATATCCAGATCGATTCTTTGTTCAAGCCACTGGTAGAACAGTGGGAAACAGCTATGGGTATCATATCTATCATGGGCTCCAAGGGCATCCGGGCTATTTTTGGATAGAGGGAATGGGGTTGCAGGTACTACTGATTAACCCGGAAGCAAAAATAATTATCGTCCGGCTGGGAGGAATTCCTGCATGGTATCGTTCTACTAGTAATCGCAGTGATCAACACTTGTTGGCAGATCTTTTAAAAGTCGTTGCCGAGGGATAGTGCATTTGCACCCTTTTGTGGCAACATTTGGTTCATGCGAAGGTATACATTGACCATGCTTTTTAGGAGATTTTTCTCGTTTTAGGAAATTTTTTCTGTGACAATGATCCAGTTGTAAAGGGAAGTAAACTATGAATGAAGTGGAACCAAGCCCAGAGAAACACGACAACACCTTTCTGGGGCATCCAAGGGGCTTGTATGTCCTCTTCTTGACAGAGATGTGGGAGCGTTTTTCATATTATGGTATGCGCGGCCTGCTGGTCGTGTACCTTACGCAACATTTTTTATTTTCAGACGACAAATCCAGCTACCTATATGGCACCTACACCGCACTAGTCTATGTAATGACCGTNGTAGGCGGTGTATTGGCGGATCGCTATCTCGGGGCACGGAAAGCAGTTACTTTTGGCGCCATATTACTGACGCTAGGGCACTTAGGTATGGCATTTGAGGGAACTGGTTCAAGGCAGTTAGTAAATTATGGTGGAACCGACTATCAGATAATCCTAGATGGTCGAGGAGGAAACGCGCGTCAGCAGATTGTTACTGCTCAAGGCATGTCATACATCACATTTTCTGATAGCGAAATGAAAATCGAAGCTGCCGAAGTTGTTGGCTTGCCAGCTAGGATTGAACGGAATCAGCTAACGTTTCGAATTGAAACCGAATCGTTTTATCTAAATGCACTGTATTTGTCACTCGCGCTTATCATTGCGGGTGTAGGCTTTCTAAAAGCCAATATCTCAACCATTGTGGGTGCGCTCTATGATTTTGGTGACACCCGTCGAGACTCTGGTTTTACGATTTTTTACATGGGTATTAATCTTGGTGCATTCCTTGCGTCAATCTTTTGCGGTTACTTAGGAATTGTGCATGGTTGGCGATATGGCTTCGGCCTCGCTGGTATTGGAATGCTGCTTGGACTATTTATTTTTATTAGATATAACAGTATNTTGGAGGGTAAATCTGAACCACCTTCTGTAGAGAAGTTACGACAAACTGTTGTTTGGTTTTTAAATGTTGAGTGGCTTTGTTATCTATCAGGGATTGGTATAGTGGGCCTGTCAATGTTCCTGGTTATGAATGAAGAATTGGTTGGAGGGATACTAGGGCCGCTAGGTATCTTGATGCTCATCTTTNTGGTGGGATACGCCTTAGTCTCATTGAAAGGCGTAGAGAGATCTCGAATGCTTGCCGCTATGTATTTTATTTTGGCTCAGATCCCGTTTTGGGCGCTTTTTGAGCAGGCTGGATCATCATTGAACTTGTTTACCGCTCGTTTAGTTGATCGAGTCATATTAGGCTGGTCCATTCCGGGACCGGTATTTCAATCTCTTAATGCGGGGTTCATATTCCTATTCGCACCCCTAATGGCATGGCTTTGGATCGGCTTAGCGAAAAAAAATCTAAATCCTTCTACGCCCGTAAAATTTTCGCTAGGTGTGGCAATGGCTGGACTTGGTTTTTTAGTTTTAGTGGCAGGTATGAAGGGATCAGGAACGGCTGCGCTGACCCCCGTATTGTTCATTTTTCTCATCTACTGGATTCACACCATAGGAGAATTGATGGTGTCACCCGTTGGTCTTTCCGTGGTCACCAAGTTGGCTCCTGCTAATATGGTGGGTATGACTATGGGGGCTTGGTTTTTATACAGCGGTATATCCAATTTCCTCGCCGGCATTATCGCCCGTTCTACTGGGGCCGAAACTATAGGAGGTCAGATTACAAACGTNGCAGTTGCAAAAGCTGGATATATCGAAGTCTACAGCCAAGTAGGATTTCTCGCTCTAGGAATTGCGGTTGCAATGCTGATAGTTTCTCCCATGGTTTCGAAAATGATGCATGGCGCAGATTAGTAAGATCTGAGCTGCGCCAAAATACTAAAAAATTGTAACCTCATCTAGACAAAACCGAACTTTGAGTGACTGGCCAACTGCTTTGTCGACGTCCGGTGATGTATCGCATACTACATTCTGCNGATCGGGTAACTCAAGGACATAACTTTGAGTCCTTCCATGAAAACTTTTTTCAACGATTTTCAACGTATGACTGCCGTCATCATCGCTAATAACCGAATTCGGTCGAAGTAATAATTTTACGCGTTGGCCAAATCTATCTGTTTCCAGATGTGCCGGAATTTTGCCTAGCCCTAATCCGAGGTTACCATCCGAATCAAGGTCTGCGCTGACCACACTGCCTAGGCCAAGAAACTCCGCCGCGAATATTGTGCTTGGATATTGAAAAAGTTTTTTTGGATTACCTTTTTCTTGAATTCTGCCGGAATTAACGAGTATGACCTCATCGCTCATGATAAAAGCTTCGTTTTGGTCATGCGTTACCATGAGAGTTGTAACATTGTTTTGCTTTAATAGTTTTCGCATTTCTCGGATTAGACGGTTTGTGTTCTCCATATCCAGACTCGCGAAGGGCTCATCTAGGAGAAGTATATTTGGGTTGGGTGCCANNGCACGTCCGAGGGCGACGCGCTGCTGCTGGCCAATAGACAGCTCATGGGGATACCTGTGCAAGACCTCTCGCAAGTTAACCAGATCGAGCATCTCCTCAATACGCTCCGTGCGTTTTTTAGTTGCCAGATGATGGAGGCCAAAATTGATATTGTCTCGGACGTTAAGATGGGGAAAAAGTGCAAAATCCTGAAATACCATTCCAACTGCTCTTTTTTCAGGAGGCAAACAGAACTGCTTTGTGCTGATTTTTTGGTCTTTAATCTGTATGTAGCCACTTGATACTCTGTTAAAACCGGCTATCGCCCGCAAAATAGTACTCTTCCCCGATGCAGATGGACCCAGAATGCAGGCTATCTCTCCCGGAGATAAAGCAAAGGTTATGTCATTGACGGCCAACGTTTTATCCCGATGTACGGTGACATTTTCAAGTATCAGCTGATTCTTCATTCGAAATCTGTTGTTTTTCTATGGTTCTAAGAATACATATTATCGGCAGGAGTCCAATTATTACAATGGTCAAGGCGGGGAGGGCAGCATCCATGAGTCTTTCATCGGAAGCAAGTTCGTATGTCCGAATGGCAAGCGTATTGAAATTGAATGGCCTTAGAATCAGTGTGGCTGGCAGTTCTTTGAGCACGTCCACGAATACTAGTATGAATGCTGTAACTAAACTAGATCTGAGCAGTGGCAAATGAATTTGCTTGGATACCCTCAATCGGGAAGCACCAAGACAGTATGCTGACTCATCGATATTCGGTTTGATCGAACTTAGCCCTGATTCAACTGTGTGAATCGATACAGACAAAAATCTAACGATGTATGCGAATATGAGCAAACTGAGACTGCCACTTACCACTAGGCCGATGGATTTTTGAAACCATGCTGAGGTTAAAAGATTTAGTTGATTGTCGATCCATCCAGCCGGAATGAGCGCTCCTACAGCAATGACAGCACCCGGGACGGCATAACCAAGTTTTGCAAATTCAACCTGTGCGTTTGAGAGCTTTGAATTTGAATTGCGGTTCATGATGGAAAGCAAAACAGCAACTATGACGCAAGACAGTGCGGAAACTGATGCCAGCAGAAAGCTGTTGGATGCAAGNTGAAGGAAAGAAGTCGTGATGTTGTCGCGCCAGTGGCCAGCAGCCCAAATCAGCAGTTGAAGGGAAGGCAGCAGGAAACCAATCATAACCACAAAGCAGCAATAAAAACATGCAAAAGCTGNTCTCGAGCGACGAAGTTCAATCCTTTTGGGTTTGTCACGAAACTCATTCTTGTAGAAGCGCAGCTTTCGTCTTGATTCCTTTTCAAGAAGGATGAGTGAAAATACAAAAAGCATCATTAATGCACTAAGCTGCGCTGCTGAGGTAAGATCTCCCAATCCATGCCATGTTCGGATAACACCAGTGGTAAGCGTATTTACCCCGAAGTAAGCAACTGTGCCAAAGTCTGCAAGGGTTTCCATCATCGCCAAAGTTATGCCNGCAAAAATGGCAGGCCGTGCCATTGGAAGTGATACAAAAATAAATGTGCGCCAGTGTCCATGACCAAGGTTTCTTGACGCTTCCAAAATCGCACCTGCTTGATTTTCAAATGACAACCTTGCTAACAAGTAGACGTAGGGGTAAAGAACTAGTGATAGCATGCATATTGCGCCCCCCAATGATCTAATCTGAGGAAAAAAATAATCCCCATAGGACCAATCAAACACCAATCTGAGGTGAGTTTGCACTGGTCCCGAGACATCGAGCAAACCGGTATAGGTATAGGCTATTATGTAAGCNNGCATTGCCATCGGCANCAGAAGAACCCAAGTTAGGGTTTTTCGCCCTGGAAATTGACAATTAGTCACCAGCCAAGCTGAACTGACCCCTAAAATAAAGGTCCCTGCTGCAACGCCCAGCATCAAGCTCAAAGAGTTGGTGATATAGGTAAGGAGCACTGTGTCTAAAAGGTGAACCCAAATAGATCCAAATGGCTTGGATATGCTTGAGATCACGACTACGATTGGAAAGACTAGCAAGATCGAAATTAAACTAGTCCCTAAAGATATCCATCCGAATGAGCGCCAATAAGCTCGATTGCTATAAGTTTTTGAGGTTATTCCCAACCGGCACGGTCCATCGCAAGTATCGCGTCAGAATTATGAAGGCCCAATAGAGTCATATTTAGTTGATCGGCTTTGAATGCTCCCCACTTTTGCAGAACCTCATGTATGTCCGCTTCAGGTATAATTGGGTATTCGTTATTCACTTCGGCATACCATTGCTGACTATCAATTGTAGTTAGAAATTCAAGCAATCTAGCAGCGAGTTCTGGGTTTTTCGACGATTTGGTTACCCCAGCCCCGGAAATATTAATATGCGTACCTCTATCTTCTTGGTTTGGCCAGTGAAGAGCCACCTGGTTAGCGGCGTCTCTTTCCCTTGCATCTCTTGACCTGAGCATTCCAGCGAGATAATAGCTGTTGACAATAGCCACATCGCACTGGCCGGCTGAGACGGCTTTGATCTGATCTCTATCGCCACCGGATGGCTGCCTGGCGAAGTTATTTGTAAATGCCTTGAGCCACTCTTCAGTTTCCGATGGGCCTCGGGTCGCGAGCATGCTGGCAACAAGCGATTGGTTGTATATGTTTTCCGAGGACCTAATGCATATCCTGTCCTTCCATTCCGATGATGATAANGATTCATAGGTGTCTAGCTGGTCAGGGGTCACTCGGTCTTTTGCGTATATGATTACCCTGGCTCTGATACTCAGGCCAAACCATTCCTTTGTTGGGCTTCGAAGATGGCTTGGAATCGTTTGTTGAAGTATTTCCGATCTTACAGGCTGAAAGACGCCCATCTGCTGAGCTCTATGTAATCGACCTGCATCCACTGTGAGAAATATGTCAGCTGGTGAATTAACGCCCTCGGCTTTCAGACGAGCTAAAAGAGCATCGCCTTTAGCAGTAACTAGGTTAATTTTCACATTTGTTGTCTCACTAAAGCGATCAAGAAGAGGTTTTATAAGGTGCTCTTTTCTTGCCGAGTAGACGTTTAATTCATCCTCGGGAAGCACTTTTGAAGTGCCCATTGAATTAATATCTAGCGCTACAAGCGCGGTTAACAGGCATATCAAGTAAATAGGATTTTTCATCAGGAACCACGGCGCTTTGTTTTTGATAATGGTTATTATTATTATCTGAGTTAAAAAAGCAACTCTCACTTANAGTNACTAAATTTTTTTATCGCTACAATGACGACCGAGTGAAGAATAGTGCATCCAGTATTTGACCAGCAAGCTCGTTGCAATCATGAGTCTGTAACTATGCATTCCATCACTGAATGCTTACATTAGTATTTAAGATTGCATCGCCTATAGCTTTCCCATAGGGAATTGCTGTATGTGTCAATGATTGTTAATCGCAGAGATCTAGCGTTTCTATTTTATGAAACCTTATTTTTAGATGTTACAGGGCATGTGGTTGTATCATGGATGTGGCTAGAGCCAGGTGTTGCCGCTTTCGTTGGAGAATCAAGGCAAATTACAAGATAAGAACTTCTATCCAGTAAATCTTTCTGCCATGGCTTTTTTTATCGTTATGAATTACCTAAAATAAAGGCGAAGCTTCACTTGGTTAATGGGCTTGATAATACNTGCTATAGTTTGTCCTTTGAACAGTATACCGGGCACTTATTTACAGATGCCATTTGCAGAACATCTCGGTCAGACCCGTAAGCTGAGTTTACTGATGATCTAAATAGTTTGCCCTGTATTTTTTGGGGGGGGGAGTTTATCGAGGTTAAGGTTTATATTAGGGGGTCTGCATGTTGCCAAGAACTCTTTTGCTGTTTTTAATTTTCTTGATCTTGACCATTACTGCTTGTGCAGAAAAATCAAGCGATCCAAGCCCATCCAAAGAAGTGTCCAAGCTAAAATTGGATGAGACCGGATGTCAAAACAAAAATATTAACCGTGTCGCGCTTTTTGGGGATCTCCATGTCCATACGAGGTATTCATTTGATGCCGCCGCAAATAGCACNGGAGCTACTCCGGAAGATGCTCATCGTTATGCTAAAGGACAAGAGATACCTTTTTTTCCTTTAGATGAAGATGGGGTGGCAGTTGGACGGGCGAAGATCGATCGGCCGCTCGATTTTCTAGCTGTCACCGATCACGGCGAATTTTTGGGAGAGCGGGCATTATGTAGGAACGAAAATTCACCTCGGTATGACATTCCATTTTGCCGAGACTACAGGTCAGACTGGGCTCGGGGTGTAACTATGCTTGGGGCACAGGTGATCTCTGAGGACCCATTTAGGATTCCAGAACTCTGTGGTAAGGATGGTTCACTTTGCAGCGACTTTGCAAAATCTCCCTGGCATGAAATTCAGACCGCATCTAATAATGCAAATGAACCATGTGCCTTCACCAGTTTCATTGGTTATGAATACACTGGAACTCCGGGTGTTTCCAATTATCACCGTAACGTTATCTTCAGAAACGCGAATGTTCCTGACTTGCCGGTAAGTTATATTGATGCTCCGGTTGACAGTCAGCTTTGGTCATTACTTGATGATGTTTGTGACCGGGAGGATGGATGTGACTACCTTACGATCCCGCATAATTCTAATCTCTCGAATAGTCGCATGGCGCCCTATAGGCGAATAGCAGACACCGTTGAAGCTAAGCTAGACTACTCGACTCAGCGTTTAAAACGTGAGCCCATCATGGAGATCTTTCAGCACAAAGGGGCATCTGAGTGTATTAATGGGTTGAGTTCGGTTTTTGGCGCACCAGACGAGCTATGCAATATCGAGGCAGTACGAGAAATTGGTGCTGAGGAATTGTATTTAGTTTTTGACGAACGGGAAGGCGTGCAGTCAGCAAGACAAGTCAAAGAAACTACTAAAGAATGTGACGGCGACAAAGTGGGGAGTTATGGAATGTTTGGTGCCGGGTGCGTTGGTCTGACAGATTTCCAGCGGTCTGGGTTACTTGTGGGGCTTAGAGAGGAGCTTCGGATAGGAAAAAATCCGATTAAACTTGGCGTCATCGCTTCGACCGACACCCATTCGGCCAACGCTGGTGGGGTGAGCGAGGCTGAATGGGGCGGGGCTGTCGACAGCGAGGCTACACCTCTGGAGCGGTTAGATGAGCCTGCACTACTTACCAGTAATATTAACGGCAATCCTGGTGGTTTGGCGGGTGTTTGGGCTGAGGAGAACACGCGGGATTCTATTTTTGATGCGATGTTGCGTAGGGAGGTATTTGGGACATCTGGGCCTCGTATCCGTCCTCGTTTATTTGCGGGATGGGGGTTGCCGGATGATCTTTGTGATGCTGATGATATGATTGCCAAGGCATACGAGAAAGGTATTCCTATGGGTGGTGATTTGCTCTCTGTTGAGGATGTGGAGCAACAGCCCAAGTTTCTGGTTTATGCTACGAGGGACCCAATGGGTCGTAAGCTTGAGGCTCTTCAGCTGATTAAAGGCTGGATTGATTCGGCGGGTGGTATGCACAGTGAGGTAATACCGGTGATTGAAGATTTGGCTGGTGCGGATAGTCTGTGTTCGGTTTATAAGGATGAAGATTTTGATTCGTCACAGTCAGCCTATTATTATTTGCGAGTTGTTGAGCCGAGTTCTCCGCGCTGGCACACCTATGATTGTGCGAGGTTGGAAGAGGACGAAAGGCCTTCGGTTTGTTCAGACGGCAGTTATCCAGAGACCATTNGTGAAATGGCCTGGACCTCNCCAATATGGTATCGGNNNTAACAAGGCAGAGACTAANGAGTCCNNTTGTTGNTGATTCACTTCTNGTTNACCTTTTAGCATGGCCGATAGATTTGCCGGTAATTCTAGAACTTGAGTCTGATNCAGTGAGCGGTNACNTGTTTAGCTTTTGGGCAACTCGAACTTTTNTGAAGTTAATGTAACTATAAAGCTATTTTATTGATTGATAGTNAAAANATGTTAGACCACTCATACTNAATAAATCATAGTTTACGNNCNTAGAAATTTAATTANGATNTTTTAATCACTCGAGCAGGAGTTAAGTCTTTTCAATGGTTCGAGCCACTCAAAACAGACCNAAGGATCCATTCAAGGTTATTTTGGAAGTCCGCAATGAATGTTGGCCACAGAAGAANCGNATNAACGATCTCATGNTTTGCTATCTGTAGGGAGATAAATANGAANTTTTCTGAGNACGNCCGTGCTCGAAANAGCATNAGAGGCTTTACCAATGAACCTCTTTCAAAAGACATNGTTGATCAGATTATCGAAACAGGTAANTGGGCNNCATCCTCCTTTAACTCGCAAACATGGAAAATCTATGCGGTGTCTGGTGAGCCGCTGGATNAGATTCGAGAGGGAAACACAAATAACACGCTGGCTGGAGTCCCGGTCAAGCNTGAGTTTGCCTATATCGAGGANTATAAAAACGTTCATAGGCAGCATCAAATAGACGTTGCGNTCCAACTCTTTGAANTCATGGGGGATAGNGCGTCAAGATAAAGAAAAGCGAATGAATTGGATGTTGCGAGGCTTTANGCAATTTGATGCCNCTNTTTCACTGGTTTTAACCTACGNTAAANATNTATGAACCTGCGGGNATCACGCACTTTGCTTGTGGCTCCNTGGCTTATGGTNTTGTACTTGCGGCCTGGGANCTCGGTGTTGGTTGTATTANCNATGGACAAGGTATTCAGCAGCCCGATGTCGTGCGCGAACATACGGGAATCACAGGCGATGAGGTTATCATGATCACGATAGCCATGGGATACCCTGATTATGATTTTCCGGCTAATAGTGTTCGCTCCAGGCGGGCTGATAACGATGATTTTGTCAATTATATAGGTCTTGATTAAGTCGTTTGTCGCCATCAGTCGAGATGGGATAGCTGCACAATATTCTCTCGCGGAAGCGGTCCGCACTTAGTCAGACTTGCAGTGGGCTTGACAAGCCTGTCCTGAACTTAGTTGGAGATCTAATCAAGATCTGCTGCGTCATGCCTCTCGCGCAGCTGCCTCTCCTCACTGCCCCAAACTTTGTTAACTCTTTGGCCGCGTTTGACCGCAATTCTTTCCTGAATATTTGATGCCCAACGTTGTACATGCGTGTATGTGTGGACTGCTAAAAATTCCTGAGCATCGTACAAACTTCCCAACACTAAGTTACCATACCATGGGTGAATAGCCATATCTGCAATTGTATATTGGTCACCACAAATATATTCTCTGGAGGCAAGGTGCTGATCTATTACATCAAGCTGGCGTTTAACCTCCATTGCAAATCGGTTGATTGGGTANTCATATTTTTCTGGGGCATAAGCATAAAAGTGTCCAAATCCNCCACCAAGATATGGTGCGCTTCCCATCTGCCAAAANAGCCAGGACAGACATTCCGCTTTATCAGCAAGGCTTTTTGGTATAAATGCACCAAACTTTTCGGCGAGGTATAGCAGAATNGCCCCAGATTCAAAAANTCGTNTAGGAGANAATTGGCTGTGATCGACTAGGGCCGGGATTTTGGAGTTGGGGTTTGCTGCCACGAAATCACTACCAAATTGCTCGCCGGACATTATATCAATTNTCCATGCATCGTATTCCGCNTCTTGTCTTCCGGTTGCAAGGAGTTCCTCAAACATCACCGTCACTTTGACTCCATTGGGAGTCGCGAGGGAATAGAGTTGATGAGGGTGTTCGCCCACAGGAAGATTTTTTTCGTGTGTGGCACCTGCAACCGGTCTATTGATTGCTGCAAATCTGCCTTCCTCGTTCTCCTGCTCCCATTTCCAGACCTTGGGAGGGATATATTCTGATATATCTTCCATTTCCACTTCCATTATGTTGAGAATATTCGATTAATTAAATTTTTAGATAACAAATCTAATCGCCCAATATTTTAACCGTAATTACCATTTTGTTCATGACTATTTGGAACTCTTCCTTAATATTTTAAGAATTATATTTAACAAGTGCTATAGTTGAGATGACCTCATGTGGCCCCATTTGTTAGTTCAAATAGCGGCCAAAAAGTGTATCAAACGGTTTTATTATGACGCCATATGAGCTAGGAATTACTCTCCTCACTGCAATGTTTTTCATGCTTCTGGTGGGATGGGTTTCATACAGATTGACAAGGGGAACAATTCTCTCGAAAGATGGTTATTTTCTTGCTGGGCGAAGTTTGAGCGCTTGGTTTATTACCGGATCTCTTCTGTTAACTAACCTTAGTGCAGAGCAGCTCATTGGCTTAAATGGCTCCGCATACGGGTATAATCTGAGCAGCATGGCCTGGGAAGTGACGGCTGCATTTTCAACTATTTGCATGGCATTTTTGTTTCTGCCTCGCTATCTCGCCGGCGGTTTTTCCACATTGCCTCAGTTTTTGAGTAATCGATTTGACGACGACGTAAGGAAGCTCACGGTAATTCTTTTCATGCTGGGTTATGGTCTTATAACCATACCTTCAGTGCTCTATTCAGGATCTATTGCGGTAATACAACTTTTCAATGTCCCTGAACTTTTGGGATTGTCTCATGAACAATCCATATTTATTACGATTCTAGTTATTGGTGGGACTGGCGCATTGTATGCCATTTTTGGTGGTTTGAGAGCAGTTGCGGTCTCTGACACCTTTAATGGCATAGGCCTGTTAGTAATCGGATTGGTGGTCCCCCTTTTGGGTTTGTCGCTACTCGGAGAGGGTAGCATTGCGTCTGGTCTTCAGACTGTCTTAAACGAAAATACTCACAAGCTAAATGCGATAGGCTCATCATCTGACCCTACCCCGTTTTCAACTCTTTTTACAGGTATGGTTTTTGCAAATCTATTCTACTGGTGTACTAACCAATATGTTATTCAACGGACGCTAGGATCGAAAAGCTTGGCCGAGGGCCAGAAAGGGGTTCTTTTCTCCGGTTTCTTTAAAGTTCTTGTGCCATTCATAATGATGTTTCCGGGGGTAATTGCGTTCCATCTTTATGGCCCCAAGGGGTCCGAGGCAGGACTAACAGCAATTGACCTGGCTTATCCTCAACTGGTAGCAGATGTTTTGCCGATGTATGCTATGGGCTTTTTTCTGGCTGTTTTGCTGGGAGCAGTTTTTAGTTCATTTAATTCATTGCTAAATAGTGCTGCCACATTATTTTGTCTAGATATATATCTGCCTTATAAGAATCGGCATGGTGGAGTATCTGTTTCCGATTTTGAAGCAATTAGGGTCGCCAAATATGTATCGATCGTTATTGCCTTATTTTCTTTTCTGGTGGCACCACTATTGCAGTATGCGCCAGAAGGCCTTTGGCAAGTCATTCGGATATTTACGGGATTTTATAATATTCCGGTGATAGCCATTGTGCTGGTGGGTTTTTTTGCAAAACAGGTGCCTGCATTGGGGCCTAAGTTAGCGATAGGCTTTCACATCATTGCATACGCGCTGCTTAAATTTATTTATGATGATCATGTCGACCTTCACTTTCTCCATCTTTATGCCATCTTGTTCGCGGTTGAAATAGGTATTATGCTTTTCGTTGGACGACTTTACCCTCGAAGGGAAGACTCTCATCGCGATTCGAACCTTTTAGCCGTTTCGATGCAACCATGGGGGTTCGCTGTGCCCTGTTCCCTATCTCTAGGATCCTCGGTCATTGCGTTATATGTCTTGCTTTCACCGATCGGATTGGCTGAAGAGACTAATCTGCTTTACTGGTCGACCAATATTTTTCTAATTTCTATTAATTTATTAGTTTGGTTTGTGTATCTGAGGAAGCATCGATGGGAGTAATTNACTATTCAGCGAGCAAACAAGTTTTGGTTGTCGCCCGAGGGCATCCTTATCCGAGAGATGCGCTTGCTCAAGTTTTCGATGGCTTGAGTGATTACTNTNGGTCCTTGGTGGAGCAACCAGCTGCAGGCCGTTTTTTTAGCGCAGAAAGCGTTGGTGATTATTCGGCAATTGTATGTTATGACATGCCGGGGATTGATTTTACAGTCGGAAAAGACGCACCCCGACTTATCGATCCTCATGAAAAATTTAAAGCTGATATGCTGGCTATGCTCAGTGAAGGTATGGGAATGGTGTTTCTTCATCACTCGCTAGCCGCTTGGCCTGCTTGGGACGATTATGCTGACATTGTTGGGGGACGATTTCTCTATCGGCCGGCTTATTTGAATGGTCAGGCTTGGCCTGACTCGGGTTATCGTCATGACGTTCGACACACAATCAGCATTGAGCTGGATCATCCAGTGACGCATGGCATGCCCGATAGTTTTAGCATGGTTGATGAACTATACCTTTGCCCTATATTTACAAGCGATATAGTTCCCATATTGGTCAGTGATTTTAGCTACTCGTCTGAAAATTTCTACTCAGCAAAGCTGGCGGTCGATGGAAGGATGTTCCAGAACGAGGGCTGGTCGCATCCAATGGGGAGCAATGTTGTTGGGTGGATAAAACATTTCAGAAACAGCCCGATTGTTTATCTGCAGGGAGGCGATTCTGAATCAGCCTTGTTAGATCCAAATTTCGGCCAGCTTGTCCGTAATGCTTTAAGGTGGGTGAGTTCTAATGAAGCACATGACTGGGCCAGAAAAGCCTATGGTAGCCAGAAGTCTGCGAATTTTGATCTGAGCTTTTGAATGTTCTGCGGGTTCAGATTATCTAAGGGAATAAGTTATAATCTTCATTCTGCAAAAACATACTAATACACTTTTAACAGGAAATTTGTGTGGAAATAGAATTTGTATCTGCGTCATTTATTAATTTGCTGATCAATTTAAGTTATTCGATTATTGCGCTTGTGGTTGGTGTCTACTGCCTCCTATGGGTCGATGACAAGCTTCTTAAAAATATTGACCTTGAAGAGGAGATGAAAAAAGGCAACATTGCAGTAGCCATTTTTGCCTCTACTATCTTGATATTTGTTGCGATAATAATCGCATTTGGTTTTCGAGGTTAATAATGTCTTTGAGTGACGTTCGAATGACGTTTGNTCTTTTTTTTGCTATCTGTTTTGTTCTTCTGGGTAATAGNTTGTTGGCTCAAAATNGNGGGNTAGAACCGGTTCCCTTGAATAAATCATCATTTGACCCTGGCATGTCTCATTTGGGACAAACTCAAATACCCGATGAGCATGATTCTGAGCTGGGTTTGCACATACTTCCGACAAATACCCATATAGCATTTGGAGATCTCTATGCTCAATTAGGCCAGTTGCGCAGCGCTGCTTATGTTGTGCCTCTTGGGAGTTCACGAACAGGCATTGTCAATATGTCTGCTCCTTCAACAACTGGAGACCATCATCTCGTTAACTCATACCTTGAGGGCTATTATCCCTATTCGGTGGACAACCCGATGATACCGCTCTACGTCTTGGCCCATAGGAAACAGTATCAACTCGATGCTGATCAGTATAGAGGTCGTGAGGAGGTGTGGCAGACCAGTCGGGAAGCGTTTTCTTTTTCTCGCGGGGACTGTGAGGACCATGCTTTGATTCTTGCCGATTGGTTGATAGCTATGGGAGAGGATGCTCGAGTTGTGCTAGGAGATTATAAGGGCGGCGGTCACGCATGGGTTGTTCTGTTCAAAGATGGTAAGGAATTTCTTCTGGAAGCCACCAAAAAGTCGGATGTGGGTCGGAACAGGCCATATCCTTTAGCATCGCTTCACAGTGACTACCATCCGCAGTTAATGTTCAACCGAAGCGAATTTTGGGAAAACAGAGGCTCTAGATATACGACTCGCTATAGTGGAAATGGCTGGCGACTTCAGAGCCGTTATCATCGAGACTTGTCTGACTCAGATGCAAAATCCAGCTAAGGTAACTCAAAAACATAGATGGCGTTTCCATTTTCGGGCTGATAGATCTCTGGACTTACAATGCTAGTCAACGCTCGGAAAACTCCCATGCCTGATGTGACGCTAACAAATTGCTTTCCCCCAGACCCATACGTAATCGGAAATCCATGCGGGGCCGAGCCGAGCCGGGTCTGCCATAAAACTTCTCCTGATGAGGAGTCAAAGGCCTTGAAGTACCGATCGAGGTCACCTATAAATGTCAATCCACCACCTGTTGAAAGCGAAGATGTAAGGAACATAGCCTCTTGTTGGTGGGACCATTGTTTCTCCAGCGTTTGTAGGTCGAGGGCAATGAGCTTACCCAGTTTTCCATCGACTCCTGGCATTTCGTAAGTTTTTGAATCGCCGCCAAACCCTCCGCCTCCCTCTGTCTTTTCAACCTCACGGCCCACCATGTCAGAACATAACTGGTGCATTGGAATGATGAGCGAACGATTAATCTTATCATAGGAAGCGGCTTGCCAATTATGGCCACCATAGATTCCAGGGCATGCACTGAAGGGATGATCAACGGTCGCTTCGAGGATATCCTTACGATACACCAACTGCCCAGTTTTCTTATCAATCGATTCGTAAATATTTTGGGGTAAGGTCTCATGGAGCCCAAGAAACTTCCCATCATGCCGACGCAATTTCCAAAGAATACCGTCTTTGCCGATAGTGTATAAGACCTTGCCTAGATCGGCTTGATCAATGAGAATTCGTTCAAAACCAACTTCCATGTCGATCGTTTCACCTGGGATGTGTTGGAAAAACCAGACTATCTCTCCAGTTGTTGGGTTTAACGCAAGTGTTGAATTAGTGTACAGCGCGGCTTCTCTTGGAGACATACCTCGACTTGCAGCTACCCAGGGCTTGGCCTGAGAAGTACCATAAAATACGAGATTTAGTTCAGGATCATACGTTCCGGGAATCCATGTATCTCCACCCGCTCGATAAGGTGGCTTGACCTCTCCCCAGGTTTGAGAGTTGGGGTCATTGGGAAGAGCAATAGTGGAGGTTCTCCAAAGTTCGATGCCAGATTCAGGATCATGCCCGGTTATAAAGCACCCATCTCTAACAAATCGTTCGCAGCCGTTAATACCACTCACCACGATTCCATTTGCCACTATTGGCCCGCTGGTGTGGGTAAATCCCTCTCTATAGTCAGCTTTTACGGTTCGCCAAAGCAACTTACCTGTCCTTATATCAATGGAAATTAGTGCAGCATCATAGGTCGCCATAAATAATCTATCGCCCAAGATGGCAATATTCCGAGTCGGACCTCCCAGTGTTCGCGAATCCTCAGGGTAGTCATATTCAAAGGTCCAGATGAGATCGCCGGTTGCGGCATCTAATGCTTGGATCATATTGCCCGGATGGGTTAAAAACATTATGCCTTGACTGACTATGGGAGTGGTTTGATTGCTACCTTCTTGCATAGCCATTGACCATGCGAGCCTGAGGCCCCGAACATTCTCTTTGTTAATTTGTGCCAGAGGACTGAAGCCTTGTCCATTTGGGGTCCGTCGCCAGGACAACCAGGCATCGTCGCTCGGTTTATCGATCGATATTTGTTCTATCGGTTGAAAATTCGGTATTGAACTATTGGTGTAGTTGGTAGCTCTCTGATCAAGCCGATTTACTGTATCTATGTCAGAAAATGAGACGAAACCTTCAAGATTAGTTTTCACCGATGTTTCACCCGACTGATTTACGCGCTTTGACACGGGTTTGGCCGAAGATCCGGCAGCGCTTGTCTGACGGGCTTCGATTGGTGCACCTGACGATGCCAATATATATTCATAAATCGATTGATAAGTGCCGGGGTCAAGTTTTCCCGCTTTTCCCGGCGGCATCGTTTCCACAATGTTTTGAAAAAGTGTTTCAAACCCCAGTTGTTGCCATTTTTTCAGAAAATACGTACCTCTCAACTCGCTTCCGTGAGCTGAACCTCGCAGATTCATCGAATGACATTCGGCGCAATGCTTTTTATAAAGACTTTTACCTTTTTCACCCAATTGCGCTGTTGCAAAACCGCCGACCATGAGTGCGGCGAGGCAAGCAAATAACTGCCAGAAACTATTTTTTTTCATTTTCTTAAATAAATGATTTTAAAAACTTGTCAAAAGAGTCAATCATCAACAACTATACCTCAATTAGATCGAGAGGGTAGCGATATAAGCTTTTTGCACTATGTTCCGTTATTTCAAAAACATTTTCCATATGTGAGGGGCCTAGTTTGCTGCCGAAATAAAGGCAGTCGAAACTGAGAATCATCGATGGCTCTATCATAAAACCATTTGTAGCGCCGAGGCCTGTTGCAGGGAAGTTCATTGGGTTTTCAAGTGGAAAAGCTCCGATCGAATGTATAATCAACAAGAGTTTGCCCGGTGTATCGAGGTTCTGTGCAAGGGTTGACTGGACCGCATCACATATATCAGCAGTGTTATTTCCGGGCTTCATCTTTTCGACTACCAAATCGAAACATGATTTAACCATCTGATGCTGTTCCCTATAGGCCTCTGATGCAGTGCCGATGTGCGCAGTTCGATTTATATCAATCCAGACTTTGCGGTACTGGCCTTGTGTTTCAAGTATGACTATCTGTCCCTGCCCAAAATTTTTATTGAAGAGCGTTCTAAAGAGGTCAGGTTTAAATGCCATATCATAAGTGCCGCCAAACAACATCGGACTGGTAGGCAGAGGATTAATATCCTCGTCAATCATAAATTTAGCTACTGATTTTTCGATTTGACTCCATGTTTTTCCCCGTCCTAACAGGGAGACTGTATGACTCATGACTCGATCGGCTTTTAGGCCAGATTGACGGAAAATTTCGATCTCTTTCTTTGTTTTTATGGCCCTAACTTTAAACAACATATCATATGCATCGCCATGGCGTTGCCCTATAGCTTGATCTAATTTTATGGCTATTCGCATGTCATCAAAGAGAATAAGTTTTTCTAGGGTACCTCTCTCTTTAAGCATCGTTACTAGTGCAGCAACAATATCTGGTTCACATTTGCCTTCAATCTTTGAAGAGAAGTGGCTTAGTCTTTCTCCTGCGGTCTGTTCTAACTTCAGATATAAATCTTCAGCGCGCGCCATGACGCAAAAATTTAATAGGTCAAACGTTTTCAGAGACTGGAAGTTGATTGGATAGCCTTCGCGCTCAGCTACCAGCAGAGAAATTAAGCTTGCTTCCGGTAATAGTAAGGTTATCGGCATGCTCTGATCGCGAGGTATGTAAACTCCCGAGATAGGCTCAGGTAACCTCCAACCGTCCATGACAGACTCAAAGCCAGTTGCATAATAAACATTTTCTGATTGAGTTAGAACTACCCCTTCCGCACCATAATTCGCGAGCTCATCTCTCAGTCGTGCAATTTTGTCCTCAAACATGATTTGCTTGTCTCCCTTGAAACTCAGCCTAAGTGTTATAGCATGCGCAACAAAAAATATTAATTATTTTTCTTCTGTTTATAGTAATTTTTAATCGATGTCTGACCGTCTCCTTCATGTATTTGGGGGCTCGGTTTAAAAAGGGAAAATTCTGATGCCCGATTAATAGCTAGCCTAAATAGGAGTGATTTTTGATTAGTTTTTTCGACGGCAGATGATCAAAACTTTCAAAACATCGTATTTCGGTTATTAAATTACTTTGTTAGTTCTTTTTAGTTATAGGCTTGGTGTATTACATTTTTGTTTTTTTGTGTAGACTGGATTCATCTGCTGATATGGAAGGTACCTTTTAAAGACCATAAATTGGGAGTAAGAATATGCAAAAGAAAATGTTAGTGCTGAGTGCGGCCATTATGACCGCCTCACTATCGGGAGGGGCAATTGGCGATGGCCATCCAGATGGTGGCATGATGCATGAGCCACCGCCAGAATGTATGGCTGCGATGGATATCATGGCTGCAGCAGGCGTTGATCCGGACAACCTTGGTGATCATCCGGATGTTGAGGCTCAAGTCATGGCTACAGGTGCAACTGAGGCTATGTGTGGAAAACCTGAGGATCATATGATGCCTCCTATGGGCGATGATGGCATGATGCCTCCTATGGGTGATGATGGCATGATGCCTCCTATGGGTGATGGTGGCATGATGGGTCCTCCACCGGAGGGTGGCATGATGGGTCCTCCACCGGAGGGTGACATGATGGGTCCTCCACCGGAAGGTGACATGATGCCGCCTATGGGTGATGATGGCATGATGGGTCCTCCACCGGAAGGTGACATGATGCCGCCTATGGGTGATGATGGCATGATGGGTCCTCCACCGGAAGGTGACATGATGGGTCCTCCACCGATGGAGCCTTAGTTTGGATAATTGAGTTGAATAAGATATGAAATTATATTCAGCTTTTGATGAAAGGGAATATCAGTCAGTCTGGTATTCCCTTTTTTTATAACCTCTAACTTAGCTTGGTCGCTGGCTATCGTTTCATCGGTTCGCGTCAACAGAGATTCACAGTAAGGCATCGATCGATAGACCTAACATCACGGTAAACAGCACCGTTGCGACGGCTAGAATAATCCCAATTACCAATTCTACGGTAAGTTTGTCATTAGGCTCGGGTTCGGCATATCTTGCCACTAACAATACCACCCTGACTATTTTAAAGGTCCCATACCCACATAGAAGTATTATTAGGACGGATTTGAAGTATATGAAGCCGAGATGTCGAGGGATTGCAAGTATAAGTTCGATGGGTGTAAAGATTAGGATGATAGCGCAAGCATACAGTATGGACAGGTAACCAATACCGTATATCCAAAACGTTTTCCTCAGTGTGGGCGGTATATGATCAGTCATTTTTCGAATCTGACGTGAGCCATTGACTCCTATTATTACTACAAAATAATTTAAAAACAATGGCCGTGAGTCACCCGAATATCATGTTTCCAATTAAAACCATAANTAACTTTGGATTCGTTCTTGTGGTGCCATTTAAGAAGGTTTANANAGAGGNTAATNAGTTGCACCAAATATTAGCTAGTGTTATCNTGGNNTGGTTTTAATTAAATNGAATTCAATTCAAATTGAACTTGGGGAAGGATATGGGATTTTGTANTTATATGATTAGATCTGTAGTGAAGACTTGCGTGGTAACTATGTTAGTTTTCTCATCTTTTGTTGTTGGACAAGACCGCACTCTGGAAGAGATTGTTGTTACAGCGAGGGGAGTTGAAGAATCAGTAAGAGATATNCCTGTAGCGATAACCGTCTTAAACGAGGAGCGTCTTAATAATTTAAGTCTAACAACCTTCGAGGATCTGGCTGCAACAACTCCTGGATTGGATTTAGTGAGGTCTGTTTCAGGGAGCGGGGCGGTCATCAATATGCGAGGGATCGCTTCGAACGGTAACAGTATAGGCATTGCTCAATCGGTTTCNACCATTATGGATGGTGTTTATTATGAAAATGGCAGAGTGATCAACGAAGGCACATTTGATGTAAAGCAAATTGCTATCTTAAAAGGTCCTCAGGCGCTCTACTACGGAAAGAACGCGACCGCTGGTGTCATAAGTTTTGAAACTAATGATCCCGGTGACGAGTTTGAGGGGAGTGCAAAGCTTGGGTATGAAGTAGAAGAGGAAAGAACCGCGTTTGAAGGTGTTCTTTCTGGACCTTTAAGTCAAAATTTTGGTGCTAGGCTTGCGGTGAGGATGACTGACGCAAGTGATGGGCTAGTAGGTAATACCGCTGGTGCCTCAAGTGTTAATCCTTTTGACTTGGGGGGAGCTTCAGAAGGGCCTTATCCTGTTCCAGCTCCATCAGAAGATTACTGGCCCGGTCAAGAGAGTACTTATGGACGTTTAACCCTCGATTGGGATGCGTCTGAAAATCTGAACGTTAAACTTAAAGTGTCTCGAACAGAATACGAAACTAATTCTCCGAGTGGTGTAAGGGAGAGGGGCGTATGTCCGGCGCTCAACGGCGTGGCGCAGGGCAATATATTAGTTGGTGTTCCTCAACCAGCCCCAAATGTTGAGTGCAAGGGAGATTGGGTGACTCAGGAAAATCCAATTCCTGCTGCTTTTGCGGCGTCGCATTCTCGAATGGGATATTTCGGTGGCTCGCTTGGTGAAGACTTTGAATCCACCAATATAACGCTTAGTCTCGAGTACATAGGCGATAGTTATGACGTGGTTGCATACCTCAATGACCACGAGAATGAGACCAATTGGGTTGGTGACTTTGATGCAGGGGAAATTCCGGCAGTTTGGGCATCCGAAAATAATACCTACGATAGCAGTTCAATAGAACTAAGAGTGAACTCTAAGTTTGATGGTGCGGTGAATGTAGTTGCTGGGCTTTACATGCAAGATTCAGAGAGATGGTTTGGACAGGATGTCTTCGTTGGCTCCGTTATGAACTCCAACGCTCCAGATGTTGGGTATATCCCCGGTAACTATAGACACATGCTCTATGACAAAGCATCCGAAACTGATGGCGAAGCAACATCCTTTTATTTCGAGGTTATTACCGATTTAAGCGATCGGACTCAGATTACTGCTGGACTGCGATATATCGAGGAAGAGAAGGATTCCTACTTCAAACAACCATACGTGTGGCCAGGCTTGGTTTCTCGTTGGACACCAGAGAGCGTTGGTATAGTTGAGGCCGACCAGAAGTTTGACGATACAGTTGGCGAACTAACCGTGCGTCATGAACTTAATGACAATGTCACAATCTTTGCAGCGCTCAAGCAGGGCTGGAAATCTGGCGGATTTTCTAACAGTGGCATCTTGGGCGTTGCCTCTGGTACTGTCGAAGACTTCGTCTTCGAACCAGAGGAAGTCGATGGTTATGAAATTGGCATGAAAGGACTTTTTGCTGATGGAAGATTAAAAGTCGAGGCAGAAGCGTTTTCCTATGACTTTGAAGGCTTGCAGATTGACTTCTTCAACGCCGTAGTTTGGTCAAATGTGACGTATAATGCTGGAGATACATCTACTGATGGCGCTGAATTCAGTTTCGAGTATGCGCCAGATGTTGACGGACTTACACTTCACGGATCAATACTATTTCTTGATTCCAAGTATGAAAGTGTTGTCGCTCCATGCTATGCGGGCAAGACGCCAGCAGATGGATGTAATATTTTTGAGCCTGGCAAGGTGCCTCAAATGCGACTGGACGGCGAAGATCGCCTTCTGGCGCCCGACGTCTCCGGTTATCTCGGGCTGGATTACGAGACGCCAATTGGTGAAAATCTGATGTTTGGTACTACCATCAATTTACAGTTTAAGGATGACTATAGCTTTAGCGAGTTTGCGCACCCCTCAGCCCTTCAGAAGGGATATGAGCAGCTAGATATGTCGATCCGTCTAGGTAGCCTTGATCGATCATGGGAGTTTGCTCTAATTGGTAAAAACTTGACTGATGAGTATGCGATTCAGTTTTCCAGAGATGCACCTAGCACTGGATTTGGTACTGGCACCGATGGGGGCATTCTGGCTGATTTGCAGGTGACTCCAAATATTGGACGGACGTTAGAAGCAGTCTTCACTTATAGATTCTGATTTAAACAGCTATAGTTCTGCCGTCAGCGGGGAAGATAAAAACTCTTCCCCGCTTTTCTATTGGCTTTAAGTTTAGAGGCCTTATAGATTAATATCGATTTGGATTAACAATCGAAATCATTGAGAAAATATATGAAACCAAATTCTATTAGATATGAAAAGTTTCAAAACGTCGCGAGAATAGTCAAGAATAATCCGCCCCAATATGGGATTGACTAGGGAAATATTAGTCGAAATGAAATGGGCCATAGAAGATGCAGGACAAGATAGTGATATATCTGTAATCGTTATAAGTGCCGATGGCGGTGGTTTCCAGTCGGGTGCGACTGTTTTTGGTGAAATGGGGAATAAAGATTGGAATCTTTCGCCTCTTGAATGGCGTTACATTAGTAAATTTGCGCATACTCTTTTTAGATCTATCGAGACCCTTGAGAAACCGGTTATTGGCGTTGCTAAAACAGGAGGGGACGGCGGTGGGCTTGAGAACCTTTACGCATGTGGCTTTTTAATAGCCTCGGAAAATGCCAAATTTAGCCAACTGGAGGTTAATCTTGGATTAATTGCGGGTTGGGGTGGGACTCAGCGACTAACTCGACTAGTGGGTTGGCGTAAGGCCAAGGAACGATTACTCACCGGCGTTGAGATTGATGGGAGCAGCGGAAGCTATTGGTCTAATACACAAGGCGGTCCCGATAGAACTAGTGGACGAGTAAGTAGAGAAGCTTTGTAATCGCCTGAAAAGGTGTGCTCCCGTTGCGTGGGGTTACACGCAACTGTTCATGAATAAGGTTTGGGAAACAGATCAAAAATCCAAGTTAGATTTTGAGGTAGAGTCACTCGCGATGGTTGCAAGCTAACATGAGTTTAACCAAATTGTTTTTGACGACTTTATTAATGGTAAACAGCCGGTTTTTGTGAAACGAAAAGATGTTACGTATGATTGGGGATAAACGAACAATTCATGCAATGATTTGTAGGTGAGTTTTAACGCTTTTAAAGCAAGGATGGGCTAGGTATGGATAGAGAAAAAGTGTTGTATCTTTTACAAGAGATCTATTTCGATAATATTGATTCTGGTAATGCCGATTTGGCCGTAGAAGCGATGCATAGCGATGTTGTCTGGGTTCACACTCAGGTTTGGGAGCATGATGGTCACAATCGGGATTCGTTGGATACTTTAAGTGGTCGAGAGGAGCTACGAGCATTTCTCACCTCGAGGATTCCTGAGATGCAGAAAGAGGGAATTGAGCACAAGGTGCATAAGGTTATTGTTGATGGAAAAGAAGGAGCGTTTCAGGCACAGGTTATCGGCCCTGATGGTGATGCTAAAGATTTCTTCGGTTGGATTGAATTAAGAGATGGAAAGATCGGACGTTATCGCGTAATTCCACATTGACCAATCAAAAGGGGCAGCGGTTAGTTGAATCTAGCTGCTATGGCATTCTATGGCGTATACCATATCGGCGAAGTGTAGGCTCGGTCTTGAACCACGGTCGAAATCTCCTCTGGGAGTTTTATTCCAAAGAAGACCGAATCTTTGAGCGTCCATCTGGGTCGGGGGATTTCCAAGACGCGACAGTAATAGAAGCTTGGAGCTTTGGCATCAAAATCAGGATCAAACCACACGCCAGAAATCTCATCCTTGCCAATTGAGTTATCATAAGTGGCGTCTGCGAAATTCACTGTGGAACCAATTGGTGGTAATTTCCCGGTTTGCTGGTCTATGCTCCTGTCGCCAGCCCAACCCACATCATAGACCTTTTCATGCGTTTGACCATTTGAATCAAGCCAACCTTTAACGATTTGAACTCGGTCCAGATTTGCGCCCAGCGGATCCCGGGTTGCTGAGAACATGAATGCGGGAGCCTGATCTTTTTTAACCCGTGCAAGATCGCCTCCCATGGGCACTCCATGCATATACCCCAGCTCTTCATAATTTGGCCTATCAATCATAGCCTCCTCTAATTCCCATCCGCCAAAGAAGCGGACCCTAATGCGAGACCCGGTCGTTGCATAGACTTCCTTGCGCTTCATTGCCGCAAAGAGAGCCTCGCGTGTATTCTCATTGGCCCAGACTGCCGCATAGCCAGAGGCGACAATGCGCCAGTTCTCCCACAATCTGCCGCCCGCCATCTTGTTTTCTAGCCTCTTGGGACCCGGTTCGGACTCGACAAATTTTCCGAAAAAATTATCCTCCTCTGGGGTAACTAGGCTGTTATGACTGTCCGTACTTCCTATCATGCCGAACTTATAGGGGTTAACCTGCAGTTCTTTTTGGTGAAGCAAACCCTGCTTAAGAGCGCCTCGAGCATACTCGTGTTTCAGCATCCAATCTTTAGCGACCTTAAGACTAAGGTTCGTTTCAAATGTTTCAAAATCGGCAAATTCATCATCTGGAGACAACCTCGGATGTGTTTCCGAGTCTCCCTTGACCTGAGTCACCTCCACAATGGGTTCCCATCGAGCGCTCTGACTGGCATAGTTGGCACTAATCGATTGACCGTCTATTGTTTTATCGGGAAACATCATGCCACCCGATAGATTCGAGTTATGTGGAATTGCAAGGACCTCGCCTCCCGTCGATCTTTCATAATGCTCCAAGGCCCCCCAAAGGTCCCTTGGATCTAAACTATCTTGCGCCGAAAATGGATTAATTTGTGCTACTTTATCGGCTGAATCTTTGAAAATTACGACCCTATGGAGATTATTTCGGTCGATCATAGAAGTCCACTCGTATCCTGTCAGGGCTGTAAAGACGCCCGGCTTATTATATTCATCCGCAGTATTGGCGACATTTTCCCAGATTGATGACTGAACGTGACTAGGGAAAGGAGGATAGGTCTCGGGATCAACCATGCTCCCCGTAAAAGAGGGGTAGATCTTTTCGGTCTTTCCGGCATCGGTCCATTGTCTCCATTTTTTTCCAATTGCTGTTTCGGTAACAAGTGGATCGCCAATGCCGAAACGGTGAAATCCGCTGAGATACTCGGCATGATCTGCAACAACGAGGAAGTCGAGGGGAGTTTTTATCCTTATTCGCATCCCATTGTGCGCTGTATACTCTTCGCCTTGCGCGTAACGGTAGGCGTCCGCGGGCGACAAATTCTGATTCCCATACGTGTAAGCATCAGGGGAGTTTCGGGTATGGAGATGGGTGTCACCCCAGTAAACATTTTTGGGATAAGAAGAGAGGGCAGGAGAGTAATCTCCTGCCCAGCTTGAAGGAAGCATTGCAAGACACAATGCCACTATTACTCTATTCACTCCCTCACCCGTAATTGGATTTAGGAAAAGTTTAATTTAGAACTCATATTGGAGATCAACACCCCACGTTCTAGGGTGGGCGTAATTGATGCGCTGATTGGTCCCGCCGATGACGGAATCATTTAAATACACCTCGTCGGCTATATTTTTACCCCAAACAGCGATGCTCATTCCATTGCCCGCGTCATAGGTGGCTCTGGCATTAAGTATTCCATGTGCTTTCTGTCGTAGCGAATCAGATGCCGGATGCTGCACAAAGTCGAATTCATATTCATCCGTCCAAGAGTAGTTGACGTTCATCGACATGGGCCCTGATTGATAGTCAAGAGCCATAAACCAAGACAAATCAGCAGCTCTCAACAGGGACTCACCTTCAGCATTGAAGTAGAGGTAACCATATCCAATAGCATCGGGATTATCCTGCAAGATCGTGTTGGCAACGCGCGCGGCTGTTGGATAATCGGTATATTCCGTGTCTAAAAATTCGACGCCTAAACGTACCATGAGGTTGTCAGATGCTAACCAAGTAACGTCAAAATCGAGTCCCATAACATCGCTATCGGTCGCGTTTTCAGTAGTAACCGTGCCACCACCTGTGGCGGCACGGGTAACCTGAAGATCGGTGTAGTCATAAATGAAGAACGCGCTCGTTAGTCTCAAGCTATCCGAAAGTTCCGTCTTGTAGCCAAGTTCAATCATCTCGATTTCTTCGGGCCTCAGCGGAACTGAACCACGGTTTGCAGGCTGGTTGAATCCGCCGCTCTTGAACCCGGTAGCAAAGGTTGCATAGACAATGCCGTTGTTTTCAAGGTTGTAAGTCAATGTAACCTTTGGATCAAAGGAGGTGTAGTCCTCTGCCAAGAAAAAAGGCTTTACTGCGGCGCCAAGACACAATCTCTGATTTTGCGCGAACCCAGGAAATTGTGAACATCGGGTCAATACATCTTTTTCCTCCTTCGTGTATCGTCCCCCGATGGTGAGTGTCATTCTATCCGAAAACTCATAGTCAACTGAGGCAAAAACACCATAGGTTTCAAGGTTGTAGTGAGACCAAGCTGTTGATGCTGGCACTTGTCCTCCGCCTATAGCTCCAATACGAATATCAAAGTCATAGTCCACGGTCTGGTCAAAGTAGTTGACTCCAGCGATCCAGTTCAAAGGGCCGTCGTTATTTGAAGTTATCTCAAGCCCAGCACCTGTTTCATCGGACATATTTTCTGTCATAGCCACTTCGATATCGTTGAAGGAGGTTGCGTCATAATCGCCAAATCGTCTTTCGTCGTTCATAGAATCCGTGGCGTATAACAATACAGAATGCCCTCCCAACACTGTTTCCAAGCGGATTCCGGTGCTGTCCATGTAGTGTTTCGGACCGTCTGGGTTGAGTTCGACAGCTGTTGCGGAGCTGGCAATCTGATCTCTTCGGGTCGTTGTAATGCCGCCAAAAGATAATCCCCTCGAGTTACCAGAATCAGCGCTAACAGCGCCGGCATTTGATTGATCATGCTGGGTGGCAAGTAGGTGGGAAATTTCGAGGCTCGTGTTATCACTTATCGTCCACTTGGCTCGAATTCTTGCTACAGTCTGATCGAGGTCATCATAATCATACCCGCCAGGAACAATGTTCTTTTTGAATGCTTCTCGGTCTTGTGATTGAAACGTTGCACGTATCGCGAAGTTATCAGCGATCGGCATGTTTAACGTGCCGGCCATCTTCTTATAATCATAGTCGCCGAGACTCATTGTTAAGTTACCCTCAAGCTCATCTGATACTTCATTGCTTATAATTCGTATCGCTCCTCCTGTAGAGTTCCGCCCGAAGAGGACACCTTGAGGACCCTTTAAAACTTCAATTCTGTTGACATCATCCATTCCGAACATGACTCCCGTTCCCCGGGCGACGTAGCGGTCATCAACATAAACCGCAACACCTGGGTCTAGTCCGGCTTGCGTGATACGAGAGCCAACGCCTCGGAGATAGATTTGCGCCCAAGAGCCCGTGTTCTGAAAAGTTAAACCTGGCGTGGAGAGCGCCACTCCGCTCACGTCATTGATGGCATAGTTTTCCAGATCGGCGCCGGAAAAGACTGAAACGTCGATGGCAGAGTCCAAGAGAGACTCTTCCTTCTTCTGCGCCGTAATAATGATTTCGTCTAGCGTCTTGGATGATTGAGCTAGCGCGTTGCTTGATAACACACAAAGGCTCAACATGAACAGAGCCGGTAAACGAAGCAACTGCAAAGATAGTTTCATACTATAAATCCCCCCAATTTTCGGTTTTGGTTTTAGTAATTATTTTAATTTAATTCAAAATTCACTAAATTATAACACCCGCAGCATAAAAGAGCAGTTTTAATTTTTGTTAATTTATGAAAAAAACGATTTGTTAGTGTGTGGCATTAGAAAACACCACTTTGATGATTAAATGTCGCGTAGAAGGGCTGGTCAATTAATGCAGAAAAAACTTTGTGTTCCGCCAATCTGACTGCAGACGCCAATGAAGCGTGACGTTTGGCTTTTCAATGATCGAGGAAGAATA
>PCDB01000018.1 GCA_002591625.1 Porticoccaceae bacterium
CCAAATCTTTGCTTTTCCGATAAGCTATACCACGAAAACTTTTGTCGCCTAACTTTTCTGATTGTTTGATTCTGGGGTTTGCCAGCAACTAGATGTTAGAAAAATATGGAATAAAAGTGATAGAAATAGTTATAGAATATTCTGTTCAAATTCAGAATTATTGCAGATCGTTGATGAGCATTAAGCCTACGAGTCCATATTGACGGAAAATCCCAAATCGCTATAATGTGCCCTCTTGAAAGGACGTCCTGCGCAAGTTTTATCATCGAATGCGTCTTTTGAATTGCTTGGAAAAGCGGCTTAAAATAGAAAAGCCCTGTTAAAAAAAGTTTGAACACGTCCCGTTCGTCTAGAGGCCTAGGACACCGCCCTTTCACGGCGGTAACAGGGGTTCGACTCCCCTACGGGACGCCACTGAATTGCACTTTACAATGCGGGAATAGCTCAGTTGGTAGAGCGGTACCTTGCCAAGGTACAGGTCGCCGGTTCGAACCCGGTTTCCCGCTCCAAACTAAATTTTTTTTAAAAAAGTCTTGTACTCTCGATTGACCCGTATAAACTACGCGAAAATTAGGTGAGACAAATTTAAGCGTATAATTATCGTAACTTTTGTCGATCTATAATTTACACAACTTGGGCTTGGGCCTGTTGTATTTTTTAGCAGCTAATATAGCTAAGAGGTATGAGTATGAATGAAATCATTGACAATGAAGCTTTTGCTCCACTAGCATCGGCGAAAGAGCCCAAATGGTGGCTCGGATCCCCAGTAATTGACCCACTAAAATACACAATTGACGGCAACGAGTTTCGTAATGAAGGGGCGCCACTGTTGCCATCTGATGCTTTAGGGAACCGGATGCAGGCGATGTTTAATGATGTGGGGTTAGTCCACGTTACTAATACTGGGCTCGCAGATCTTGATTCAATGAAGGAAATTGCAAGCCACGTGATTAAGAAGCAACGCCGATATGAAGGTGGGGCAAATCCGCGGAAAGCGCTCCAAGCAAATGTTTTTGAAGTCGGTGCTCCACTAGAGGCATGGCTCCATTATCACCACGAGATGGCGTATATTGGTTCCAGCACAAAAATGCTTGGATTTTTAGTGCATAAAATGCCAAAAAATGGCGGTTATACATATGTTTCGGACAACGTCAGGGCGACCGACGACTTACTTGCAACGCCCTTTGGTGAAAAATTAAAAGAGAAGGGTCTCTGCTATCACAGAAATTTAACTGACCGAGAACAGTTCAAGGATAAGTTAGATATAGGAGTATACAATCATTGGCAACAGTCTATGTTGACCGAAGACCCAGACGTAGCGATTTATGAAGCCAAAAAGCGCGGGCTTCAAGCAGAGTGGGGTGCCAATAGATTGCTCAAGACTCGGTATTATATTTCTGCTTTCGAGTACTTCCCTAAAATGGATAAAAACCTGCTATATAGCAGTATGGCGGACGATAGCACGTGGTTTGATACATGGCCAATGGTGCAGCATCTTCCCGAAGATGAACGNCCGCTTAAGTTAACATTCGGTGATGATACTGAAATGAGTCGGGATGAAAAGCAACAGTTCCTTGATGTGTATGACCGGTATGGGATCCCTTTAGAATGGAAGGTGGGTGACATTGGAATTATATGCAATTTCCGATTTGCCCATGGCCGTCCGGCGGTTCATTTGCAGGAGGGAGAGGAGAGGCAGTTGGGNGTTTTAATCGGAGATTCTTATGACCGAGTTGAGACCTATGACGATAAATGGTAATGCATCATCTAGCCTTGATAAGTACCCATAGTAATTTCACTTAACGGGATGCCNCAGTCATATTAGAAAAGATTAGACACGAGCTTGTAGATTGTTTAGGGCCTAAAGGCGTCCTGCTTCAAGCCGATATTGGGGAAAAATACAAGAAAGACTGGAGCGGCACCCCAGCAGTTTGTCCTGAGCTTCTTTGTCGTCCGAAGAACACATCCGATCTCTCGAAAATAATCAAGATTTGTCATTCTCACAATCAATCGATCGTGATTCAAGGCGGTATGACCGGACTTGCCGGTGGTGCGACTCCTCAGCATGGTGAGGTGGCTGTATCACTAGAGAGGATGAACGGCGTTGAGGATATCGATGAAAAGAATATGACGATGGTAGCCTTGGCCGGAACTCCGCTCCAAGCTTTGCAGGAGGCAGCACTTGAAAAAAATCTATATTTGCCAATCGATTTGGGGGCCCGAGGGAGCTGCACGATCGGAGGTAATATAGCCACAAATGCCGGTGGCACGGAGGTTATAAGATTTGGAATGACAAGGTCGTCAGTCCTTGGNTTGGAGGCTGTCCTCTCCGACGGGACCGTAGTGTCAGCTATGAATAGGATGATTAAAAATAACTCCGGTTACGACCTGAAGCACCTATTTATTGGTACTGAAGGGACTTTGGGAGTGGTTTCCAGAGTCGTTCTGCAGTTACAGCCTCGCCCCATCAGCACGCATACTGCTCTTTGCGCCCTCAAGGACTACGGATCCGTTATATCGGTGCTTAATAATCTTAAGCTTCGTTTAGGAGGCGGATTAACGGGATTTGAGCTAATGTGGGCCAACTATTTTGATGGGGTCATCAAGATGATTCCACATCTAAAAAACCCATTTTTGAAAGAGCATCCGTTTTATCTGTTGCTTGAATACAAAGATAATGACGCAGTTTTGGGTGCCGAGCGTTTTGAAGACGCATTGNTCTCCAATTTAGAAAATAAACTTTTTACAGACGCGTTAATTGCGCAGTCAAATCAAGATGCGCTTGGATTTTGGGAGATTCGAGATGCGGTCAGTGAAGCGCTCCCTCTTCTTGGACCAATTTCTAATCAAGATGTAAGTCTACCGATTGGATTAATAGGTGACTTTGCCGAGACTGCTGAAGTCAGATTAAAGGAAAAGTATTCCGACTTTAACATTATGTATTTCGGACACATTGGCGACAACAATTTACATGCCTTTGCTTATACGGGGCGCGCTGCGGATGTCAAACCTATCAACCACGATATTATGCATATGATCGGAGAGTTCGGGGGCGCCATAACTGCTGAGCATGGAGTGGGGATCCTAAAGAAGAAATATTTATCTCTATCTCGGACTGATAATGAAATTCACTTGATGAGAACACTCAAAGAAGCTATGGATCCGAGAGGGATATTGAATCCGGGCCGCGTATTTTGAATAATTCATTAATCCTAAGGCTTGACTTTTTATGCGACGCCTCGATGTTTTATCGGCGAAATCCTGCTAAATGCCGTCAAAATCGATTGAATGGCTGCAACTAAAGTATCATCGGCTATGGCAACAGCACAGTGCATTTGGCCGTTGACGGCTAATTCAATGCATGCTTGGGCTTTTGCGTCTGACCCGCTCGAGATAGCGTGTTGATCAAATTGTGTTATTTCAGTGTGATATCCAAAAATTCGATTTAATCCTTCTATCAACGCTTCTAGGGGGCCTGCACCGCAGCATTTCATTGCGATGCCGTTAATCACAAACTCTGCCTCAACCTGTTTGTCACTATGCTTTAAATTGTAGTCAGTGAGTCGCCATTCCTCATTTACTCTGATGAAGTGTTTCTCAAACAACATATATATACTTGATGGTGATATTTCCTGTCCTGTTTCTTCCACGGCATTTTGAATGATTTCAGCTAGACGAACATGCATCCATTTAGGTAGTTCGATTCCAAAATCCCGTTCAAGGACCAAAGCGACTCCTCCTTTGCCACTTTGACTGTTAATCCTTACCACAGCTTCATAACGTCTATTGATGTCCCGCGGATCGATTGGCAGATACGCAACATTCCATATTTTTTGATTGTTGTCTTTATGATATTGCATTGATTTTCTGATGGCATCTTGGTGGCTTCCTGAGAATGCGGTGTAAACTAACTCGCCTGCCCAGGGATGTCTTGGAGCAATTGCTATCCCGGTGCAATCTTCGACTACCTCTATAATTTTCACTATATCCGACAAATCTAAACAGGGGTCTATGCCTTGCGAGTATAAATTCATTGCCATAGTCACGATATCCATATTGCCGGTTCTCTCCCCATTTCCGAGAAGCGTTCCTTCAATACGATCAGCTCCTGCGAGTATGCCAAGCTCTGCAGCTGCCACGGCACAGCCACGATCATTATGTGTGTGAAGACTGATGGTAATCTTGTCCCTCTGTGCAAGATTTTTGCAAAAGTATTCGACTTGGTCTGCAAAAACATTTGGGGTTGACATTTCTACTGTCGCAGGCAGATTAATTATAACCTTTCTCCCCGTTTCCGGTTTCCATTCGCTGACGACGGAGTCACAAACAGCTACAGCATGATCAAGATCAGTACCCGTGAAACTTTCCGGTGAATATTGAAAGATCCACTCAGTATGCGGAAATTTCATTGAAGCTTCTCTCACCCACTTTGCACCTTTTTTTGCGATATCTAATATACCGCCTTCAGAAATCCTAAAAACTTGCTCCCGTTGGACATTTGATGTTGAGTTGTATAGATGGACGATTGCTCGTTTTACTCCCTTGAGAGAATCATAAGTCCTGTCTATCAGGTCTTTTCTCGCTTGAGTCAGGACCTGCACAGTTATATCGTCCGGAATCAATCTTTCATCAATTAATTTTCGGGTAAAGTCAAAATCGGGCTTAGAGGCGGATGGAAATCCTATTTCGATTTCTTTAAAACCAAGCTTAACAAGGAGCTCAAACATCTTGGTCTTCTGATCCACATTCATAGGATTTACGAGTGCCTGATTACCATCTCGCAAGTCAACACTGCACCAATAAGGTGCTTTTGTTATCAAACGGTTTGGCCAGTTCCTGTCTTTTAGACCAACCGGTGTAAATTGGATGTATTTTTGATGGTCAAACATTCTAGAACCCTCATTTCCTTTTTCTCAGCTAGATGATTTATTTACGTATACCGAGAAGGTGACTATCCAGTTCAGTATAAATCATAATATAAGCAATTTTTGATCTGTTATTTTATAACAATTTTGTATTCCACAATTTTATTATATAATATTAATCCATTAAGCAATTATATTTTTATTAATGGAAAAGCATATACTTGATAGATTAGACATTCGAATACTCAATGAGCTTCAAAAGGATGGCGGACTAACGAATCAAGAGCTAGCAGATCGAGTTGGACTTACTCCTGCACCATGCTTACGCCGTGTCAGATCTCTCAGAAAAACTGGCATCATCCGCGATACGACGGTAAGGCTCAATAACAGAGCGATCAATCTAAATCTTATGGCCATCGTCCATGTACGGATGGATCAACATACTAGCGAGAGATTCGAAGAGTTCGAGCAATCGATAAAGAATTGCAGTGAGATTTTGGAATGCTATCTAATTACAGGTCATGACGCAGATTATCAGCTGAAGGTGGTAATTCCCGACATGGACCACTACCACGACTTTTTACTCGGGAAAATAACTAGAATTCCGGGAGTGAGCGGAGTTACATCCGCGTTTGTTATGCGCCGAGTNGTTGAGACAACAAGATTGCCCCTCAGGTATCTCGAACAGATTAATGAACCACGTAGCTGACGGCACTAGTGGTGTTGAAAATTGCTTTTATTTTTAGACAATTACATTTACAAAGAGAGGCTCATTGCGGATAGGAATGTCGCTTTGCAGTGCTGTCAATTCTTCAACCATCGCCTCTAATTTTTTGTTAATAAGCTTGNTTGCGCTGTCGGCGGGTCGATTTGTCATATCTCCTTCAGAAATCTCTGAGTTAGGTGGACTAACATGCATACGGGCGGCCAATTTTTCTTCCGCAATGCTTTGTTGAACTTTCGCCTCAAATAGCTGCTGAGCCAACAAGTCAGCTTTTAATNTAGCTGCCTCATAACGTTCGCGGGCTATCATGGTATCGGTCTGCTCTATTACTCGAACGTTTTCGCGCGGAAATTCACTGGCATTGCTACTTTGCCTGGGCAATCGTCCCCTCGGGCGAACACCCTGATCGGCTGGTGGAATCCTACTCAAACTGCGTGAAACTTCGGCCATAAAACTTACCTAAAATNTCCCGAGATTNCCACATACTATCATCTAGGGGNTGTCAAGTCATCTTTGCTTGTATTCAGAATCCATTGGTTTAAGAAACATTTATCAATGCTGGTGTTATGGCAATTCAATTGACAATTGACGTTCTTTTGAGCGGATCCGACGGTATGACGTGGTCATATTTGTCTGAAATAAGTACTTGTAAGTTAGATAAATGTCTGGGAATATTTACTCTTAGATTTTCGAGAATGTAGCAGTGAAATCATTTTTTAAATATTGTTGCTTAGTTTTGGCACTCCTCACAAGCATTACAAGCATTGCTGTCGCCGACAAGCTTGAACTTACATGCGATGATCGAAATCTTATTGTCGATTCTGAGAACGGCTTCTTGGAAATCGAAGCTCCCAATAATACACTCTTAACGCCTGATAAGACGTTCCGTGGTATAGCTTATGAAAAGCAGGATGACGTCATTAAGTTCCGTATCATAACGGAATTCTACACAGAAGGTTGGGCAATTGATGAGGCCAGTCTTATGGCATTTAGCAGGCTTGATTTTANTCAAGACAACGGATTGGATCCGATAAAAAAACGTTATGCTTGTGTTGAGACACCGGATGCACCGATGCCAGAAAAACTTCCAAGGCAAAAAGTCGGGAAAAGGCCGAGGAAGCGAGGATTTTGATGAGTTAAAGAGCACTCATGTTTGCTCAAACCTTAAAGACCACGTTTAACATTAAGCTAGAATGGGTCCTCGCCGTTTTTTCTCATTTGCATTCTTATTTTACTTAGTGGTGAAAGGATATAAGAATTAAAAGATTCCCATTTCCAGTCCCATAGCCATACTTAGACCAAGATCTTCGCAGGCCTTCAGATCTTTTGAATCGAGATCTCCTCGACAGATAAGCGGATCACCCACCTCCCTGAGCGGGTATCCCTTTGCTATTCGTCTAATATCTCGTACTGCGCCGGTGCCATCATTGCTAGAGCTGATAAATATCAGGTATGGCAAATTGAGTTTGTATGGTTCCGATGGATAAAATGTTCTATCAAAAAAATCCTTTAACATGCCACTCATGGTCCCAAAATTTTCTGGAGTGCCAAAAATTAGTCCATTTGCCCATAGTAAGTCGCTCAAATTTGCTTCACCAGGATGAAGCAATCTTGTTATCACGGCCGGTTCTCGCTTACAGCCGGTCAAAACGGCTTCAGCCATCACTTGGGTTCGACCACTCTGACTATGCGATATAATAAGCAGATGCTTTTTCAATGCATTTTGATCTACTATCATTAAGAGCGTTTCCCCTCGTCATCAGTGCATGCAGCTCAAATCATGTTTCAGCACACTTCAAATGTCAAAAATGGTATTGAGGCCCACAAAAGATTGTCAAATAAATGGACGCACATTATGATCAATTCCGTTAGGATAGCTACTTTTAGTTTATGATTCCTCTCGAGGGGACATATCACTAAGCCACTAGTTTGCTGAGGCTTTAGATAAACCGCGATTGCATGGCAAAACCATCATACAATTCAATTTCGACTTACATCAGACTCCTAGGTTACGTATCCCGATATTGGGTNGTTTTCANTTTTAGTCTTTTAGGTCTAGTAATGCACTCTCTAGCAGAGGTCGCGTTTGTGGATCTTCTCGGATTTATAACCGATTCAGTTTCGCACTTAACAACTGAGGATGGAGAGATTAAAACTACCCCCACCGCCGGCATAACTTCAAATGTGGCTCAATATTTCTTTGGTGAAAATTCGGTTAGCGAGGCTTGGATTATTATTCCATTATTTCTGATGATCATTAGTGTAGTTCGGGGCCTTGGATATTTCATCGGTACTTATGGACTTGCCTATGTGGCCAATTACTTAGTACATGAGCTTCGGACAGACATTTTCAACAAATACCTCTTGTTACCCTTTCGATTTTTTGATCGTTCAATGACAGGTCATTTGGTCTCAGTAATTACATACAACGTCCAACAAGTAACGGAGGCAGGAACCAAAGCCATCAAAATTNTGTTACAACAGGGTAGTCTGGTGATTGGCCTTCTGGCTTACCTTTTTTATGTCAATTGGAAATTGACACTATTCTTTTTGGGTGTTATGCCCCTNATAGCATTATTTGTTAATTTTGTGAGTCGGCGTTTCAGAAGGATTAGCAAAAATATTCAGTCTGCAATGGGCGATGTAACTCATGTCACTCAAGAGGCCGTAAATGGCTATAGTGAAGTTAGAATGTATGGCGGAGTGGAGGTTGAGAAGGATCGGATAAACCGAGCAAGCCATAGCAATCGCAGACAAAATATGAAAATGGCTTTGACCGAGGGGCTTAGCAACCCACTGGTAATGCTATTTGTGTCACTAGCTTTTGCCGCGATTACCAGTTTCATGCTAAATCCTGTCTTTCTTTCAACAATGACTACGGGAAGTTTTATTACGTTTTTGGTCGCGTCCGGCATGNTTATAAAGCCAATTAGGCAATTAACAGAGATCAATAGTTCAATCCAGCGGGGGATAGCGGCGGCCGAGTCAATTTTTGATATTATCGATTCCGAAGAGGAGAAAAATAAGGGCACATANAAGGTAAAGCGAGCACAAGGAAAGTTCGAATTTAAGGATGTTTGTTTTTCTTATCCTGACACCACTAAACAAGTTCTTAATAAACTGAGTTTTACAGCGAATGCAGGCGAGACTATCGCGCTGGTTGGTTCTTCAGGAAGTGGAAAAACATCTCTAGTAAGTCTCATTCCTAGGTTTTATCAATTAAAAAGCGGCAGTATCTTACTTGACGACATTGATATACATGACTTTGAACTCTCAAACCTCCGAAAACAAGTTGCGCTAGTAAGTCAAAATGTAACTCTATTCAATGATACTATCTTCAACAATATAGCATACGGAGAGCTCTCAGATTCTACTCTGGAACAAGTAAAAAAAGCTGCCGAAATTGCTAATGCAGATGAATTTATCAAGGAATTACCGGGTGCTTATAGTGCCGAGATAGGGGATGATGGAATCATGCTTTCCGGTGGGCAACGTCAGAGATTAGCGATAGCGAGAGCAGTTCTGAAAGACGCGCCGATTCTCATTCTTGATGAGGCAACCTCCTCATTGGACACTGACTCAGAGCGTCACATTCAAGCAGCAATTGAAAGATTGATGGAAAATCGCACCACTTTTGTGATTGCGCACAGACTTAGCACGGTGGAAAAAGCGGATACTATTTTAGTTATTGAAAACGGACATGTTGTTGAGCGAGGCAGTCACGGAGAGCTGCTTAATCAAGCTGGTAGATATGCCGATTTATACTCAAATCAATTTAACGCTCCAGAGAGTGCTTAGCTTTGTCGTTAGAAAACGTCTTAACTTCCGCATGGTATCAGTCGAGTTGGTGGTTGAAACTTATGTCGCCGTTGTCTCTTCTATACCGTTTTGTAATTCTTATCCGACGCCAGTATCTGAATTTGCTTCACAAAAATATCAGATATCGCTCTCCCGTTGTGGTAGTTGGCAATCTAAATATTGGGGGTACAGGTAAAACCCCTTTGGTGATGGGTCTTGCCTCGGAACTATTCCGGCGTGGCTTCAATCCCGGTATCGTTAGTCGTGGTTATGGAGGTCGCTCAAAGCTATATCCCCTGACTGTGACGAGCGACACCCCTCACGAACACTGTGGAGATGAGCCTCTATTGATAGCTAGAAGCACTAGCTGTCCCGTCGTGGTTGACCCTGATCGATCAGAAGCAGTTAAATATTTGCTCAAGAATTTCAATTGCGATGTCGTGTTGAGTGATGATGGGCTTCAGCACTACGGAATGCCCAGAGATATTGAGATAGTTGTCGTAGATGGGGTCCGAGGTTTTGGGAATCGCTGTTGTTTGCCAACTGGACCGCTCCGTGAGCCTGAGACACGCTTAGCGGAAGTTGACTTTATTGTAACTAACGTTACTCAGGGTGATGTCTTCAAAACAAGTTTTAAGAAGTTGGACAAATTTTCCTTGGCTCCCAAAAGTTTCCGGAATCTGTCCACTGGAGAGACGAAACAAATTGGAGAATTGAGTAATATCAAAAAAGTTCATGCAGTTGCTGCCATTGGAACGCCTGAACGCTTTGAAGCAACATTAAATTCGCTTGGATTTGAAGTGGTACTGCATGCGTTTGAGGATCATCGAGTTCTTGGGCCAGAAGAATTATCATTCGAAGATGATTTAGAGATCATTGTTACTTCTAAAGATGCGATCAAACTTCCACCGATGAAAAACAGAAAGATATGGGTGTTAGACGTGGTCACAGAAATTAAAACAGACTTGGTAGATCGTCTGGAAGCTAAGTTAATCTCTGCAAATCAGAATCTTGAACTACACTCGAGTGAATCATGAAATTTACAATTGTTATACCTGCTCGATTCCACTCCGAAAGGATGCCTGCAAAACCTTTAACAGACATTCATGGAAAAACTATGCTTCAGCATGTTTGGGAGAGGGCTCTTTTAACTAGAGCTGAAAATATAATCATAGCCACAGATCATATAGAGATCGAAAGAGTCGCGAGAGGCTTTGGAGCTGAAGTCTGCATGACAAGATCAGACCATGCGTCCGGAACTGATCGATTACAAGAGGTGATCTCTATTTTCGGTTATGATGAGTCGCGAGTAATTGTAAACGTTCAAGGCGATGAGCCGCTAATTCCAGTCACTGCCATTGAACAAGTAGCCGAGATTTTGCTGCGAAACGAGGAAATTAACGTGGCAACACTCAGCACGCCAATTAATGACGCCAGAGACCTCCTAGATCCACATATTGTTAAGGTAGTAAAAAATAAGGACCAGTTTGCATTATTATTTAGCCGGGCACCTATTCCTTGGCCGAGATCTGATTTTGGCAAAGATGTTAAAGAATTGACCGAACCAAAATTCGCATCGCGGCATATCGGACTCTATGCATATAGAGTCAAGATATTAAATGATTTTGTACAATGGCCCTTGTCGTCGATCGAGAGGTTGGAGCGGTTAGAGCAATTACGTTTCCTATTCCACGGGGTCAAAATAATGGTGCATGAGGCAAANGAGTTTGTACCCGAGGGCGTGGATACTCCAAATGACCTAGAACGCGTGAAAAAAATTTTATCAACCAACCAGTGCTAATTTGTTTTTAAGTTAGGTTTATAATCGATTAGGGAATTTTCAGAGTGATAAATCAAAGAGCAAGGGTATCCGTTTTGTTTGTCTGTCTCGGTAATATCTGTCGCTCACCGACCGCTCAAGGTATTTTTCAGGAACTTGTGAATGCGGAAGATTTGAGCAATTTAATTTACATAGATTCTGCGGGAACGGGGGATTGGCATATAGGAAAAAATCCCGATAGTCGAAGCTGTCAAGCCGCCTTAGATCGCGGTATCGATATNAGTTCATTGCAGGCACGATTGATTCAAAAAGAAGATTTCGAACGATTCGATTATATACTCGTGATGGATAAAAAAAATTTAAAGGAGGTTTCCAAAATGAAGCCATCCAATTATCCCGGGCATTTAGAATTATTCTTATCTTTTAGCCTGAACCCTTCCATACAGGAAGTACCCGACCCTTATTTCAAAGGGTCTGACGGCTTTGATTTGGTTATCGATTTAGTCATGGACGCTTCAAAAGGTCTCCTTAAGCATATTAAAAAACAATTGCTGTGAAACCCGTAATTCATAAAGCCCATAGCTTAAAAAATCTAAATAGCTTATCGCTGGGCTGCCTAGCAGAGTATTTTTGCACGGTCTCTACAATTGAAAATTTGATGTATGCGCTAGATTTCGCTGCAAGTAAAAATTTAACCATCACAATACTCGGAGAGGGGACAAATGTTTTATTGAATAAAAGATTACCTGGGCTTGTGTTGAAAATTGATATCAGAGGTAAAAAATTTAAGATTGAAGGAGAATTTATATCATTAGAAGTTGGCGCTGGTGAATCCTGGGCTCATTTGGTTGATTGGGCTTTAAATGAAAATTGGTATGGACTAGAAAATCTCTCTTTAATACCTGGAAATGTTGGTGCTGCACCAATACAAAACATCGGCGCATTCGGGGTCGAATTATCCGAACGACTTATTTCTGTTAAGGCAATGTGTCGGGAAACCGGAGAGGTTTTAGAACTTGATTCTAGGGCGTGTAAGTTTGGCTNCCGCCACAGTATTTTCAAGGGCAGTAGCCCAGAAAACTTTATAATTATCGGCGTTAATCTTAGACTCAATGCAATACCGACAATCAACTATTCTTATCCCTCGTTAAAAATAGAGCTGGAGAGAGAACTAGGCGTTCTGACCGATTCAAATCTTTCTCCCAGAATAATTAGTTCTGCGGTAAAAAAAATACGGTTAAAAAACCTCCCAGACCCAATTTCTTTGCCCAATGTAGGTAGTTTCTTTAAAAACCCGATAATTGAGAGAAAGCATCTAAATGACTTGTTAGATCGCAACCCGGGGTTACCTTACTTTCCGGTTTCTAATGATCTTGTAAAAATTCCAGCTGCTTGGATGATCGAATATTGTGGCTTTCGGGGCTATAAATACAAAAATGTTGGTGTCCATAACTCACACGCATTGGTGCTCGTAAATTATGGCTCAGGGTCTTTTTGCGCAATCATGGAATTGGCAAACCTAATCAAAGATGCGGTTGAACAATGTTTCTCCATAACACTATCAATAGAACCGACATTGTATGGTACAGATTAGACCAACCGTTAAATTATTGCCGCTTACTTCAGAACGCAACGCAGCCTTAATATATTGGAAAAATTGGCTCTCAAGCTCAACTTCAGATCAGTTGCTCGAATTAGCCATTAACCAGATTCCTTGGCGAAAAGATTCCATCAAGATGTTTGGAAAAACCATTCAAATTCCTAGATTACAAAATTGGTTCTCGGAGTCAGGGCAAAGCTATACATATTCCAGGTTGGTTTTGCCCGGGCTAAACTATCCAGAATGGATGAATAACTTGAGTCAAGATGTAAAAATAGCCACACAAAATGATTTCAATGGTATTCTCATTAACTATTATAGGTCGGGTTCAGACAGCATGGATTGGCATGCAGATGACGAGGCATCACTAGGACCAGAACCTGCTGTGGCGTCAGTTTCTCTCGGTGCCGAGCGAATTTTTCAGTTGCGACATAAAAACACTAAGGACAGGATTAACGTGCCGTTACATCACGGTTCTCTCTTGCTCATGTGTCGAGGTGTGCAGGAATATTGGCAACATAGGATAGCTAAAGTTACACACCTANCTCAACCTAGAATCAGTTTNACTTTTCGAAAGTTGATTAACTGATTAACTCATAGAGAGCGACTATTATAAATCGAGCGTTTATCATAGACAGATCGTCAATTTGGATATAGCCTAGCGATAATAGCCGTTAATGCATTTTCAACTCTCAAGATTCTGGGTCCTAGAGTTACGGACCGAAAACCATTTTCCTCAAATTTTTCTATCTCGTATGAGGTAAAACCGCCCTCAGGACCCACGGCAATCAGACTCTCTGCGCTTAAATCAATTGGACAGCTAACAGATCCACTCGGATGAGCCACAAAATTGAACTCTGGGCAAACAATATCGCCGANTTTATGCTTGATAAATTGTTTAAAAGACTGGTGTAAAGATATTTCAGGCATCCAAGTATCACAAGACTGTTCCAAACCTAAAATAAGTTGCTCCATAATTTTTTCTGGCTCTAAGAATTTAGATTGCCAGTAACTTTTTTCAACTTTATATGTATTAATTATATAAACTGATTTAAGGCCCATTGATGCAATTGATTGCAGCACCCGCTTCAGCATTTTAGGTCGAGGGAGTGCGAGAATTAAACCTAATGGCAAAGGTGGTGGTGGATTATCGGTCAGAGAGAGTTCAATGGATGTGCTATTATCATCTAGACTGGTCACAATAGCATCGCCGATAAGGCCATTTATCTGGCCCACCCTAAATGTTGAGCCAACTCCCACTTTCAACACTCGACTTAAATGCAGATGTTGGCGGCCCGTAATAATGGACCGGTTATCTTGGATACTTTCAGATTTGAGTAGAACGATGTTCAAAATGGACTTCCTATGGTCTGAGAGTCATGGAATTTCTTAGCAATGTAAAAACTTGAGTGCTAAATTAAGCACTCATTGAAGTCATCCATAAATAATTGTCGCCTATGTAAAACTCGATTAATATTAAAATGAGCCAAAATTCAAGTGACATCTGATTTCTTGTGCCCTTGGTCCCTTAGTTTAATGGATAAAACAAGGACCTCCTAAGTCTTAGATGCAAGTTCGATTCTTGCAGGGACCGCCAGTGAGCATGAAAAATAGAGTGACGACTTGAACTTTGGCTGTAAGATATCTTCTCAATAGTATTTAGAAGTATGAAGAGATTTTGACTTGTCCATGAATATCTTATTTTGATTCAAAAAACTATTTGTCAATTTGGCTTCATATGGTTGGCCAAGTATCCAGAAATTTTTCGAAAAAGTAATAACTAATGGCAAAAATAAAACCTTTGAATGGCTGGCATAAATATGCAGATTTTTGAATTCTTTTGATAACCCAAAATATAAATCGATGCTCGATAACATGAGACACCATCTTAAATATGAAGATCTGCAAGACCCAGAAATTTTTCCACCATCGTGAAAAGCCCCGATTATCCATTTTATGTGAGATTTTCATAATGCTTCGTTTCAGGGCATGGATAAAGTAAAAGAATTCTATTACAGCCTTTAGAATTCGAGCAGCGGCCTTGTTGAATTGGCTATTCATCGATGTCTGCCTGGTGATTGGGAGGTTGCTTGCGATGGGGATTGGTATCAACAGGTGCCGGGCACTGTTTTGATTGATCAAGGAAAAGAGGTAGTTAGCCCAAATTCATAGTACCTCTCCCATGCTCATCTTGCGCGGTTTTTCCCCTATGAGGAAATTGATAACGAAATGTATCTTGGTGGCGAAATTTGTTACATAGACGAGCTAGAGAGCTCGCTGACCGAACTTGATACATGCGACGTTTTGAGTCTCGAAGAGGCCAGAGCTCCTTGGAGGATGATTGAATAATGGCAGGCACGATTAATTACAAAAACTACNNAAGATGGTAATGGATACCATAGCAAAATACAATCATTGGCGGGGCAAGGCAAGTTTTGATGATGGTGAGTGGAGTACGTTCGTTGACCCCGAAGCTTCACCTAAATTTTTTGGGCATATGACCGATATTATCAAAGTCAAATTTATGGGCGAAAATTGGGAAAAGGGCCCATGGATTGTCCCCAATAAATTCCCTCCTAGTACAAAAGCAGGCAGGCACAGCCATCCAGAGGATACTATTTATATAATCATGCGCGGTTCTCTTAACCTCAATGATGATTCAGGCTGGTATAAACCTGGTGACGTGAGGTGGGTAAGGGCGAACCATATGTGTGGGCCCGAAGAATCTCGGCCCGATGGTTGCGAATTTATTCTTTTGTCAGCCGGTCCAATCGATGTTAACTGGGACCCTGGTCAAACCTACCAGCCAAACAAATAAGAGATACATAGAATGGATAGTGGCCCCGAGCAGAAATTAATACCGCTTCTTGTGCTTTAACCAGACGTTTAAGCCGCATGTTCACGCATGATGATAAAAAGCAGCCCGCAAAAAAGATCGTTTTGGATTTAAGGATGACAAAATGAATGCTCAAGGTATTCATCATAAGTGGCGTGTAGAGGTCACTCTGTACGCTAGCGCAATTATGATGTCTCTGATCTGGTCATCACTTGGCCCAATGATGCTTGAAATAACAGAGAAGTTTCAAATTCCCCTTGTAAAGGCTGGTCTATTATCGGGGATAGTTGCCTGTGTCTTGGGACTGTTTGCCTCTATATCCAGTATGATATCGAGTCGTTTAGGCATGGAAAATACAGCTTCCTTGGGAGTTTTTCTAATGTCTATAGGTTGTCTTATGACGGGTTTAGCTGACAGATATAGTTGGGTTTTGGTTGGCAGGATAATTTTTTCAATCGGGGCAGGTATGTTTTTTCCGATGCTGGGCGCGATCATCATGCAGTGGTTTGATGGTGATGAGCTAGTGATGATAAATTCAATAAATTTCTCAGGGACTGCTGTCGGAACGTCAATCGGACTGGCGATAACCGCCCCAATCATGCACNNNATTGGGTGGCAAGAGACGTTAATAATTTATGGCATGATTTGCGGTATTGTCGCTTGTTTTTCATTATTTACTCTCGTTCCGAAACGTATGACTGATTCCGAAAAGTATAGTGACCAGCGTGATCATGAGAAAACAAAGGCTATCTATNTCGATGTAATGAAGCGCAAAGAGACTTGGTTGCTTGCAATGGCCTTCGCGGCCCCAGTATCTTTATCAGTTATTACTCATACATTTTTGCCTGCATACTTCGTGACCACAAAGAATATAGGAATGGAAACAGCTGGCTACTATGTCAGCAGCGTTTATCTTTCTGGTATTCCGGCTGCAATTCTTGGTGGAGTAATTGGTGTTAAGCTGGACAGTAGGAGACCTTTTCTAATTTTCAATGGAATCATTTTGGGGGTCAGTTTTCTCGGACTGCTATTTTTTGAAGGACTGGTTTTCAAAATTTGCTTAAGCTTTCTGGGAGTCGGGTTCCTACTCTTCACCGGCATCTTCTACACGATTCCAATGGAGTTGAACAAAATGACCCCAAGATCGGCTGGAGTCATGCTAGGTATCATCACATTTGTTGGAATGCAATTTGGCTTTTCAGCGCCAATATTTGTCGGTTGGCTCGAGTTGAAGACTGGCTCGCTTCTATTAGGTCTAATTTTTTATGGTTTCTTTGGTTTTATGATGGCGATATGTGCCTTCCTAATAGACGAGACTGGAAACAAGGTCTCTTCAAAAGATGGTCATATGTGATTGATGCGCAAAAATCTTTCGGATACAGTATAAGAAAACAGAAATAAAAATTGTCACTTTGAATTCTTCCCNTGCTGAATTTTATAAGGATATAGTGGATGCGCAACTCAACTTTTTTAGTGCTGGCTTTCATAGTGTTTTTTCTTATTGACTCAAACACACCAAAGAAAACCTATGACCGCATAGCAGTAGAGCCTGAAAGAAACGCAAGTGGTCATGAAAACGCTGAGAATATAACGGGTGATCTAGACGCCAGACTGAAAATGCCCGGAAAGTCCATTTATGATAAAGCATGTGCCTCATGTCATGAGGGGGCCGTTGCTAGGGCGCCCCACCGGGAAATGCTTTACATGCTTCCACCCGAAGCGCATTATGCAGCACTCACAGAAGGTCTTATGACTGCGCAAGCATCTGGACTAACCGACTCAGAACGGAGGCAGGTCTCTGAATTTCTGGCAGGCATGCCTATGGGTTCCGCGAAGATCTCGGAAATTCAGTCTTGTGATTTTGTTCCAGTATTTAATGCAGCTGATAGCCCTGATTTTGGCAACTGGGGGATTGATGCTAACAAAAGATNTATTTCAGATAAGAATAGCGGTATTGCTCCCGGCGCAGTTAAACGATTAGAGCCAGCCTGGTCAGTTGGATTCCCCAACTCAAACAGAATGCGATCACAACCGACCCTCGCCGGCGGATACCTATTTGTTGGAACACATAATGGAGGCGTCTATGCGCTTGATCAGGGGTCTGGTTGCATGATTTGGCGTTTCAATGCAGCAGGTGAGGTTCGAACGGGTATATCCATAGACACTTGGGGTGCCGACGATTTAAATGTTGATCCACAGATCTATTTCGGTGACATTCTTGGCAATGTGTATTCAGTTAGAGCACGCACAGGGGAGCTAGTCTGGCGAGATAAAGCAGATGATCATGCAAATGCGACGATTACCGGTGCACCTAGCCTGCACAATGGCGTGCTATATGCGCCAGTTTCATCTCTGGAATTATTGACTGCCGGAGACCCCTCCTATGAATGCTGCACAAGTAGGGGTTCAGTGATCGCCTACAACGCGAGCAATGGCGCAAGAATCTGGAAAACTTATGTTGTTTCCGATGTACCCGTAATACAGGGTAAAAATGCTGTTGGAACAGATTCTTATGGCCCGTCAGGTGCTCCGGTTTGGAATAGCCCAACGATAGATGCATCTCGAAATCAACTCTACATTGGAAGTGGCGAAAATACTTCTTCTCCGGCGACAGACACATCAGACTCTATTTTGGCGCTCGATCTGGACTCTGGAGAAATCAACTGGGTTTATCAGGCGCTAAAACAGGATGCCTGGAATATAGCATGCGAGGGCACACCCACTGCTAACTGTCCTAAAGAAAATGGCCCAGACTACGACATGGCAAGCACCCTTTTGATGACAACAACGAGCGGACGGCAGCTCGTGATTGGAGGGCAAAAATCAGGTGAGGTGCATGCGCTTGATCCAGACTCTGGGACGCTTATTTGGAAGAAAAAAATTGGTAGGGGAGGGGTTTTTGGCGGAGTTCATTTTGGCATGGCAACCCTCGGCGATACGCTTTTTGTTCCAGTGAGTGACAAGCCTGACGGCAGAGAATATGATTCTGATGGCACGCNAGGATTGCATGCACTCGATGCTGAGACCGGAGAAGTTTTATGGTATGCGCCAGCGCCTAATNATGTCTGTGGTGAAAAGAATTTNTGCGCCCCCGGTATTAGTCAAGCGATCACGGTGATAAGCGATAAAGTGTTTGCTGGAGGAATGGACGGGGTAATGAGAGTCTATGAACCGGATTCTGGAGAGATTCTGTTTCAAATTGATACTGCTCAGCGATTTAAAACGATTTCTGGTGTGGAAGCGTCTGGAGGATCATTTAGTGGTGGATCCGGTGCAATCGCTGCGAATGGGAGAGTCTTCTTGAGCTCCGGCTACGGCATCTTCGGACACATGCCCGGAAATCTGTTGTTGGCCTTGCAGGCTGATAATTAGGCTGATACTGTTTTGTGCTGCATCAATCCAATTGATTTCTCAATGAGTATTCTTGGATGACTTCTTGTTAAAAAACCATCCTAATTGAGAAAATTCTTGGGCTCAAAGAAAACGACAGGCGATAGGAAAAAAAATGAATAATTCAATATTTTTAGTTCTTGCTTTGATAATCTTTTTTCTGATTAACTCAAATGAAAATCAGGATTCAACGCAGATTAAAGTGACAGCCGAACAAACCGCCGAAATCGAAAAAACAGCCGGCACCCAGGCGATTATGGACCAGTGGGCCGCGAGACTTAAATTGCCGGGAAAAGCACATTTCGACAAGGCCTGTGCGACTTGTCACGAGGGAGCAGTAGCAAAAGCCCCTCACAGGGAAATGCTATACTTGCTTACACCTGAGGCCCACTATTCAGCAATGACTGAAGGGGTTATGGCCATGCAAGCAGCTTCATTAACCGACAAAGAAAAAATAGAAGTTGCTGAATTCTTGGGGGGCCAGCCGATGGGCACTGCTTCCACTGTTCCATTACCAACCTGTGCAGAGGCTACAAAGTTCAATGTAAATGATGTGCCAAAACACAATAACTGGGGCGTTGAGACGAATCAACGGGCCATTTCATCGTATGACTCCGGCATTTCGGAATCCGAAATTACTAATCTTGAGCCATTGTGGGCCCTTAAACTCCCAGACTCCAATCGATTAAGATCGCAGCCAGTTTTAGCAGGAGGGCTTTTATTTGTTGGAAGTCACAGCGGTGGGGTTTATGCTTTTGATCAGAAATCCGGTTGCCAGGTTTGGCATTTCAAAACAGCTGGCGAGGTGCGAACGGGTATAGCGATTGATTCATGGGAGGCTGGAAATGACTCTGCTGAACCTCAGATTTATTTCGGCGATGCCATTGGTAATGTATATGCCGTTAAGGCTCGCTCCGGTAAACTTGTATGGCGAGACAGGGCCGACAAACATCCAAATGCCACCATCACAGGTGCCCCATCGTTACATGATGGTGTTTTATACACGCCGGTATCATCATTAGAAGTGCAACTCGCAGTCAATCCTTACTATGAATGTTGTACAGGAAGAGGGTCAGTGGTCGCCTATGACGCGCTCACGGGAAAAAGGAGATGGAAAACCTTTACCATTCCTGAAGAACCTACTGTGCAATATGTCAACGAAGCTGGCACGAGCATGTATGGCCCGTCTGGGTCAACAGTATGGAATAGTCCAACGATAGATGTGCACCGCAATCAGCTTTATGTCGGAACTGGTGAAAACATGTCATCTCCCGCTGACCACACGTCAGATGCTGTTTTCGCGATCGATTTAACGACCGGGGAAGTCAATTGGATATATCAAGCGACAGTTGGTGATGCTTGGAATACTGCCTGTGATACAAGGACACCGCAAAGCTGCCCTGTAGAAAACGGGCCCGATTTTGATTTTGGGGCAGGAACTATGCTTGTAACTACCGACAGTAGTCGGCAGTTGGTTGTTGCAGGCCAGAAATCTGGCGACGTACATGCTGTAGATCCGGATACGGGTGAGCTAGTTTGGAAAACGAGAGTTGGACGTGGCGGTATTCAAGGCGGCGTTCATTTTGGAATGGCTGCTGAGGGAGGAAAGATATATGTCCCAATCAGTGATGGGCCTGACGGCAGGGAGTACGAGATGCCGGCCAAACCCGGACTACACGCGCTCGATGCAGCAACAGGTGAGATCCTTTGGTATTCAGCGGCACCTGATGACATCTGCCAGGGTAGAAATTTTTGCGACCCCGGTATAGGTCAAGCTATTTCAGTAATTAGTGGGCAGGTATTTGCAGGAGGAATGGATGGCGTGATGCGAGCGCATGACGCAGATTCTGGCGAGGTGTTATATCAAATCGATACTACACGACCTTATGGCACCATTACCGGAGAGATTACCAGTGGAGGATCTTTTGGGGGCGCATCAGGTGCTACAGCCAATAATGGGCTTCTAGTTTTGAGTTCAGGGTATGGCATCTATAATCATATGCCGGGAAACTTATTGCTTGTTTTGGGAACACCCATCAATTAGATGGATCCATATTGTGGTGAATTTTGACAAAGAACTGGCAAAAAATCAGGCTAACTATCAGCCTTTGACTCCTCTGAGTTTTCTTTCAAGGGCCGCAGATATTTATAAAGAAAAAACAGCAATCGTCTATGGATCACAACGTTTTACTTACAAAGAATTTGATATAAACGCCAGACGGTTGGCATCTGCTTTAACAAAGATAGGAGTAAAGAAGGGCGACACAGTCTCTGTTATGGCCCCAAATATCCCTGCTTTTCTAGATGCAAATTTCGGTGTCCCGATGACGGGTGCTGTGCTTAACTCCATAAATATTCGGCTGGATAGTCGTACGATAGCTTTTAATCTTGACCATGGTGAGTGTGATGTCTTACTTACAGATACCGGGTTTTCAGAAACAATAAAGGAAGCACTTACGCTGAGTTCAAGAAATCCTCTAGTCGTTGATATTCAAGACATGAATATACCTGAGGGCGAGCGATTGGGGATGGATTATTATGAATTTCTCTCAACAGGAGATCCGGAATTCGTATGGAAACCACCTGATGACGAGTGGGATGCACTGGCGCTCAATTATACCTCGGGTACCACCGGCAATCCAAAGGGGGTAGTTCTTTCTCATCGCGGAGCATATCTAAATTCTTTAGGTAATCTGATCGCCTGGCAAATGACAGGTAAGCCGATCTATCTCTGGACTTTGCCAATGTTTCATTGCAACGGCTGGTGTTTTCCTTGGTCTATAACAGCATTAGGGGGAACTCAAGTCTGTTTGAGGGGCGTTAATCCGATTGAAGTGATCGATTCCATATATGACAACAAAGTCACCCACCTTTGCGGTGCTCCGATTGTACTAAATATGCTTACAAATGCTCCGTCGGAGAGCCTAAATAAAGTTCCTAAGGGATTGCAAGTTTTAACTGCAGGAGCGCCTCCTCCAGCTGCGGTAATAAAAAGCTGCGAGGCATTGGGAATGATTGTCACTCAGACTTACGGTCTGACAGAGGTCTATGGGCCTTGCGTTGTAAGCGAGTGGGATTCTGCATGGGATACTCTATCCGCAAATGAGAGGGCTAGCTTGAAAGCACGTCAAGGCGTCCGTTATCAGACATTAGAAGGTCTAGATGTAATGAATCCTGGTGACATGACGCGCATTCCTGCTGATGGAAAGACAATTGGCGAGATAATGTTTCAGGGTAATACCATGATGAAGGGCTATCTAAAAAATAAAAAAGCAACGGATGAAGCATTTTCAAACGGTTGGTTCCATTCTGGCGATCTTGCCGTCAAGCATCCCGATGGTTATATCGAGATTAAGGACCGCTCAAAAGACATAATTATCTCAGGTGGAGAAAACATATCTTCTGTTGAAATAGAGGGAGTACTATATCAGCATCCTGCCATCCTAGAAGCTGCGGTTGTAGCTAAACCTGATCAAACATGGGGAGAGGCGCCATGTGCGTTTGTCACTTTAAAGGCTGGTATGAGTATTACGGAACAAAATGTTATCGAATATTGTCGAGAGAAACTAGCCCACTATAAGTGCCCTAAAACAATAATCTTTTCTGAATTACCCAAAACATCAACTGGAAAAATCCAAAAACATGTTCTTCGAGATCAATTGAGCTAATTAAGTATGGATCTGGAATTTAAGGAATCAAAAAAGGACGGCATGTGTTCAAAGTATTTGCCTTTTTAAAACGAAATACCAAATTGCTGTCGCATGATGAATATCGAGCTGGACATATTGGTTACCATTGTTGCAATTCTCGGCGACTCAAAAACATAAGAGGCTANTTGGTAAATATCTGGGCCAATACTCCGTTANAAGCAAAACTTGGTGAGGCATACTATGACATTGCCTTTAACGAACCAGATAACTTCACTCAGTGGTGGGACGGGTTCCCAGAAGTCTATTTTGACAGCATCGATGATTGGGTCAAAGCCGCGTCATTGGAGCCAACTCGGGCAACTGCCGTAGGGTTGGACATTGACCCAGATTGGTCTCTTGCTGATGGGCCCTGGCTTTTTGATCCGGTTCCAGACTCTCCTAAGGAGTTTAAATCTCATCATTTGCATATGCATGAGACCGTTGTAAAAATGGTAGAACGACCTGAATTCAAAATCACAAAACTTATCCAATTCTTTAAAAAAGACCCCCAAATCTCGGAAGAAACGTTTGAAAAAATCCTGTTTCAGGACTATCTGCCAAAGCTCTCAAGTCTTGATAACTTGCGGGGNTTAATACTTAATACGAGAAATAATGATATCGATCAGGCCATCCGAGGATTTTATCCGGCTTCTGGTTGGCATTTTTCTGAAAAGGGAAAAGAAGAGAGNGCCGAATTCTGTAGTCTATGGGATGGTGCCACGGAATTGTATTTTGAAAGTCTAGAGGCATTTCGCGCGGGAAGAATCAACTCTCCTGTCAATAAAGATCTGAAGGCTATAGAAAAAGTTTTATTCTCGTCGCTTTGGTGGGTCGAAGTTGACGAGAATTTGATAATTCTTCCTAATCGGGACCCCGCTCCNAACTTTTATTTTAGGTAACGTTGATGCTTAAAGTTTTTGGCTTCGTCAGCCGACATCCCAGACTGACCCATGATGAATATCGTGCNGCACATGTTGGCTATCACAACTCTTTTGGCCGGAGATTGAATAATATCCGGGGTTACCTACTCAATGTTAGATCCAACAGAGATATGTATACTGATTTTTCCAAGTCGGCTATGTTGCGGTCAATTAGTTTTGGAGAGCCAGAAGGCTTTGATGAAAAATGGGATGGCTATGGGCAACTGAATTTCGACAACATTCAGGATTATCTTGGGGCTCGATCAGCTGCGCTTGATCGTCCGGGCCCGTCGGGGCTTGAGTTAGACGAGCTCGTGGGAAAAGTGGGAGATGACTTCAAATACCTTTATAGTGGCTCCCCCTTTCAATTTTGTGTTGATGAGTCAATTAAATTGCCGGTGATTCGTCTAGAAAGAAAGATGTTCAAAGTCGTGCAGTTTATCAAAGCCTCCCCAGACATCTCGGCGATTCTTTTTCGATCCTATNTGACCGGCAAGTACTCTTCTGCGCTGAGCATGATGTCTAGTTTAAAAGGCCTTGTGTTAAATCTTAGAACTTCTCTAGATGTAATGACTGGATTTTTTGCTCCCGATTCCGAGGCATTTACGGAGGCCGGAAAGGAGCGTCGAAACTCATTTTATCTAAATTGGGATGGCATGATTGAATATTGGTTTGAGCATCCTGACGCCTTTTTCTCGAACCGTTTTGAGAAAAGAATTAGCTCCCATCTAAATGATATGGAAAATGAGTTATTCATATCATCATTCTTTAGAGAGGTAGACGAAACCGTAGCTGTGATGCCTAATAGACATCCGGCGCCAGATTTTTATCACAGATAAAGGAAAACAAATGCTACTCCGACCCCTAATAACATACCTTTTCTGTTTCCTGGTTAGCACAGTCCAGGCGAGTGAATCAACTGATGGCGAGCAGCAGTTCTATGATCGCGGTAGAATAATGAACAAACTGGAACCCAAGGCTTATAGCAGTGAAGAAATACTGCGAAAAATTTGGCGAAAGCTGGTCGATATCGAAAGACGCTTGAGTTACTTAGAGAGGTCCAGAGACCTCAGCATCGATCATAACGTTGATCATAGCATCGGATATAAAGAAGGGGAACAGAGATNAAGGGAAAATGAGAGCATTTACAAATTAGATCGAAATACCGAAACGTTGAATGAGGCTGGTTTCTTTATCCTCGAATGATTCTCTAGAGCTTATTGCNTTGGGAAACTAACAGATTACAAGTAAGATCTCTAGTTTATTGATTATCAACGATCTGTTAAAAGTTTGATTGATACTATCAGGGGAAAACCTAAATGAATCTCTTTATATCAACCCAAAAGAATAAAAAACNTTAAGGACTAGGCCATCAATCTCGTCATTTATGCAGTCTATGATAATGGGAGTTCATTCCTAGATGAGCTTGCATATAGCGTCAAAAAGCTTTTGGGGTTGGAAAAGTGCGTGCTGTGCGATATCAGCCATGGTTGGAATATTTTCGGCAAGCAGTCGTGGAAGAATGGTGAAGGAGTGCTCGGTTTTATTGAATGGATTCATAGTGATCAGCAACCGGNTNATCTGAGTGCATTCACATCAAATAAATTGCCTTGCGTGGTACTACGAACCGGCTCAAAATTAAAGATACTTTTCACGACTGAGGAACTGAGNGCAATTAAAGGAGATTTGAGTATTTTTCACGACTTGTTGGAAAGTAGACTCCAGCTCTCACTTGACGAATCTTAAGGAGGTCTTAAGAGCTATTTAATGATCCAAATCGCTTTCAAGGCTTCAAAGTAGTAACGAGCTATTGCGCCATATACGAGATCTAAGCAAAGTGATAAGCTTNTTAGCTAATGAATTCAATGCTTGAGTTTTCGACCATTTTCAGATTTGAANGGGCTCTAATATGCTGACTATCATAATCTTTGCATCGATATTGTTAATCATTCAGTTAATGATGCCTTTGTTTTTAAATATGAATAAACTAATGTATTTCGCGTCCAACCGAACCGAAGAGATAGTCTTCTCTGAATTAACACAACGGGTACAAAGAGCCGCAAACAATCTGACTGAAACAATTCCCATATTCATGACACTGGCTGTTTTATCCATAGTTTATGAAGTGGACAACACGACACCAGCTCTCTGCTGGCTAATTTTCAGGTCAATGCACCTAGTGAGCTATGCATTCGGCGTTGGAATAGCGCGAAGCGCATCATTTCTAGCTTCAATAATTTGCTTAAGTTTAATGGCTGAAAAATTATACGTCAGTCAAATCGCGCCCATCTAATTCTATCTGCTGCTCCTAGAACAATTACTCTAGCGTCAGGCAATGGCATGCTACTGGGTAAGAGGGCCGGATTTTAAAGAGGAAAGCTGGTTCACTAAAAGTCCGGAGATGATTAATGCAGATCCTATTATGGTACTTAAAGAGAGTGTTTCACCTAACACGATTATGCCTAATAGTGCTGCAAACACGATCTGTACATAGCTTATCGCAGCAGCTTTTCCGGCGGGCTCAAGTGCTATGCCTCGCGTTAGACCAATTTGTCCGATCTGAGTGAAGATTCCGATTGAAAACAGGATCAACCAATCAAATCCAACTGGCATTATAAAGTCTTTCCATCCAAGAATAGTGGTCGATGGAAGACATATCAGNGGAAAATACAGGATAATGACCGATGAGTGCTCCTTTTGAGAAAGATATCTAACGGTGGTATAAGCTGCGCCGCTCATTGCCGCTCCGAATAACGCTATTAACAGCGCGGCAGTCGGTATCGATTGAACTCCCAGCGATTTAGGCTGCGTGATTATAAGCAGGCCCAAAACAGCCAGAAGAATACACAAAATGGTCTCCCTAGATATTGGTTCTTTCAAAAAGTGCCAAGCGAGTATTGCAGTAAATAAAGGGTGAAGATATTGGATTAGAGTTGCTTCGGCCAAGGGCAGTAAAGTTAAGCTTTTATAGACCGCCAGCAGTGCCAAGAAACCCAAAAAACCTCTTAGAAAGAGTATTTTTTTGTTAAAGCCAAACGGAGCCACTCGCGCTCTTCGGATGTCCCAATAAGACAGCACAAGCGATACGCCGGCACGGGCGGTGATAATTTCCAATACTGGAAATCCTCTCAGGCTTGCCAGCTTGACGAACAATCCCATCATAGAGAAACCGAGAGCACTTATTATCATATAAGCGAAGGCATTCATTCTTGGCTGGCCCTAAAGCATNGAAAAAACCCTTTCAGAAAAATCTTAACCATAAATAATCTTACTTAAATTTACTTTCGGTCGGATTATTAGCGGCTTAATAAGCACTTATATCCAATAAGAGACATTGCAACGCTAACAGAACTAACCCGAGATAGGTGGCGAGCATTCCAGAAATGCGGAGAAAAGGATTGTAGTCGAAAAACGCGAAGCAAACCGCATGAGCTAACCTACCATAACTAAAAATAAGGCATGCCATGACGAGGTAATGATCGGAAACANTGGCATTTAATTCTAAGACCAGAAGGAGCAGAAAAAATAACGGCACGTATTCCGAAAAATTTCCATGGGCTCTGATATTCCTATCAAGCTTCTCGACAGGGATGTTTTCATCCATCTTAAAAATTAGCTTCATCACCGGACTCCCTCGCATATAACCAACTCGCATAGCGAGAAACAGATAAAAAAATGTAAATATGCCCAAGAGGATAGGGGAGAAAAGTAAGTTCATGGGATCATTGTATTACTTTAGTTTCCAAGGCGTAAGACATTATTGTCTTTAAAAATAAATAACCGATATTTCGTCCCAAATATTGGCTTTCAGGGTCCGATAGTCCCCGAATCCTTTTTAATCGATTCTTGGTGATCTTCCAAAACTTGGTAAAGCGGAAAATCGACCCAGGTGTCATTAAGATAATTGAGCTCGGGAACCTCCTCTTTGGGATCTACGATTAAATTATAAATAGAGGGATACGCCATATTCTTGATGCCATAACCGTCTTCATCCATTTCTTTAATTAGAATTTTCCAATTTCGCCACTTGGCGCCAAATAATTCATTGCCGATATAGATCACCGATGATTCTCGTGCTGATTGCTTCGTGCGGCCCATTAGGAAATCTGATTGATCCTTTCCATCAATGACACGATCTTTTGGGATATTCGCTTGTGCCCATGTGGCGATTGTTGGAAATAGATCAATTTGATGAAATANTTCATTGGAGACATGTTTTTTAGGTATTTTCCCTGGCCAACGAATGAGAAAGGGCACTCTTAAAGAACCNTCGTAGGGGGAAAACATGCTTCCTCTCCAGGGCCCTGTAAAACCAAATGATCGTGGAACACCTTCGCGTCCATTATCAGAGGTAAAAATGAAGATCGTGTCATCAACTAAGTCCATTTCTTCGATTGTTTGAATTAACTGACCAACATATGAATCTGTCTGTGACAATACATCTGCAAAATTTCCGTGTCCTGTGGTTCCGAAAAATTCAGGGTGAGGATCGACTGGCTCATGCGTCTGTGTATATGGAATAAAAAGAAAAAAGGGCTTTTTACCTTTAGCTTTGCGCTTTATAAAATCGATTGCATTTTCGGTAATCTCTTTATCTATTGTAGCTCTTTTTGAGCGATTATAGATTTCAAGTTTTTTCGGCTCTTCACCACGAATTGAACTCATTACGTAAGTAAAGTCAACATCGGGATGACTATCCTTTGCAAAACTATTGCTATCAGGCCAGAATGCCCGATCTGACGATCGTGGAATACCAATCCACTCATCGAAACCCTGATCAGTTGGATAGCGGCCTTCGGTGTCTCCTAAATGCCATTTCCCAAAAATTCCTGTGGCATAACCTACTTCAGACAGCAACTCAGCGAGAGTCACTTCCCACTTAGTTATTCCATACCAGACACCTCTTGGGGGCAGCTGACCTCTCAACCTAGTTCGAATACCATAACGGCCGGTCAAAAGTGCTGAACGAGATGGAGTACATTCGGCCTCCACATTGTAATTTGTCAACTGAAATCCCTGATCACCAATGCTGTCAATAAAAGGCGTTGCAGCGCCTCGAAGCACTCCCCCACCATAGAGTCCAATTTCCCCATAACCAAAATTATCCATGAGTACCAAGACTACATTGGGGCGGGTGCCCGCCAAAAGCGCAGGGCTAATCAAAAGGAAAAAAGTGACCGCAAATACTCTAATCGACATAGGATATCAACCTGTAATTAACTGACTCGGACGTCTGCAGAAGCTTATACACTCGGAATAGCAAGAATGTTCGTAACATTAATACATAACAAAGAGATATAATTCCGCTCCNATAGGCCCAATGAAATTGTCGTTGATTTGAGATCCTCGTTTTTTTGTGGCTCTATCCGGACTAGGAGCAGTATTCAAACAAGAGCCAATTTTGAGGTTGCTTTGATGCACCAAATATTAATCAACTTTTTTATGCTAAACCAAGAGCTCCTTTGGGTCGCTACAATTTTTATCGACCTAGGATGTGCTTTAATTATGTTTTATATTTTTGGTAGGCAAGGACTATATGCAACAATCGTTATTAGTCTTTTACTAGCTAACCTTCAAGGTCCCAAGTTAACTGAAATATTTGGGCTGCAAACTAGTATGGCTGTAATCCTCTACTCGAGCATCTATTTCGCCACCGATTTATTGAGCGAACGCTATGGTAAAGAAGAAGCCACCAGAGCTGTGATGATCGGTTTTTTAGTCAGCATTGTGATACTGCTCATGACTAGTTTAAGCCTGCTCTATGTACCAACAACTTCTAGCGAAGCAGCGAGCCTAGCAGAAAACGTTCACGCAGCCACGATCACATTGTTTGATTACAGCCCCAGATTTGTGATGGGCTCATTGCTTGCCTATTTAGTGAGCCAACGGATGGATGTGTTAATTTTTCATTATTTAAAAAGAAAGACCAGTGGCAAGCATCTCTGGCTTAGGAACAATTTGTCTACCATGATCTCTCAAGGTCTCGATACGCTTGTTTATGGATTAATTGTTTGGTGGGGAGTAGTTGATTTTTTTACTGCTATGACTTTGGCAGGTTCAAAATATGTCTTTAAAGTTCTTATAGCCTTGATTGATACGCCATTCATTTACATTGCCCGGAATTGGGACGTATCAGACAAGGACTGGGTGAGTCCAAAGTATGAAGAAAGATCGACGAACTGAGTCTTATTGAAGCGATCCAATAAGCTTAATATACGCAAAAAAATGAATGATTTATGGATGTCTGGCATTCAAACTTTATGTCAAATCACTGTATTTTAAAGTTGAAATTTTATTAATAAGCCATCCAAATATTTTGTCGCCAATTGGAGGTACTCTAATGGCTAAGTTAGATATCGAGTTTGTAAGATCACAATTCCCAGCTTTCGCAGAGACCGCTCTGGCAAATTTTATTCATATCGAGAACGCCGGTGGCACCTATGCTTGTGGACAAATGATTGATGCCTTGGCCGACTTTTATAAGCAAAGTAAAGTGCAACCATACTATGGCTTTGAGCCCTCTAATCAAGCTGGTGAAAAAATGTCTCTTGCTCGAGCACGTCTGGCATCATGGCTGAATGTTCGACCGAACGAAGTTCATTTTGGTCCATCAACCTCACAAAACACCTATGTCATAGGACAAGCTATGAGGAATTATCTTGGGCCTGCAGACGAAATAATCGTAACGAACCAAGATCATGAGGCAAACATTGGAGCATGGAGAAAACTCGAGGGTGAGGGTGTGCTGGTCAAAGAATGGCAAGTCAATCCGTTTACTGGTGAACTAGAAACCAACGATTTGCTAAATATGCTGAGTGACAATACGCGCATCGTCGCATTTACCCACTGCTCGAATATCGTTGGTAGCATTAACCCCGCAAGTGAATGGATTAGACTAATCCATGAGGCTGGAGCCCTAGCATTCGTCGACGGTGTCTCATACGCTGGCCATGGATTTCCAGATATACGTGGACTTGATTCTGATATCTATTTTTTTTCACTATACAAGGTTTATGGGCCACATCTAGGAGTCATGGTCATGAAGAGTGAGCTCAATCAAGCTCTGCCGAATCAAGGTCATTATTTTAATCTTGGCTTACCTAACGCTAGATTTACGCCAGCAGGTCCAGATCATGCACAAATAGCCTCTGTAAATGGTGTGATAGATTACTTTGATACCATATATAGCTATCACTATGATGATATGTCAGTGAGTGACAGCTTGAAAAGCGAAAGAGTTAACTACCTATTTAAGAACGCAGAGCGAAAAAACATGATTCCACTACTTGAATTTTTATCTGATAGAAAAGGCGTTACGTTGATTGGAAAAGTGGGAGTCAATGACCGTGCACCAACCATATCATTTACTGTTGAAGGTAAGAAGCCAGCTGATATCGCAGAGCTTCTAGCGAATGAAAAGATCGGCGTGGCCAATGGAAACTGTTATGCAACGCGTTTAATGGATGCGCTAGAAATACCGCTTAAGGATGGAGTAGTGCGGCTCTCTTTTGTTCACTACACCAGTGAAATGGAAATTAACAAAGTTATTTATGCTCTCGATAGGATCTTATAATAAAGATAAAAAAATGAAGACAAACTGTCATAATGCATTTAATAGTTAACTTTTAATAAATCAAGATCACAAGCATATCTTCCTACAATCTACTTTCAGCTTTGGTAGTTTCTTTTAAATGTTTCACCGAATAAAATCTTTCATGAAAGCAATTTTATCTAGAATGAACAATAGATTATAATATTGNTGGGAACCACACCGGTTTTTTACCGGTTCAGGCGGCGTGTCTCCGAGCTTATTGTCTGAATATCAGTATAATTTCTATCTTAGTTTGATTTTGTTTGTCGGTAATCGCTAGGGATACTAAACTACACTAATGAGAGTTGGATCNTATACGCCTCAACAAAGCTCCTCGGTCCTCTATGCGATGATNGGAGATGATTGTTCTTTGCATCATGACCTCGAGGAGTTAACCCCAAAGCAGCAGGCAGACCACGCAGAAAATCAAATGCTCACTTGTGCGCTTCAAGTTGCCCTGGTTGGCTTGGGTAAATCAATTGACCGGGTGGCTATGGCGAAGCAATTCGAAGAAAAGCCTTGGTTAGACCTCTTGTCGCACTACGTAGAGATGTTTCAGAAACTGGCACTTACGCCGGTCAGATCATCCAACATCTCTTTCCACCCAATGGATCGATTCTACGAGCACTTATCTGAGGACATTCCGCCTGTAGATCTACTTAATCTATACATGGTAAGCGGATCTAATATGGTTCTGCATAAAAGTACTGAGGCTCTTGAGATTAGTCGGAATACGAATTCCAAGCTGCATTTCGCAAAAAATGCTCCAGCAGCAGGGATACCCGTACCTGTCACAAAAATTTATAAAAAATCCCAGATCGCGGACGGTGATGCATCTCAATTTTTCAAAAAAAATAATGACGGTTTGATGGTTAAACTGCTCGGTTTGGCCGGTGCTAGAAATGTTTATACTGCAGCTAATGTTGAAGACTGCCTATCAGTTATCGAAGAATATAAAAGTGATCTTGACGTCCTTCTTCAAGAGATTGTTGATACCACCCGTTTTCAAGAAATGACGGTCGACCTCACCATTACTCCAGATGAAATCACCATCAATAATGTTCGGAAGATTCTCTTTGCTGGCGGAAAATGGGTGGGAAACTATATCGCTCAAGATTTACCATTGTCAGACTCGCATCGCCGGCAACTGATAAACGTTGGTGTCTATGCGCGAAATCAAGGTCATGTAGCCGAGGAAGGGACCAACTGCGGGATTGATTATTTTATTGATGGCGATGACGTNATTGTTACAGAAATTAATGCACGTTGGACTGGTGGCCTATTCCCAGCAGAGTTCCTGCGAAAACTTGANATAAGAGAACCTGCTATTGCNTTTTTTGACCTCGTTCCCATAGATAAAATTGAAACCNTGCAAATTTTCCAGCANAAACATCTCTATAGCATTCANAAACAAAGACCGTTTCANTATATTCCTATGGGATTTTGTCCCTTCNAGATGGATATNGATGGTGTTACTANTATNTTAANCTGGCAGATTGTTGTTGGGGATTTCAANTCTTTTGTGGACGCATGTAAACACTATTTTCCTGACGGCGGCTTTCCAACAGCCGACTCCATTCGCATGGAGGCTCTAGAGTGAGNTCATTCAATTTGGAGAAAATTAATTTCTTTGATCCAGCTANTCTCGAAAAACCCTATGATCTNTATAAACAGATCCAAAANGAAGCTCCAGTCTTTAAGCTTCCCGGTACAGAAATTTTTTTAGTGACGCTACACTCANATGTCCGGAAAATTATCCGTGATCCCGTCACCTATTCAAGCGATTTTGGAGATATGATTAATTGGGAATCCGGCAGGAAGGATGTTCAAGCNGTCTATGCAACCGGATATGAAATGGTTGAAACTCTGCTGACCCAGGATCCACCGCGNCATAAAATCTACCGNAGTTTGGTCAATAAAGTATTTTCAAATCAACGAATCGAGNGTATGCGAGATTCGATTAAGACGNNTACNAACGAATTAATTGATCCGTGGATTCATGACGGNCANGTAGATATNTTAAACCGACTATGTGTGCCGTTGCCGATTTACGTCATAGCTGATCAACTTGGNGTACCCAGAGCAGANCTACCTNTTTTAAAAAAATGGTCGGACGCCGCTGCCAGTCGAGTAGGACAACTCGCCGATGAAGANCAGCAACTCAAAGATGCTGAAAATATCGTAGAGTTNCAACATTACTTTGCTGACATNCTTGATCAGCTGAGAGTTAATCCCAGANANGACATAATTTCGGACATAGCCAATGCAAAGATCGATGAAGGTCGTTATCTCACCAAGCCNGAAGCATTGGGGATATTACAGCAGATATTAGTNGCAGGGAACGAGACCTCGACCAATGCTATCGCCGGTGGAATATTGTTATTAATTCAAAATCCGGCCGAGCAGAGACGTTTGAGAGAATCGCATCAATACATAGCCAATGCGGTAGAAGAAATATTGAGAATGAAGAGTCCNTTGACAGGAATGTNGCGCCGAACAACTCGTGACACATGCATTGGCGAAACTGAAATACCCAAAGGTTCAATGGTGATGGTTCGTTACGAAGCAGCAAATCGNGATGCGTGTATCTTTGAANACCCTGATGAAATGGATATTCTCAGAGCTAACGCNAAAGATCATTTAACGTTTGGACAGGGTATACATTTCTGCTTGGGTGCTCAGTTGGCTCGAACTGAGTTGGAGATAGCTCTGTCAGAATTACTTAGACGCACGGAGAATTGGGCCTTGTCAAAGGATAAAAACTCCCTAGAACACCATCCAAACGTNTTGTTACGGGGCCTTAAAGAACTTGATATTACTTTTTCAGCACGCNCTCAAGCCAAGTTGAGGAATAAAATACAATGACNANGGAAAATGCTGNCTATCCCAGCTTTCANGATCTTCTTGACGATGAATTAGTNCCTGTCCCCGCGTGCTTGCGAGAAAATACNAACCCCCATATTGAAAATATCGCGTTGGATGTTGGCCGATGGACCGATGCGACCTTTTTCAAACAGGAAGTGGATAATCTATGGCCGAAGGTGTGGCAGATGNCATGCAGAGAAACGGTTCTGTCACANCCAGGNGATTATTTTGTATACGACATNACGCGTTATTCNATACTTTTGGTTTGTACAGGNCCAAATACTATAAAGGCGTATCACAATTCTTGTTTGCATAGAGGGCGTGCAATTAAGTCGGGGAAAGGCAGAAGTCGCGAACTAAGATGCCCNTATCACGGTTTTACNTGGAATCTAGATGGCAGTTTTAAAGAAGCTTTTTGCCAATCGGAGTTCANCCACACTGATCTCAATGACTTGCGTTTGCCTGAAATCAAGGTCGAAAAATGGGGTGGCTGGGTGTTTNTCAATATGGATCCTCAAGCNCCTAGCTTCGATGATTATGCGTCCATTCTGCCGGATCATTTTCGACACTGGGAACCTGAAAGAAGNTTCGTGTCACTGCACCTGGAGAAAGTAATCCAATGCAATTGGAAGGCCGCTTTGGAGGCCTTTATTGAGTCTTATCACGCCATTCAAACGCATCCTCAAATACTTTCATTTACCGGTGGCGACAATTCTCAGTATGATGTTTGGGGCGATCATTTGAGCAGAACTATTACACCACAAGGAATCCCCAATCCTGGTCAAGCCGATAGATTCAGTGTGGTTGAAACAGTCAATGACATGTTAGGGGCAGATGGATTCGAAGAGGCGAGCAAACTGTTTGGATATCAAGCCGATCAATTAACCTCGCGTCAAGCTATAGCGGCTGTTCGACGACAACAACTCAAGAGTACTCTGGGCAGTAAAGTGCTAGCTTCCGTCACTAATTCAGAACTCATGGACTCTATTCTCTATCTTTTATTCCCAAACTTTTCCCCTTGGGGTGGTTTTCAAACGCAGATTACTTATCGACATCGCCCGAATGGTATGGACGTAAATAGCTGTTTAATGGATATATACTTTTTGGAAAGTTACAACACGGACGCTGCACCTCCACCAGATGCGCAAACAATTCATCTTTCAGCAGATCAACCCTTTTCTACGGTGCCGGGGTTTGATGCTTTAGCTTCCATTTTTGATCAAGATGCGAATAATCTGCCAGAAGTACAAAAAGGACTCCATGCATCAAATAAGGGTCATGTAATCTCTGCGGATTATCAAGAGCTTCGAATAAGACATTTCCATGCAACTCTAGATAAATATCTTTCTCCTTAGCAGGTGACTATCTCGAAAAGACACAGCCTTGTCCGTCAAAACCTAAGGGGCTTAAACCGACTTACCTAGATCCAAAGGAGGTTTTCGGCTTCACTCCGTGGGACAGAGGTTACTGCGAACTAGCTACTAGGGAGCTCAGAGACGAGGGTCTGTCTACACCTCCCTCCTTAAAGGGAAATGTTCATTATCCAAGTGCGATTGGTGGAGCGAATTGGGGTGGGCCAGCCATCGACTCATCTCGAAATATTCTCATTGCTAACACTATTAACCTTTCTAGCACAATCGTCATGATACCAAGAGATGAATGTAAAACTGCCTTGTAAAATTCAAAAGAACAAAATAAAAATAAAATTGTTGGTGGAGCGAGTGAAGCGTTAGCACGCGCAAAAGTTCAAGCGAGATTTTCTGGGCTGCAGCCCAATGAGGGAACGCCTTATTGCACCTTGAGAACTTACGGTTTTCCGTCACCGCTAGGAGTGCCTTGCACTTAACCGCCATGGGGAAATATGACTGCCATTGATCTAGTGACCGGTGAACGCTTGTGGCAAATGCCTTTAGGAACATCAAGAGATTTAGCGCCTTTTCCTTTTTGGTGGATAAAAGGAGCTCCAAATCTAGGAGGACCTACTGTTACTGCAGCAGGTTTGAC
>PCDB01000019.1 GCA_002591625.1 Porticoccaceae bacterium
CCAGTGGCACGACCCGTAGCACCCACCTCAGCTATTTCCATCCCCCGATACACATAAATTCCTGGCTTTACGAGGATTTTACTCAAATGTAAAAATGTTGAACTTAACCCATGACCATGATCAACAATGAGTGTGCCACCAGAAAAATACATGTCCTGATCAGCAAGCGTTACAAGCCCTCCAGCTGGGGCTCTCACCCTCGCTCCCTTAGGAGCTGCATAATCAACACCATAATGGGGTTGTTTTGGAATCCCGTTATAAATTCTTTGGCTTCCATAAACACCAGTTATAGGGCCATCTATTGGTCGTATAAAACCATCAACAAACCACTCGTGCTGAGTGATTTTCTCTCTAGCCTCTTTAACAGCATTGGAATCGCTCGCGATTCGTTCAAGAGCAGATTGAGGAGGCATGACTTTATCCTGAGGCACACCATTTATAATCTGCGTCTCGTAATTTCGGATGTCAACATGAAAACTTTGAGAGTATCTCGTGTTATCGGGTTTAATGTACACAATCTCTGCCGTCTGCGTTGCGTTTCTTGACAAACCCACTAAGAACTGGCCAGCAGAGGTTAGCGGCAATGCAGTTCCCTGATATGACACTTTATGACCTTCAGGAGCTACTCCAACCAGAAGGGCCCCTTGAACCCACCGCCCTTGCCATTCAGTTGGATATTGTCTTCCCAGACCGACCGTGTCGGCACCTACTGCGCCACAATTTAGCGACCATAAGATAAGCAATAAGTTAGGCGCCACTAGATGGAATATGGCAAGAAGACACGGAGCTCTTTTAGTCATCAGCGTCAAGTGTAATATGTGGTTCGAGCGATTGTATTCGGCATCTCATTCCAGTATCAATCACTTCAAATGAGTCAAAACGAGCACATAATCTATTAGCACGTGTCTTCTGAATAAAACCACGGGCCTTTATTCCAGGACATTTATCGCTTAAATATAATACTATCTGCCGCCCTCGACCAATATCTAAATATGCCATCTGATCATCGATAAAATTCAAGCTTCGAATCCTGCTAGTATTGATACAGTTATTTTTTATCCCAAAATCAGAATGTTTAGGATCTTTAATTGATAGTAGTTTTTCCATTACGCCATTGTTTAATTGCGATTCTGCCCTCAAGAGTTCTTCAGTCGGATCAGTGATAATCTCCGACCAAGATAAAGTTCCAATTAAAATGCCCAAAACGAGGGTGACCGATTGATAAAAAGCCATGAAGAAAACTCCAAAAGAAATTCTTGTAACTAAGGATAATCAAATCTACTTTTAGTATTTGCACAGATACATTATCCACAATTGATCTTACAATTATCATATTAGTCAACTACATTTCAATAATCATGATTATTTCAAACGACTTTCATCCGCCCAACCATCTGAAAAATGCTCATATACAAAGCATTATGAATAGTATAGGACCACGAAAATACCGCTCTATTTTGATACAAAAAAAACTCACAACTCGCCAGCTAATTCTAAAATCACGCAATGATATTCGTCTAATAGCTGACTTTGATTGCGCGCAATTTAGTAACAAAGCAATCGCGATATTGCTTCATGGGTGGGAGGGTTCGAGCAGATCTGCATATCAGGTAACGACAGCATTTAAACTTCTTAAACACGGATTTGACGTGTTAAGAATTAATTTTCGAGACCATGGAGGCAGCCATCATTTGAATCGTCATTTCTTCAATTCGACTAAGACCGAGGAAGTTGCTGAAGCCATAGAGAGATTTTTAAATGAAAATAATTATCAGCATGCCTTTTTGGCCGGATTCTCTTTGGGTGGAAGTTTTGCCTTGCGAATCGCAGCAGACCAAGGAGATAGACTAAATCTTTCTGCAACTGCAGCTATTTCTCCCCCTATTGATCCTGTCAATACAATGGCCACGCTAAATAAAGCCTTTTTTATATATGAAAGGTATTTTTACAGGCGATGGAAGCATTCTCTCAAAGCGAAACAGGCCGCATTTCCAGAATATGACTTTCTTAACGAATTAAGGGCTGCGAGATCTCTCAANGATCTGAACGAACTTTTTATCCCAAGGTATACTCGATATCCAACTCCGACCGCCTACTTTTCTGCTTATGCAATCACTGGCGATCGACTAGCAGCACTAAATAGTCCAGCTTATCTAATTGCTGCAGAAGATGATCCCGTGATCCCAAGCTCTGACATTAGCCTAATCAATCCGCCCACTGCGCTTGCGATAAACTTGCAAAAGTATGGTGGTCATTGCGGCTTTATTAAAGATTGTCGAGCCAACAGCTGGATCGAAACAAAGCTAGTCGAAATTTTTGAGCATCATCGCTGTNTTAGTCNNAATAANTAATCACGTGGAAACTTGTCACNTGGATTCACAAAATTCATCCATTGCCTTCATAGCTTCTGCTAAGGTGAAACCTCTATATTGCAGAAAACGGATAATTTTTGATCTTTCTTTGTGGTTACTCGGTTTCCGGTGGAAAATCTTTCGTGATGCTACCTGTTTAGCCAGGGTATTCCAATCAATCCGCATCTCCAAGCAAATATTTTTAAANATGTCTTCATCGATGCCCTTGTTGAGAAGTTCTGCCTGTATCTTCAGAAGGCCTTGACCTCGGGCTATTTTACTTCTGACGAAAGCCTCGATATAACGGCTATCCGATTGGAGATTTTCAGTACGAAGCCGATTGACTACCAATGTCACGGCGTTTGGGTTAGCGAACTTTTGAGAAAGTTTATCTTCTAACTCTAGTCTAGAATACTCTCTTCTCGCCAGCATGTTCATCGCTGCTCGCCGAATCTTCTTTTCNTCGGCCGAGGAATCAGTTTCATTCACTTGAATACCCAACACTTTTCAGCTTGCTNATCCAACTGATACAAATAGACATCTTTAGTTTGCCGATTTAAGCACTGTCAGTACTTTCTTCCCTTGGCTCACTTTGTGGCGTTAAACCTCCGAGCTCTTTTTCTCTTATCAGGGCTTCGATTTCTTCCGCAATGGATGTATTTTCTTCTAAAAACTTGCAAACATTCGCTTTACCTTGCCCCATTTTATCGCCTTTATATGCATACCAAGCTCCAGACTTGTCGATAAAATCATGTTTCACCCCCAGATCCACCAATTCACCATTATAATTGATACCCTGCCCATACATAATTTGGAATTCAGCTTGTTTGAAAGGAGGTGCGACCTTATTCTTGACCACCTTAACCCGCGTTTCATTGCCAACAATTTCATCGCCCTCCTTTACTGCTCCAATGCGCCTTATATCCAAACGAACAGATGAATAAAATTTCAGTGCATTTCCTCCGGTAGTAGTCTCTGGATTGCCAAACATTACACCAATTTTCATTCTGATTTGGTTGATAAAAATCACAAGGCAATTGGCACTTTTTATATTACCAGTCAATTTTCTGAGGGCTTGGGACATCAATCTTGCTTGTAATCCTACATGCGTATCGCCCATCTCACCCTCAATCTCAGCACGAGGCGTCAAGGCGGCAACCGAATCAACCACTAGAACATCGATTGCACCTGAACGAACTAACATATCTGTAACTTCCAAAGCTTGCTCTCNAGTATCAGGTTGAGACAAGATAAGATCATCAACTANGACGCCAAGTTTTTCAGCATAAACAGGGTCTAAAGCATGTTCNGCATCAATAAAACCGCAGGTACCACCCGCTTTTTGAGCTTCGGCAATAATCTGAAGAGTTAGGGTTGTTTTTCCTGATGATTCAGGACCATAGATCTCGACTACACGGCCTTTTGGTAGCCCNCCAATGCCTAATGCTATATCCAGCCCCAGAGAGCCAGTTGAGATAGAGGGGATAGCGGGTCGTTTGTCTTCGCCCATCAGCATCACCGTTCCTTTCCCAAACTGACGTTCGATCTGACTAAGGGCGGCCTGCAGTGCTTTTTCTTTGTTAACGTCCATTAATATCACCTCTTTTATAAAAATGTTGTAGTCATGGATAAAATAGTAGAATTCCTGAGCTGGATACTTATACAGTATTAGATCGCTTTGCTATATGCAAGAGTTGTTTCAAAGAAAATTCGATAGCTTGAGTTCTTACCATGCTCCGATTACCAGAAAAAACAAGCCGCTTAGAACCAGTNCCGTCAATGCTTTTCCACGCAAACCAAACAGTCCCGATCGGTTTATCGGGACGACCACCAGTTGGTCCGGCGATTCCACTAACAGCAATTCCATAATCCGCCTTAGCTAATTTAACGGCACCCTCCACCATACATCGGACAACCGCTTCGCTGACTGATCCTTCTCTCTCAATCAACGTGGCCGGAACATTTAACAATGTTTGTTTGAAAAAATCGGAATAGGTCACAAAACCAACTCGAAACCATCGTGAACTCCCTTCCGACTCGGTGATAGCTGATGCCAATCCCCCACCGGTACAAGATTCGGCGACTGTTACCGATGCGCAGTTATTCAACAATTCCAAGCCAAGGTCTTTTGATAATTCAGCGATACTATCTTTCATTATACAATCGCAATACTTTTATGTGAGACAAAAGGTAGTCATGAGTAGGTAATCAAAACCTATTCACTGTTCAATTAGGAATCTGTTACTACTTAAAATTCCTTGTAACAAAGGTCACAATGACGCAAGAGATAGAGTACCGCATTCTCATTGTTTAAAAAATAAAAAATGTTTTAAGTTTCGCTATACTCTCAATAACGTCAAGCACACTGTGAGATTTAATCCGAAGCACATTAATCTTCTTAAAAACATTACTATGAATGCCACGCTTGTAAAAAATTATACCCCAATGATCCAGCAATTCTTGCAGATTAAAGCTGAACATCAGGATGNATTGCTGTTTTATCGGATGGGGGATTTTTATGAATTATTTTTCGACGATGCAAAATTAGCCAGTGAATTGCTAGAAGTAACTTTAACTTCGCGAGGGAAAGCAAACGGAGTGCCCATTCCCATGGCCGGTGTACCTCATCATGCAGCCGAAGGCTATATAGCTAAACTAGTTAAGCAAGGCATTTCGGTGGCCATTTGCGAGCAGATTGGAGATCCGAATGCAAGTAAAGGACCTGTAGAACGCAAGGTCGTTCGAATCATCACTCCAGGCACTCTATCTGATGAAGCTCTGCTAGATAATCGAAATGATAGCCTGCTTGCAGGGATATCAATGAATGACGAAAAATTTGGCTTGGCAACGTTGGATATGAGCTCTGGACAATTTCTAATTACAGAAGTGAGTAGCCAAAGTGAACTATTTAGCGAATTAGAGCGCTTGTCTCCCTCTGAATTGCTTATTCCAGAACATTCAGGAAGAAAAATAGTGCTGCAATCAGCGGTTATCAGAGAACGGCCGCCATGGGAATTTGACCTTGACAATTCCCATAGAATTTTGAACAAGCAATTTGGAACATCTGAATTAAACGGATTCGGATGCGCGCACATGTCTTTAGCGATCTCAGCAGCAGGATGTTTACTTCAATATGCCAAAGATACTCAGCGATGCTCACTTCCGCATATCCATACAATTAAAACCGAAAACCGAGATGATAGTGTTCTAATAGACTCGGCCAGCCGACGCAATTTAGAGCTTGTATCCAACCTGAAAGGTGGTCAAGAAAATACACTTTATAACGTTATAGACCGGTGTGCCACGTCAATGGGTAGCCGTCTAATGCGTCGCTGGATCAATAGGCCTCTTCGAGACCTTAATGCACTTCAAGCGCGCCAAGATTGTGTTGCCGAACTGCAAAATGCTTATCTCTATGAAAAACTGCAAGCGCCACTAAAGCAAATAGGTGATATGGAAAGAATATTGACACGTGTCGCCCTTCGATCTGCTCGACCACGAGACCTTGTTCGTCTTCAACAATCAATAGCGGTGCTACCAGATCTAGAGAGTCTGCTCAATAAGTGCTCCGCGAGATGCCTCGTCGGATTGGCTTCATGTGCTAAACCGTTGCCGAATATAGATTCACTCTTGAGGAAAGCTATTAAAGATAACCCACCTACGGTTATTCGAGAGGGGGGCGTGATTGCTGACGGATATAATGAAGAATTAGATGAACTCCGAGAACTCAGTTTTTCTGCGGGTAACTTTTTGATTGAGCTCGAAGAGCTTGAGAAAAAACGCACGGGAATATCCACGCTTAAAGTCGGATATAACCGCGTGCACGGTTATTTCATTGAGATATCTCGCGGGCAAAGCGCAAACGCTCCAACAAACTACATCCGAAGGCAAACACTAAAAAATGCCGAGCGCTTTATTACGCCCGAATTAAAAGAATTTGAAGATAGAGCTTTGAGTGCAAAGAGCCGGTCGCTTGCGCTAGAGAAACAATTGTATGAATCATTATTGGAGAAGCTAAACGAAGATCTCAACGAAATGCAAAAATGTGCCATCGCAATCTCAGAACTGGATGTCCTAACAACCTTTGCGGAACGAGCGCATGCGCTTAATTACTGTCGACCATCGCTAAGAAATGAATCCGGTATCAAAATAGAACAAGGCAGACATCCCGTTGTTGAAAATTCCCTAGATCGTCCATTCATAGCCAATGATTTGCTAATCAATGAATCCCAAAAAATGTTAATAATCACAGGACCAAATATGGGCGGAAAGTCAACGTATATGCGACAAGCTGCGCTTATTGTGATTCTGGCTCAGATAGGCTGCTATGTNCCTGCAAAGACGGCGGAAATTGGCTTAGTCGATAGAATTTTCACGCGTATTGGTTCTTCGGATGACTTGGCTGGTGGACGCTCAACGTTTATGGTTGAGATGACTGAAGCCGCCAATATTTTGCATAACGCCAGTAACCAAAGTTTGGTCTTGATGGATGAGATAGGTCGCGGCACTAGCACGTTTGACGGATTATCATTGGCATATGCATGCGCCTATTCTTTAGCGCAGAATGTTAAATCAATGACCCTCTTCGCGACTCATTACTTTGAGCTAACCAACTTACCTAATGAGGTTAATAATGCGGAAAATGTGCATCTCGATGCTACAGAGCATAATGATGAGATTGTTTTTTTACATTGTATACAGAAGGGCCCAGCTAGCAAAAGTTATGGTATTCAAGTGGCTAAAATGGCGGGAGTTCCTAGGCAGGTTATTGACATTGCATTAGCCAAGCTCTCAACGCTGGAATCGATTAAAATCCCGCATGAAATGGAGCAACTCTCTGATAAGACGTGTGAACTTGACCCGATGATGAAAAAAGACGCCGCGTCTTCCCCTTTATCGGGAGAATTAAATGAGGTTATTAACAATATAAACCCGGACACCATGACACCCAAAACCGCTCTTGATTTCGTATATAAACTGAAAAAAATGCTCGAAAAACCATAGTATGTTTGCAGTTAAGTGACGAAAATAAGCAGCATTTAGAAACTGGTATTATAATCGCAATGGTATACTTACTCGGTTAAAAGTTTCAAAGAAAGCAGTGTAAAAGAGAGAAAGCTCACATGCCATTTGTAGTTGGCGACAATTGCATTAAATGCAAGCATACAGATTGCGTCGAGGTCTGTCCTGTCGATTGTTTTTACGAGGGGCCAAATTTCNTAGTGATACATCCCGATGAATGCATTGATTGCGCCCTTTGCGAGCCTGAATGTCCAGTNGAAGCNATTTTNGCTGATGATGAAATNCCGTCTGGACAGGAGGAATTCATTGAGCTAAATGCAGAACTANCGGAGATATGGCCNAATATAATCGAAAAAATTGATCCTCCGCCNGATCATGAACAGTGGNCCAATGTNCCAAATAAACTCAAATATTTGGAACGNTAGCGTGGCCTTATAACCATACCAATGAACGCTCAAATCAGCTAGAANCGANCTGNGCCTGAATTCAAAGGCTNGCNGTTTTTTAATTAATNATGCTCAAAGTGGGAGGAGGAAATCCATTAAAACTCGTAGCACAGCTTGTGCTGTAGGCTCCCATGTTAGGTATGTAGATCAAATCANNAACCTGAGTATGTTTAGGCAGCCATTTNTCTCCCATAACATCCAAGGAATCNCAAGNCGGACCGGNNACGGTCCATAGCGCTTGCTCNCCACATCTTTCACTCACAAGACTTATNGGAAAATCGGCCTTNAGTTCCATTAGGCCGCCATATATTCCGGCGTCTAGATATACCCACCGTTTTCCTGAGCGGTTTGCTATACCGACAACTTGGGTTACTAGGCAACCGGCCGAACCTGCAAAGAAACGGCCCGGCTCAGCAAGAATTTGAATATTAGATGGTAAACAATTNACTGCCTTTGTAATNGATNTACCTATATCTTCAATGCTTGGCTCTGTGCCATTAATTTGCAGAGGGTAACCGCCACCTATGTTCAACATTTCCGGTTTAAATCCATGCATTGATAACTCTCGCAAAATATTTGCACCTATTTNAATNGCGTTAGCCCAGTTCGAGAGATTCGTGCACTGAGACCCTACATGGAAGGTGACGCCAAGAATTNTCATACCTAATTCTTTGGCAGNCTGAATTATCAAACTTGTATCGTTTGAATCNGCACCAAACTTTCCAGTAAGGGGCCAAATTGAACCCTCATTACAAACTTTAATACGCANANATAGTTTTGCATCTGATTTTAAACTGGCGATTTTTTTGACTTCCTCCGCACAATCTACGCTATACCAAATTAGTCCAGCTTTTGCAGCATGACNAATGGACGGAACTGACTTAACTGGATTCGANTANAGAACNGTCTCCATATCGACGTTGAGATCAAACATAGCATCAATCTCAGAAATCGATGCAACCTCAAAAAAGGAGCCTTCGCTCAAAACCGCCTCCAATACTTCTCTGTTGGGGTTTGCTTTGACGGCGTAGTGAGGCCTGATGTTTGGCATCGCCGATCTGAATCGCGAAACATTATCCTTGAGCTGTTTTTTTGAGATGATTACAACCGGACCATCGTAGCCCTTTACATGTTTAGCACATAGATTAGCCTGCAATACAGCAGCGCGGTCTGGTTTATGAGCATCGTAATTAAGACTTTCGCGATCAAATTTTAAAATTGAAGTCATGATGATATCCCGAAAATAAGCCAAACAAATAAAGAAGCATTTTAATCAAGTATTAAAACAGTATGTATAGCTATANTTATCAATTTGCAATATAATTTTTTTCATTTTGATNATNAATTTGGCATATTGATATGAAAACCGATCACGATCTACTAAAACTTTTACAAGAAAATAGCCGTCGAACTGTTTCGGACATCGCAAAAAAGATGAGCTTGAGCCGCGCTACAGTCCAACAGAGAATGGAACGTCTAGAGAGAACGGGAGTGATCCAAGGTTACACAATAAAGATCAACCCAGTTCTCGAACGCCAAAACGTTAGCGCATACGTGATGATCTCGGTTGTCCCGAAAAAAAATAGCACCATAGTGAATCAGTTATTCAAAATTCCTCAAATGGAAATGCTATGCACAATTAGCGGTCAATACGACATGATAGCAAAAATAACTGAGGCAACGACTGAGGCTTTGGACCAAACCCTTGACAAAATCGCTAATTTGGATGGCGTTGAAAAAACNCTCAGTCANATCGTGCTTTCAAGAAAAGTTGACAGGTAATATCTGGANAAAGCTCGTGNAGCCCTGCTAGCTATGAAGAAAAATTCATAGCCTCNCGCAATTTGGTCAACGCGAAGATAATGTCAATGGTTGGTGTCTGTGTCTCTACAAGNCGACCNAACTCTTGNACAGAACCTAACATGGCGTCCAGTTCNAGAGGTCTGCCAGTTATAATNTCTTGCAACATTGATGTTTGATGGNCCCCTACCGCCGCCCCGCCNTCTATTCTCNTCTCCACATCAATCGGAAAAGTNACACCAAGTTTATTCGCTATCTCCTCAGCCTCCNTCATCATNAGACGAATTATNTTTCTNACACCGGAATCNGNGCATAATTTNTCTANGGTNGCATGCGTCAAANCGGATGTTGGATTAAATGATAAATTACCCCACAACTTTACCCATATTTCAGTCCTAATATTCGATCTGACAGGCGCTCGAAGCGATGCATTAGTCAAAATCTCTGACAATTTTTTTACTCGTTGCGATTTAACCCCATTCGGCTCACCTAGCGAAAATCGGTTACCCTCGATATGTTTTATCACTCCAGGTTCGATAATTTCGGCTGCGGGATAGACCACACAGCCCAAAACTCTTTCAGGGCCAAATGCAGTCCAGAGAATATTTTGAGGATCAACAGAGTGAAGTCTTGTATTCTCTAATTGTGAGTCAACACCATAAAAATACCACCATGGAAAACCATTCACAGCCCACACAATCGCGGTGTTATCGTGCAGAATTGGCGCAATTGATTCCACAACCTTTGCAACTGAATGTGACTTTAAAGTGATGAACACATAATCTTGAGGACCAAGACTTAACGCATGTTCCACAGCCCTAATTTTTGTATTGGTCGACTTCCCGTTCTCAATCAGAGTCAATCCATCGCTCTGGATACTTGACAAGTGTGGGCCTCTTGCGACCAAGCTAACGTCCGCACCAGAATGTTGCAGTTTAGCACCAAGAAATCCGCCGATCGCCCCTGCACCAAAAACAGTTATCTTCATATGGGTATTATCTCTAGTAAGATTGGTTAGATAAGATTTAACTTTTCAGCCAATCCGATTCTCTGCAATTTACCGGTAGCTCCTTTCGGAATTTCATCAACGAAAACAATCTTCGAAGGAATTTTAAAAGCGGATAAGCTTGACGCACAAAAGGCTTTAAGATCTTTCTCGGCCATCAGCGCTCCATCCCGCAGCACGATCGCAGCCCCAACCTCTTCTCCAAGAGTAGGGTGGGGAATAGCGAACGTCACGACCTGCAGCACGTCGCTATGACTACTTATAACTCCATCAACTTCCAATGGTCCAATCTTTTCTCCACCTCTGTTTATGATCTCTTTAAGTCTACCAGTAAGAATTAGATAGCCGTCTTCATCAAAGCGCCCTTGATCTCCTGTCCGAAACCAACGTTTATCATTAGCATAAAAAAAAGATTTTTCATTCGCACTCGGATTTCCCTCGTAGCCCGGAGTCACATTTTTACCTGAAATAACGACCTCTCCAACACCATTAACAAGACTATTTTTCGCCGGATCAGCAACAGCAACATCTGGTCCAGCAGGTATTCCGACTGAGCCAGGCTTTTGAGATCCTTTTGTTAGAGGGTTTGATGTCATTTGATGCGTTGCCTCAGTCATCCCATAACTCTCGATGACCGGAACTCGGAAAGTTTGGCTCAACTCTCGCATCACCGGTCCCGGCAATGAAGCCGAGGATGATCGTATGAGTCTTAAAGAAGAATTTTCTATTACTGTTTTATTCCTTTTAGATCTCGCTAAAATTGTCTGATGCATGGTCGGCACTGCAGAGTACCATGTTGGCTTTACTTCATCGAGCAACTGATAGAAATTCAACGCACTGAAACCAGAACTACACCAAACGGATGCTCCACACGATATTGAGGATAAAACAGTGGCAATTAATCCATGAATATGGAACAGAGGCATTATATTCATACATCTATCCGTCTCCGACAATTCCAGCGCCTGTTGAATGTTTGCGGACGAGTTTGTGAGATTAGCATGGGTGAGAGGCACAATTTTGGGTCTAGACGTAGTTCCTGATGTGTGCAGTATGAGAGCAGCATCCTCGCTTTCCGGATCTAGGCTAATAGAAACTCGGCCATGTTGATCCGTGCTGAGTGAAAAATATCCAGCCGGCATGCCGGGGTAGATTTCCANCTGTATTTTCATNAAGCCCAGCGAGTCAGCAGCTGAACTTGCAGGACCATCAGCATCATGAAGCAATATTACGGCTCTTGCCTTTAAATCAGCGTAGTAGAATTTAAATTCTTCTTCCCGGTAAGAGGGATTTAATGGTGCACAAACCGCTGATTGGGCAATGGTTAGAAAAGCAGTCGCCATTTCCGGTCCATTTGGCAGAACGACAGCAACCCGGTCATCTTTACCTATGCCTACTTTCCTAAGTTCTTGCCTCACTTCGGAGCCGAGATTTATGAGAGCTTCATAAGTCAGCCAATCCTTATCGCGAGCTCCAATCGCCGGATTACTCAGCGTCTGCCGAGCAATTAATTGTGTTATGGTAGAAGTCACTTTTATCCTCATACGGTGTCTCGGATACTACCATAATTAAAAGAAATCTTCTCTTAATCTTGGGTATTTAAGGATTATTTTCCTTGCATGATAATCCGTCCTAGCGCGCCAATTTAATATTCGTTTCACTCACACTTTACTGAAAANAACTTGTACTCGAGCATAAACAAACTCACAAAAGATTTGCTATCATCATCAGGTTATAATTGTGAGGAAAAATGATGAGTTTAATCAAAACTGATGATCTAACAGATCGAGACAGAGAAAATCCAAAAAATCTGCATACTATAAGAGCAACTCCCGACTCTTGTCACTGGGGTTATTTCTCGGCATCGGTACCTCCGGCGTTGACGATAGATAGTGGTGATCTAATCCAAGCAGAGGCGATCACTCATCATGCTGGCGATGACCCCGACCTAATGATGGACGCAAAAATCGAAGCGCTTTGGGACGGCATACCGGAAACAGACAGACATCCTGGCGTGCACATTATGACTGGACCGATTTATGTTCGGGACGCGAAACCCGGAGATATGTTGGAAATTCATTATCTTAAAATGAAACCCCGTTTTTCCTACGGATCCAACCTAGCGGCAAACTGGGGTCACTTATACGAAGAATTCGGAAAAAAAGAGAGAGTGACGATTTATCGTTTAGATATGGGGACGATGCAAGCAACCGGCCATTATGCATATAACTTTCAAGGTTTGTATGATAAGCCAGGACAGATAACGCGTTGCCCTGAGTGCTCAAGAGAAACGACGCTGGAGGGAGTGAGAGTACCTATGCGCCCGCATCTTGGCACGGCTGGAGTAGCCCCAAATATAAGGGAAAGAGTCAGCTCAATTCCACCCGGTGCTCATGGCGGAAATATAGATAATTGGCGAATCGCAGCAGGTTCTACCATGTTCTACCCTGTACAAGTAGATGGAGGGCTATTTTCTATCGGGGACCCTCACGTTTCTCAAGGCGACGGAGAGATCAGTGGAACAGCAATCGAGGCTTCCCTAGATGTGACGATGCAAATCATCTTGAGAAAAGATTTCACATTCCCGACACCTTTGCTTCAAACACCGAATTTTTGGATAGTGCATGGTTTCGACGAGGATTTAAATGTGGCAATGAAAAATGCTTCCAAAGATATGCTGGAGCTCCTGACTGAACACAGAGGCCTTTCAAAGAACGACGCCTATTCTCTCATGAGCGTTGCGGGAGATTTTACTGTGACGCAAGTTGTTGACACCGTGCAAGGAATACATGCAAAGATGCCGAGATACATGTTTGATACAGGTGCTCCCTAAAATTGGCTGGAATTTGATGGCCTGTGCTCTAAATTTGCTAGACTAGGGGCACCCGTCCAACTTCGCAAAAACCCTTCGAAACGCTAGTGGCGGGCGAAATTGTGAATAGGTCGCCATTCATGCCACTGAGTGTATTGGCAACACCTGCGCTCGAAGCGATTCTGGCATTCTCCATTAGGCGCTCACTGTCGCCATGAACGGGAATTACAACTCGAGGGCGAATTAGCCTGTACATAGCCTCAAGTTCAGCCCTACAAGCATGTCCCGTGGCATGCAAAGCGGACCCCGAATCCTCCGCATGTAAGACGGTCACCCCATTCTGGACAAATCGTCTCCGCAAGGTTTTTACTGCTCTTTCATTTCCAGGAATAGTTCGCGAACTAAATATTACGGTATCACCCTTTTCAAGATATATGTGTCTATGAGTATCCATGCTCAGTCTTGACAGGCCGGAACCAGACTCGCCTTGGCTTCCTGTTGCTATAATTAGAACTTCCTTTCGAGGCAGGTAACCAAGATGTCGCTGATCGACCAATTTTAGGTCTTTATCGATCATATCTAACGATTTCGCGCACTCTAGCATCAGAATAACTGACCTACCCAACAAACAAATGCGCCTTTCGGAGGCGATAGCGGCCTCAACAAGGCTTATCAATCGCGCTATATTGCTGGAAAAACAGGTCACTACTACCCTCTCATCCAGTCTTTTAATCAACTCAATCAAATTGGCTTTAACATTTCCCTCACTGGGACTCTCTCCGTCAACAAAAGCATTTGTAGAGTCCGAGATCATGGCGTCGACACCGCGAAGACCAAGAGACTCATATCGGGCCGCGCTGAATTCGGGACCAACAACAGGCGCTTTGTCGAATTTCCAGTCTGCGGCATGAAATATCCGACCCGCCGATGTTTCAATCTCCAAGCCACAGGTCTCCGGTGTTGAGTGGTTCATCGGTATCCATCTCACAGTAAAGCTGCCGAAGCGCTTATCATTACCTGGAGAAGCGATGATTATAGGCTCCGGAACAGCAACGCCCCGACTGAGTGCGCGTCGCCTAATCACCTCTGCAGCAAATGGGGTCGCAACCAGTGGACACTTCCATCTGTGCCAGAGTTTGCCTATCGCTCCGATGTGATCCTCATGAGCATGGGTAACCAGGAGCGCCATGAGCGATGTTTTCCTTTGGTCAATAAAACTGGTCTTGGGCATCTCGATCAGCGGATCAGTGCCTGGATAATGCGATTGTGTGAAATTCACCCCGCAATCCACCATTAGCCATTGGTTGTCATGACCAATGAGATTGAGGTTCATACCTATTTCCCCACAACCGCCTAGCGGGAGAAACCATAGGTCTCTCGATCCAGGCTCACGGAGATTCTTCATCACTTCCATCCCTTTGGCAGTTCTCGCACCAGTAGAGCCTGCGACCGCCAAATTCTTGCCGGACAATGGTAGTATTGCATAAGTAGCAGCTCTGACCATCTCTTCCAAATACATAAAAGCGATGTCTTGCTCGACCCATCTGCTNACTCTGAATTTCGCGTCTCATTTGTGGAAGAAGAGTAATACCCTTCGACTCATAACTCCGTCGACTGATATCTAAAATGGCATTAGCCAACAATTCAACAGCAAGNGTGTTAAGTTGTTTTGGTTTTAATTTGGGACTCAANCGTGCCNGGAAAAGANTTTCNCTTCTAAGGTAATTNCCCNCGCCCGCCATAAATGCTTGATCCATCAGAATTGAATGGAGGGGACGATTTAAAAACCGCCGTCCCAACAAGCGGTCCGCAACGGCGNACCAGCTAACGTTGGGATCTAATATGTCGGGCCCGAGCTTCATTAAAAAAGGATGATGGGGCAGGTCTTTGGTTTGCCAGACACTGATGTCGGAAGCACTGTATAAGAGCGCACTGTAGTCATGAGCATGAAGTGCCAGTCTCAATCGCCGCTTAGTTTTGGGGAGCTTTCCAGCAGAGGCTATTTTCCAAACACCATACAACTGGTTGTGACTATATATGCTCAANCCGTTATCAAAGTGTGTCAGCAAGGCCTTTCCCCTCGTTTCAATGTTTGAAACGACATTACCAGACAGCTGGGGGCCAAAATGACGCAATCGATGCTGCGAGAACATCACTCGTCGGAGCGGTTTACCCTCGACTACCGCAGCAATCTTATCTGCAGCCAATCTGATCTCTGGACCTTCTGGCAAGATCAATAGCCTCTGTTTGCGGGATTATCTAAAGCTATTAAATCCCCATTCGACGCTTGGAAGAAACTCCAAAAATCGCTTTAACCTTCATTCAAAGTCAACCTGTTGCATAATGAGCCTTTCAACGTCTTAGTGCAAAATCCGTAACAACAGTTACTGACAAGATTGCTGCGTAAGGTCTTTTGCGAGCAACTGAGTTGAGGTTTGCCAGACTCGGAGGTCAAAGGCTCAACTTGACCCTCAATCCCCAAGTGCGCGGATCGTTGAATTGCACAACAGCCCTTTCCTTGCTAAACGTATCACTGCCCGTGAAGTAGTCTTCGTCCGTGGCATTTGCAACATAAGCTTGCAAGGTTACGTCTCGGCTGGGCAATTGCCAGGTCATCGCAACATCGAGTGTCACAAAGTTCTTTTGACGCGACCAAAAA
>PCDB01000020.1 GCA_002591625.1 Porticoccaceae bacterium
GCTTCAGCATAATCAGGCTTCAACGCTATCGCTTGTCCAAAGCTTGCTTCAGCTTCGCCCAATCTGCCTAGTTCTTGTAACGTGACGCCCAAATTGCTGTGGGCTTCAGCATAATCAGGCTTCAACGCTACCGCTTGTCCAAAGCTTGCTTCAGCTTCGGCCAGTCTGCCTAGTTCTTTGAGCATAATACCCAAGTTGCTGTGGGCTTCAGCATAATCAGGCTTCAACGCTATCGCTTGTCCAAAGCTTGCTTCAACTTCTTCTAATCTGCCTAGTTCTTTGAGCGTAATACCCAAGTTGTAGTGGGCTTCAGCATAGTCAGGCTTCAACACTATCGCTTGGTTATACCTGGCTTCAGCTTCGTCTAATCTGCCTAGTTCGTGTAGCGTGACACCTAAGTTGCTGTGGGTTTCGGCATGATCCGGCTTCAGCGCTATCGCTTGTCCAAAGCTTACTTCAGCTTCGTCTAATCTNCCTAGTTCTAGGAGTGTNATACCCANGTTGCNGTGNGCTTCAGCATTAGGGTTAATCTCCGTTGCCTTTCTATAGCTATTGATAGCTGCGTCCAATCTGCCTAATGCTTTGAGCGTAATACCCAAGTTATAGTAGGCTTCAGCATAGTCAGGCTTCANCACTATCGCTTGTCCAAAGCTTGCTTCAGCTTCNTCCAATCTGCCTACTTCNAGGAGCAGAATACCAAAATTGTTGTGGGCTCCAGCATCTAGAGGTGCNAATTGAACAGACCTTTGGCTAGGAACNAACGACTCACTAATTCTGCCTGCCTGCCTCAGCGTGGCGCCAAGCACTTTCCAGCCAAATTGATGTTTGGGGAATTCTTGAGTTATGGATACAGCTAACCTCTCAGCATCGTCATATNGTCCGTTTTGATAGTGCCCTCTAAGACGGTTGAGTACTTCNTGAGNNGGGCTTACACCTGCAGTGTTCGATTTTTGGGTTTTAGGCGAGAGTTTTGCCTCTAAGGAATTTAACCTGTCTCCATCCACACCCTGCTTCTTTGCCTGCTCGACAACTTGCTTGGCNTTATCAAACTGTTTTTCTTTAATAAGTGCATCAATGTAACTGAACCAAAACTGTTCCATCTTTGGATTGGCTTCGAGAGCAGCTTTGAATAACGGTAATGCTGCTTCAGCTTTATTCATTGATACTTCTAATATGCCTAGGTTATGGTTAGCATCCGGGTGNAACGGCTGAGACTGCAAAATAGCCCGATAGTGATGTTCGGCATCTTGAAGCTTGCCCTCTTTATGGGCGGCAACACCATGTTGCAATGCTTGCTCAATAGTGAGTTCCAATGGATACTCTCCAACGTTTCTTCANAAATATTGTATTGATTTTTTTCGGATTCGAATAGCATGATCTTTTAAACATTTAAAATATAACTATTGTTTGTTCGTTTGTTNCGTCNAAGNGCATCTATCCTCGACTCACTTTCTTTTAGGTATTCGAATACTGATGTATTTGGATTANTNCCTTTTTCCCAAGGACTATCATCGACCAAACTTCTAGGCATCTCTTGAGNGTCTGTATCAAATACGATTATATAATGCCTGATCATACAAGTGGCGCGTATAAGCGGAATGCTCCTAGACTAGGATGATAGGTGTTGTTGCCAACAAGGCACACCAAAACTTTGAATGGGATCGGCGGGAAAAGCGACTCGATAATTAAATGTAACACCCTCATATGAATCAAATCGGATTTAATGGCCAATCTCAATTCTGCGTCTCACAAGAGATAAATAGACGCTCGGGCTTTTTTTGGCTGCTATCAAGTTTGCCAAAGTTCTTTCAAAAATGTTCAAATAACAAATCCAATAATCCGCGAAATCGAAGAGAAAATTTACCATGTACTTATTGTTTGATTAATACTCAAATAACAAGACTTTTTGAAAAAATTTCTGAATGTATTGATGAAATCTCAAAGATTTCAGCAAAGGCACCAATATGAAAACTAATAAAGTTTCTGAAGCATTGAAAACTCATTATAAAAAAGCTTTTCAAAAATATGGTGATACTCCGCTTGGGGTTGATTGGGGCGAAAACGCCGAACTTGCAGACGCTCGACAAAATCAAATGTTGGATTTAATTACTGAGACGNGCGAGTCAAGAAATCCGGCATCTCTGCTAGACGTGGGTTGTGGTTATGCAGCTCTTGCCGATACTATCAGCAAGTTAAACCTAAAAATTTCGTATTTTGGTATGGATATCGTTTCTGAAATGATCGAAAGTGCCAAGAATAGACATCCCAACCTTGTCTTCTATGAGGGTGATTTTTTGTCCTCTCCGGAAGAATTTTATGACTATATAGTCTGCAATGGCATCCTAACTCAAAAATTGAGTGCGACAAAACTAGAGATGGATCATTTTGCACGAGAATTGATACGGAAAATGTATCACCAATGCACTATTGGTATCGCATTTAATGTCATGAATTCAAACGTGAACTTTCAAAAGAGTAATTTGTATTATCACAGTCCAGTTGAAATGGCGGCATGGTGCATTTCTGAATTAAGTCCACGAATTAAAATAGATTGCTCATATGAACCATGGTTTGAATACACAATGTATGTTTACAAGCCAAAAAATATTTGAAAATAAAGTCATCTCGCCTGTTAAACAGAGTTTTTAACGTTAAACTGAGAAAGGCAAATTGCATTGATTGATGATAGCCAAGAATTTGAAGAAAAAAAAACCAATGATATTAAGAAGTTGGGAAGCAATGAGAGTATTTTTCAACAGTCAAAAAACATCATTGCGAGTTTGGATAAATACAATTACACGTATCTTTGGAGTTGGCTAGGCTTGCCAATAATCCAGTGGCCTGCAGATATTTTAGCGACCCAAGAGGTAGTTTGGGAGGTGCAGCCCGATGTGATTATCGAGACCGGTGTTGCAAGAGGCGGTTCAGTGGTTTTCTTAGCTGCATTACAAAAACTTCTTGGAGANGGAATCGTGCTTGGTATTGACATCGATATCCGTGCTCATAATCGTCAAGCCATAGAAAATCATATCTTGCATGATCGTATAGTCCTTATTGAGGGCTCGAGCACATCAAACCATGTCATTGAGGTGATCAGGAACCATATCAAGCCAGGCGCAAAGGTAATGGTGATCTTGGATAGTGATCATAGTTATGAGCACGTTTTGCGTGAATGTAACATCTATGCAAATTTGGTTTCTGTAGGTTCTTATTTAATTGTTGCCGATACTGTTGTCGGGTATTTCCATAAGGGTGAGTTATCTGGTAATCGTTCACAAGAGTGGTACAAAGGCAATGAACCGTTGGCAGCACGCGACAAATTTTTGTTAGCTAATGATGACTTCGAGCTTGCNTCAATAAACGATAAGCTAGTTTTAAGCTCATCGCCAGGCGGTTATTTGAGGCGGATTAGGTAAGCTAATGAGCAGTATTGGCTTCATACTTTCCAGAGGAGGCGCTTCATGTTTTGAGGCTTTGAAATTGTCGGAAGTGGAGAAAAAAAATGTACACATAATATGCGATCGAGAATGTGAGGCGCTCCATACAGCCAAAAAACAAGGTTATTCATCCGAACTCATCGAATTCGATAATCAGTTGCAGTTTTCGCTCTCAGCAAAGCAATCATTCATAAGTCATGAGTGCTCCGCAGTGGTGCTGCTTTACACGCGTCTAGTAGCCGCAGAGCTCTATGAAAACATAAGCACTTTCAATATACACCCTTCATTACTTCCCGCATTCAAGGGTTTTAATGCTATTGAGCAAGCGTTGAAGAGCAAGGTAAAATATCAAGGCGCTACACTGCACTTAGTTGACGAAAATCCTGATGGTGGCGAAATAATGTCTCAAACAATGTTTCCGATAGACGATACGTGGAATATTAGAGCTCGGCAAAGGCTAAGTTACATTCAAAAAACCATGTTGATTTCACTATTTTTAGAAACGCACTTCGGCCGTAGCGGCTGTGACGAAAAGCCGCTGAGCGTCAAGCCGCATCGATTTTTCATCAGTCCTCAATTTGTGAACATTAAACAGGCCCAATATTTTGAGAATTTATTGAATGATCTATTCTAGAATAAATCTTTCAAGGAAATCACATTGACAGTTGTCACAATTTCCCAATCGATGTATTTTCCATGGCTTGGTCATTTTGAATTATTTAGGCTAGCTGACGTATACTGCCACTATGACGATGTGCAGTTGAGTAGAGGGTTTTATAATCGAGTTCAGGTTATCACAAATGGTGTGAGCGAACTAATATCAGTGCCTCTGACAAAAAAAAAACAAAGGCAATTAATTTCACAATCTCTTTTGCAGATCAATGATACTTGGATTTCAAAGCACCGAAATAAATTGCGCGAAAGTCTCAGAAAAGCACCTTTTTTCAACTGTGCGATCGAGATATTTAATGGCGTTTATAACGAAAGCCATGAGCTGCTCCAAAACATAAATAGATTGTCAATTTTAAAAATTTGTGATTTCTTAGATCTATCGCGCTCAACAATTACGTCTGATTCATGTGGAATGCACGGCAATCTGTCTGGCTCAGCTCGGCTTCTCGCGATTTGCAAAGATTTGGGTGCAGACGTTTACTTAACTGGACATGGCGGACTAAATTATCTCGACCATGAAAGTTTTGAAAAAAATGGTGTTGAAGTACACTATATCAAATATCGTTTTGAACAGTATGAAAAGTTAAATTCAATCTATTCGCCATTTGTAACTTCATTAGACCCAATAGCTTATCTAGGTAAGGAAGCTAAACTCACTATGCAGTCAGAGATGATCCATTGGAGAGAAGCTTTGAACAATATCGACGATTTGAAGGCAAAGGCCACAAAAAGACGAAGCTAACTAAATATCTTGAGAAAATATGTTGTTAGATTTTGAAAAAAAAGGCTGGTGCCATTTCAATAATGCCAAAATGGACACAGCGATTGAACTTCTCATAGATGAGATACTCGAATTCTCGCATTATATCTTCAAAAGAAGTGTCCCCGAGCTTAAAAGCCTACGTGAAAAATCTTCTTACTTGTCAGAAATTGTAGCGGAGTTTTCTATAAAAGATCGGACTAAGGTTTCTTATGTTTATGATGCCATCAAAAATTTGCCAAGCTTCCATTCATTATATGCACATCCAACGCTTTTAAATACCTGTCGGACCATTCTAAATTCACGAAAAATCCTTACCTTAAAGGATTCAGTGGGAATAAGGATCGATTTACCTCGCGAAACGCAACAACTAACCAACATTCATCAAGAATTCCATTCGTTTCCTTATGGTCTAGAAGGCCTAGTTGTATGGCTACCCCTAACACCTGTGAACGAGCAAAACGGGACGATTAAGCTGTTTGAAGGTTCTAATAAGGAGTTATTTGAGTTTTCAGGGGATCGCCTTGGCATTAATTCCTTGATTGGGCAAAATCGATTTCAAGAGGCACAAAAATTGGGAAAACTGCATATTGGAGATGAAGGTCAATCCCCGAAGATTATTACTGCTGAAGTGGGTGAGATCTTAATAATATCGGCTACGACACTGCACGCGAGTCACCCTTCTGAGAAGCAGCGATTTGCGCGACTCACCTGCCAATTCCGAGTCTTCAATTATAGTGAAGAATTCTTTCTCTGGAAGTCAGAAAACTACAGTTTCAATGAAGGATTAAAGCAGCCAATAGCAGGACAAGAACTATATAATGAATTCAGAGACAAAAGACGTTTGTGAAATTTGCACTAATTTGTGTTCGTCGGTTCTGCAGAAGACAATAGATAATCAATCTGTAACATCAGACAGTTTCTACACGAGCACCAAGAATTCTTATCTTTTCCACTGTAGTGCGTGCAATTACTTTTTCACAAAAACTCAGTTTGAAATGGAGGACTTCTATTCAGATAAGTATTCACTGCTTCATGAAGGTTTTTTCCAAGATCAGATTGTTTTTTTACCTGATGGAGCCCCGATTGAACGGAACAGGTATCAAGCTGATTACATAAAAAATCTTACTTGTAACTTGGACATAAGGTCTATTTGCGATATTGGTTGTGGAAAAGGATTAACAATTAAGCTATTGAGTGAGGATCTAAATAATTTAGACACTTTTGTCTATGATTTAGGACAAGATAGTTATAAATTAGTATGGGAAAAGTACATTCCCACGACACGGGTGTTACCGTCTCTCAACGGTGTCAAAAAGAGGTTTGATCTCGTTTATTCTTTTTTTGTTGCTGAACATGTTGAAAATCTAGACAGCTATATTAATACTTGCATCAATTTAATTAATGAAGACGGTGCGTTTATCGCTTGTCTGCCTGACATTGCACAAAACCATGGTGACATTTTTGTTAGTGATCATTTAAGACACATGAGTCATGCTAATTTACAAAGCTATCTAAATAACACCAGCCTAGCTGAATTTGATTTCAAAATTTGGACTGATCAATCCTTACGCGCTTTGTTTTTTGCTGTCGGAAAACGTGAGACACTTCGGTCGCTAAATGTGGAATCTAAAGATAATATTTCAAATCTGGGAGAGGTTTGCAGAGATAAGATATTAAGTCTATGGCCGAAAAATAATAAAACACAGATTCTGAATTCTATTGCAAATAAAGACCTTATATTATGGGGAAGCCAGTTCTATGGAAAACTGGCCGCATTAACTCTCTCTTTAAAGGATGTGTTAGTTGTGGATGGTAACCCGCACTTCCAGGGAACCATTTTTAGTCTTCCAAACGGAAAAAAGGTTATAGTGCAAGGCCCCGAAACGCTGTATCAAAACAATTGCAAAAACCATGTAATTCTGCTCTGTATGAACGATACGGCAGCAAGAGCTCTGCAACAAAAACTGCCGGANGAGATTAAAGCTAAGGCAATCACACTATTTTAAGATGACGTATCCTTCATGCCAGAGCATAGTTTTGTAAATTCAACATCTTCTTCGATATACCTAATCTGGAGAGGGCGGTCCGCTTGTACAAACAGACCATTCGCATTACCGCCGCGCAAAAGAGTAAGTCTGTGAACCGCGATCTATTGATTCCTGGGGACAATTTCCAATGCGGGTTTCATATGACGCAATACACGTTCGCCATCAACCTCAAGGATCTCGGCACTGATGATCTGGATTTACAGACGGTTGGCGGATGGCGTTCGCTCAATTCGGTAGCACGTTATGTAAAGAAGACCGAAGAACGGCAGCGGGCACATCTTGGGAAATTGGATGATATGATCTGAAGAGCACAACCTTGAATTAACTTGATATGTTTGATCGCATATGGGCTGAAACCACAACCTTAGATGGGTTATGGTTTGGGTGCTTGTTACATGCTGATTAATAAGGGGAAAAAATTGGTACGACCGAGTGGATTCGAACCACCGACCCCCACCATGTCAAGGTGGTGCTCTAACCAACTGAGCTACGGTCGTACTTAGTTCTGTTATAACTAACCTCAGGTAACCAATATACGTCCACTAAAAATTAAATTCAAGGTACACAAGATGGCAACAAAATTTTAAATATCTCGCGCTGTGGGAGGTTTTAAACAAGACCTTACACTTCCCTGTATCGTGCTAAGTTTATCAAGACATCAAATGATTCTTGCGAAGAATTGTTAATTTATCTCTTACTTGAGCAGCCTCCTCAAATTCTAGATTACGTGCGTGAAAATACATTTTGTCTTCTAATCTTGTCATTTCAGCGGCAAAATCTTTTATTTGAATCGCGCCACCGTCGAGCGCACTCTCACAACTTTTTTCTGCATGACTCTTGTTTCTTCGATTTTTCTGTTTTGTGGCATACGCCCCCTCCAAAATATCGCCCACAGATTTCTCAATGGTTTTGGGGATAATTCCATGACGTAAATTGTATTCTAATTGAAGCGAACGACGACGCTNAGTCTCATCAATTGTTCGCTGAATCGATCCGGTAACCTTATCAGCATACAGTATGGCCTTACCTTTGGCATGTCGAGCCGCGCGTCCAATAGTCTGAATAAGAGACTGTTCGGATCGAAGAAAACCCTCTTTATCAGCGTCGAACACTGCAACGAGAGAGACCTCAGGCATGTCGAGACCCTCGCGAAGCAAATTGATGCCTACCAAAACATCAAATTCTCCAAGCCGAAGATCACGAATTATCTCTACCCGCTCCACAGTATCAATATCGGAATGCAGATATCGCACCTTTACCTGATTTTCTAATAGGTAGTCTGTCAAATCTTCTGCCATTCTCTTCGTCAACACCGTTATCAATATCCTTTCTCTTGCCCTAGCTTTTAGTCTAATTTCAGAGAGAATATCATCAACTTGCGATACTGCTGGACGCACTTCTATCTCAGGGTCAAGAAGACCTGTAGGCCTGACGACTTGCTCGACTATTTGACCTTGATTGGCAGCTTCATAGCGACTTGGCGTAGCCGAGACAAATATCATTTGAGGCGCAATTGCCTCCCATTCGTCGAAACGCAGAGGTCTATTATCAAGAGCAGATGGCAAACGAAATCCGTATTCCACCAGCGTTTCTTTCCGGGATCTGTCTCCTTTATACATACCACCCAGCTGCGGAACAGAAACATGAGATTCGTCTATAATCATAAGCGCATCATCTGGCAAATAATCAAACAACGTGGGAGGAGGTTCTCCACTACCGCGACCGGAGAGATATCTAGAATAATTCTCTATGCCATTACAGTACCCGAGTTCCTTCATCATCTCGGTATCGTAACGAACCCTTTCCGAAAGTCTTTGAGCTTCAACTAACTTGTCCTTCGAGCGCAATTCCGCCAGACGCGTCTTCAGTTCCTTTTGAATCTCGTCCACCGCCTGCTCTACGAGTGATCTTGGAGTTACATAATGAGTTTTTGGATAGATGGTAAATCTTGGAACTTTAGTTAAAACTTCACCGGTTAGAGGGTCAAATAAAGTTAGATTTTCTATTTCCTCATCAAACAATTCGATTCGAATGGCTTGGTAATCAGAATCTGCGGGATAAACATCAATGACATCACCACGAACTCGATAGGAAGCACGATCAAAATCGACGTCGTTCCGCCTATATTGCAACTCTGCTAGTCGGCGAAGAATTGATCGTTGATCTATCTGTTCACCACGAGACAGATGAAGTACCATTTTAAGGTAAGACTTTGGATCGCCGAGCCCATAAATAGATGAAACAGTAGCCACAACGATTACATCAGGGCGCTCCATCAACGCCTTAGTTGCCGACAAGCGCATCTGCTCGACATGAGAATTAATTGAAGCATCTTTCTCAATGAATGTGTCTGATGAGGGGACATATGCTTCTGGTTGATAATAATCGTAATAAGAAACAAAGTACTCCACGGCATTCTTTGGAAAAAAAGTTTTCAATTCTCCATACAGTTGAGCAGCCAGGGTTTTATTATGTGCCAGAACAATGGTTGGACGTTGAACCTTTTCGATTACCTTAGCGACTGTGAATGTTTTTCCAGACCCGGTAACACCGAGTAAGGTTTGTGCCGCCAACCCGTTAAGTAAACCTTCTACAAGTTGGTTAATCGCAGCTGGCTGATCGCCAGCAGGCTCAAATTCGCTCAACATACTAAATTGGCGCACTTCGGTATTCAGCACAGCGGGGTTCCTTTCAAATTAATCGGTTTACACATTTCTGAAAAATAGTCCTCATTATTTTTCGATAGGTGGTTTTCAAGCGCCAAAATAGATTCCGTCTCAACAATTTCACGAAATTGATGCTTTTTAATAGAAACATAGGTGATTCCTCTGAAACGCGCGTCAACAGCACGCCAAGGCTCATCTTCATCTCTTTTAATGAGAATATCGAAATATATATCCGGCAGAAATTTTGCTTCCATAACAATCTTTACCCACGCCCTAGTGCCTGTTTTATTTATTACGACATCAGAAACAGCAAAAGACTGTCCATCGTAATATTTCAAAGCCTCATGTGCATAACGTCGCCAAGTCTTTTCTACTTCGCTAACTAAACCGTCTTTTTCATATTTGGAAAGCTTTTTGAAAAACGATTTTCCCAATAATGCTCTTGTGGTGGATTGAACATCCCATAACTTTGCAATGTGTATATTAATAAAAGTATCAAAGGCTTTAGGATTGGCAATATATTCGCTATAGTTCGCGGCCAAATCCTTACTTATAGATCTCAAATTTTTTCCAAACTCAAGCTGTAATTGACTAGCCTCATCATCTTTCCAATCTTCTTCGGCGTGTATTTGACCGAAATTATTAGATGAACAAAGGAAGAAAAGAAAAATTACTAACCAAATTCTCATTAAACTAAGAGTCCGCCTTAATTTTTCAATAGTAAAGACTGCCAAAAGTATAACTCAACAACTACAAAGAGGTAGGTGTTTTTAAACAAGAAAACTGACGATCACGAGAGAGGATAACCTGTTGACTAAGCAATTTTACAGTCCTAGAATGCGAGCGTTAGATACTCATATTCCGCCTTAGCTCAGTTGGTAGAGCAAATGACTGTTAATCATTGGGTCGCTGGTTCGAGCCCAGCAGGCGGAGCCATTCATCATACTGATAAATAAGAATATTTGTCAGCCCATAACTCCGAGACACAAAACGCGGGTTACCAATTGGGTGCTGCTTCATGTGTTAAAGGAGTTTTTGTATGTCTAGCATACAGAAAATCAACCGACTATCAGGTGTCCGCTGCAAGGCGGCACTCAAGCGCGGCGAGCAAGTTCTAAAAACCAAAACTTTTACAAAACATCCCCTCGCAAAAGCATGGTTGCACAACAAAGAATCCGAAAGGGTTTCATGGGGAGATTAAAAAGTGCTGGTGACAACTTTCAAAAACCCAGTGCCCTTTTCCCAAGCTGCCCAACTAATAATTTCCTGACATTTAGCTGTAGCGGTGTTTGTGCGACTAATGCAGATGCGAGGTTACTTTTGCAGAATGCTCAAATGGCGTTTGTACTGGATAAGAAGGTTCAAATCAAGGTCGATGATAGCAAGAAGCACAATGTATACTGCTTCTCCGATTATCTTGTGGTTTTCAATGATTGATTCCTAGTCATAAAAAACTCTTGAAGGAGCAGCAGTCTTGGCTAATTTAACTAGCAAGCAGTTTTTAAAATTCTACAAATTGGTAGGTCTTCTGCTAGCAGTATTTGTTGCACCGCATGTCGTTTCAAAAGATAGGTTATTTGACGAGACTCTCAACGCGCTCCCGAACACCGTGTTGTATAGTGCCTCGGACTTTACAGTCTCGGAGATAGCTAACTTTACACGAGGAATAGATGACAATGGATATTACGATTCTATTGAGTATTCCGCGTATGGCGATTTAGATGCTGATGGTAATCCTGAAATTGTTGTTGGTGCTTGGGATTATGAAAACTGTGGGACCAATGAAAGTGACACTCCGTTAAGATCAGAGTTAAGGATATTCAAAGCAGATAAAACAGCTACTCAACTGCTGCAACCCCAAGAATTTCTTGGCAAGAGTTATACGCTTGGGACAGCTTTCATTCGAATTCTGGACGTTACAGGCGATCAACGGAATGATTTGCTAATCGTAAGCCATAATGAGTGTCCTTTTCTCTCACAACCAAGCTCACTGTTCGAGAGGGAAAATTCAGGCTTCAAAGAGCATTTGATTTACCCGGGTGTTGCCATGCATGAGGGAACCATAGTCGATATCAATTCTGATGGTTATCCCGATGTTGTTGGTTCTGCTTATCATTACAATGATCAGGAAGCAGGCATTCCAAAAGATTTTTATTCGCGCATTTCGTTCGTTGACCCTAGTAATGCAGGAATTTTAATCTGGATTAATGACGGAACTGGTAATTTTCAGTCATATGTCGTGAAGTTCGATGGTGCAGTGGAGCAATCAAGGCAAAATTACGATGATCTTAAATGGATAAATACAGGTTCTGCAGTTACAGCGGCAGATTTCGACGGCGATGGTGATACCGAATTGGTTGTAGTTGATTCCTATGACACGATGGTAGGCGATCCATCCTATGGGAGCGTTCACCTTATTATAGATGACCTAGAGTACGAAGAAAATCATGCGCATGGAGAGATAATTCCCTTACCAGACAGTTTTTTCAGGCAAAACAAAGCAAAGTTCGGTGGGGTCCCAACAAATCAATTCCCTGAAAGAATCTCTCACTCGGTTCAAGTTGACTCGATGGACTTCGACAATGATGGTGATCTTGATATCTTGGTGAACACCTTCATTTGGACTACGGAACCAAGCGAGTTCGCCGGCGTAATACAGGTGTATAGAAATGATGGCGCACTCTCTTTCACCGACGTCACTGAAGACACTCTATACAATTTTAACATTGGAAGAACTGTGTCCCATGACATGATTATCAGGGACGTCAATGGGGATGGTTTTGGAGACATAATTCTAAGTGACCCTGGTGGAATGGTCAGTGTTCCGAAAACTTGGGGAACTTTAAATGGGGGCGATGGATGGGAGGGAGAGCTATGGAGTCAATACCCCCGAAGTGCGGCCAATGAAATTCTGATCAATACAGGAAACGGTAAATTTGTAAGTGCATTTTGGGAGGGTTTCGAGAATTTTCTGGAGCAACGGCAGCCTTTTTACGAAGCACATAAAAGCGAATATGAGCCTTGGGGAATGGATTCCAGGAAGATGCACCCCTATATCCTGGACAGCGGTAAGCTCGGATTTATCTTTCAAGGCGGCGGTTATCCGAACCAACGTTTCTATTTTGATGCGCGAGCAGAACGTATTTTTCGGTCTGGACCAAAAGGGGTTTTGTCTGCCGATAGAGGTGCCCCCGGTTATTCGGAGTACTATTACTTAACTGAATATCCAGAGGTAGCTGCCTCCATAGAGAACGGAGACTACTTTGATGGGCTTGATCATTATATTAAAGTTGGTAAATCGTTGGGCTATAAATCTTTTGCCAACAACTCTATCGTTCACGGTGGTTCAAATGATGACGTTATCAACCTGTTAGATGGTAAAGAAACTGCATTTGGTTACGAGGGTAATGACCAGATTAATGCTGGTTCTGGGGATGACAATATTACCGGCGGGAGCGGCAACGACACCATAGATGGCGGGGCAGGTGCCGATGTAGCTGTTTTTAGCGGGGTTATGTCAGGTTACGAAATTAATTGGACTCAACCGAATCAGTGCACTGTAAAAGATATTGACCCTAACGATGGAAATGATGGCTCTGACAGTCTAACGGACATCGAGTTTTTATCCTTTTATGATGTCAAGATTAGTGCAATCGATTCGGACGGTGATGGGTTTGGTGATGACTTAGATGCCTTTCCGGAGGACGCATCAGAGATTTTAGATTCGGATGGTGACGGTATCGGTAATAATGCTGATGCCGATTATGATGGCGATGGCGTTGCTGATACTTTCGATTATTTTCCATTGGACGCGAGCGAGTCGTTAGATTCCGACTCTGATGGTATTGGTAATAACGCAGATATGGATGATGACGATGACGGTCTATCCGATGCAGAAGAGGCAACCTATGGCACCAACCCGTTGTCAGCAGATTCTGACGGAGATGATTATTCAGACAGTGACGAAATTGATTCAGGTGCTGATCCTTTAGATGCCAACGATAATCCTTCCGAGGGACTTAATTGGCATGTGTTTAAAGCTGCGAAAGATCAGAATGCTGAAGACGCCTATGAAGGCATGTGCCCTCTTCCTACCGAGCCTTGTATGAATATCGAAAATCATCAAGCGTGCATAGACGTTGAGGTCAACTGCGATAGCGAAATTGTTTTTTTGGAAAGCTGCCCATTGCAATTTGCATGTCCAACCGAAAGTCAATCCTCCCCTTAATNCGGCATCGCAATCAGTGTGATAATACGTTGGCGGANANAACGTAGCGGAATAAAAACACGTACAATCAATGCATTAAACTTNAAGTNTNNNTTGTGCCCAGTCGTCTTGGCTCTTGCAATAAAATTAAGAAATTCCTGTTAAACAGGTTACAGGATATGAATTGGGATGATTTCCATCCGATAATTAAGATGGCTGAGAATGCAGTTAGACTTCATAAGATAGCTTCCAGAAACAATACCATCGAGGATTAAAACGCTCTATGGATCGCTGGTTTAAAGTCAGCAGGCGGAGCCATTCATTATCCTGACAACTCAAGGACGCTTGTCAGCAGATAACCCCGCGACGCAAAAACAAAAACTTGATAGTTACATTACACTCGATGGGTGCATATCGAAAGCTACCACGATCCTTTCAGCAGCTCGTTGCAGCGGTATTGTCCTATGAACTAATGATGACGGGAAGAGGATGATGTCGCCTTGTAGCGGCTCATGCAAGTGCCTCAAATAATCTTGATCACGGGAAGACTGAAAGTACCCCTCCGGGCTTAACTCAATTGCGCCCTCATTTTGCCTGGGCTCGTCGATAGTTTTTAAATATATCCCCCCACTGACCCAGCCGGTAGGATGGAGATGAAAATCTTGATGACCGCCTTTGGACATCTTTACATACCAACCGGATACAGATACCTTGGTGGGCCAAAACTTTATTAAATCACACTCCGCCCCTGACTCGAA
>PCDB01000021.1 GCA_002591625.1 Porticoccaceae bacterium
ACTAAATCAAATGAGAGCAGTTAGAAGTGCCATAACAAGTGTCGAGGCAAGAATATTAAAAACACATACTTGACTTAAAAAATGACAAAATTTTTCTTGTATAACCTACTAATTAAAAGTGCTTATTTACTCCCACTCAATAGTTGCTGGCGGTTTGCCCGATATATCGTAAGTGACCCTAGACACCAAAGGTATCTCGTTAATGATGCGGTTGGAAACGCGTTCAAGCAGCTCATATGGTAAATGCGCCCATCGGGCGGTCATAAAATCAAGTGTTTCCACTGCTCGCAGAGCTATGACCCATGAAAATCTCCGAGCGTCGCCAACCACGCCAACCGATTTAACAGGCAAGAACACAGCAAATGCTTGACTAGTCTTTTCATACCAATCGAAGTGACTTAGCTCCTCTATAAAAATCGCATCGGCTTCTCGCAAAATGTCGATGTAGTCTTGTTTTACTTCTCCTAAAATACGAACTCCCAAACCGGGACCCGGAAAAGGGTGCCTATAGACCATTTCGCGAGGCAAACCTAGCTCAGTCCCTACCTTTCTAACCTCATCTTTGAACAACTCTCGAAGTGGTTCGACCAATTCTAAATTCATCTCATCAGGAAGGCCTCCAACATTATGATGAGATTTAATAACATGCGCCTTTCCTGTCTTTGATGCAGCCGATTCAATGACGTCAGGGTAAATCGTTCCCTGAGCAAGAAATTTTACATTTGCTATCTTTTGAGACTCTTCATCAAAAACCTCAACAAAGGTATTGCCTATCAGCTTTCTCTTTTCTTCAGGGTCAGACACGCCAACCAGATTACAAAGAAACCTCTCCTTTGCTTCGACCCGAATTACTTTAACCCCGAGGTTCTTTGCGAAGGTCTCCATTACCATATCGCCCTCATTTTTACGCAGCAAACCNTTATCCACAAATACACAGGTNANTTGATCTCCAATGGCTCGATGCAGNATAGCCGCNACCACCGATGAATCGACACCCCCCGACAAACCCAANAGGANGTTATTATTACCNACCTGCNTTTTTATGCGTGCTATCTGATCGTCGATAATCCCTGCAGCTGTCCATAAGGGCTTGCAATTACATATNTCGAGCACGAAATGTCTGAGAATATTCGCCCCTTGTAAGGTGTGAGTTACCTCAGGATGAAATTGGATACCGTATAGCTTTCTNTCTNGATTTTGCATTCCCGCAACTGGACATGAATCAGTTGAAGCNAGCAGTTCAAANCCTCTAGGTANGGAACAAACTTGATCNCCATGGCTCATCCAAACGTCCAGAAACACGNCACCATTGNNATCTTGATGATCTCTTATGTCACAAAACAGAGGAGACTGACACTCAATACGAACCTTGGCATACCCGAACTCACGAATTTCAGCACTCTGAACCTCACCGCCCAACTGTCCCGCCATGGTTTGCATGCCATAGCAAATACCTAGTACCGGAACGTTAACATCGAACAGTCCATTCGGTGCCTNTGGACCAGCATCAGTATCGGTAACAGATTCAGGACCACCTGAGAGAATTATACCGNTAGGTTCGANTGCCTCCAGTTCTTCAAGTGAAATATCCCAAGGACGGATCTCTGAAAAGACGCCTGCCTCACGAATCCGTCGTGCGATCAATTGAGTGTATTGCGAACCAAAATCCAGAATAAGAATCTTGTCGAGTTGGATATCAGTCATTGTTTCAACCCATGGNTCAAACGGGCCTTTGATCGGGACCCAAGTCACTTAATTCAAGAGCCACTAACTTCCACTGACGGGATAGTTNGGCGCCTCTTTTGTTATATGAACGTCATGGACATGNCTCTCATTCACACCGGCAGAAGTTACTCTAACAAAGTTCGGTTTTGTTCGCATCTGATCGATATCAGTNCATCCCGTATAGCCCATGGCTGACTTTAAACCGCCAGTCATCTGATGAATTATATTGCCAACTGGTCCTTTNTACGGAACACGGCCCTCAATACCTTCAGGGACCAATTTTTCCGCACCAGCGTTGCTATCTTGAAAATATCTATCGCTTGAACCTTCTATCTCNGCCATTGCTCCCATGGAGCCCATACCCCTGTATGATTTGTATGAGCGCCCTTGATAGATCTCAATTTCACCGGGCGCCTCTTCAGTGCCAGCAAGAATCGANCCCATCATTACCGAATGCGCGCCAGCAGCAATAGCTTTGGCCATGTCGCCAGAAAAACGTATGCCNCCATCTGAAATTACNGGTATTCCGGTTCCATTAAGCGCTTNAGCAGTCTCGGAGATAGCAGTTATTTGAGGCACGCCTATNCCTGTAACAACGCGTGTTGTGCAAATCGACCCTGGCCCTATACCCACTTTGATTCCATCTGCACCTGCATCGGCAAGGGCCAACGCTCCCTCGGCNGTGGCAATATTTCCGCCTATTACNTGNATATTGGGAAAATTACTTTTAATCCAACGAACGCGATTGAGTACATTCAAGGAGTGGCCATGGGCAGTATCCACCACCAAGACATCAACATTAGCTCGCACGAGTGCCTCAATACGCTCATCTGCACCCTTTCCAACTCCTACAGAGGCGCCTACCCTGAGGCGACCTTGATCATCCTTGCAAGCGTTCGGGTACTGCTCAGCTTTATCGATGTCAGTTACCGTAATGAGCCCCTTGAGTTCGAAAGCGTCGTCTACCACCANTACCTTTTCGATCCGATGGCGNGCAAATAGAGTNCGNACCTCATCCGGGCTCGCGCCCTCTTTCACAGTAATTAACCGCTCTNTGGGCGTCATTACCGAGGTAACCNGAGCATCCATGTCAGTAGCAAAACGGACATCTCTGCGCGTCACTATTCCAACGAGGTCGCCTTGGTCCAAGATTGGNACACCNGAAATGTTGTTGGCAGATGTAAAGGCATGCAGGTCTCNAAGAGTGGCTTTTGATTCAATAGTAAATGGGTCTTTAACAACGCCACTTTCATATTTTTTAACCGTCCANACCTCGCGGGCCTGCCTCTCAATAGACATACTTTTGTGAACNATCCCTATGCCGCCCTCTTGTGCGATAGCAATNGCNAGNCGAGACTCAGTTACAGTATCCATAGCCGCTGAAAGCAGAGGAACTTGCATACCGATCTCTCGAGTCAATTGGGAAGTTATAGAAACATCTTTAGCNGTCACCTCGGAATAACCGGGTACTAGGAGAACATCGTCAAATGTTAATGCTTCNTTGTTAACGCGTAACATGGAGAGAGCCTACCGGAACAGTGATTAACTGTTTTAAANAAGNAAGCNCTNNATTATAGGNCAGCAACNGCGCAGCAGTAAACAATTATTTGGNCGGCTNNNACGGCTNATAAACAACTGATTTANCANTTATTTCATGATTNTNNAGCNNTNTATTTTNTANACGATCAAGCGCGCGAAACAGATTACTTTTGCGGGTATAAAACTCTATACTTCTTCGATGGATATTACACCGGAAGGTAAAAGAATTTTCAGTGTCGGCCAACTTAATCAGAATGTTAGGGAAATTCTTCAAACCCACCTNCCTCTGATTTGGGTNGAGGGGGAGATCTCAAANCTCAGCCAGCCNGCTTCAGGGCATTGTTATCTGACTCTCAAGGACAAAAATGCTCAGGTTANCTGCGCAATGTTTCGCAACAGGAGACANGCTTTGCAATTTGAGCCAGNGAATGGCATGCACGTGATTGTNCGTTGTAAGGTGGATCTCTANTCGGCACAAGGAAAATTTCAGCTAATAATTGAAGAAATGGAAGAAGCTGGGGCTGGCGNCCTTCAGCNACANTTTGAGAAACTNAAAAACCGACTNAAGGACGAGGGTTTATTTGATCAGAAATCAAAAACACCTATACCGAAATCAATAACTCAGGTTGGCATAATAACGTCCCCTACAGGTGCTGCAATCAAAGANATTCTTTCTGTTTTCAAGAGACGTTTCCCATNAATTGCAATCACCATTTATCCATCTCTNGTCCAAGGCNAGCAAGCCGCACCAAGCATTGTAAATGCCATNCAAATAGCAAACTCCGATAACCGTTGTGATGTTTTAGTCATCAGCAGAGGCGGAGGATCACTTGAGGATCTNTGGCCATTNAATGAGGAAGAGGTNGCNAGGGCTGTCTACAAAAGCCAACTGCCTATTGTCAGTGCTGTGGGTCATGAGGTTGACTTCACTATCGTTGACTTCATTTCGGACCTCCGAGCTGCTACCCCCTCTGCAGCTGCNGAAATTCTGAGTCCTAATANAAATGAAATTATTGCTAAATATTCAAAAGCATTGAGTTCTCTNAATGAGGCTATGGTAAGAAAGATTCGAACACTTGATCAAAAAGCCGACTTCCTCAGCCANAGACTGCGTCATCCCAATCAAAAACTGAAGGAACAAGCTCAGACGCTCCNAATCATAAGNAAGAATCTCTCGAANGCAATGTTATCCAATCTAAAACAGAAACAACTGCATACNANCTCNNTNAAAGATCGCCATTTTCGGCAGCATCCAAGTANNANNTNGTCAGCCAATGGCATNACTCTAGTTCAGTCAGTAAAGTTGTTGTGTAAACATATGACATCTCGATTACAACAATCGCANCAAAGATACAATCGGACCACTCATCTACTCAANACAGTTAGCCCACTGCAAACACTCAGTCGAGGCTACTCAATCGTTAAGGATNTGANTGGATCNGTTGTGAAATCTGTCGACGACATAGANGATGGAGATAGATTAAAGGCTCATGTATGCGATGGCGAGATAATGCTTGAAGTCACTGGTACATCAGAAAATTCGTTAGGGTCNGATCAAGGATAAAAAAGANAGGAAGATTTATNTCCGGTNGGNAAGTATNTTNAGAAGAATTGNTTGCNNAANGGAGNGTTCNTTACCAGACTATCCAGTGGGNAAACACNATAACCCTCAATCATGACGNTTGTTATATTTCACCTCTTTTCTGCTNTTGACAGGCCTTCGNTCNNNAGATATTGATCTACTTCCACGATANGGNTTTTTTCCTGTTCGGTATTTGACCCTCACAGGTGTTCCATGCAATTCCAATTCTCGACGATATACCTTCTCCAAATAACGCGTNTAGTGGGAAGGTANAGCATCCGTCTGGTTNCCATGGATTATAATCACTGGNGGATTTCTTCCGCCTGCATGAGCGTACCGCAATTTTATNCGGCGCCCNTTGGCCATGGGGGGCTGGTGTTCCCCNACAGCACCCTCGAGAATGTTCGTGAGTCGAGCNGCACTAAAGGTTTNATTGGCAGTTGTATAGGCTGCTTTCACTGAGCGATAGAGNTCACCAACNCCAGTCCCNTGCATTGCAGAAATAAAATGCACATCAGCGAANTCGGCAAATCTCAANCGCCGNCGGAGTTCAATTTTAATATGCTCTCGAGCATCGGACTCAAGACCATCCCATTTATTTATGCCGACTACCANGCCTCGCCCAGCATCAATCACGATGCCTAACAGATGTAAATCCTGTTCAACCAATCCTTCGTGGGCATCTATTAATAAAATCACTACGTTGGAATCTTCAATTGCTTTNANCGTTTTAACAATCGAAAATTTTTCGATCGCNAGTTTAATATTTTTGCGTTTACGAACCCCNGCGGTATCGATNAGAGTGTANTTNNTATTATCCCTTTCATAATCTATATATANGCTGTCTCGGGTGGTNCCTGGCTGGTCGTANACAACCACTCTATCCTCACCTAACANNCGATTCACAAGCGTAGATTTNCCAACATTAGGCCTGCCGACTATTCCAATCTTGATACTNTTNTCTGANTCTAAAGTNACCTCTGCGCGATCAGANANGCCACTCAAGACCTGCTCCATCATCGATTTCACGCCGCGCCCATGAGTCGCNGTAATTGAAAACAGATCGACGAATCCAAGTTGATAGAAATCAGCAGTTGCCTGNACAGGATCNAAGCCATCAATCTTGTTAGCTANAACATATATCTTNCGATTTTTTCNTCGCAATCTATCAGCAATGATATAGTCACCAGGGGTGATACCAGACTTACAATCAACTATAAAAAAAACAGTATCAGCCTCTTCGACGGCGGCAAGGCTTTGATCAGTCATTTCCGCTCCAATCCCACGNTCGTCGTCACTTATGCCACCTGTGTCTATCACCAAAAAACGCCGATCGAACATTTCCCCNTGACCATACTTNCGATCTCGGGTAAGGCCTGAGTAGTCAGCCACGAGGGCATCCCGACTCNTNGTCAGNCGATTAAAGAGNGTTGATTTNCCTACATTCGGTCTGCCTACAANGGCAATTACAGGAGACATGAAAAAGACCTATGTTTAAAATCGCNATCCATTCAAGGAAGAAACTTCTTTATCTAGGTTCAATCCTATATGCGCTCANAGATCCATNATTGGCCTGAACAATNAAACGATCGGAGCGATTTAGCATGGGGGCATCGATTCCACTGCCGTCGACTCGAACTCGGCCCATGAAACGACCGTNGTCACTATTCAAGAAGTGCAAATAACCCTCAGCATCAGCCACTGCTACCANTNCACCAAANACAGTGGGNGCAGTTANACGGCGCAAAAACAANCCTTCATTCTNCCAAACCGAACGGCCATTGCCTGCTTTGAACGCNCGNATAATATCATCTGCTTCGGTAACATAAACTTGAGCCTGCCCATAGGCTGGGGAATCGTGCGAGGAAGTGTCCTGAAACCAAAGGTTTCGTCCTGTTCCACGGGTGATGGCTCCCAAGCGCCCCTGATAGCTAACCGCATAAACCACATCGTTAATCAAGATTGGGTTACCATCAATATCTACCATCCGCTGCAACTCTGTCCGTCCTTTAGGGAGGGCAATCCGAGTCTCCCAAATGATAGCTCCGTTCTCCGGATTGAATGCAATCAACTTCCCCGAGTCAAATCCCGCCAATACCATGTTGCTGGTGACGAGAGGGCTACTTGTGCCCCGCACCGATAGNATCGGCGCNTCGCCATCATGGTGCCAAATTTCATCGCCCGTCNCTGCGTCAAGTGCATATATTTTATCNTCAATNGTCTGAACCACAGNAACTTTGCCGTTGCTTTGAGGACTGGTTAACACTTCGGTTTTCATTTGAGNGGTCCAGGCCTCGGATCCATCGNTAGCATCAAGAGCTATGACTTNACCTTCAATGGTTCCAACCATTACTAGATCTCCGCCATAACCTACNCCNCCGGAGATGCTCNCCTCNATGTCGACNCTCCAAAGCNTCGATCCATCACNTAAAGANATTGCACTNACTNGTCCGCCATGATTTGCGGCAAANACCGCCTTGTCGCTAGCNCTCGGCCTCAAGCTCCTCCAATATTTTTCTTTAGAGCCNCCNAAAGACTTTGACCANANCNTTTTAATACGAATTTCTTCAACGAATGACTCTAACTCTGCCGGTTTAATTTCATTTTCATCATCATCACCAAACCAACTACANCCGGATNCNNCTNTTAGGAAAACAAAAAGANAAGACCTCAAGATTAATCTAATCACAGCTTATCGCTCTCCGATTCAACNTCCCCNGTNGCNGGNTTTTCCGGCAATTCCCGNNTGGCTTCAGCAGTCACCTGCTTAATTTTCATTTCTAACAAGCCATTGAGCATATCATCACCCGACTGATTTGACTGCNNCGCTGCCTTATATGCAGTGTAAGCTGCCGGAGCGTTTCCCTTNTNAAANAAGAAATCACCTATTGCCTCTTTGTAAAGAGGTTCAAGCGCANNGGCACTTACCCCCTGAAGCAATCGCAAAGCTTCATCAACATCGCCTCTCGCTGACTCAACNCGCGCCAGACGCAGCCTGACGAGTTGTTCATCCACCTCAGAAAGATCCATATCCAACNATCGACTCAACTCGGCTCTNGCACCATCTAGATCGCCCTNATCTATNGCGACTCGCGCCAGAGCCATCGAGGACAACCANGCATACGNAGACNCGGTATTAGTTTTTTTTAGATTCTCAGCAGCTTGAACGATTTTNTCTCTTGTAAAGCCNTCGGTATCATCGCCAAGTTGANCTGGCCACAAATCCAGAATCTCAGAAAATTGCTCCGANGCCAAATGCGCGTTCTGGACNTGTCGATGGTCAACATATTGCCANCCNAGATATCCGGAAAGCACNAGCACTAANCCCAACATAGTCTGCTTTCCATACTCAGNCCACCAAGCTTTTATTGCCTCTATTCGCTCCTCATCTGTACTGTATTCAGCCACTTAANTTCCTCTATTAAATAAAAATAGGTTGCATAAAATCCATTAGTCTTTTCCGATNCACTTGNTCTTGTTCTCTGTGCTCGCGCAAAAATTTAACACCCACGACATCTTGTGAGCACTCGTCTTCGCCTATTATTAGAGCNAATCGAGCTCCGCTTCTATCGGCTTTTTTTAGTTGTGAACGAAANCCACCTGANCCACAATGCTGCTCCACACGCAGCCCAGGAATTTCTGATCGAAGTTGCTCGGAAATTAAAAACGCTTCNTCTGACACATTTCCAACAGCTACCAAATAAACATCCACGTTCTTTCCAAGCGAATCCGGCAATACGTCCAACGCCTTCACAAGCAGCAACAANCGCTCCATTCCCAAGGCAAGTCCTATCGCAAATCCAGGTTTTCCGCCTATCTGCTCAATCAGATCGTCAAAGCGACCGCCNCCNCAGATAGTCCCTTGCGCACCCACCTTTTTGGTTACCCANTCAAAAACAGTTTTTGAATANTAATCCAGNCCTCGCACCAATCTATCATTNATTTCATACTCCACACCAGCGGCAGATAATAAACCACACACACGCTCAAAATGCACGCGAGAAGTATCATCAACAAATTCTGCCAACCGAGGCGCATCGGCCAAAATCTTTTGAGTGTCANNATTTTTGCTGTCAAGAATGCGCATAGGNTTTGTGGNCAAGCGACGCTGACTATCATCATCAAGTTGCTCTCTNTAATCCTCAAGGTAATCNACCAAAGCAANCCGATAACGAGCGCGATCAGAGGCTTGACCGAGNGAATTGATTTCCAAAGTCATTGCGCCATCAATGCGCAGCCTACTCCAAAGCCTATCCATCATTATTAAAAGTTCTGCNTCCAGTTCCGGNCCCTCAAATCCAAATGCCTCCACGCCAATTTGATGGAATTCTCGCTGACGNCCCTTTTGGGGTCGTTCATGCCGAAACATAGGTCCTTTGTACCATAATCGTTGNGTTTGGTTGTGCAATAGCCCCTGCTGAACGCATGCTCGAACGCAGCCGGCTGTGCCCTCAGGTCTNAGGCTCAAATTATCGCCATTGCGATCATCAAAACTGTACATTTCTTTTTCGACGATGTCTGTNATATTCCCTATAGAGCGTCTAAATAGCTCNGAATGTTCCAATATAGGGAANCGAATTTCCTGAAAAGCATAGGTCGAGAGAACATCAACAATTGTTTTTTCAAGGNACTGCCAGCTAGCTGTCTCTGGAGGACTTATATCGTTCATACCCCGNACGGACNTAATTTTCATCAGNTCACTCCAGTTTTNAAGCCTTTGCTATGATGGCCTCGGCGTCNATAGCGATTTTTTGTTCCTTTACTCTTGCCTTAGCGCGGATTTCTTGCTCTAGCTGATCGACAAGATTATCTTGACTGATTTTNTGATTTGGCTTGCCATCGATATAGACAAGNTTAGACGGAGTGCCACCGGTTAAACCAAAGTCGGATTCTTTTGCCTCACCCGGCCCATTGACTATACACCCAATTATTGAAACATCCATTGGTACAGTGATGTCCTCGAGACGAGTCTCTAATTCATTCACTGTCTTTATGACNTCAAAATTCTGCCGCGAGCAACTTGGGCAGGCAATAAAATGTATTCCTTTGTTGCGTAACCTTANGCTGCGTAACATATCCCATGCGACCCGCACTTCTTCCGCAGGGTCTGCTGCCAATGAGATACGAATTGTATCTCCAATACCNTCCATCAAAAGAGTACCCAGGCCAATGGAGGATTTAACTGTACCCGANCGTAATCCGCCTGCTTCNGTGATGCCNAGGTGAAGCGGTTGCTCTATCAAATCGGCAAGTTTGCGGTACGCATCCACCGCCATAAAAACATCTGACGCTTTAACACTGACCTTATAATCAGAAAAATTGTACTTTTCTAGCAGATCAACATTCCTCATTGCCGACTCCACCAGTGCTGATGCTGTCGGTTCGCGATATTTTCTAAGGAGATCTTTGCCAAGCGAGCCAGCATTGACACCTATCCTGATAGGTATACTCAGGTCCCGTGCTTTAGAGATAACTTCTCTAAGGCGATCTTCGCGCGTAATATTACCCGGGTTGATTCGGAGGCAATCAACACCCAGATCAGCCACCCGAAGCGCTATCTTNTGATCAAAATGAATATCAGCGACTAAGGGCAGNTCAACTCTGTTNCGAATTTCTCCAAATGCCTCNGCATCCTNCATGGAAGGAACAGACACTCTNACTATNTCTGCGCCGGCTTTTTGGATCGACTGGATTTGTGCNACCGTGGCTTCAACATCTTGTGTGTTTGTGTTGGTCATGCTTTGAACNGAAATCGGGGCATCACCCCCAACGGCAACGGCACCTAACATAATCTGCCGAGACTTTCTGCGCACTATCGGGNTTTTGTTAAACATGATTAATTCTTTTTAAACTCTNGTACTTTACNACGCAGTAACAATGAATNTCGCTCAAAGTTCTTAGGATAATAATGCTTCGGTAGCACCTAACTCAANATACGAACCGCCTGTTGAGCGGATAGTTTCGCCTTATACCGCGCCTGACGACGAGTCTTATCATTCACNAGNCCAGCNAACTGCCCGCAGGCCGCCGCTATATCATCCCCTCTNGTAGTTCTCACGGTGACAGTGTACCCTTCCCTATGCAGAATGTCCCGAAACCGATTCATTGCAACNTCCGATACGCGGCGGAACTCGGTTCCAGGAAAGGGGTTGAAGGGNATNAGGTTTATTTTGCATGGGAGTTCTCGNAAGACTCTAGATAGTTCAAGAGCGTGGCTAGCNCTATCGTTAACNTGGTCCATCAAGGTGTATTCGACAGTCACTTTACGTCGGCTATCTGGCATTTTACTTAGGTACCGACGCGCNCTGTCNATAAATTCATTTANNGAGTATTTTCTATTCAATGGGACTAACTTATTNCGTAGCTCGTCGTTAGGAGCNTGNAGAGAAATNGCCAAAGACACATCNAGTACATCACCTAATTTATCTAAGGCNGGNAGCACCCCTGCAGTGCTGAGCGTTACTCNTCNCTTTGATAGACTATAAGCATGGTCATCCAACATTATACTCATGGCCTCTACCACATTATCAAAATTCATCAAGGGTTCTCCCATCCCCATCATTACGACATTGGTAATCCTGCGTGNTGTAGNAGNTGAAAATTGATTAAATGAATCGGCCGCTATCCANAGCTGNCCAATAATCTCGGATGCAGTAAGATCTCTGTTAAATCCTTGCTTTCCAGTGGCACAAAAAGAGCAATCCAATGCACACCCAATCTGAGAAGAAACACATAATGTTCCCCGACTACCCTCAGGTATAAACACCATTTCAATNCAACTGTCATTTTCTACTNGNACNAGCCATTTGCGAGTCCCATCNGAAGAGTTTTCACAGCTGACCACTTCTGGCACAACTATTTCCATGCCTTCCGACAACTTTCCCCGAAGAACTTTNGACAGATTNGTCATTTGATCAAAGTCACGAACACCCATTTGATGGATCCATTTGAGAATTTGGGTCGCACGAAACCTNTTTTCGCCCAGCATTTCCATTAGATCTGCTAGACTNGATGCCGACAATCCCATCAGATTGACTTTACCGTTANCCCGGACAGCGTCCTCAGTATTACAAGACACTTTTNCCTTAATGTTCATCGATCGCAAATTTCGTCATCGGAAAAAAAGTAGGCAACCTCTCGCGACGCCGACTCTGGCGAATCGGANCCATGAACCGCATTTGCTTCTATTGAGTCCGCAAAGTCAGCACGNATAGTTCCGGTTTCCGCTTTCTCTGGATCNGTTGCACCCATCAAATCACGGTTAACCGATATCGNATTTTCCCCTGAGAGCACCTGCACAAAGACAGGGCCTGACGTCATGAAAGCAACCAAATCGTTAAAAAATGGGCGCTCACGATGCTCTGCATAAAAACCTTCCGCCTTTTCACGACTTAGTCGTTGCATTCTGCAGGCGACAATCGTCAATCCGGCCGACTCAAACCTNTCTAAAATCTGGCCAACAACATTTTTTGCNACGGCGTTNGGCTTTATAATCGAAAGTGTCATCTCATTTGCCATAAAAAATCTCCCAAACAAATCATCATTATCTTTTGAAGCGNCGGAGTCTAACCATTAATGTTTATCCCTACAACCGGTTTGAACTGTTTNGCCAAGATCCGATCCAACAATTCGACGNATGNTGCAGACTGACTTANGGCTAGTCAATANTTNCGCCTAAAGTTCATGTGAAAAACNACATCCGGAGAGGTACCCACATCAATGTCTTCTGTAACCGCGATATCCAATTCGTANCCATNAGAGAAATGTAACGTNCCCCCCATACTNAGAGCAATGGAATGNCCAAGGGCCCTGACGGAACTNCCACCAAAAATCGAGGTTCTGGCATCAAGTTGAAGTTTGAATTCTATCAGTTCACTGTACCTCCAACCCATTCCGTATGATGCAGTCGCATATTCGTCATTNCGTATTTTAGCCAGAAGCCCATTACTTCCGCCAATCGAAACTGCTGATAATGATAAGTAATGAGAGACANTGGAANAAAGCTTCTTTGATGCCGAGGTCCAGATTGCCAGATCATTNGTGCCCGAGCCNGTAAGGTCGAGGATTTTTCCAGAAGAAAATTTCATCTTTANCCCAATATTTAAACTGTCTTCCCAGTCACTCGATAACTCGCGTACTAATGCTATNGACACATCCCCCATTCCTGACTGAACATCATTGATAANCAGNGGCTCCATCCCCCTGCGAAGATATGAGATTGCAAAGGCATTTTTTTCTNGGCCTCNCCNAGGNCCAGATGGGAACCCTANNGTGTTATGAAAGTCCTCAATAAACCCATCGAGAGATCCTCCACCATGGCGAATATAAGGCACCTCGAAGAGAATGTTCCAATTGTTGGTGATTGCATATTCGANCANCATGACNTGTCTCGTNGTNTCANCGTCTATCAATAAACGCTCCGAGCCNGTGGNTGCCATGTGCANNGTATTGCTGAGTTCAGATGTCACTTGCCAGCTAAATTGCCCTTNATTAATGTCAGCGGGCGATGTCACCCTTGGAGCACCNAAGTTCATAGTNAGCGGNTTCATATCCCCATAGTTAAGGGGAATATAAGCTGGTTCAGCCCGAAGAATGGTGGGCAATAACCCAAGCATAANANCTATATGCTTTGNAACGCATCTCGAGCTGAGTACACGCCAAGTCNACAAAATGAGNGAGTATGAGTTTGCTTCCACGTATTTCATATAAGAAAACTAATTCCANTCNTAGACATTNTNTTGCAGCTTCACNAGCACCTTGCATTGTTTTTCCGGGGAACGCANTCGCTCAAAAANNCGCGGCAGATCATTTAAACTTATCACGTCAGTAACCATTCTGCTNGGCGCAATATCTTGGTTGAGCAAAGCNTTCAGAGACTTGACAAAATCAGATTTGTCGTACCCNAAAACCCATTTAATACACAACTCCTTTAGAATCGCGTCTAAAGGTTCTATNTCATCAGTTTTATCGCAAACACCCACACCAACGATNAGCCCCNTGGGGGGAGCTCGTTTAATACATTGCTGCAAGATACCNGGAGCGCCAACACACTCAAACTGGATATCNGGTGCGCTCCCGGCGATCTCATAGAACTGCGCCGTTACATCCCCGTTAGCATCTAGACAAGGTCCAAAATTAAAGTCCTGAATTATCGACATTCTTTCTGAAATACACTCNGCCAAGAGAACTTGNTCTGCCCCAAGCTGACGACACCAGAGCGCACATGCTAGTCCTATAGGTCCGCCCCCGATTACTAAAACTCTCATACCAGCCACATTCCCTGCCTTATTAACTGCANTTAATCCAACCGACATTGGTTCNACTAACACTGCCTCTCGNTCCTCNAGCTCATCTGGAATTTTTAGGGAAAGCTCAGGACTAACTTTTATATACTCACCAAAGCCGCCGGGNTTTTTACCGAATCCGATAAATTCATCCCCAATNTAAGGCAGGGANACTATGCGATCTCCAATACTATATTCGCCNNCTTGAACAGCGCTTCNGAGCTCCGCGATTCTCCCGCAAAATTCATGGCCNAGAATTGTATCAGGCGGGACCAAAAANGGACCCTCCCGTGTNGCATGAATATCTGTGCCGCAAATTCCGCAATATGAGACTNGCATAAGCATTTCGGAGGCNGCGATCTGAGGTATAGGCTTGTCTACCACTCTTAATGGCTCACCGGGACTTGAAAAAACTGCTGCTCTCATATATTTCANAAGTTNCCATCANCGGTTTNCATANCTACCNCCCGCATTTNCAATAATAGANATTTAACNCCATNNCATAATTANTTGGCCTTGGGCAATCNNAGCTNTTTTNAAGCTTCCATTCTTAAAAAAATGATACCAGTTATTAGCTTTTTTTTTNTTANAATTTAGCGGTACAATTTAANTTTTTTGGCNAATTAGCACTGTTTTTTNGTGCCTAGATACAAACTNGCNTAGGGTAAACAAATGTTGGATTTTGAACCGATCCTGTCCCAAGCACTTCTNAGAAAAGGTGAACATGGTCTTGAATCCTGGATAACAGAATCTCTTAGCGATGAAAAATTCAAACAGACACCAAATNACCGTATTTTGGCAACCATGACCAAATGTATTTTTCAGGCAGGTTTTGTATGGCGAGTNATTGAANAAAAGTGGCCCGCATTCGAGAAAACTTTTTTCAATTTTGAACCTCAAAGTATGGTGCTACTCAGTCCAGAGCAGTTGGACCGAATTTCATCCGATAAGAGTATAGTTCGAAATCGTCAGAAGGTTTTGAGTGTTCCTCAGAACGCCGCCTACATTCTAGAGGTTAGTGCCGAATATGAGAGCTTTGCANATTTCGCTGCCCAATGGCCNGACACTGATTTTATTGGATTATGCATGCACATGAAAAAGTTTGGCTGCAGATTNGGTGGCCTTAGTGGNCCTCGGATACTCAGAAAAATCGGAAAAGACAGTTTTATGCTTACCAAAGATGTGGTNTCGGCACTCAAAACCGCTGGCCTTGAAATTGCTGACCACCCTACCAGCAAGTCAGATTTGGTCAAGATACAGAATTCTTTTAACCAATGGCGAGAAAATACTGGCTATTCNCTAACCCAGCTCAGCAAAATATGCGCTTGCTCAAACGGTAAAAATTTTANTGCNCCAGTGTAGAATTNTTAAANNAATTAAAACTTGTAAGGNACATTATGACTATTCGAAAAGGCGGCTGCCTNTGCGGCCAAGTAAGGTACGTTTTTCACGCTGGTCAACTCGANGCCGTTAGCTGTTATTGCAGAGATTGCCAACGCGTTACNGGCAGTCCACTAACNACGGTAGTGCCTGTCNCTGCNGACACCCTANAGATCGAGGGACTTACAAACACTTATAGCAATANGAGTGCTTCTANCCGNAATGTTACTCGACACTTCTGTCCCAGTTGCGGTTCGCAATTGTTTACTGAAGCGGATATGGTGCCAAGCGTAAAGTTTGTCAAGTGTTCTACNTTAGACGAGCCGTCAGAAGCAGTTACAACAGCAAATTTCTGGGTGTCGTCNGCCGCCAGCTGGGCNCCAATTGACAGAAATATAGCATGTTTTGATGAGAATCCTGTGGGTTAATAGTNTTNGCAGGCCTANTCTTTCTCTTCAAGCCATGCCATTTGTATTGCCTCNAGAATCTTTTCGCCGCANCGTCCGGCNTCATCATTGAAGTTCTCTAGCTCAAGAACCCATTGACGCAAATCNACAAAATTTACATACCGCGGGTCAACGTCTGGNTAGGTCTCGTATAATTCTATAGCAATATCATTGATGTCGGTCCAAATCATTCTAGCNTCACCCCCACCNCNTCAGTGACGTTCAGATACCATATTAATGGTGTATCTCGGGATCTCNATAACTAAATCTTCATCTTCGATAATAACCTGNCAACTTAGNCGAGAATCCGGATCAACCCCCCANGCTTTATCGAGATAATCATCTTCCAATTCATCGGGTTCAGNNAGNGTATCATAACCTTCCCNNACATGAACGTGACACGTAGTACAAGCACAGGACATCTCGCAGGCATGCTCTATGCGCAACCCAGAACGCAAAGCTGCTTCGCAAACTGTCTCGCCCTTGTTACCCTCAACTACAGCACCCTCTGGACAGATATCATGATGTGGCATAAAAACAACTTTTGGCATGTTTTATATCACTCCATTTCATCAAGATCTCGCCCCACTAGGGCGGATTTGATGCTCGCATTCATTCGCTTGGCTGCAAAAAACTCACTGGCTTCACCGACTTCTTTTATTTTCTCAGAAAGGAGGCGATGATCGGTGCAACTCGCTCGCATGTCCTTTAACTCAAACATCAACGCTCTGAGCTTCTCAACCTCAGAGGTATCAAGGAGATCAGCGTCATGTCTCAACGCAGAACCCAAATCTTCTATCATTCGATCTGCATCAACCTGTTGTTCTCGCAGTGCGCGAGCAGCTACATCTGCTCGGCTATTCTTTTGCGAATCTTTCAGCATTTCCGTGATATCGGACTCTGCAAGACCATAAGAAGGCTTGACCTCGATGCTCGCCTCAACAGCACTGACCATATCGCGAGCGCTTACGCTGAGCAACCCATCAGCATCAACTTGATAGGTGACTCGAATCTTAGCAGCTCCGGCAGTCATTGATGGAATATCTTTTAGGGTGAACCGAGCCAATGACCTGCAGTCATTGGAAAGTTCTCGCTCACCTTGCATTACATGAATTACCATCGCTGTTTGGCCGTCTTTAAAGGTTGTAAAGTCCTGTGCTCGCGACACGGGAATAGTAGTGTTTCTATGGATTATCTTTTCCACTAATCCCCCCATGGTCTCCACACCCAGAGACAGAGGCAGCACATCGAGCAATAGCAAATTGTCGGTGGACTGATTACCCACTAAAATTTCTGCCTGCAAAGCTGCTCCAAGCGCTACCACATGATCCGGATTTATCGCAGAAAGCGCTTGCCGACCAAAAAATTCGGAAACATCATGCTGAACAATCGGCATTCTTGTGGGACCACCAACCAAAACAACATCATTTACCTCATCCGATTTAAGCCCTGCATCCCGCAAAGTTCGCCTACATGACCTAAGTGTTTTTTCCATCAGTGGCTTAATTAGCTTCTCCATAGCTTCACGAGTTAACTTTCCAGACCAACCAGAGAAAGAAACATCTACCATGTCGAGTTTTGTGAGGGCTACTTTTGCCTCACAAGCCACCTCTATTAATTCCCGTCTTTTATGCGGGTCTAACACGCTGTCTATTTGAAGCTCCCCCAGGATCCAGTCTGCAATTAAAATATCAAAATCGTCTCCGCCTAGAGCTGAATCTCCCCCGGTGGCAAGCACTTGAAACACTCCCCGAGATAGCTTCAAGATGGATATATCAAACGTTCCTCCCCCGAGATCATAGACTGCAATTATACCCTCGTCAGCTTTCTCCAGCCCGTAGGCAATAGCTGCCGCAGTGGGCTCATTGAGTAGCCTGAGAACTCTTATCCCCGCAAGCGATGCAGCGTCCTTTGTTGCTTGGCGTTGTGCATCATCAAAATAAGCGGGCACGGTGATCACAGCCCCATCAAGTTGGCTTCCCAGTGCTTTCTCCGCGCGCATTGCCATGGCGCCTAGAATCTCTGCAGACGCTTGAATTGGGCTTACCAAACCGATTCGGGTTTTGATCAGCGGCATACCACCATCATGTTTGTCAAAGTCATATGGCAAGTGCAACCCGAGGCCGTCAAGGTCATTCATGTCGCGACCGAGCATGCGTTTTGTTGAAATCAGCGTATTCAGAGGATCGCTAACTGACCTCTGTCGCGCAGAATCGCCCGTGAAGACAATACCATTCTCGCCATAGTTTACTATCGAGGGGACCAAAGTCTTGCCTTGCTCATCACTCAGAACCTCAGGTCCACTGCTTCGCACAGCAGCTACGAGTGAATTTGTTGTGCCCAGATCAATTCCGACTGCTTGTCTGCGTTCATGGGGTTCGGGCGCCTGCCCCGGTTCCGAAATTTGTATTAGAGCCACTAACGAACCTTTTGAGTCATTTTTCAACCAATCAATTTGTCATCAAGCAACTCGACTTGTAGTTGTAGCTTGACAAAGAACTGCATCTTTACCACCGAATTCATTGCTTCATCGTAATTCCCGGCTGTGAAGCTCTCTTTAAAATCAACCTGCAACTCTTCGTATTGTTTGTCCAGGCGGTTCTCCAGATCACTTAGTGCCTCAAATGGCGCTTCAAGTTGCTCTATCTCAGCGAGCTCTTCGCGAAGAGCAATTTGCTGTGTCAAAAACTCAATATCACTGGTGGTTTGATTTTCATCATCAATTTCAATGCCTTGTAACTTCAACAAATATTGAGCTCGTTTAAGCGGTGAAATTAGGGTTGCGTAAGCATCGTTTATAAAGGCAGCTGTCTGCGCCGCTAGTCTCTTTTCTGCATCGACATTGGTAACAAAACGATCTGGATGAAATTGCTTCTGAAGTTGTTTGTATCGAGTTTCTATTAGATCTCTGTCGATATGCCAAGAGATCGGGATAGAAAATAACTCAAAGAAAGACCGCTCACCAATGATTGCGGACATCATTGTTCCAATCTAGACGTGAAAACTTTCTCCACAACCACATTCATCCTTAACGTTTGGGTTTCGGAATTCAAACCCCTCCGTAAAATCAGCCTTTACATAATCCAGCTCGGTTCCATCCAAATAGATCATGCTCTTGGGGTCAACAAGAACTTTGAAACTGTCAAACTCGAAGACTTCATCATCTAACGCGGCGGCATCAACAAATTCCAGAACATAGGATAAACCAGAACATCCCGTAGTCTTGACGCCAAGACGGACCCCGATTCCTTTCTTGCGGTTCTGCAGTGACTTTAACACATGGTCTTGCGCAGCTGGCGTCATGGTGATAGGCATAATTAATTCAGTCCTGCTGTTGCTTATCCTTTACATCCCGTATTGCGGCCTTGATGGCATCTTCCGCTAAAACAGAACAATGAATTTTAACGGGTGGAAGCGCCAGTTCCTCAGCAATTTCAGTGTTCTTTATCTGCTCGGCTTCTTCGATGTTTTTCCCTTTCACCCACTCAGTTAACAAAGAACTCGAGGCAATTGCAGACCCACATCCATAAGTCTTGAACTTGGCATCCTCTATCACACCCGTGTCGTCAACCTGAATTTGCAATCTCATAACATCACCGCACGCTGGTGCGCCAACCATACCAGTACCCACAAACTTTGACTTATCATCCAATTTTCCGACGTTACGCGGATTCTCATAATGATCGATTACTTTTTCGCTATAGGCCATTCACAAACTCCCTAAATAATATGCTCAGGCATTAGTGGGCTGCCCACTCAACCTGATCTAAGTCTACACCATCTTTGAACATATCCCACAGAGGAGACAGCTCTCTAAGCTTATCAACCGCATGACGAACTTTTGCGACTGTATCATCAATGTCTTTTTCAGTCGTATACCTTCCGATGCTAAATCTTATGGAACTATGAGCAACTTCATCGTTTAGTCCAAGCGCCCTGAGGACATAGGACGGCTCCAAGCTTGCTGAGGTGCATGCCGACCCCGATGAAACTGCCAGGTCTCTTAGCGCCATAATTAACGATTCACCTTCAACAAATGCGAAGCTGATATTGATTATACCCGGGACGCTCTGATCGGGCGATCCATTTAGATAGATTTCTTCTATATCCGAGACTCCAGCCCATAGACGATCGCGCAATCGGGCAATCTCTGCGGATTCTGCGTCCAACACCTGGCTAGCCACTCGAAAGGCTTCCCCCATACCCACGATTTGATGAGTAGGTAAGGTCCCAGAGCGCATGCCTCTCTCATGCCCCCCTCCATGAATCTGAGCTTCAATGCGAACCCTCGGTTTTCGCCTTACGAAAAGCGCTCCGATACCTTTCGGGCCGTATATCTTATGTGCTGATAAAGACATCATATCAACATTCATAGCTTCGACATCGATAGCCGTCTTTCCAGCGCTTTGTGCCGCATCAACGTGAAAGAAAACTTTGTTACTACGACATATTTTACCAATCGCCGCGATATCGTTCCTCGTACCCAACTCATTGTTCACATGCATTATCGATACAACGGTGGTCTCCGCTCTGATTGCATCAGCAACCATTTCCGGCAGAATGAGCCCTTCCGGATTTGGATCTAGGTACGTAACCTCGAAGCCCTCTCTCTCGAGTTGTCTGCAGGTGTCGAGCACAGCCTTATGCTCGATGTTTGAAGTAATGATGTGCTTTCCCTTGCGAGTATTGAAATGAGCACATCCCTTAATCGCAAGATTATTTGCTTCGGTGGCACCTGACGTCCAAACAACCTCCCGCGGATCAGCCCCGATGAGCTTAGCAACCTCGACTCGAGCATCTTCGACGGCCGATTCAGCCTCCCAACCAAAAACATGTGATCTAGACGCCGGATTGCCGAAGCGACCCGTGGGGGTGAGAAACTGCATCATCTTGTCAGCGACTTGGGGATCAACGGGAGTCGTTGACGCATAATCTAAATAAATTGGTAATCCCATAAACCTTATCTTCCTCAATGAAAAGCTGAATGCTGTTGTTGCCAATTGAGAGTTTGCTTTAGTTGCCTCTGAAAAATTGACTGAGTTTCTTGCCTAGCACCTAAGTCCGCAAGTGAAATGTCGCTTAAGAACTTATTGATTTCTTTGCCTAGCTCGTCCCACAATAAATGAGTTAGGCAAATCTCGCCAGCGTTACAATTGCCCTTACCACCGCATGAGGTCGTGTCAATACCTTCACCTACCGCGTCGATTATCTGGGATATAGAAATCTTTTTGTCGCAAGAACCTAGGCGATACCCACCACCGGGACCACGAACACTCTTAACTAAACCGGATTTTCTAAGTCGACCGAACAGCTGCTCTAAATAGGAGAGCGAAATCGACTGCCTATCTGCAATATGAGAGAGAGGCACTGGCTGCTGAGTTGAATGGAGACTCAAATCCAACATAGCGGTCACAGCATAACGTCCTCGTGTTGTTATTCTCATCTTGTCAGTTCTCTACCGCCAGTCTTTCAAGGTTGCTAGAGATATGTTCTAATACCAGAGTAATTTAGTCAAGAATAGTTGGGCCTCTTTTTCAAACATTCTATTTACGCTGAACAGCTGACAATAGACCACGTAACATAGATACTTCCATCTCATCCATTCTTACTCTCGTAAAAAGCCGCCTCATCCTAGTCATGAGTTGTTTTGGATTATCAGGGTCATGAAACTCAATACCAGTCATAGTTTCCTCCAGATGCTTAAAAAATAGTTCTATATTTTTTGACGTTGCATACGGCATATCCCAGGTGTGATTGGAATGGAATTTATCGTCAGTCTGAGCCAAAGAAGCCATCTTAATCTCATAAGTCAGGACCTGCACAGCAGCAGCCAAGTTAAGGGAACTGTAATCCGGATTAGCAGGGATACAAACATGATAGTGACACTTTTGCAGATGCTCGTTGCATAGCCCACGATCCTCAGAACCAAACAGCAGCGCGATGGACTGGTTAGCTGCCTCCATCCAAATTTTTTCCCCACACTCGCGCGGACTTAGCACAGGCCAAGGAATTCGCCGCTCACGAGCACTAGCACCGATGACCAAACCACAATCCTCAATTGCTTCATCAAGCGAATTCACCACCTTCGCATCGCTAAGCACGTCTTTTGCACCGGCCGCGCGCCAAACTGCTCTGGGCGCTGGAAATTCTCTTGGCTCGACCAGATACAATTTATCTATGCACATATTTTTCATCGCCCTTGCAGCTCCTCCGATGTTCCCTGGATGAGCAGTATTAACCAAGACAATCCGAATATTTTTACGACAATCTACCTGTGACACCAGTTACCCCAAACAATCTTTACGAACCAAAAATTTGATCAGAAGTTTAGCAGAATCGAAGATGTCTGGTACACTAGCCACTCTTAAATACCCTGTTTGGACTCTTATTCTGTGCGACCGATGTGTAACATTGCGCTGCGTGCTGCTCGCGAGGCGGGCGATATGATCGTAAAAGCAGCTGACAATATCGATGGGGTCAAAGTCGATGAGAAAAATAAATATGATTTTGTAACTGAAGTCGATCGTCGCTCGGAAGAACTCATAATAAATCAACTTAGTGCGGCATTCCCCGACCATAGCTTTTATGGAGAGGAAACGGGTTTGAGCGGGAAAGGGGGCAGTCCTTTTGAATGGATTATCGACCCTCTAGATGGAACCACTAATTTTGTTCGAGGAATTCCCCATGTAGCAATTTCCATAGCCTGCCGAATTGATGGCCGACTCGAACACGCTGTGGTGGTCGATCCCTTTCAGAGGGAAGAATTTACAGCTAGTCGGGGAGATGGAGCCATGCTCAACGGTCGTCGGATTAGAGTATCTGGACGCCTTTCAACCAAAGGAGCTCTTTATGCAACTGGCATCCCTTTCAATAGTCCAGCATTTGATGATATCGAAAACTACTTGAGATCAATGCGCGCCTTTGCCAAAAACTCAGCTGGAATACGACGCCTAGGGGTTGCTTCTCTCGATCTAGCCTATGTTGCTGCAGGGCGCATTGACGTTTTCTGGGAAATGCACCTAAAAGCTTGGGACATTGCCGCCGGTGCACTTCTGGTGAGAGAGGCTGGAGGTATGGTTAGCGATTTCCAGGGAGGTGAAAATTTTCTTAACAACGGACATATTGTTGCTTGCACGCCAAAACTTTTTAAAGCGAGTTTAAAGGTTTTGGACAGACATCTGGGACATTTGAAATAGTCAGTAGGCGCATTAGATATGTGTAATCGGCGGTAAACTATGAATCACCAAAAAAGTAAACGTTCTATAGTCCAATATGCTCCGATCATACCGAGAAAATAAATCATAGCTTTCTCTAAAAGAATAAAGTTTGCCGAAATCCATCTGCTGCTTCTCAACAAAATGAAAACCACCAATAAAGTGACACCAACAAAAAACAGCTGGCCAATNTCTACGCCAACATTGAAAAAAAGTAATGCAGGCAGTCTCAAATCATCAGGTAGGCCCAGATCGGCCAGAACGCTCGCAAATCCGAAACCGTGCAGCAATCCAAACAACCCTGCAGTCAATATAGGATATCTCCAAGTAAAACTTAAATGCCCCGTGTAACGATTGCGATGAAGCTCTGTTGCCAGCAATAAAATACTGATTGCGATGAGTGTCTCTACCACGAGGCTTGGNAATCTCNAAAGGTCCAAAGTTGCAAGGCTTAGTGTAATGGAATGAGCGATAGTGAAACCAGTTACAGTGTATATTAGTCGCTTGCCTACCCCCGCAATCATAATTAGACATGTCACGAAGGCGAGGTGATCATAGCCTTCCAAAATATGCTGTATCCCCGCCACANTATATTGGTTGACTATGTCCCAACCGCTCACTTCGGAAAGCAAAGGAATAGAGAGCTTTTCTNGCCCCGAAAATATCTGTTTNATNCTACCATCTGTCGTTTTAAAAATAACTAGGGACGTCAAGGCCGGATTAATTTCCGGATAAGAGAGAATAACTGATAAATCTTTGAGATCTTCACCACACTGGTAATAAACACGTCCATTTAGACGAGCATTTGGCAAGCCAGTTTTTTTCTCTGCATAAGGCCTAGTGCACCCCAGACCTTTCAAGCCAATTATTGGTTCTTGCCCTGGCAAAAGCACAGGCGGAATCTTCCATTTAAGCAGATAATTTCCTGGTTCACGCTCTACAATATCTATAAAAACTGGTCTGCCCTCATGGCTCTCGCACATGATGCACCAAAACGTCGTGACGAGAANAAGTTTACGTAATATCATTCGTCATGCACTGTAATGCGATATTTTTCTATTAGTTTGCTAATGGCTTCCCGCTGTACTTCTCTTGATTGCTGGCGCTGAGCATCTGTGACGACCGCGGCCATGAGCTCATCGAATTTAGGAACAAAGCTTTTTGTTAATTTTNTGAGCAAGACCAGGTGGTAACCGTGATCAGAGCGCACAGGTCCTTGCCAACTAGGCGTTGGACTCAAACCAAATATCTGCCTTTGAAAGGGTTCCCCGAAGTGACTGGCCACTTCGACGTCGGATCTTTCCGCATAGTTTCTATTATATAAAAATCTTTCACCGAATCTTCCTGCCTGTTCAAACGGAATCTGGAGATTATTCAATTCATTCTGGGTATCGATTGCTAATCGTTCTGAAGTGGATTCATCCCGTCCATCAAAGGCAAAAAAAACATGAGTGAACGTCACTTCAGCAGGTACGCGATAATCTTCCCTATGTAATTCATAAAACTGTTCTAGCTCGTCTCGATCAAGGGGTAAAATTTCATCAGAGAAGCCTTGCGAGATATATTCCATTTTTTGGATTAGACGACGACGAATAATCTCGTCGTTTTTATCCAGTTGCATAGCCATGGCTTCGCGAAATAGAACTTCCCCACGAACGTAGTCTCGAATCAAACGATCCTTTTCATCCTTATTGAGGTTGGCTAGTACTTTAGCCGCACCCTCTGGCTGAAAAACTCTGGCCTGTGTCTGCATAAAATGCAATAACCTAGATTGGTCAACTACTATTTCATACCCCTCATCCAGCGCAGCCTNTGGAAGCATCACTTTAGCCAGGAGGTGAACTACCAATCCGATAGCCAAAAACTGGACAAGCGGCTCAGAAATTACTGTTCTCATAGGCGTAAACCGTCCATTTAAATCCTCTCTCTAAGTAATAAAGTTTTTGTTACATATGGAAAGCATATAATTTACAAAATTTCCCGCACCCCAAAAGCGAATCAGCCTCGTCAAAGTCAGAATGGCAGATTGACTTACTGAGTGCCACTAAATGCAGCATGCACCAACATTTGTATCGATCGCAGTCTCTATTTAGGGTTTAAGGATTATAGCGATTAATTCTAACGGGATCCTCTNATAGATCGAGATATAGTGACATTGTGATCCGCACTTAGGTGTAGAATAGCNAGCTAAAAGATTCGGGATGATCAGCCCGTCAAACAATAATAGTTATAGCAAAGAATTTGGGAGCAATGGTAATGAATGCAAAAGACAATCAGAGAGCGATTGATATTCTCAACGGTATTATGGAAGCAGAGCTAGCCGGAGTGGTGCGTTATTCTCACTATTCGTTAATGGTATATGGTTATAATCGCATTCCAATAGTTGACTGGATGAAAGCGAATGCCAATGAAGGCCTCCTTCACGCGCATAGAGCTGGGGAACTCGTTACGATGATGGGCGGACACCCTTCGCTGAAGATCGGCCCACTGCTGGAAACCGAAAAACANGATATCGGCGATATTCTTAGAGAAAGTCTTGAGCATGAAAAATCGGTGCNTATTTTGTACAAAGAACTTTTGAACTTGGCAGTGTCAGCAGACGATATTCTTTTGGAAGAATATGCGNGAGAAATGATTACGGCTGAGACACTGCACTCAGATGAGGTGAATAAAATGCTGCGAAGCCCGGGAGCACTGGAGGTATACAAACCTTAGGAGNGTAGCAAAATCATATCGAGTCTTCCCGAGCCGTTTTGGTAGTTGTTCAGGCTACTTACTGGTTTCTATGAAGGCGCGCTCAATTACGTAGTGACCCGATCGCCCGCTTCGAGACTCCCAAAAGCCCTTTTTGCTGATCATACCGCAGAATTCTTTGAGCATGCTTGGACTGCCACAGATCATGAATCTGTCATCATTAAGTTTAGGAAAAGGTAAGTTAAGATCAGTGAATAGCTTTCCGGATCGGACCAAATCAGTTACACGGCCATTGTTGCGATAGGGCTCTCTGGTTACAGTAGGATAGTAGATCAGCTTTTCTCTGACCATATCGCCAATTAGTTCGTTTTGAGGCAAAATCTTTTCTATGTAGTCCGCATAGGCCAGTTCCGAGATGTGCCGTACTCCATGGGTCAGAATTACCTTATCAAAACTTTCGTAAATGTCTGGGTCCTTGATAAGACTCATGAACGGTGCAAGACCAGTACCGGTGCTTATCATATACAGGGTGCGGCCTGGCAACATGTTGTCAGCTACCAAAGTCCCGGTTGACTTTCGACTTACTAAAACCTCGTCACCGACCTTCAACAATTGCAATTTGGACGTAAGCGGCCCGTCTGGCACTTTAATACTGAAGAATTCCAGCTCAGACTCATAGTTGGCGCTCGCAAAACTATATGCTCGCATTAGTGGCCTAGTTTCGGACGGGAGGCCGATCATTGTGAAATGGCCATTAGAGAACCTAAAGGACTGGTCTCTTGTGGTTCGAAAGCTGAACAGTGTGTCATTCCAATGGTGAACGCTGATTACACGCTCAGTCATCAACGCCGACATATTCTCAACTCCTTCAAGGTAGGATCTTCGCCATGGCGGCTCAAAGTCCTGGGGTTCCGCGCGCACTAAAACTGCAGTTGTGCGAGCTATTTAAACTGGGTAGCAGAAGTCATAAGATCCGCATTTAAAAAAACTACACCGATCAGAGTCATATCCAAATGCTATCCACCCAAAGTTAACGCTTTTCATTTAGCAATCGCACTAGGGACTCATAATTTTGAGGACCTACCAGTCTATGCCGAAGCTGTCCCTCCTCATCGATAATCAACGTTTCGGGAAGTACATTCGGTCTGTCTAGTTCCCACAGCACTCTAGGATCTTCCAAAAGATTATTAAACTCTATGCCCAGATCTTGTGTTTGCTTGATTAATTCATCCTCGGTAGCGCCATCAAAGTTAACTCCCAATAGAAGATATTGATCCTCATAATCCAAAGCGAATCGATTAAGTTCAGGGATCTCATGGCGGCAGGGTGCGCACCAAGTTGCCNAATAGTTTATAATCGTCCATTGTCCCTCGGCGCCACCAAAGCTCACAGCTTCTCCATTTTGAAGCAAAAAATCGCGATCGANCTGGCACGAAGTTAACAGGAAAAGAATTGCGATGAACTTAATTTTCAAAGAGTTATTCCCTAGCTGCCAAATTTTACTTTCGATACGTGTCTTTCTGTTTCTTCGGACCGCTGAATGAGCGCAAATTCAAATAAATTCCAATCTAGACGGCAAAAAACAATTTAGCCGGACTGCTCTAGCTCCAATATCAGTTATAGTCGGGCTATTAACGCCGCGCATGGTAACAGTAAAAAACAAAAAATAAAGCAAGTAATGCGTATTGGACTTTATATTNATCGGAATGCAAAATAAANCATNTCTCTGCAAGTATGTCGCAGCCAAAAAGCATAGTGGTATCCCCCTTCTGCCTCTCGAATAGTGTATAGTTGTTAGAGTGTGGTCTAAAACTTCAAATATTATCGTAAAGAACCATGTTCGTTATCTATCATAACCCGCGCTGTTCTAAATCGAGGCAGTCTTTGGCGCTACTCCGCGATAATNNGATTGAACCGGTAATAGTTGAATATTTGAAGGAGCCCATTACTAAACCCCAACTCAAAGAGTTACTCAAAAAGCTAGGCCTTGAACCAAGAGAATTGTTACGAAAATCAGAAAAGGAGTTCAAAGACCTCCAACTTTTAGATAAAAGCCTGACCGATGACATTGTCATAGACTTTATGATAAAACATCCGAAATTGATAGAGAGGCCCATCATAGCCAGAGGCGACGACGCGGTGATCGGAAGACCAGCAGACAACATTTTTAACTTAATGAAATGAAGAGCCCTTATATTCTAATTGTTTACTTTAGCCGAAACGGCCATGTGCATAAGCTTGCGCAAGAACTAGCGATTGGCGTCGAGTCAGCGGGCATGGCTGCTGTAATGCGAACCGTTCCTCGCGTATCAGCAGTCTGTGAATCGGTAGCCGAAGATATTCCAGAAAGCGGTCACATATTTTGCGATAATGATGATTTGATTAATTGCTCCGGACTGCTTTTAGGTAGCCCGACTCACTTTGGCAATATGGCTTCGCCGCTCAAGTATTTCTTAGATCAAACCTCTGAGCTATGGCTGAATGGTGCTCTTATCGATAAACCGGCAGGTGTTTTCACATCCACTTCCAGCATTCATGGTGGTCAAGAATCTACCCTGCTATCAATGATGCTGCCGCTTATGCACCATGGCATGGTAGTGGCCGGCGTGCCGTATTCAGAAAATGCTCTAGCGCAGACGCGTTTGGGAGGTACTCCATACGGCTCCAGCCACCTAGAATCAGACAAATTAAGCCCTCACGAAATCAATATCTGCCGAACGCAAGGTAAAAGAATAGCAACCCTTGCTCTTAAATTGCTGTAAGCTTCAGAATGGACAGCAAACAAATGCTTAACGCTTCGAGAGCCTTAACGCTTGTAAGTTATTTTAGCCTCCTAATATTGCTAATACTCAATCCCCTTATGCAAGGAGCCCCCTTTGTCTTTTATCTATGGCTAATACCGCTGGCGATCTTTATCCCCGGGGTTCTGAATGGCCATAGCCGCTCTTTGCTGTGGCTGTGCTTTGTAGTGCTGTTATACTTCTATGTTGCAGTGGATAACGTTGCCGGCCCAGCGCCCAGTTTACTAGACCAAGCCGAACTTTTGGCAACAATTGTGCTTTTTGCAACCTGTTGCATTTGGCTGCGCTGCAAGCAAAATAATCGCCCATCAATCGATCAAAATGAATAGGAGAGGATTATGTCTCGTGAGAATAGTTTGTGGCAAAAGTTACTGAGGGGCACAAAATTAATAATAAACTCCTTACGAACTCTGACGAGCTTAATATTCTTATTAGTATTTGTGACTGCGATAGGAGGTCTCATGGGCGCTTTGACAGGCAACAAACCACCTCCTCTAGATGAGAAAACAGCCCTACTCTTGGCACCTCAAGGCATGCTTGTCGACCAAAAAACCTTTATCGAACCTTTGACCGAGATCTTTAATGAGACCTTAGCAAACCGAAATGAGACGTTGGTGAGAGATGTAATAAGAGCTATTGATGCCGCTGCGAACGACCCAAAAATTACTCACTTGATTTTGAATCTAAAT
>PCDB01000022.1 GCA_002591625.1 Porticoccaceae bacterium
GTATGAATTATTCCAAGAAGCTTTTGCGGAATTCCAGCAGAATCAGCGAGAAAAAGACACAGCACTTAAACGATATGGTCTGACGCTTTTTGATAGAGAAGTAAGTACGTTTGCCCCAACGGATGATGCCACAGTTCCAGGTGATTATCGTCTGGGGGCAGGGGATCATCTGACCATCGATCTCTTCGGAACAGAAAATAATCATTATGATTTGCAAGTTACTAGGGATGGTCAAATTAATATCCCCAAACTTGGGCCTATACTCGTGGCAGGCCTAACTTTCGAAGATGCGCGCGAATTCATCCGATCACGAGTTGCAGAGGAATTGCTTGGAGCGCAAGCTTCAATATCAATGGGTCGATTGAGAGCCATAAATATTTTTTTGGCAGGCGAAGTAGCCGTTCCCGGAGCATACTCTGTATCTGCTCTAACCACGATCTCCCAGGCGCTTTTTCAAGTGGGCGGAATCAGCGATATTGGCTCACTGCGAAATATTCAAGTTAAACGCCATGGAAAAGTTGCGCAGATTTTTGATACGTATTCTTTATTATTGCAGGGTGATTCTAGCAATGATATTAGGTTGCGATCTGGTGATGTGGTTTTCGTGCCACCCTATAGCGGTACCGTGACCGTGACCGGCGCTGTTAAGCGACCAATGATCTATGAATATATACAAGGGGAATCAATTAGAGACGCCATAACTATGGCAGGTGAATTGACACCGGACGCCTATCCTTCTGGAATTTCAGTGGTAAGTAAAGCCTTGGGTAAGTCTTTGCCTGAGGTTAAAAATATTGACCTGGATCTTGCCACCAGTTCTTCATATCCACTGCAAGACGGCGATTTGATCACGGTTCCTATTAGCACGGATAATCTCAAAAATGCGGTAACAATAGAGGGAGCGGTGGTACGACCAGGTATTTATGGTTGGGTGGAAGGCCAACGTATCTCCGATCTTTTGAATTCTGTTGATGGGGATCTTAAGATCTATGCTGATTTAGGTTATGGATTAATCGTTCGACAAAAAAATCAGCGGCTGGACATAGAAGTTTTGCAGGTCGATCTGGCGGCTGCAATCCTCAACAAAGGATCTTTAGAAGATGTTTTGACCAGACCAAGAGACAAAATACTTGTTTTCGGATTGGCGAAAGTTACTGACCTCTCATCGGTGGACAGCGAAAAAGCGCTAGATCAGATTCAAATTTCGTCTGAAGGTGGAACGCTTGATCTTGAAGAAGAAGAGCTCTCAGATATTGAGAAAGAAGTGGCTTCGGTTCAGCGCGACGTTCTGCTTGCTCCAATCATCTCTAAACTCCAGTCCCAAGCTCGGGCCGGAGAGCCAGTTAAGACTGCTTCTATTTCTGGAGCTGTAAAGTCGCCTGGCATCTTTCCAGTCACCACTAATTTTACGGTCAAAAAGTTGATTGCAGCGGCTGGCGGCTTGGAAGACAGGGTCTATATGGAATCGGCGGAGTTGCGTAGTCTTTTCGCTAGCCCTGACAACGAAATTTTGAGCAGATATACCGAGATAGATCTCTTAGCAGAAACAGATGAACGAGCTGCAACAAAGGTTCAATCACGGGATCATTTGCACGTGCGAGCAGTTGCTCGTTGGAATCCTGATGAATCGGTGGTCTTAAGTGGGGAGATCAGGTTTCCGGGTACCTACCGCATTCAAAAGGGGGAGTCCTTGTCAAATGTTCTAAAACGAGCAGGAGGGTTGACCGAGGACGCGTTTCCAATTGGAACTGTCTTTACTAGGGAGTCCATAGCCAAAATGGAGACACAAAGAGCAAGGGAGTTTGCACAATCCATTATTAGAGATTTTGCAGCATCGCAACTGACAAAGGAAGACAAAGATATAGACATAAACGAGGTCAATTCGGTAGCTGAGAAGCTGGATGAATTTACCGGCTCAGGACGCTTGCTTGTGGATATTGAGGCTGCAATATCAGGTGATCAGCTAGCCGATATCCGTTTAGAGGATGGTGATAACATAATTATCCCCCAACGCGTCTCGACTGTTACTGTTGTTGGAGAGATTAGACGGCCGGGAACTCACAGTTATCAGAAGGACCTTGATCTTAACGACTATATTGGTCTCTCGGCAGGCATGACGGCCCGAGCTGATAACAAAGAACTTTACATTGTCCGTGCAGATGGGTCTGTGCTTAGGCCGGAATCAAGCTGGGTCAGGTATACCGCAGAGGCATCACTCCGACCGGGTGATACGATCGTAGTGCCTATTGATTCTGATTATACAAACAACATAAAACTATGGCGAGAGATCACTCAGATCGTGTTTAACAGCACATCTGGTTTGGCAGCCATAGCGGCGGCAACTAGATAATGTCCTCGGGAACCAACGAGAATAATAATGAATCGCTGTCATTCGGAATTCGAACGGACGAAGAACTAAATCTTTCTGAACTGGGTGGTGTCATCTGGGCCCGTAAAGTTGGTATCTTCTCATTTACTTTCTTTTGCTCTGTCTTGGTGGTTTGGTATGCGCTGCTAATTCCAAATGAGTACAAGGCCAAAGCTGTTCTAGCACCGGCTCAAAAGCAATCCTCCGGTCTCGGGAGTACTCTGGGACAACTAGGAGGCTTGGCTTCGCTAGCCGGTGTAAATATGACTGGCGTTGAAGCTAATGAATCTCAAATAGCGCAGGAAGTGATGCAGTCATGGAATTTTATTGACAACTTTATAAACGAAAATGATCTTGCAGTTCCGTTATTGGCTTCAGAGAGATGGGATAAGCAGTCTAATCAGCTTAGCTTCGATACTGACCTCTATGATCCTCGACAAAGAAAGTGGTTGATCGAGGATGAAGACGGCGGGGGATTAAGAGGACCTAGTAGTTGGGAGTTGTTCAGTAGGTTTTCTGAAATGTTGGTTGTCACCGAAGACAAGAAAACTGATTTGGTTTCCGTCTCAATTACATTTTATTCCCCTTTTCTTGCAAAAAAATGGGTGGACATGTATGTGGATGCCATTAATCGGCACATGCAAAGCCGACAGGTGAGCAAGGTGACGAACAACATAGAATACTTGCAGGCTCAAATAGAGAAAACACAAATTGCTGAGATGAAGGACGTTTTTTACAACATAATTCAAGAGCAAATAAAAAATAAGATGATAGCAGAAGCGAGCCCGGAGTATGTTTTTGTTGCAGTTAGTCCGAGTATGATTCCAGAAGAGAAATCTAGTCCGAGGCGCGTGATTATTTGTGTGTTGGGGTCCATGCTTGGAGGTGTTTTTGCTCTCCTATGGGTCGTGCTATCACATATTTATCGTCGATAACACGGAGATGTATCAGACTTCAGCTCGTTTTTTATCTGAATATTTTTTCCGCGTTTCGACACAGACGGGCAGTGGCTTATCTCATAAAGATTTGCTAAGCAGGCGATAATACGGTTAACGTACAGTGAAAAATGTTTTTATCTTTTCGGAAGAAGATCTCATCAAGTCATCCGCATGCCTTGTATTGGCCTCAATTTTTTTCGGCATTCCTGGCCTACTAGTCATGTTAATGCTTCAATGGATAACTCGCCAAAGCTACGCTGAGGATGTTCAGGACAAACATGGTATTTCTCATATTTCCGCATCGCGGTTGGGTGGCGCTGCAGTGTTTGGTTGCACCCTGGCTTTGATCTTTTCCGCACTGATTACCGAAGTCACGTTGTTAAATAGAGGAGCTTATGGCATCTACTGGACCGGATGGATTGGTGCATTGGCTTGCGCCATTTTGGGTTTAGTGGAGGATATTAGAAATAATTATTTAACTCCTTTTTTTCGGTTAGCCGTCATGATGCTAATTTTTGGGATGATCATCGGGGTTTCTCCATTTCTGGTTCCAGTAGAGCTCAATGTTGCCTGGTTGCGTTATCTTCTCGGGGTTCCGTTCATAGGATGGTTTTTAACAGTGATTTTTTGCGTAGGTTTTATTAATGCCGTTAATATGGCCGATGGGGCTAATGGCCTACTTCCAGGCATACTAACAATATCTTTTAGTATTTTTTACTTGGAAACGAACGGTTTTGTTTATGCTACATTGATGACTAGTTGCGGACTGTTCACGATATTTAACGTAATATCCGGACGTTTAATTCTTGGTGATGCAGGCGCATATGGGCTGGGTGCAGCACTGGTATTATCAGGATTATTTCTGTTCTCGGAGGGAGTATTTTCTGCGTCTTTTCTTGCGGTTTTATTAGCTTACCCATGTATTGATATTCTGGTCAGTTTAGTCAGACGCTTGACCAAAGGTAAGTCAGTATTTCTTCCCGATGACAACCATTTGCATAATCGATTAAATTATCATTTTCGACGATGGTTTCGATCAAAAACGTTAGCCAATTCTATTACTGGCGCATTTATTGTGTTTTTGACCTCAGGCATTGCCTTGCTAGGTTATATGGGCCACTGGTGGCCAATTACTGAGGATCAATGGGTCTTTATTTTCATAGGACAGATTTTTGCTTATTGGATTGCTTTTTTTGTTTCGGGGTATGAACGTGCAGCAGTGACTCCATGCCAAGGCTGATGCTGGCCAATATTAACTTAAAGATAAATCTATAGGTGGGTATCAGCCGTGGTTGAAAATTTTGCCAGAGCTTGTTCACGCCATGAACAAATGTTTTAATGGTATTAATCAGTGATATTTATCACGGCTAGCTTCTTGATTAAGGCAATTTACAAAACCTGGTGAAAACCTTCCTTGGATTCGATATTGGATGATTAAACAGGAACTAGAGTATAGAGTGCTGCGGCTACTGGAGCGGCAGCCTGATCTCACTCAACGACAGTTGTCTCAGAAATTAGGCATCAGTTTAGGTAAGACTCACTATGTCGTTAAGTCGCTGGTAGATGTGGGATGGATTAAGCTTGGGAACTTTAAAAGATCAAAGAATAAATTTGGTTACATGTACCTACTGACGCCCCAAGGCATAGTTGAAAAGACGGCCATTACAGCCCGCTTTCTTGCGAGAAAGCAGCGGGAGTACAATGCTTTGAAGGAAGAGATTAGGTTACTTCGTCAAGAATTGGAGCGACAATGCTGGGACAAAAACCTTAATGAGTTAAATGAGCCTTCAAATCATGCCGATAAACCCTCGGTTATAGAGGACGGCTTCTAGATGGTGAAACAATATGATGTCTATGGAATTGGCGCGGCACTTTTAGATACAGAGTGTCGTGTCTCGGATCAATTCCTTGAGACTGCCGGTATTGAAAAAGGCGTTATGACTTTGGTAGACGAAAAACGCCAAAGCGAGATTCTGATTTCATTGGCCGCAAGAGAGAACGACTTTGTGCGAAAGTGTGGCGGTTCGGTATGCAACTCAATCGTTGCCGCGGGACTTTTGGGGTCGGACACTTTCTTCAGTGGGAAGGTCGCAGATGATGCTGATGGAAACATCTTTATCAGGGAACTAGCCGCCGCGGGTGTCGATTTTCATAGTGTAAAACCAGAGGCAGGCGTGACAGGAAAATGTCTGGTGATGATCACGGTTGATGCTGAGCGAACTATGAATACTTTCTTGGGGGCCAGTGCTCAATTGTCCAAAAAGGAGATTGATGACTCAGCACTTCTCAATTCTGAATGGTTATACATTGAGGGATATCTTGCTACCAGCATTAAGCATACGGAAATGGCTGCGGACATTATAAAATTTGCTAAAGCTTCGGGCGTTAAGGTGGCCTTAAGCCTATCAGACCCCTTCGTTGTCGAAGCTTATGCGGATAATTTGCGACAGATTATCGGTCATGGTGTCGATCACATATTTTGTAATAAGGCCGAGGCGATTGCTTTTACTGGTACCTCCAGTGAAGATGAAGCGGCTGGTGATTTGTGCAAATACTCAATTTCTCACGTGATCACTAGTGGAGCGGTTGGTGCTAGATGTTTTGATGGAGAGCATATGATTTTTTCGCAAGGAATTGAAGTGGATGCGATTGATACAAATGGCGCTGGAGATATGTTTGCAGGTGCATTTCTTTTTGCAATAACGTCAGGAAAAAGCTATCAATGGGCGGCAGATTTCGCAAATGTTTGTGCATCAATGGTGGTGAAAAAGTTTGGTCCTCGTCTCGACAAAGACGATTTTGAAATGCTAAAGGATCAATATGAATTGCGATAGTTCTTTTTGACAGGTACTGACGAGATAAACCGGCGAGTTTTTGGAAGGTTAGAATGGAATCTCTAATTGATAGCTATGACAAACTGGCCGTGATCGGTCTCGGTTACGTGGGGCTTCCGCTAGCGGTAGAATTTGGCAAGAAAATAGATACTACTGGCTATGATATAAATACAAATCGTATCACCGAATTGAACTCGGGAATAGATAGCACGCTTGAGGTAACAAGCGATGCTTTAACGAGTGCTCACTTTCTAAAGTTCACTGCGAACACAAACGATCTCAAAAGTTGCAAGCTTTTTATTATCACAGTTCCTACACCAATCGATAGCGCCAATCGACCTAACCTGTCAGCCCTTGAACAGGCTACCAAATTAGTTGGTGATTCAATGAAAGAGGGAAGTATTGTTATTTATGAGTCGACAGTTTATCCGGGTTGTACCGAGGAGATATGCGTCCCGATACTAGAGGAGAGATCAGGGCTCCGTTACAACATTGATTTCTTTTGCGGTTATAGCCCTGAGCGGATAAACCCCGGAGACAAAATCAATACCCTAACAAAAATCACTAAAGTGACGAGTGGTTCAAATGACTGGGTGGCCCGATTAATAGACGATTTATATCAGTCAATCATTGAGGCAGGAACTTTTAGAGCAACCTCAATCAAAGTTGCTGAGGCCGCAAAAGTGATAGAGAACACGCAACGAGATTTAAATATCGCCTTAGTCAACGAATTGTCAGTTATCTTTGATCGTCTAGAGATTGATACTTTGGAGGTTCTGTCGGCCGCCGAGAGTAAATGGAATTTTCTGCCCTTCAAGCCGGGCATGGTGGGCGGTCACTGCATAGGGGTTGATCCCTACTATCTGACGCATAAGGCTGAGATGGTAGGATACAGTCCTCAGGTTATTCTTGCGGGGAGACGGATCAACGACAATATGGCAAAGTATGCGGCGAATTGTGTCATAAAAAAAATGGTCCAGAATAAAATCGATCTTGCCTCGGCGAAAATTGGTGTCCTTGGCATAACTTTCAAGGAAAACTGTCCTGATATCCGAAATAGCAAAATTTTTGATTTAATCGAGGAGTTCAAGTCATGGGGTGTCGAAGTAAAAATCCATGATCCTTGGGCAAATAAAGATGAGGTCAAAATTCAGTATGGACTCGAATTGTCTTCATTTGACTTGATGAACGATTTGCAGGCCATTGTTGTGGCAGTCGGACACAAGCAATTTAGATCATTGAATGGAGCGGTCTTGCGAAAAACTTGCGATACTCAAAGACCAGTATTGGGAGATATTAAGGGTATATATGACAGACTGGTCATGCAGAAACTTGGCTTTACAGTTTTTAGACTATGAGGTTTTGATTTGAAAAATTTTGCCGTAATTGGCGCAGCCGGTTACATAGCGCCGAGACATTTTCAGGCGATCAAGATGACAAAAAATAACCTTGCTGTCGCCATGGACATTAATGATTCTGTTGGCGTTATTGATAGCTACTTTCCTAAAGCTGAGTTCTTTACTGAATTTGAAGATTTTTCGGAGTACATAGACAAACTAACCTCATTGGGTAAGCAGGTTGACTATATCGTCGTATGCAGCCCGAATTTTTGTCATGTGAAACATATTGAGTTTGGACTTGAAAGAGGCATCGATGTCATATGTGAAAAGCCGTTAGTGCTTTGCTTGAACGAGCTCGAGACTCTGATCGCTCTCGAAAGAAGTTATGGCGCTAAAGTTTATTCAATATTGCAACTTCGGCTTCACCCCTCGATCATTGCTTTGCGACAAAAAGTGCAAAATGCACCTAAAAACAAAATTTTCGATTTAGATCTGACGTATATCACTGCTAGGGGTAAATGGTACCTCAGGTCCTGGAAGGGGTCTGATCAAAAATCTGGGGGCTTGTCTACTAATATTGGGGTTCATTTTTATGATATGTTGCATCATATTTTCGGTGAGGTTAAGCACAATGAGGTGCACTTTAGGGACAAGAGAAGCGCGAGCGGATACCTTGAATATGAACGAGCTAGAGTAAAGTGGTTCCTATCCATTAATTCTGAAAACCTTCCAAACGAAGCTATCGCTGAAAATAAAATGACATACCGCAGTATAGTAATAGGCGATCGAGAGCTGGAATTCTCGTCCGGGTTCACTGATCTTCATGTGCAGAGCTATCAAAGTATACTTGTTGGAGATGGTTTTGGTATAAGCGAAAACAGGGCTGCGATAAAGACAGTCGAAAGAATCCGAAATCAAGCAGTAGTGAATGCAACCAGCAAGGCGCACTCTTTGTTGGAAAATGTAATCAGGGGCTAGAATCATGGGGTACTTTCAGCACGACACCGCTGTGGTAGATGATGGAGCGCAAATAGGTGATGGATCAACCATCTGGCATTTTGTTCATGTCTGCAATGATGCAAAAATAGGAGAGAAAGTCTCTCTAGGCCAGAATGTATACGTGGGTAATCGTGTCTTGATAGGTGATCGTTGTAAGATACAAAACAACGTCTCAGTATATGATAATGTATTTATCGAAGATGATGTGTTTTGTGGCCCTTCGATGGTTTTCACTAATGTTTATAACCCTAGGTCATTTATTGAACGCAAAGACGAGTTTAGGGACACCTACGTAAAAAAAGGAGCTTCGCTAGGAGCTAACTGCACCATAATTTGCGGCGTTGTTATTGGAGAATACTCTTTTGTAGGAGCGGGCGCGGTTGTCAATTCTGATGTGCTTCCCTATGCACTAGTGGTTGGTGTGCCAGCGAAACAAGTAGGCTGGATGAGTGAATTTGGTGAGCAACTAGATTTGCCTCTCAGAGGGTCTGCCAAGACGATATGTAAGCATACAGGCCATGTTTATCAATTGGATAAAGGACGGCTGCATAAATTAGAAGGCTAGCGGATGCAATTCATTGACCTTGCCGCGCAGTACAGGCATTTAAAGAGTCGTATAGATTCTCGAATTGAAAGGGTGTTAAGTCACGGGCAATATATCATGGGTCCCGAGGTTCTTGAATTCGAATCGCTGCTTGCCGACTACATTGGTGTCAAGCATTGTATCTCATGTGCTAATGGCACCGATGCATTGTCTTTGTGTTTGATGGCTCTCGATTGCAAGGAGGGAGATGCGGTATTCTGTCCCTCCTTTACCTTTTTTGCGACTGCTGAAACAATAGCCTACCAAAAAGCAACGCCGGTATTTGTGGATTCTGATAGCAAGTTATTTAATATTTGTCCCACCGATTTAGAGTCTCAAATTAAAAAAGTCATCAAGAATCGTCAGCTTATACCAAAAGCTATAATAGCCGTAGATTTATTTGGATTGCCCGCGAATTACCCTGAGATTGAGGCTCTTGCGTCTAAATATAGCTTAGGACTTATTGAGGATGCAGCTCAGGGTCTTGGTGGTGAAATTCGCGGAAAAAAAGCGGGCTCATTCGGCGATATAGCTGCAACGAGTTTTTTCCCTGCCAAACCACTGGGATGTTATGGCGATGGCGGTGCTGTGTTAACAAATAATGACCATTATGCTGAACTTCTAAAGTCGCTAAGGGTGCACGGGAAGGGGGTCGATAAATATGACAACATCAGAATAGGAATGAATAGTCGTTTGGATACTATTCAAGCCGCAATCTTGATTGAAAAATTGGCCGAGTTTCCTGAAGAACTTCATGCAAGAAATATCCATGCGGAAAAATATAGTAAACTATACAGCGGTTTGTTTGAGATTCCTGAAGTACCAGAGGGTTATAAAAGTTCATGGGCGCAGTACACCCTCAAAGCTGACAACCGTGACATTGCTATCTCAGGTTTTACTGCAAAGGGAATTCCAACAGCCATTTATTACAAAAACTGTTTGCATCAGCAGATCGCCTTTGAATACCTGAACTACACTGACGCAGATCTTCCAGTTGCATCGACCCTTGCTAAACAAGTTTTCAGTTTGCCGATGCACGCATATTTGTAAAAAAATGCTTCGAAAAATTATCAATGTTTTTTCGGCCGCGCTTATTATCCAGTGCTCTAATTTGATCCTATACATAGTGCTGGCTCGCTGCTTGAGAGTGGATGATTTTGCTTCTTTCCGACAGTTATTTCTAATTCATGGCATCCTTAATGCAGTCAGCTTTTCTGCCTTGCCAACATGCTTGCTATATTTCTCCGGCCGTTCTGAGACTTATATCGAAAAAATGGAGTACATTAACTCGATTTGTCTCGTTACTCTGGTGGTTTCTGCCGCCCTAACTTTTTTTCTGTATTTAAGTGCCGGTGAGCTCGCCGTTTTATTTAACAATGAAGCTTTGGCCTCAATTATTCCTCATTTTTCGATAGCCTCGGTTGGTGTATTATTCATAATCTTAATGCCATCAGTCTTGATAATCCTTGATCAAACGAAAACGCAGATTATGCTCGCTTTTGGCTCAGCATTGTTCACTATGTTGCCCACAATAATATTCGCATTAAATGAAAGGTCCTTAATTGACATTGTTAGGGTACTGTCGATCATGTACTTTTTCGTCGGTTTTACCCTCTTTGCGGTCATACTTTATTTTTGCAAGGTTTCGGGCAGTAAAAGCCTTCCATCTTGGCAGAAAATTTTTGCCATTCTGCGCTATTCTTGGCCTCTGCTTTTGGCTAGTGGCGTCTCCATACTCGGATTAAAAATTGATCATCTTCTGATCTCCAGTATTCTGGGTGTCACTGCCTACGGGATTTATAGCGTTGGTGCATTTGAAATCCCTATCTTCAGCCTTGCTCAGAATAGTGTGACATCCGTTTTAATTCCTCTTGTCACCGAAAAGCTTAAAAAGGCGGATTATGTGGGAGCAAAAAAAATATGGAGCAAAGCAATAACTAGAACCGCGTGGGTTACGTTCCCGATCGCTACCATACTGATTCTGCATGCCGAAGACCTCGTCGTTCTGCTTTTTGGAGGTAACTATCAAGATTCTGCGCCTATTTTTGCCATTTTTACTGCATTGGTATATGTCCGGGTCGTCACCTTTGGAATGGCTTTGCGTTCCGTGGGAAAAACCAAACTAGAGCTGCTTGCAGCGATTATTTATTTGTTTTTCGGTGTGGTTGGTGCTTATTACTTAATACCACTTCATGGATTAACTGGGGCAGCTGCATGGGTCTTAGTTAATACGGTCTTAATGGCCATGACACTGTCTTTACTTACTTATAGAGTAACCAGTGGTAANCTTAATTTGCTCAGGCTCTACCCGAAACNNGAATTGGCTATTTCTTTAGTTTGTCTTTTAATTTGTGGCTCTTTGCAAAACCTCGTTCATCCCTATGTGGGCAACGCACTTTTGGAGGTATTCACGACAATGATATTGATTCTTGGCATTTGGATATTCTACTTCAGATNTACAGATTATAAAGATATTCTGGGAATGGGTGGAGGTTAAGGTTCAGAGATCGTGGCGNTAATGGGAATGACTTGNGTATGCATAAAATTTAAAACTCTAGGCAATCCCGGGTCATAATAGCCTTAGATAGGCATGACGTCTATTTACTATCTTTGTTGCAAAAAACTCATTGAGACGAAACAGATTATTTAAGCCCCCCAAATTAGCCTTCGGTTTGTGTTGTGTGGCCCTAATGATAAAGTTTCGAGAATCAAGGAGTCTTTCAATAGCAGCAGGTGTTTGGTGTTTGGAAGATTGATTTTTTGTATATATTGAATTTAGGGAAATTCAGTTTGAAGATTTTAACTGTAGTAGGAGCAAGACCTCAATTTATTAAAGCGGCTTGTGTAAGCAGAGCGATCGCACGCAGGTCTCATATCACAGAGGTTATAGTACATACTGGGCAACATTTCGATGAGAACATGAGTGATGTTTTTTTCAAGGAAATGGGCATTCCGCAACCGACTTATAATCTTGGCATATCCGCTTTATCGCATGGCGCGATGACGGGTAAAATGCTGGAATCCATTGAAGAAATCATTCTGGTGGAATCTCCAGATTGGGTCTTGGTCTATGGTGATACCAATTCTACTCTCGCTGGAGCATTAGCAGCGTCAAAACTCCATACAAAAGTGGCACATGTCGAAGCTGGTTTGCGCAGTTTCAATATGAGGATGCCAGAGGAACAGAATAGAATATTGACCGATATGATAAGCACGGTGCTCTTCTGTCCTACATATCAAGCCGTCGAAAATTTATTTAATGAAGGATTCCAAACTAAAAATGCTGAGGTGGTGAATGTAGGTGACGTAATGCTAGATGCGGCGATGTTTTATGGGAACCATGCTGTGAAGCCAGATTGGTTTGGGAAGCAAGAAATTCCCACAGATTTTGTTTTGACCACTCTGCATCGGGCAGAGAATACGGATGATCCAGCGAAATTAAGAGAAATCGCTAGGGCCCTCAATCAAATACACAAACAAACAACTTTAATCCTTCCATTGCATCCAAGAACAAAGCAAAAACTCGATGAATTCGATATCAGTCTCCATGTGTTTTCGGTTGCGCCAGTGAGCTATCTAGAAATGTGTTACCTTCTTAAAAATTGTAAATATGTTATTACAGACAGCGGTGGCCTTCAAAAAGAGTCTTACTTTTTTAAAAAGCCCTGTCTAATTTTGCGAGATGAAACAGAATGGATGGAACTAGTTACGTTAGAGGCCAACAAACTCATTGGGTCCAGATACAATGATATAATTGACGCGTCAGTAAGATTTAATCAGGAAAAAATTGATTTTAAAAAAGATCTCTATGGAAGAGGAGATACGGCTGAACGAGTTGTTGAATATCTGGCCAGTTACCAGAATAGATCTCAGGTCGATTGAAATTTAAAATGCGCTAAATCATTAGACACATCACCGCTCCGCCAGAAGCCTCATATGGCAATAATGCTCAAAGAGCAAAAACGTTAAAGCAATAATTAATAGTTACTATCGGGTAATGTGATGGGTAAAAGTTTTATTTCGACAATAATATTTGTAATGCTTTCAGTGTTCTTGTTGGTGGACGCTGTCAATGGCTATTTTCTAATAAGTTTAGGTTTTGATACTAAGATTTCGGTGCTATATAAAGGCATTTTGCTGACTCTATTGTCTCTTTATCTTCTGTTATACAAACCTCTGAACGTTATTCTAATCTTGTGTTTTTGTCTATTATTGGTCCTCGGAGAGGCCATGACGGTCCTAATTTTGCAGTCATCTGGAAATCAAACTGAATTTTTGCTCCAACACATCATTAAAGTTGTGTCTCCTTTTTTGTTATTGTGTTTTTTGTTTCATCGAGAAGGATTGGATCAGAAGTTTTACAAAAAGTTGGATCTGGTGCTGGGAGGCAACTGTGTTATTTTTATAGCCAATATTCTAGCAGGTATATTTGGCTATGGTTACAGCACTTATGGTGGTTCAGTTAGCGAAAGTAGTATCGGGGTGAAAGGCTTTTTTTATGCCGGAAATGAAATATCGGCGATATTGGTTGTTTTTGCAGGATTGTATTTGGGAAAAGCCTACGCCAAATCAAAAATGATCTTCATAATGGTTGCGATCTTTTGGATCGTTGTTGGTTTTTCGGTCTCCACGAAGACTGCAATTTTAGCGGTGTGGCTCCTTGTCTTGGCTACGCCACTTTTATTTGAGGGAAGAAAGATATTTCTTCTCAACAACCTTCCCTCCGTGATTTTTATGGCTGGTTTGGCACTTTTGATATTCCAATCTGTCAGCTTTTACATGATTTTTAAAGAGACGGCTTTATATGGAAGGATGGATTTTTTCTTCCGTAACCATGGGGTTATCGGTGTTATTCTCTCAGGCAGAGATCTTTACACGTATGCGATGTGGCAAGATTTTCAAAGTTCTGCTTCCGTTTTCAATATGATTTTTGGCAATGGTGTAAGCTACTACGCTGATCGCACCGTTTATTCGACGGAATTGGATTTTGCCGATATGTTTTTTTGGCACGGGATGTCAGGTGTGTTTATATCTCTGTTCATTTTTTCAGCACTATCGGCCTATGCAGTAAAACACTTTACCGAATCACGATATCTTTTTGCCCGAACAGTTTTGTTTACAAATTTTCTACTTCTTTTTATTGCAAATCTTAGTGGACATATTTTTACGTCTGGCATGTTGGCCTTTTTATGGCCTTGCTTTGCTATTATAGCCAAAAGACGAGCATTTTGCGGATATCCGGTTGGAAGAGTGACGGGCTAACTGGGACATTGTTTTGGCGGCTTCTCGATTACTAATTTAGTATACTTTATCTGATCGTACGGCAGCATTGTTGAGATAATCAGCAGAGTTGCATAGTTAAAAGTGTTTGAACGCTCTGGCTTCATTGTCACCGCGTGTGAGAGGGCGGTTGTGGCTGAAAAAAAAATATTATTATTGATTAGTTTTCTCGAGCCTTGGTCTATGGGCCCTGAAAGAGGTGCTCCCAGCTTGTATGAAACTATTCGCGGCTATGCTTCGGCTGGTTGGCATGTGCATTACTTAACAGCCCAAAAGCGCTCTGTTGGTGGCGGCAGTCATGAACAAAATATTGACATCAAGATTCCAGATGTGTCCGTTCACCGATTCCCTTTGCCTGCGCCGTTTACTAAGCTGGGATTAAGGATCCAGGGGAAACTGGATAGGCTTTACTATTTTCCTAGCTATGCTGCGAAAGCTATACGAGAATATCTTGAGCGTGTAAATCCGACACTCATTTATGCTTATGAGGAAGGCGCTATCCTCGCCATGTCCCGACTAAAATCAAATTCCATTTGTTGCCCTGTTCTTCACAGGTTCCAAGGAACGATCCTAGGGAGCTCATATAGGAGTTTTCCAGCCATTATGAGAAAGATGGAAACTTGGATGGCATTAAGAAAACGAGCAGATTTATATGTTATGACCGATGATGGCACTTTGGGTGACCAAGCGTTGACCTACTGGAATTCTCATGTTACCGAGGATAATTTATTGTTTATTCGTAATGGGATAGATTCGACTGGTAAAGGTGAAAAGGTTGATCACACCTCTACACTTGAGAGGTTCTCTGAGGCGGGGGATGCTCCGATTTTATTGATGGTGAGTAGACTTGCAGGATGGAAAAGAATTGATCGTGGCATTGATCTTGTATCCGATTTGCGTGGGCGCTATTCCAGGACAAAGTTGATTGTGGTGGGCGACGGTGAACAAAAGGACCAGTTGATGGGGTACGCGGCGGCTAAAGGAGTTAAAGACAATGTTTTCTTTGCGGGTTCTCAACCCCGCTCAACAGTGTTTTCACTAATGCAAAGTTGCGACATTTTTTTGTCTCTCTATGATATCAGCAACTGCGGCAATCCCCTGTTTGAGGCGCTTCTCAGCGGTATTCCAGTCATAACGTTAAACAACGGATCTACTTCAGCGGTTGTCACAGATCGCTTAAACGGGCTTTTAGTTGAGCCTAATGATCAATTCGGGCTGTTTTCAGCCATGCTTGAATTATATGAAAACGAATCACTTCGCCGCAAAATTTCTGAGGGGGGGTTAGCATGGGCCCGTCAAAATATGCTTTCATGGAATGATCGAATGGAAGTCGAGTTAAGCTGGATTTATTCGCAAGTTCAATTGAGAGAATGAAAAATTGTGGGTTCAAGACGCCACTAACTTGATAAAGAACCATCCATCCTCCGGTCGCACTTTTTACGNGCTAGTAAAAATTGATATTTTGGCATTTGTATGAAGCAGGGAGAATTTGTTTGAGAATCGCCATCATTCCATCCTGGTACCATAGTTCTGTTGCTCCAGCGCGAGGCAGTTTTGTTAAGGCCCAAGCTGAGGGCTTGCAATCTCGTGGGCATGAGGTTTTATTGTTAGTCCCGGATAGAGATTCTNATCGCAGGCTTCTGCATCCAACCGAGAGCGTTGAAAATGGACTAAAATGTATCCGCATTTCAGTCCCATCGCCTTGGCATAGAGTCTTAGGATTTTACTTGCCAAGCGCACTAGCATCAGTCTTTAGCAAGCAGATAAGCAAATTTTCCCCAGACGTTGTGCATGCTCATGCTGTCCGTCCAGCAGGTGTTTTGGCGTCATGCGCGCTGAAAAACAAATCGATCCCTTATGTTCTTACCGAACATTCTGGTCCTTTAAAAAAGTTCTGGTGGACTTTTCACGGGAAGCGCCATATTGCTTTGGCATATCAAAATGCGTCATGTCTTTTTGCGGTCTCAGATTTTTTGCGTTTAGAGATGGCCAAGCATTTCGGAAATATAGTCAAAAACACAACTGTTTTGTCCAATGGTGTTAACACTGACTTCTTTGTCTCAGATAATCGGCCTCCTGCGAAGGGTAAATTGCTTTTTGTTGGGGCACTGGAGCACGAAAAAGGTCTACAAATATTACTCAAGTCCCTAGTGGCTATCCCAGATTCGTTGAAATGGACTTTGACGGTCGTTGGAGTTGGTGCGGAGGACAAGAGTTTACGCCGTCAGGCTTCAAAACTAGGCTTATCCGATAAGATTCAATGGTTAGGATCTTTGCCATATCGTGACATGCCCAGAATCTATGAATCGCATGACTTTGTCGTGGTGCCTAGTCTTCACGAGACTTTCAGTATGGTATGTGCAGAGGCCTTAGCTTGTGCTCGTCCGGTAATTGCAAGTCGCTGCGGTGGGCCTGAAGAAGTTGTGCCAAGTTTCGGGGGCAAGCTGGTTCCTCCTGGCGATGAAAATGCTTTATCGAAAAGCTTGTTAGACGCATTGCAAAATGCCATTGCTTTTGAAGCTGATCGAACCATTGAACACATTCGAGATAAATTTTCGATGGACAATCTGCTAGATCGACTCGAAAATGTCTACGCCAATTTGATCGCGTCGGGGGATTAATTCATGTGCGGTATTGCCGGCCGGATTGGTTTGGGAGCAACTAAAACAAACGTACAGAAAATGTCCGCAGCTATAGCTCATAGAGGACCAGATTCTTCCGATATATGGCTGAGTGACAGGGTGGCATTAGCTCACCAGCGCCTAGCGATTATCGATATTGCTGGCGGCAAACAGCCTATGACATCTGTCTCTGGTCGTTGGATATTGATTTTTAACGGTGAAATCTATAACTTCAAAGCTCTAAAAACTGGTCTTCTGCGTCAATATCCCTACAAAACGCAGTCTGACACTGAGGTGATATTAGCAGCATTGGAGCTTTGGGGGAATAATGCGCTGTCTCGCCTTGAGGGAATGTTTGCCATCGCAGCTTGGGATGTTCAAGAGCAGAGATTGTTGCTGGCGAGAGACGGACAGGGAATAAAGCCTTTATACTTTTCAAAAAATGGCGCAGACTTTGTATTTGGGTCAGAAGTAAGTGCTTTACTTGCCGCGGGTCTGAGACCGGTCGTTGACGAGTCTAATCTTGATGTTTTCTTAGACCTGAGGTTTGTGCCATCGCCTCATACGCTTTTTAGCGGGATAAAAAAATTGCCGCCTGGCCACTTCCTATGGGTCGACATCGATGGATCAGTTGGAGAACCAAGACCATTTGACTTTAATGCCCCATTGATTAATTGCGTCGGGTCAAGAGGTGAACTGGTTGATCAGATATTGCAGTCGCTGTTGGATGCAGTCGAAAGGCAGATGGTCGCTGATGTCCCTTTAGGAGTGCTACTTTCTGGCGGCATTGATTCTGGAGCAGTGGCGGCTGCTGCAATCCGATCAGGAAGTCCCGTAAGCACTTTTTGTGTGGGTTATAGTGAAGAGCATTCATCTAATGAGTTTTTGGAGGCACGTCGGACATCTGAACTTCTTGGCACTGATCATCACGAATTGCGCATAGATACAAAATCAGCTATGGATATTATGCCTACTGTCGTTAGGCATCTAGAGGAACCAGTTGTAACATCCTCCGTTTTCAGTTTTTACTTGCTTTGCGAGTCTGTTGCAAAGTATCGCAAAGTCGTGTTGTCTGGGCAGGGAGCCGATGAACCTTGGGGCGGGTATGGGAGACATCAAGTTGCGGCTTTGGAAGCGATACTTGCTCCCATCATACGCGCTACTAACAATGTTTTGCCGAGTAAGTTGCAAAACAATGACACGTGGAAAAGATTATTAGAGGCTTACAGCTCCCAAGACGAGTTAAAAAAAATCATTGGATTGCATACCCTTTTCCCTGGTTCGGAGCGGGGTCAAATAAGAGAAGTAGTGGGAAATTCGGGAACATATTCTTATTTAGGGCGGTTACTGCGCGCCTTGCCTGACAATGGAACATTTTTGGAGCGATTGCTTGCTCTGGAGGTCCGCAGTAGTTTGCCTGACAATCTTCTTTTGTTGGGTGACAAATTGTCCATGGCCTCTGGCTTGGAGGTTCGTGTTCCCTTTTTAGATCCGAGATACTTGGAAAAGATAGAAATGTTGCCTGGCAGTCTTCGTCGTGGAGGGCTTTTCTCACAACATGGCAAAATGCTGCACAAAGCTGTTTGCGGAGCGCTTCTTCCAAAGGAAATAGTGTTGAGACCAAAAAAGGGTTTTCAAACGCCGATTGAGAGGTGGATGAGGCTAGATTTGGGGCATTATCTTTATGAAATAATTGATCAAACAGGTTCGTTTTCCCGAAAATTCCTTGAGATCGATTATGCAAAAGACCTCATTGAGAGGCACCGGTCGGGCAGGCATGGTAATCTTGAGAGACAGCTTTTTGCTATTTGGATTTTGGAAGAGTGGTATCGCGTTTTTTTTCTTAAAGTGTAATGAAAGCACCTTTCATAAAATAACATACGCAGGCGAACTTAATAATCTGAAGATTTTTAGTCTATGCAACCACAACGATATAAAATTTTGGGCTGCCCATGTGCGGGAATTATGGAGGATGAAGCGACAGAGCAAATCATTTCACTCATAAGAGAAAAAAAAGGTGGTTATATGGTTGCGATAAATGCCGAAAAAATATGGCGATATAAGTCAGACAAGAATTTGCAATCAGTAATCGATAATTCAATTTTCCCTTACCCTGACGGGGCCGGCGCAGTTCTGGGGTTGAGGTGGCTGTTCGGTATCAAGTCCGAAAAAGTGAATATGCCAATCAAAGCTTTAGAAGCAGCTGATCGGCACAGACTCAGGACTTTCATCTTGGGTGCCGACGAAACTAATCACGAATTGGCAGTGGCCAATATCATGAGGGTCTATCCTGAGATTTCACTCGTAGGACATCTTCATGGTTATCACGAGAAAGAATTTATTTTTAGCAAGATCATTGCCTGTAAACCGCAACTAGTGCTGATTGCTATGGGTTCTCCTGTCCAAGAAATTTGGGCCGACGAACTGATATCAAAGACGCAATCGGGCATTGTGGTTGGATGTGGAGGCGCCCTCGATATTCTCTCTGGGAAAGTCGCTAGAGCACCCATGTTCATGATTAAAAACAATCTGGAATGGTTTTACCGTTTGTGTGTTCAGCCATGGAGGTTTTGGCGTCAGTTATTTCTGCCTTGTTTCTTTCTTCAGCTTATATCTGCCGTTATAGCCAAAAAGTTTGTGTCTTCATCAGATAAATCATAAGTGATATTGAATATGAATTTGGAGGCAAATGCGCTTATAGTCGATTTTTCCAGCCGAGGCGTTTCGATTACTATTCTGTTAGGCTGTCGGGCAGATTGAGGTTAAGGTGCAGTATTAAAACGATTTCAATGGGATCACCAGATGTTGCTGTAAGCCGCACCTTTTAGTGAAGACATTTTTTATAGGTTATACTTGCAATTTAGAGTTGCCGAATGGAGGAGACATATGTTTAGTGGACGAAATAGTGGATTTACGCTTATCGAGCTGTTAATCGTAATTGTTATTTTAGGGCTGCTAATGTCGTTAGTCGCACCTACAATGTTCTCCAAAGTGGACTCGACAAAAGTAAAGACAGCCAGAGCACAAATGCAGATGCTTGAAACTGCTTTGGATACTTTCCGACTGGATATGGGGGACTACCCCAACAACTTGGATCATTTATTAGAGTCTGAAGAGTCCGGATGGGATGGCCCTTACTTGCCAAAAAAACTGCCAAGCGATCCTTGGGGTAATCCTTACCTTTATTCATCGCCTGGTCCGGAAGGACAAGCTTTTTTGCTGATGAGCTTGGGGAAAGATGGTCAGCCAGGGGGTGATGGCAACGCTGCAGACGTGGTGCATGATCAATGAATTTAGAATTCGTACTGGCTGAGCACGGCGTAAATTCAGAGGATTTAGACAAGGCAAAGGAATATAAAGCCAGAGCTGGCGGCTCTTTAGAAAAAATTTTGCTGAACATGGGCAGTTTTTCTGAAGAACTTCTGCCCTCCGTATACAGCCAACTCCTCCAATGCGATATCTTGACTGAACAGCAGAGAGATGCCTGGATTCCTCCAGAAAAAACATATGGACTGCCGAATAAGTTCTTGCAGAATAACGGGTGGTTATTGTTTTCCGAGCCGGACGGAGGCGAGCACACATTTGTATGCAAATCTCCTCTTAACTGGGATGTAACTCAATATCTTAATAACGAAAACTTGGCGTACAATTGTATTATTGCTTCTGAAACTGACTTTGACATGCTCACATTAAAGCAGCTAGATAGTGATAAAGATCCGACTGCTTCGGTTGCCTTGCTTTCTGATATTGAGGAGGATCGACTAAGGGAATTGGCGAGCGAGACGCCTACCGTTAACCTGTTAAATTCATTGATAACCAAAGCGCTTCGCATGAGAGCCTCTGACATGCACATTGAGCCGGTTGGTGAGCGTTATCGAGTTCGTTTCAGGATTGATGGCGTCTTGCATGACACTGACACTCTTCCTGAGCGACTGCAATTGCCGATAATTTCGAGACTTAAAATTCTCTCTGGAATGGATATAGCCGAGAAGCGAAGACCTCAAGATGGCAAGATCGAAATGCGTGTGGCGAATGTATTTCTCGATATAAGGGTTTCTGCATTACCAGTGAATAAAGGGGAGAGCATGGTAATGCGATTTCTGCGTAAGGATGTTTTGACCTATGATATAGATAGCCTGGGTTTGGAACACGATACTTACGCTGCAATTGCAGAGGATTTGGCAAAAACCTCTGGTGTAATTCTGATGACAGGACCCACTGGCAGTGGAAAAACTACAACACTATACACTTTTTTGAATCAGCTAAATGATGACGATCTAAAGATCATTACACTTGAAGATCCAGTGGAATATCAGCTTGCTGGCCTCAACCAAGTGCAAGTTAAACCAGAAATAGGATTTGATTTTACCGCGGGATTAAGGAGCATCGTGCGGCAAGATCCGGATGTCATTATGGTGGGTGAGATTCGCGATAAGGAAACCTGTGAAATTGCGATGCAAGCAGCTCTTACGGGTCACTTGGTATTCAGTACCGTTCATACCAATGATGCTCCGAGTGCTTACACTCGGTTACTTGACCTAGGTGTTGAGGAATTTCTTTTAAACGCCGCCCTCGTCTCAATCATGGCTCAAAGACTGGTTCGAAAACTCTGTGATGACTGTGCTGTTCCAGTATTAGATTCGAATTCACTGATGCAGGAACATAATATGCAAAACTTAGCTTCTCGATTCGGCTTGCAGGACTCTAATTTGAGACAGGCACGAGGTTGTGAGAAATGCGCCAATACTGGTTACAACGGAAGAGTAGCAATTATCGAGTACTTGAGATGTGATGACCACGTCCGATCTATTGCCAAAGATGATCAGTTCTTGATCAATGTGAGAAAATACAATTCTGCGCAAGGTGTTCGGAATCTGTTGGAGGATGGCCTTCTAAAAGCTCTGCAAGGAAAGACCACTATTGATGAGGTCTACAGGGTTTGTGGTTAAAATGAGTAACTACGCATATACAGCTTACGATTCCCAAGGTGTTAAGGTGACTGGAGAGATTGAAGCACCCTCAACCGAGCTTGCTAGAATTAGGCTTCAGGAACAGGACCTAATGGTGCTGACCGTTGATGAAAATGCAAACCCGGTGGGAGATGGCGTTTTCACTAGAAGCAGGGTTTCAACTAAGGAATTGGAGTACTTGACATCCGAGCTGTCGTTATTACTGAATTCGGGAGTGAATATTGATAGGGGCCTATCAGTCATCAGACGCAACGCAACTAGCGCGCCCCAAGCAAAATTGATTACAACTCTGTATGACTCAGTAAGGAGTGGGCAGAGTCTTTCAGAGGCAATGTCCGCTGAGGGGACAGTATTTTCGACGCTATATACCAATTTGATTGCATTAGGTGAATCCAGTGGAACGCTCCCCAAAATTTTTCAGCGCTTGTCTGCAGACATAAAGTTCCAGAGTGATTTAAGGCGCAAAATCCTCCAAGCGCTTACTTACCCACTGGTAATTCTTTTCGTTTGTATTTTATGTATTGTATTTATTTTTAATTATATCGTTCCTCAGATGAGCAGCTTGTTTCAGGGCTTGCCTGAGATTCCGATATACACAGCTTTTTTATTGAGCATTAGTGATTGGTTTGTGACATATCAATGGATTCTTTTAATGTTTGTGATTGCGGTCGCTGCATTCATCCTATCATTATTGCAGACACCCGCTGGTGTTGCTAAATTCAATTCAATTCTAAGCAAAATACCTGGCCTGAATGGACTTTTAGTATTGGTTGAGCGAATTCGGTTCAACACAGCAATCACGATGACGTTGCAATCAGGAATATCGATTGATAAATGTTTAGAGATGGCAATCGGTACTGTTAAGAATCAGGACATCCAGCAAGGGCTTGTTGTTGCAAAAGATAGAGTAAAAAAAGGAGAACCGCTGTCAAAGGCCTTGGCTAATAGCCCATTATATACCGATTTTTCTCTATCACTTATTGAGGTAGGGGAGGAAAGTGGCCAGCTGACGCCAGTTTTTGTTGAAATTACTGAAAGAGCGAGAAATGATTTTGAAAATTGGGTTGAACGATTTACGTCTCTATTGGAGCCGTTGCTTATACTAATTATGGGCGGCATTGTGGGTGGGGTAGTTGTTACCATGCTCTTGAGTATTGTCTCCGTGAACGATATTGGCCTTTAGTGGCTGGCATTGTGAGAAACGCATCAGGTGTAACATTAATCGAACTTTTAGTGGTTGTCGCAATAATGATGACTGTATTAAGTCTAGTAGGCGGCACTACGTTGAGGTCAGTGAATAAGGTCAAAGGCCAGACAGAACTGATATCTTTGCTAAACATAATGAAGCAAGCGAGTGCAAAAGCATTTTCATCGAGCACAGAGATTATCGTCCAACTTTCTGGCAATGCAGTTTCCATTCAGAATCCTTCTTCACCACGCACCTCAAGGACGTTTAAACACCTGTCCTTTGAAAAGCGGCAAATTGTTTTTAATAGAAATGGCTTTACGGATATCTCTCGTTTTTCGGTATTGCTCGACGGAGAGCGCAAGGAGATCGATTTAAGCGATTTGATAAATATTTCAGTAAGCTCTTTTTACCAAGACGAGGTGAGTTTTGAGAAGTAATCAAGGAGGCTTTACTTTACTCGAAGTGTTGGTTGCAGGATTCATCTTATTCCTTGTGATTAACTCGTCTACGATGATTTATCGGGCAGCCCTTCTCAGTAGCGGGAAGGCAGAGAAATCGTTAATGATTACATCTGCTGTACCATCTATCAGAATGATAATTTCTGATATTTTTCGCGAAAATGGCCACTCTGCTGCTAGAGCCGGCGAGGGGAAGTTTGGTGAGCTTACTTATCTTTGGACAGCGAAATTACGTTATGAGGGTTTGCCGAAAGAAACCCTTGAATCAAGGCCTAGAAATCTCCGTTATTATTTATGGGAAGTTAGACTGACAATTAAAAAAGGTAACCTTGCTAGAAGATATACATTTAATGAGGTTACGTCGTGATTAAAAATCAGGGTTTCACCCTAGTTGAGTTGTTGGTCACGATGTCATTATTATCGATGATTATTTTGATTGGTTCGTCGGCTTTTAGTATGTTTAGTCAGCGCTGGGATGGGCAGCTTGGAAATTTCGACAAGTCAGCTCGTGATGCACGCAATGTCATGCTCGTGCAGAACATTCTTGATAGTTTGGTGCCATATGTTACAGATGATACTGATGGAGGTCCCGTAATATATTTTGAGGGAAATCGCAATGGTTTTGTCTCTGTTTCTAGTCAATCCATTCAAAGTCCAGAAGATTATGCTGTTATTCGATTCTCCGTGAAACAAAACATCGATTTGACCTTTGATGTGGTTTACGAAGAATGGCCTATGAAAGAAGAGCTTCTTTTAGAGATTGGCCATCCTTTGGCATTCTCGAGTCCTTTGGTGTTGTTCGAGTCGGTCGAGAACCCCGTTTTTGAATACTTCGGAACTCCGACCGTGTCTGAGAGACTGGCCGGCGACGGCCTGGCTGAAGCTCCACATCGTTGGAGTGCAGCCTATGATGGCGTTGAAGCGATGTTTGCACCCATCAAGGCGAGGCTTAGTTTCGATATCGGTTCAAACCAGTATGAGTTACTTGCAAATGTAGCTACTCAACCCGACGGACTTTTATCCAGATATCAAGTGGGCGATGATGACTGTAATTGTTAGGACGGTTCGCCGCTACCCAAGCCACCCCACTGCTCAGAGTGGGGTTGCATTGCTCCAGGTCCTTCTTCTCGGAGCCATTTTTTCCATTATGGGAATACAATTTTCGCAAACTGCGCGTGATCAAATTTTGATTGCTGAACAATATGAAAACCGCGTTCTTGGCCAACTTGCAGCTCACTCGGCCATTAACGAACTGATATTTTTCCAATTATCGGGGGCATTCTTTCGAGTATCTGCCGACATTGATGAACAGGGAGAAGAATGGTCTTCACCGCCGAGTGTTAACCTACATGGCGAACCAATCAAATGGGGCGACGGCGTAACATTGATCGTTCAAGATCTTAATGGTTTGCTCCCGCTTCTGTTCCCAGAACATTTTCTTTGGCAGAGAGCACTGCATAGATTAAATATTCCACCACAAGAGGTTAAACGTTATCTTGGTACATGGCAGGACCTGCAAGACAAGGACACCAGGAGCTGGCTGGCAGGAGACCAAGAACCTGCTGCTTTGGATTCGGGACAACGCTACATAAACGCTTATGCACAAAATAATAAAGTTTTAGAGTGGGTATTTAACGATCGCAGAGAAATTTTCAAGAGACTAAATCATTTTTCCCACATTCACGCTGATTATTCTTCAAATCTCCTAAATGTGCCAGATACGCTGCTTGAAATTCTTTTTGAACCTGAAACAGGTGCTGCCATCCGCGATCTCAGAGAAAAGGGCGACAACAGCCGGGTACTATTGAGAGAGCTATTACCCAACAGCTTTGACATGGAAGAACTGAATGTTGCAAATTCAAGTAAGATGAAGGTTAGCGTTAGCGTTCAAGTGGGATCTTCTGTTTGGCAAGAGCACAGGATTATACATTTGACACCTGTAATGAAAAACCCGTTCCAAATCCTTGTAAACAATTGACTTTTGCCAATATTCTTTATCTAATCTGGCTATCTAGTGTATTGGTGCCGCGATCGTCGGGGTACCAACCGTTCATGGAGTAATTAAAAAATTGATACTAGAGGGAATTAAGAAGAAAATAGCCTCTTGGCTTGCCGTGAAACTTATAGGGCGAGTGGGCTTCTACTCGAATGGGATTTGGGAGTTTAAGCGAGCCGATGACTCAGTAGAGCTTTTCCGGGCGCCTGACAGTCCCTCTGCTAAGTGGATATTAATATTTGGGCGAGATCACTACTTCGAGTCTGTTAAAGACTACCCAATTGGTCAATTAAATGATTTGAGAAAGATCATAAAAAATGAGCCGTGGCGATTTCCATACGAAGGAGAGCGGTTTGATAGGATTGAACGTCTTTCTCCTCAAGCTCATCGGGTCACTTCTTGGATTGTTAGAAAAGAGTTGATAAATGGTGTTGATGGCAGGCCTCTGTTCGTGGTTCCGGAGAGTGCATGTTTCCCAAGTTTGGCCGTCGGAGAACCTTTGTCCCTGCAAAGGTTGGGTCAAGAGCTCAACGTGGCGGAGACACCGGAAGGACTTATCTCCACTTTGGGTCAGCGTACTCTTTTCAATCGTCAAATTGGGGTGCCTGATGAAAATGAGGGTGAGAGTTTAGGGGATTGCAGACGGCTATCGGAAGCCCAAACAGCTTCCGCGTTATTGGCGGGCTTGAAACAAATATTTTTTGCATTACTATCTTCATCTAATGCAGTAGAAAATAACATTAAAAAATTATGATTAATCAAATTCAAGTAAATTAAAT
>PCDB01000023.1 GCA_002591625.1 Porticoccaceae bacterium
AAGTTGAAAAATTACTACCCATACGCTCAAAGTCGCTGGATTCTACACTACCCAAACAATATGAACTATCCATTGTTAGTTATTAATTTATAACGGTGTCTTGTGAGTATTAAGCGTTGTCTTTAAAATCTTAACTTTCCCCAAAATATCGAACTGGATCAACCATGTAATAAGTTTGATAAATAAACGCACTACGATAAAACACAAGTCGATACATTAACCAAAACAAGTGTGAGAGAATGCCCTGATATAGCTACCAGAGGCGCTCAAAATGACGAATACTTTTGAATATGAGGAACTGCACCTCACTGAATTCCGGAAAGAGATCAGCGCATGGCTGCAGGCAAATAAACCAAAAGATCCTGGTTTTCTGCTGCCGCAAACTTTTCTCGAGATAGGTTCCGAAGAGGTCCTAGATTTTCTGCGCGAATGGCAGTTTAAGGTATGGTCCGCAGGATATCTTGGTATGGCATGGCCCGCGGAGTATGGCGGAGGCGGACTTCCAATCGCATATCAGCAAATTGCCGACGAAGAAATGAAACGGTTAAGGGTCCCCATACTTTTTAATGTAATTGGATTGGGTTGGGCAGGACCGCTTATTATCAATATTGGCAGCGATTATGAAAAGAATGCCTACCTTAAAAATATATTGAGTGCGGAGGATATCTGGTGCCAAGGATTTTCCGAGCCAAATCATGGCTCAGACCTAGGCAGCATCCAGACACAAGCACGTAAAGAAGGTGATGAATATGTAATTAATGGAAACAAGATCTGGACCACACTTGGCAACTTTGCAAAATACATGATTTTACTCGCTCGCACTGAGGATAAGACCAAACGTCGATATGATGGCTTATCTTTTTTTCTGGCACCTATGAACGTAGACGGAGTATTAACTAAACCGATCAAAAAATTGACCGGCGAATATGGTTTTACAGAGACATTTTTTGATGATGCGCGGATACCTGCAAGCAGTCTGATGGGAGAAGAGGGATGGGGTTGGCGTATAGCCATGCTGACTCTCCAATATGAACGGGGCGCAGAGTCTGGAGCAGCCGGCGGTCCCGCTATGACGCCAATATATATGGATGACCTGGTATCCATGTCGCGTAAAGTAATGCGTGAAAATCAGCCGCTGATCAAAGATGCAATTACTCGTGACGAACTAGTAAAGCTCATGATCGAAGAGAGAGCAATATTGCTAGGAGAGAAGAGAACAAAAATTACTAAACTCTGTTCAGATTACCCCAGATCGCTTTCTATATCGCACAAACTGCGCAGCAGCGAATTCTTTAGACGGATGAGACAGTATGCCATAAGCCTTCAGGGAGCCAAGGGAGGACTCTATGTCGGGGACAATGAGGCTATAGACGGTGGGTTCTGGCAACGAGCTTACCTCAACAATTTTGGCATCACGATAGGCGGAGGAACTAGTCAAATTCAGGCAAATATAGTCGCAGAACATGTCCTTGGACTTCCAAAAGATTGAATAACGACTCTCAGACGAAGGTATTACCAGCAGTGGGAAAAATAAACTTGGAACTTGAATTTACCGAGGAGCAATCCATGATCATGGAAGCTTCTAGGGAATTTTGTAGAAAAAACTCAGATACTTCAACAGTAAGAAGTCTCATCCCCTCCAATTTGGGGTTCGACAAGGATGTTTGGGCAAAAATGGTTGACTTAGGCTGGACCGGAATCACCATACCCGAAAAATTCGGAGGTTCTGGTCTTGGAATAGGTGCGTTAGTTCCAGTTGTTGAAAGCATGGGACGTTATCTTTTGACAGCGCCTGTGATAACTTCAGCAATTGCAACACAAGCAATTTTGCTATGCGGCACACAAGAGTTTAAAACTGATTGGCTCCCTCGTCTTGCAGATGGAAGTATCGGAACACTTGCCTATTTAGAGAACGAGGATATAGCGTCAGATGCAACACTGATCGCAGCTAGTAGAGATTCTAAAGTCGAACTTCAGGGACGAAAAATTTTAGTGGCGGATGCAGAGGCGGCTGATTTTTTTCTAGTGTCAGCGTTATTTAATGATGAGCCAGTTCTGGTGCTTGTAGAATCGGATCAACTCTCACCAGACTCAATATTGAATAAAACCCTCATCGATGAAACACATAGAGCAGCTGATATTGACTTCAGTGGAGTGGTGGTCGATCCACAAGCCGTGTTGAGCGCAACCCACAAATCGATCAAGGACCTGAGGCTTCTGGGAGCCCTGCTCTATGCAGCAGAATCCACTGGCGCCTGTGCCGCCGCTTTGGATGCAATTGTCAGTTACTTAACAACAAGAACCCAGTTTGGACGGCTAATAGGTTCATACCAGGCACTCAAGCATCCGACCACCGATATTTTGATACAAATGGATTCCGCCAAATCACTCGTTTATCATGCTGCCACTTTGGCAACTAACTCTAATTTTTGCACTCATACCGAGATTGCTTGCAGAATGGCCAAAGTGCAAGCCAATGACGCGCTACTCTTTGCGGGTGACCGAGCCGTTCAATTCCACGGTGGAATGGGTTTCACTTATGCCTGCGATGCTCAATTGTATATTCGACGAGCCCAGTGGGCACAGCATCAATTCGGCGATTCTCAACACCATCGTCTCCATCTGGCGCCGCTATTAATTGAAGATAAGTGATCCATGTGTCTGCATATGACTTCTAGTAACTTGGTAAATCTCTGTTTTTAGCTTTGCTTGAATATAAGCAAATGACTCGTCTTAGACAATTTACCGCAAAGGTGTCAGCTGTTAACCTCTCGAATCAAGATCGGAGTTAACAGCATTGAAAAACAATTTATTATTTCTTTTGGCATCAGCAGCCGGAATCTTTTTTTTTCTACTAAGTAATATGATGCAGATTTTAAGCTTTAATGATGAGATGTCGACCTCAGGAATCTCAAAAATTGCAGAACCAGCAACCTTGCGGGCTACGGAATTTGGCCCAGTCGTTGGTTCAAGTGACAAGAATCAAACGCATGTTTGGTTTGGGATTCCCTACGCAAAACCCCCTATTGGACCACTGCGATGGCGAAGCCCCCAGCCGGTCAAAGCATGGTCGACTGAGTTTGAAGCCCTCTCCAGACAACCAGAGTGCCTGCATCAGAGGACCCTTATAGGCTTTAAATCAGGCCGAAAAAAAACGATTATTGGAGCAGAGGACTGCCTCTATCTCGACATATGGGCGCCTCGTTCCGCAGCTGAGAACGCAGCCCAAACTGAAGAGCAGCTTCCAGTCGTGGTTTGGTTAAACGGGGCCGATAATAAAATAGGGGCATCGAGTCATATTAGCGGTCATAAATTCTCTGGAGCCCAACAACTTGTTTTCGTATCAGTTAACTATCGTTTAGGGCGACTAGGGTTTTTTTCCCATAGGGCTATAAGAAATACCTCTAAAAACCCGGAGGATAGTTCGGGGAATTACTCACTACTCGATGTAATCCAAGCACTTCAATGGGTACAGAAAAATATAGCCAATTTTGGGGGCGATAGCAAAAACATTACTATCATGGGCACTGCTGATGGCGGCAGACACGTGATGGCATTAGTGGCATCGCCGCTAGCAGAGGGCTTGTTTCAAAAAGCAATAGTTCAAGGCGGGTCTATCCAATCGACATCAATCAATGAGGCTGAGAATTTTTATGATGACGAGCATATTCCTGGGCGGGTTTCTAGCTCAAATGAGATGATTCTTTCACTTATCCTAGATCTGCATATCGCATCGGATAGGAGAGAAGCAAAAGACGACATCAACGCTATGAGTGATGAAAGTATCAGAGCATTTCTCGAGAGGCAATCAGCAGAATCCATCATAAACATCGACATTGATAATCCAAACAGCTCCGAAGCACTGCTCTCTGAAATTCCGCAACTTATTAGAGATGGTAATGTTTTGCCAGAGACTGACTTTTACACGCTTTTTAACGACCCGATCAGCTACAACAACGTACCTATGATAATAGGTTCAAATCTTCATGATGCCAAACCTTCTATGCTATTCGAACCGGAGTATGTCAGCTGGATGTTGAATCGCCGACCTTTTGTCAAAGACACGGAATTCTTTGATCTTACGTCCGAGATGAGATCAAATCTCAAATTTATTTTAGCTGTACACGAACCAGCAAAATTATTATCAAGAAGCCGAATGGATGTTCAGGCACCACCAAATATCTTTGCTTACCGCTTCGATTGGTCCGACATTCAACCTAATTTACAAGGAAATTGGAATAAGTTGATCGGAGCAGGAAATTCACTCGAGCTTGATTTTCTGTTTTACCATTTTGATGGGCAGGAAGGTGTTCCAGACTGGTATAGCAAAGTGAATACGGCAGATCGAAAAGCGCTCTCACAGTCTATGATGGATTATTGGGGTAATTTTATACACGTTGGGGCGCCCCACCGAGGCCGCTCTGCAACCCTCGCGCAGTGGTCGCCCTGGAAAGAGCAAGCCACAAACACATTAGTCTTAGATAACTCGGTTAGAGGAAATATACGCATGGAGAAGACCGGTTATGATGATGAAACATTCAAAGCGGAACTCATATCAATGCTAGGGACATTAAAAACACGTGAAAAATGTTTACTAGCTATTACGTCAATAAATAACTTATCGAAAATTAGCACGCCGGTGTCAGATCATCCGGTATGGAATTTGGACTCATCTCTCTGCGACCATCTAAAATAAGACCCCATAGGCTCCTGCACTGTAACGACCTTTCGTCCAAGCGAATTAAATTTAAGCATACATTGCAGTTATGTATATCAGCGCACCTAAACAAAAAAATTAATGATTTAGGCCGAAGATTTGTTTGTCGACTGGCCTACTATACAGCAGCTAGAAAGCTGCTATAACTCCGTTGCATACCAGTATTAAGAGTGTTAGTAGAACACTGGCCCGATGCAACCACCTAAATCGGACTTCGTTTCCCTCATCCCGGCTGCTGTTGGTTGCCGGAATCAATAGATACGCCAAAATAGCTAGCATAAACGACGCTAGGGGCACCGATATGAGATCGAATTGGTCATTATAAAATACACAGATCGTGTTTATAATGCTCAAACATGCTATCAGCAAAAAAAATAGTGGAAATATCTTTCTCAGAAAGACTGAGGCATCTTGACCAGACAGGACACTGAACACAACTGGCGCTATCACAGCCGATTGAAAAATAATTATTCCAATAACACAACCACTTAAAATAAAAGATACATTCTCCATAAACAATCCATTTAGTTTGAATAGTGAACGAGACAAAGCCCAGACTAATATTAAAACATCTGGGCTAAGAGCGCCGTCATAACTCCTAACGCGAGACTAACAAAAAATATTTTCCATAAGGAGAAGCTCCTTCTCGACCAATCGATCCGGTCTTCCCTATCAAATTGCTTTCTGGACGCTTTGAATCGGCCCAGATAAAAAAAGACCGCGAGCGAAATGAGCGTTAGACCGCCAAAGATTATCGTATTAAGATCCACTAGCGGCTTCTAAGTTTCATTAACAATCGCAGAATCTCCAAGTAGAGCCAGATAAGAGTTACCATCAAGGAAAAAGCACCGAACCACTCCATATATTTTGGCGCATTGTATTCGGCCCCCTGCTCAATGAAATCAAAATCGAGTACAAGATTTAAAGCAGCTATTGCAACCACAAATAAACTAAATCCTATGCCGAAAAGTCCATTCGAGTGAATAAAACCAATTCCTGAGCCAAAAAAGCTCATCACAAAACTGACTAAATAGAGCACCCCTATGCCCATGGTGGCCGAGACCACCATAAGTCTAAAATTTTCAGTGGGTTTTACAATGCCGGTCTTATAACAAAATAAGAGCGAAGCGAGCGTTCCAAACGTGAGTCCAATCGCTTGGATAACAATACCCGGGTATTGAGCCTCTGCTATCGCTGAAATACCCCCCATAGCAAGGCCTTGACCCAAGGCATATATTGGCGCCGTAATTCCTGACCAATGTTTCTTAAATATCGTTATCAGCGCCATTACAAATCCGACTATACCACCGACGATCATAAAAGGTGCAGCAGCTCCCGGGTTCCCGGTACTAAAAAATAGGTTCCAAGGTAATGATGCCGACACCAATACCAGTAGCAGCAGGATACCAGTCTTATTCACGGTACCCTCTAAGGTCATAAATTGATTGTCTATGTCTACGGATACCTTCCTGAGGTCTGCCGGAGCTTCTTCTCTAAAGGTGGCATCACTCATAGCTGGATTTCCAGAACGACCAAACATCTCTAAGGCGCGATGGTTTGACATAAGCAAATTCCTCTTAATTTAGTTTTTCAGTCGAAACAGTGGGTCGTCCTATTATACGAGGGGGAAAAGAAAATGGACAATGCAGGACCCAAAAATGATAATCATTTTTTATTAAGTTATTCCAAACTTTATGTTAGGTTCAAGTCGGCACAAGTTATACTATTGTCTTCACTCATTTAACTGGATTGGAATATGAAAACGCGGATTACTGAACTCTTCGGCATCGAGCACCCAATTATTCAAGGTGGAATGCATTATGTTGGTTACGCAAACCTTGCGGCAGCCGTCTCAAATGCTGGCGGGCTTGGGATAATTACCGGTCTAACCCAAGGAACACCGGAAAAACTATCAGCAGAAATTAAACGTTGTAATGAACTTACAAATAAACCCTTCGGAGTTAACATGACGTTCCTTCCGTCTCTTACCCCACCCGACTACCCGGGCATGTTCCAAGCGATCATCGATGGAGGTGTTAAAATAGTTGAGACTGCTGGAAATAACCCTCAGCAATGGATACCTATGATGAAAGAAGCCGGTATTAAGGTAATTCATAAATGTACGTCGGTGCGTCATTCCCTAAAGGCTCAAAAAATTGGTTGCGACGCTGTATCGGTTGATGGCTTTGAGTGCGGAGGGCACCCTGGTGAAGATGACATACCCAATTTTATCCTGCTTCCGAGGGCAGCTGATGAACTTGATATACCTTTTGTTGCCTCGGGCGGAATGGCGGACGCTCGCAGCCTCGTTGCCGCATTGTCACTGGGAGCAGAAGGCATGAATATGGGAACTCGATTCATTGCAACTGAAGAGGCTCCCGTTCATGAAAACGTTAAACAGGCGATTCTTGGGGCATCCGAGTTGGATACTCGGCTGGTTATGCGTCCATTAAGAAATACCGAAAGGGTCCTCAATAACGCTGGTGTAGAGGCGCTCCTTCAGAAAGAAAAAGACCTAGGAGAAAACCTTCAATTCTCCGACATCATAGATCAAGTAGCCGGCGTGTACCCCGACATTATGATTAATGGAAATATGGATGCAGGCGCATGGTCCTGTGGTATGGTTGCGGGATTGATTTATGATGCACCGTCCGTTGCGGATTTGATCAACCGAATAATGTCAGAGGCAGACGAGTTAATTGCGCAGCGCCTCAATTCGGTTTTGAGCGCCTAACCTTCTGCATGTGTGGAATTCTCGAACGATTCCCGGACAGGAGAGTGCACCTGGCAGAATTTCGCGACTTCGTCAAGCGCTAGAGTCGCTGACCTCAACTCGGGGTGGAATATCTGAAAGACATGCGGCATAGATTCCCACCGCTGCAGATAAGCTGGCGAACCAGCCTCTCTAGCTTTATTAACATAACGACGAGCATCATCAAACAGCATCTCACTCTCACTTACCTGTATTAGCAATGGCGGCATTTTTGATAAATCACCCAACAAGGGTGAAACAGAAGGACTACTAACTGANATCTTGTTGGCCAAAAAGAAAAACGAACCATATAGGGCTCTTGGGACGCGATTTANTAGTCGAAAAAGCGTTTTTAATATCACGTCCGATCGATAATTTTCTTTAAAGCTCGGACTATCAAGCATCGAATCGGTTAGCGGTGACAGCGCAACCACGGCGTTAGGCATTCGCGGGCCGGCATCTCGGAGCCAAGCTGTCAAGGATAGTGTCAAATTTCCNCCTGCCGAATCGCCCCCAATAAAAAGGGCATCAGCCGGATTGGAGCCATCAGGGCCGTTGTCCAATAAAAACTGATATGCGGCCCTGCAATCCAGCATTGCATCTTGTCTACTATTCTCGGGCATTAACCTATAGTCGATAGCCAAAACTGCGCAGCCAATGGCCTCGGACAGCCTGCTGGTAATGGAGCGATGACTGTTGGGACTCCCCGCACAAAATGCGCCGCCATGTATATACAAGAAACGCTTTCGCGCATCAATTTGGCTTGCCAAAACCCATTCCGCAGGCAATCCATTNAGGTTGACGGGTATGCGATCGCTCGTAACTTCAATATCAGCAAAAAAGCTATCCATCACACCCCGCACAGCGTTCAATCGTTTTGCAAAAGATAGTCCATTCATTGATGCCGAGACTGTCTGAAGACGAGCGACTATGGAGGATAAATTTCGGGCATCATCCGAATCCAGCGCGAAGACTGCTCCCGATGAATAATCATACCGCCTGAGTGTTTGACGGATTCCCCCGACTCGGGATTGCCTCAATAATAAAAATAATATCGCAAAAGACCCTAACACCCAAAGTAGCATTTTTGCTTATCCTTTCAAATTTGATAACTCAGTTCATTAAACTTCTTTTGGTGAAAATCAGCATCACCAAACAATGTATTTATTGAAATAAGCCTCTTCAAGTAGTGACCAATGTTAAGCTCATCGGTCATGCCCATTCCGCCATGAATTTGAACAGCATCTTCTCCGACTCTTTTGGCCGACTTCGAAATTATCACCTTCATGGCATGCAACGATCGAAGGCACTCGATNGGNGTNNCNGCCCCTTCNTNGCCGTAGGCACAAAGCCCCCGATACAGCATNGATCGAGACTGNTCAACCGCCATGAAATTGTCGACCATACGATGCTNCAGCGCTTGAAATGAGCTNATAGGGGCNCCAAACTGGTTCCTCGTTTTTGCGTAACTNACGGTAAGTTCGTTCANAANAGACATGANTCCAAGAGCCTCTGCGCTCGTTGCCAAGATNACNANAGGAACCAAAGCCTCCATTAGCTNTGCGCCTGCATNGACAGNACCGAGNACGTTGNTTTGAGGCACTGAGACGTTNTTGANGGATACATTTGCGGCCATCTGTCCATCCATCATTTGATAGGNNTTNATTTCAACGCCTGGCNAGTCGGATTCCAGCAANAGTAAGNTTACACCGTCNCGATCGAACTGCTCACCNNNGGTTCGAACGGTGATTANAAGAGCATTCGCGTTACCTGCACCATAAACGACCGCTTTCTCCCCATTTACGATAAAATNANCNTCCTGCACGGTGGCCTTCGTTCTTATATCNGTTATTTCNTACCTTGATTGGCGTTCCAAAAAAGCAAACGCTCCAAGACAACTGCCATCNATTATCTTAGGAATATATTCTGATTTAAGTTNGTTATTCTGACTNAGGGCAAGGAGTTGNCCAAACATCAGTACCGTAGGGACGTATGGTTCAACGATCATGCCTTTGCCCANCTCCTCCATGANAACAGCCACATCTTCGATTGTGCCACCAAATCCNCCATACTCTTCAGNAAAGGGTATNGATAGCCATCCTAGTTCTGCGAATGTCGCCCAGCAGTCCGTGCTATAGCCCTCTTCTGANTTAATAATTTGTTTTCTCTTGTCAAAATCGTATCGCTCTCGGATAAATCGCGTAACGCTCTCTTTTAGCATGGTTTGTTCTTCAGATAATTTAAAATTCATACGCCCANCACCATTTTCGCAATTACGTTTCGCTGCACCTCGTTTGAACCACCATAAATGCTAGCGGCNCGACCGTACATATAATCNACCCTCGCCTTCGAAGCAAANTCATGNCCCAGTGCACNNGGGTCNAGATTNCTCTCGAGCGCACNACCGTAGTAAGCNACCAGNTGGAGCGCCAACTCGCTAATNGCCTGCCTTATCTCAGTACCCTTAATTTTTAAAAATGAGCTCTCCGGACCCGGCATCCCACCTTCCGCCATTGACGCCAGAGCCCTGAGCTCGGTGTATTCAAGAGCCATCAANTCCGTTTCAACATCAGATAGACGCATTTGAAAAACCGGATCTGCGAGNATTGGNGCTCCCCCACTNATCTCTGCAGCAGCATGTAATTTNAGAGAATTGAGGTTNCTTCTCGAGTCAGCAACCTCTGCAATNCCTGCCCTTTCATGAATCAGAAGCGCCTTTGCATAAGTCCAACCTTTATCTTGTTCGCCTATGAGATTTTCAACTGGNACCTTGACGTTTTCAAATAGAACCTCATTGAGACTGTGTTTTCCATCAATAGTGATAATTGGATTAACTGAGACACCAGGACTTTTCATATCGATAAGCAGNAAGCTAATACCCTGCTGCTTNCGAATNTCTTTTGATGTCCGCACCANACAAAANATCCAATCAGCAAACTGAGCGAAAGTTGTCCAAACTTTTTGCCCGTTAACAATGTAGTTATCGCCTGCTAATTCTGCAGAGGTTTGAAGCGAGGCNAGNTCTGAACCNGCTCCGGGTTCAGAATAACCCTGGCACCACCAATCATCACTACTGAGGATTCNCGGCAAAAANTTTTCTTTCTGTTGCTCGTTTCCGAAGGTGTAAATGACCGGCCCAACCATCTTCAAACCAAAAGGGACGGCATCAGGAATTCCCANTCGACCCCTCTCACNCTCAAAAATGTANCNTTGNGTAATCGTCCATCCCGTACCGCCGNATTCAACGGGCCACCCCGGCGCGATCCAACCTTTNTCATATAGCTTCTTCTGCCANGCGACGATGGNCGANTTATAATCGNCAGACTNATCATTAAAAACTCGCTTAGCTAANTCAAAGTCNTATTGCTCTTCAAAAAAANTTCNGACCTCNTCGCGAAAAGCTANGTCATCATNGGTAAACNTCACGTCCACTGGACTNTCTCCTTTTAAACTCAAATTTCATATCTCAAATNNANTCATCACANNNGNTNGCTACGCGTCCTAGCATGCTCTAGCTCAAAAATAAAATCACTTNTTTTGNNTAATCCGAGNTCCCTCGGTTTAGTNANAATNCTNTCTATATTGNTGTTGCCTTNTTAAATGCAGGNCGGGATTTCAAGCGCTCATANTATAAATTTGTATTTTCCTTAAAGCCTTCTCTTAGTCCNAGATGCTCTGCAAGATATAACGCAAATCCAACNCATATATCAGCTAAGGTAAATCGACCNGCGCAGAGATATTCNCTATNTTCCACGGCCCGTTCAACGGAACGCAAACGGGAATAAAACCACTGAACATAATCTTTGACAGCTTGAGGCAACCGTCTTTCTTCTGGCTCTAACTGTGTATAACGTAGAACAATTGTCTGTGGAAATGTTAATGTCGCGTCACTGCGATGAATCCAATTGAGATACAAACCATACTCAGGNTCATCCGTCGTCACCGCTAAGTCGGAGGGACCATATNGATCAACCAGATACTGAGCTATCCCCGCGGATTCTGTCATCTCTATGTCACCATCAGTAAAGAACGGCACCGTNCCAATGGGNTTTATGTCAGTGTACCCGGGATGAAAAAATCTGGGTGGNAATTTCATAACCTCAATCTCATAGTCTAGNCCCATCTCTTCCATGGTCCAAAGCGGCCTTATTGAGCGAGCCGCTGGGCAATGCCATAATTTTAANTGCATCACTCTCCCCTTTTTTTNACCAAAATTGNAANATCCATGCTTTAATCAATNTCTATCAAGANCTGATCAGAGGCCACCTGCTCACCNGAGGANACCAGCACCTCNGATACTAAACCGTCNACCTCAGAGCAAATTTCATAGTGCATCTTCATGGCCTCAAGAACNGCGACNACTTGACCTTGCTGAACACGNTCGCCCGCTTCGACTGCTACNTTCANCATTAAACCGTGCATAGGGGCAACAATCCGACCTTCTCCAGTCATTTGNGTGGAATGCCCCTCGTTTTGGATTAAGTCACTATANATAGCTTCACGNCCTTCGATTGANATGTNAATAGACCCGCGCCCCGAAAAACAATATTGCACCTCGCGNTTCTTGTGCTCGATTGAAACGAGNGAACTGCAANCNTCGATATAATGAACCNTTATNTCAGTCGATTGGTCTAGTCCTCGAACCAAGTATCGCNCTNTCCGGTCAATAGCTGAGACGGANAAATCATAANTTATTTCATCAAATTGATAACGCTTGCGAGCCGCAAGTNNNNCAACATTTGTCCAATCCTTTAATTGATCAGATACGTTCAAACTAGACTCTTTATATCTTTTGTAATCTACTAAAAGTTCTANAACNGCAGCGATCGCAGCATCTTCAAATNAGGGCTTGTATTTTTTGAATGAATNGCTTTCAAATTCTTGCGAAATAAATGCAGTTGTAACTTCTCCTTTGATAAAGGACTGCCTCTCCAAACAATCTATNAGNAACTCCCTATTATTAGGTATTCCGAACAATGCAGTTTGCTTTAATGCGCCCACCAATTTTTGTCTGGCTGTTTCCCTGTCTGGACCAGAGCAGATAATTTTCGCCAGCATGGGGTCATAAAATGGTGGGATTTCCTGACCCGTCGTTATCCCATCGTCAATGCGGACACCCAGGCCGTCAGCTGGGGCCCACAAGTCGATGTTACCAGTAGCGGGCAAAAAATCTCTAGAAGGGTCTTCAGCATATAGCCTAGCCTCAATCGAGTGCCCAGTGAATCTTACTTCTTCTTGTGTAAAAGGGAGGCACTCCCCCTGGGCCACGCTGATCTGGAGGGAAACGAGATCAAGGCCTGTAATACTTTCTGTCACGGGATGCTCGACCTGAAGCCGAGTATTCATCTCAAGAAAATAAAACTTCTCAGACTCATCTAGCAGAAACTCAACGGTGCCTGCACCTCGATAACTTACGCTTTTGGCGGCCTCTATCGCTGCCTGGCCCATTAGCTCACGAAGCTCATTAGTCATGGCTGGACATGGCGCCTCTTCTATGACCTTCTGATGTCTCCGCTGCACCGAGCAGTCGCGTTCACCCAGATGAATCGTGTTACCAAATTCATCGGCAAAAATCTGTATTTCAATATGCCGAGTGGTTGTTATCGCTTTCTCGAGAATAAGCTCATCCGAACCAAACGCTGACCTAGCTTCTGCGCGAGCCAGATCGAGTGAACTGACAAGTTGCTCAGCATTATCGATGAGACGCATTCCTCTGCCACCGCCGCCAGCGGCTGCTTTAATCATTATTGGAAATTCTATGTCCTTACTTGCGTTAAGAAACGCAGAATCTGTTTGATCTGTACCTTGATAACCCGGGATACAAGGTATCCCGACTTCCAACATTCGCCGCTTTGAACGAGCCTTGTCACCCATGATTGCAATAGCATCACTCGCGGGACCTATAAATATCAGTCCACTCTCAGCACAAGCGTCAGCAAATGCGGCGTTCTCGCTCAAAAAACCATAGCCCGGATGTACAGCTCCTGCTCCCGTCTCGTATGCCGCTTGGATGACCAATTCCGGCACCAAATATGATTCGGCGACCGGCCCGGGGCCTATCCTGACGGCTTGGTTTGCCAGTTGGACGTGCGGAGATTCGGCGTCGGGATCGGAATAGATCGCAATCGTCTTGTAACCAAGCTTCTGTGCGGTCCTTAAAATCCTACAAGCAATCTCGCCTCGATTTGCAACCAGGATACTGTCAAACCTTCTCATAACATCATTTTCATAGCGATCCTTCAACCCAGTAAGGTTTTCGTTTTTGAATGAAAGCGGCAACGCCTTCAATACCCTCTGGACTCAACATGCATTTTGCAAAACCGGCGGCCGCATAATCCAACACCTCCGAGCGAGGTCGCCTAAGAGATTCGAACAAAATATTTTTAGTAACAGCATTCGCATCGGGAGCACAGACCGATATGTCGGATAAGATTTCATCACAAGCCTCTTCAAGCTCTTCACTATCAGCCACAACAAGGTGAGCGATTCCAAAATTAACTGCCTCAGCTCCCTTAAAACGAGCTCCGGTGAGCATCAGACGACGAGCATGAGTGAGCCCAATGCGCTCTCGCACAAAAGGAGCAATCTGAGCAGGCGGGATACCAAGGCTGGTCTCACTCAGCCTAAAACGACTGTCTGCGGTCACAATTGTAACATCACCGACACAAGCTAGACCAAGTCCGCCCCCGATTGCAGCTCCCTCGATTAGCATTACTACTACCTGAGGCTGCTCATTTAATTGACTCATCAGGTAACCAAATGAGCGATTTCCTCTTGCAATTAGATCTTTATCGGCCCGCTGCATATCTGATTTGAAGCCTTTAATATCTCCGCCAGCGCAAAAAACACCCCCCTTCCCCCTCAGCACAATTGTTCGGATGCTTCTATTTTTCTTGACGAGACCGAGCACCTCGGCCAACTCATCAGTCATCTCTGCAGACAATGCATTTTTTGACTCTGGGCGGTTAAGCCAAATTCTGAGCACACTTCCATTACGTTCAGTAATGATCGTTTTAGCTTCAGGCAAAAAGACATCTTCCGATACACTCATTAAAACCTCCTTTTTAATAATCTCCGTTATAAACGAGAGACCCCATAGCTGTTAGGACGAATGACCCGCCGACGAGCCTCTAGGACAGTTTCTAGTAACATCCCGACGGTGTTTCTTGTTTGACGAGGATCTATCATTCCGTCATCCATGAGATGGCCTGACGTATAAAAAGCATCCGATTGGCTATCAAATTTCATTGCAAGCATTTTCTCCTGCTGGGCAAGCAACTCTTCATCCACATCGGAACCAGATGCTTTTGCCTTGCCACGAGCAACTATGGACATCGTTTTAGCTGCTTGTTCACCTCCCATAACACCGGTAGATGCGTTTGGCCAGGTATATAAAAAGTCGGGTTCAAACGCTCGACCGCACATTCCATAATTTCCGGCCCCAAAGCTTGCTCCAGTCATAAGTGTTATGCGAGGAACTTCTACATTTTGGACGGCCTGAATCATCTTGGATCCATGCTTAATCATTCCTGCTTGTTCTGATTTAGTCCCTACTATGTAGCCAGTTGTATTTTGAAAGAAAAGAACAGGAATATTGGCCTGATCCAGTAGCTGCATGAATTGTGTGGCCTTATTTGCTCCTGAGGGATCGATCGGTCCATTGTTGCCGATAATGCCGCATGCTAGACCAAAAATTTCGGCTTGAAGGCAAACAGTAGAAATCCCTATTTGAGGCTTAAAATCAAGGAATTCGGACCCATCCACAACTCGAGCAACTAACTCCCGCATATCATAAGGAATGCGGTAATCGACCGGAACGATACCCGCTAATTCATCAGGGTCATAAGCAGGCGACGAGCCACGACTACTTGGTAAATCTACGACGTTGTCATTCCAAGCCAGCCGCTTTATCACGTCTCGTGCAGTCTGTATCCCATGCCCATCATTTTCCGCGAGATAATCTACCAAACCAGATATCGCGGCATGCATCTCAACGCCACCCAGTTCTTCTTCTGACGCAATCTCACCAGTCGCTGCTTTTAACAGTGGCGGCCCTGCCAGAAACGCCCGACCATTTCCTTTAACACCAATTACGTAGTCACTAAGTCCAGGCATGTAAGCACCGCCAGCCGTCGATGAGCCGTGCAAAATAGAGACGACTGGGACACCAGCTTTGCTAAGCTTGGCGAGGCCTCCGAATAATGCACCCCCTGCGCTAAAACCCTCAACTGTGTAATTCAAAAGATCTCCGCCAGCACTCTCAACAAGATGCACAAACGGTAATTTCTGCTCTAATGATATTTCTTCTGCCCGACGAATCTTATAGCCCCCTGCCGCAGTCATAGAACCTGCCATAATGCCGCTGTCGTCAACAACGATCATGCACCGGGCTCCATTTATGAAGCCTATACCCGCAATTACAGTAGATCCCGGTATTGATTTTTCGGGATTTTTTGTATCCAAAAGATATCCTGAAAGGTTTCCAATATGCAAAAAAGGCATGCCGGGATCCAACAATCTAGCAAGCCTTTCACGAGGAGTTAATTGCCCGCGAGCATCAAATCTTGGTTTTCTTTTTTCCGAAATTTCTGCTCCTCGACTATTAAGTTCTTCCAACTTTTCGATTAATTCAAGCATCTCTCGCCGATTTCTGTTAAAGCTTTCGGATCGCGGGTTAACCTTCGAATTAAATACTGCCATATCATGACCCTTTAATTAATTGACAAGATGGTTTTCATTACTAGGATTATATTCAACCAGCCAAATCGAAAATAGATTTACTAACCGGGATGTCTATGTCAAGCAGCAACTGCGAAAAACCTTTACCTTGCGGATCGTTACGAATACTTGCCACACCACCGCCACCAAGGACATCATGTATAAGGAAGTTAATCGCGTTACTTCCTGGCATTAAAAAGCGCTCAACGTAAGCAATCTTTTCGCGATCTTCCTGATCCGGGAAAAAATGCGCTAGCCGCTCAGCGACAATCTTTTCAGTCAATCCCGCATAAATATAGGGAAGATACTCAGGCCGACGAGCAATAACGCCGACATTCGCCTTATTTCCTTTATCTCCACTTCGGGCGAATGCAAGTTTCACAAGCGGCAGACTCACTGTCCTTTGGTCAATTGGCTGCAGAGGTGGTGCAGGTCGGAGTTTAGGCTCAGCGGAACAAGTTTCTTCTATAACCTCCAAATATTCGAAAACCGTATCATCATTTTCAATGCATATATTCGGAAGGTTTTTAGGAATTAAAAAAGAATATAACCTGATAATCGGCGATGGTTTTGGTCTGCCACCCTGAAAACCGGACAAACCCGGGGGTGTTGCGAGACCGAGCCCAACAATCTCCTTTAGTAATACCTCAATTCCAGCAGCGGCCGGATGCTTTGCAGCAATTTTGATAGCTACCTCGCGCGGTCGCACAACAGCAGCATGCGACCCGTACTGGCTTTCTGCCCCTATTATTTCCGTGCTTATCTCGGAATAATCAGATAAACCCAACCTTTCACAGCTTTTTCGAGCTCCAGTGAATACCGCATCGGCTAGGTTTTGAGCTTTTTTCGAGGCATCAATTCCGTAAAACGTTAGTATTGTCCCACCTCTGAATCCATCTGCATATGTCGCACAGACCTTGTATTGAGCCGGGGCTGGCCGACCTAAAGCGCCTGAAACCAACACTTTATTATCGCTGACCTGTTCTAGCATCACATTCGAAAAGTCACATATCACATCTGGAAGGATATAGGCTTGGGGATCACCAATCTCATAGACAATCTGCTCAGCAATAGTACCAACGGTCACGATCCCTCCACTACCCTCAGGTTTTGTGCATAGAAAGCCACCATGGTCACAAATTTCAACTATCGGGTAGCCAATTTGAGCCAAGTCATGAACCTGATCCCAGTCAGTAAAATTTCCGCCTGTCGCTTGAGGTCCGCATTCAAGGATATGTCCAGCGAGTGAAGCCATCGCCAACTGATTAAGATCTTCGCGTCTCCATTTGAAAGCATGTAAGCATGCTCCCAGCGTTACAGCACTATCAACACAACGTCCAGTAACAACAATATCAGCACCTGTATCAAGCGCTTTAGCAATTGGAAATGCACCTAAGTAGGCATTAATACTGGCCACATCGCCCATTGGGGGAAATGGTTCTCCTGAAAACATCTCGGATATATTCGAGCCGACAAACTGATCAGCCTTGTCAATAAGGTCATCACCTCGCACACAAGCCACTCTGAGATCTAGTCCCATCTCGGAAATAATATTCCGCAGTTCTGCAGCACATGTTTGTGGATTTACTCCTCCAGCATTGGATATAATTTTGATGCCTTGGCGAGAAATTTCCTCTAGGTTCGGCTTCATGGCGCTAGTCAGAAAATCTGTGGCATATCCGGCTTGTTGATTCTTTGCTCTAGCTCTAGCCATAATAGACATGGTGATCTCGGCCAGATAATCGTATACGATGACGTCGAGGTTCTCTGTTTCAAGGAGCTGAGATGTGGCACGAGCTGAATCCCCCCAAAAACCGCAAGCACCGCCAATTCTTAGCTGTTTATGTTCCATTACCTGCACCTCTCCAAAACGTCTTTACTAAGTGATCGAAAATGTTTCAGATAGTAATCTAAACGTTAATAAAGTTCTTTGTTTTTTATGCCAAGCAATGCGCAGGACGCCAATCTAGTCTTGGACCAGATTTATTCACATAGCTAAATTAATCTTCTTACCGGGACTGCATAGATATATTATCGTCCCGTTTCAATTAAAGCTCAGCGAAGCTCTGTATACACAGATGCAATATAAAAACATGGAATCGTTAAGACCCCAATTAAGTCGCAAGCTAATAGTGCATATGTATAGGGTTCCGACAATCCCATTTCACGCATGATATCTGACGACATACCAAGGATGAGAGCTCCCGACCCAACTCCAAGGAAATTCATCGCTACCAGAGCAACTGCTGTCATGACACCTCGACTCCTTGGTGGACATAAATCCTGTACCAACGAAAATGCAGGACCAAAAAAAGCACCTCCAAAAATTAAAATGGCACTCAATCCAATATAGAAAAAGATCGATTCTGGGTCCCAGAAACGAAAACCAACGGTAAATGGTGTCAATGCCAACATAAATAAAGCCAAAAATCGGGCTCGCCCTCCCCGAAAGTGTCTAGTGTAGACGTCACTGAGAAGTCCACCAGAAAGCATTCCGATGGTCATGAATATAGTCGAATAGACTCCATAGAGAATTGCAACGGACTCATCAAAATCCCGCTCACTTTGCATCCAAATCATGTTGAACGCACCTGCCCCAATCGGAATATGAATCGCAATCGAGCCCAGCAAGATCCAAATAAGTGCCCTAGAATCCTTAAGAATCTCGACAATGTTGCTTAATACCTTAAGGAAAGACTGTTTGCTGCTATCTCCAGAGTTTTCTTGAGAATCTCTGTCCCACACACCTCTGGGAGGGTCCCTAAGAGCAAGCAGGAATAATGTTGCAGAGATACCGATGGCGCCAAGAAAATAAAAACAATTTCGCCAACCCCAAGTTGGCCCCAGGATTCCCGCTATGAAAAAAGCACCTCCAGCACCAAAAGGTATTCCTAGATAATAAATCCCCGCAGCAGCTCCGCGCTTTTCGTTCGGAAACAAATCTGCCATGATTGATATCGCAGAAGGTGTCATAACCGATTCGCCGATACCAACAAATAATCTTGCCAATCCTATTTGATAAAAATTTTTTGCCGCACCAGAAACGGCTGTCAATCCGCTCCAAATAATTAATCCGAAAGCAATTAGTCTTACCCGATTGACTCTATCTGCCAATGTTCCCATCAGAAGGCCAAAAAAACAATAAAACGTGTTGAAGACAAAGCCGGTTAGAAGTCCATACTGAGTATCGCTAAGCTCGAGATCATCAACAATTTGAGGACCAAAGGCAATCAATAGTGTTCGGTCAAGCATATTAAGGATATTTAGCAGAAGGAGAAAAAACAGTATCCAATAGGACCTCAGAGACAGCACTTTGTGATGCATTATTGTTTTCGCGTTCTCATTTTGCTAACCCTAGAGGAAAGATCGTTTTATAAGTTTTTGGCAATGACGTCCCAGATGCGAGGCCACTTCGCCAAGTTTCGAAAAACGAGAGTCTTTTGTCTGCTTGTTGACAAATCGATAATATAACTGCTGGGATATTACAGCCAGTCGAAAATATCCATAGACCTCATAAAAATCCCAGTGCTTTGTCTCAAAGCCTGTTTTACTAAAATAATAATCCAGAATCTCATCACGCCTCATCATGCCACTAGCGTCCGACGGTTGATTTTTCATTGCTCGAAGCTCATCTGGATCGCCCTGCTGGAACCAATACGCCATGGAATTGGCCAGATCCATTCGGGGATCGCCCAAAGCAGCCATTTCCCAATCTAAAACAGCAACAACATTAAAAGGATCTTTTGTATCAACCATAACATTATCAATCCGGAAGTCTCCATGAACTATCGACTTTGCGCTCGTCTCAGCTGGGATATGTGACTGTAACCAATCCCGCACATCCTGGAAATCAGGGACATCCTCAGTCAAAGATGCCAAGTAACGTCGATTCCAGCCCAAGATTTGACGCTCCGTATAACCGTCTGGTTTTCCGAAATTGTCAAGACCTGCTGCAGAATAATTGAGCAGATGTAGCTCGATTAATTTATCAAAAATAATTTGACAAAATTTGTAGCGATCAGAATTATTAAAATTCCATGACTCTGGAAAGCTACTTTTCACCAAAACGCCATCAACTTTTTCCATGAGATAAAACTCTGCACCTAAAAGCGATTCATCAGCAGTATAGAAAATGGATTTTGGTACCGAACTATATACCTTATGCAACCCAGTCAGCACACGATATTCCCTTAACATAGAGTGAGCTGATATGGCCTTTTTCCCAAGAGGCGGTCGCCGAAGAACGATTTCTCTATTAGCATAACTAACTAGATATGTCAGATTAGAATTGCCTGAAGCATATTGTCTTACTTTTGGATGCCCATTAAGTGAGGGCATTACCTCTTTTAAAACCTGATCTAACTTTACCAAATCGAGTTCTTCGCCATCACGCATATCAATTGTCGGGTTTGCTTCCATCAATTAACTTCCAAAATTTTCACAATCGATTTAAAACTTAAAGAGCTCGACACTAATAATTTTTTTAAGCGTTTGAGACAGCTTAAGGTTAAGCTACAAAACGTCGTTAAACTTCTCCCTAGTGTATCTCAACAACCGGCTTGAAACAGATTGGTTAATCAGTAGATGACTAGTTTCAATCATTCAAAAAACAAAGAATTCAAATCGCTAAGTAATTTAGCCAAACTATAAATTAAACAAAAATAAACGTTAAATAAATATTTAATTATTGAAAAACTTATAAAAATATCTTATCAAAAACCAGTTATGACTTGATTTTCAGGCGACGCATTCTTAAAGTTACGCTGCGTCTAATCCATTACTAATTAGCGCATTTGACCTTCAATAGAATCATATCAGACGAGAGGAATACTCGAATGTCATTAGAAACTGTAACAGCAGGGTTACGAGAAAAGGTAGGATCAGATTGTGGCCTAGGCGCCAGCGTTAAATTTGATTTTGGGGACGACGGTTGCCTATTTCTCGATGCAACTGAATCTCCAAATGTCGTTAACAATGATAATGCCGATGCACAATGCACAATGATAATAAGTATTGAAAATTTTATGGAAATGGCATCGGGCGAGTTAGATGGTACTGCCGCTTTTATGTCAGGGAAACTCCGTATCGAGGGGGACATGAGTATCGCCATGAAGCTTGGTCCTATTCTTGCGTAACTGAATTTTATTTTTGAGGCCTAAAGGCACTCTTTAGGCCTAAATATTTGTTGATTTAAGTGTCTGCATCTAATAGCGATCAGTCTACTCTGGCTAACTAGTCGACATGTAGTCCTGTTCTCAAGTGTTAGGGTTTGCCGCGACAAACAGATAACATTGTACTTATAGTCCGAATTGTCTCGCTGCAAGGTCGCGCATAATTTCCTCTGATCCCCCACCTATCGCATTTACCCTTACTTCACGATAAATCCTTTCTATTCTGCTACCTCGCATATAACCCATGCCTCCAAGAATCTGCATAGCCTCTCGCGCGCAAAATTCCATAGTCTGGCTACATTGCACTTTGAGAAGCGCTATGTCACCAGCGTTTTCAAAACCTTGGGCAACCTGAGCGCATACTGCTTGAAGATAGGCGTTAGTCGCGTTAATTCGCTGCTTCATTTCGGCAATTTTATGGCGGATCACTTGATGATCACAGAGTCTCTTTCCGAATGTTTTTCGATTCCGTGACCACTGTACGGCGTCCTCAAGGCAGACCCGTGAAAAAGCCTCCATCCCCGCAGCCATAGCTAATCGTTCTGAGTTGAAGTTGGTCATGATAACTTCAAATCCATTATTTTCCATACCAATGAGGTTTTCTTTTGGGACGATGACATTGTCAAAATAAATCGTGGCAGTATCAGAACACCACCAGCCCTGCTTTCTATCGAGCAATTTTCGTGAAACCCCTGGCAAATCCGATGGGATCAGAAGTGTTGATATCCCTGAAGCCCCCGAGCCACCGGTGCGAACGGCTGTCGTAAACCAGTTAGCATTCATTCCTCCTGTGATATACATCTTTGATCCATTTACTACATAATAACCGCCCTCAAGACGAGCGGTCGTCTGCAATTGAGCCACATCCGAACCGGCTGATGGCTCTGTAACTGCGAGTGATATTCTTTTATGTCCTCCCAGAATCGGGGGGATTACTTCATCTGCGAGAGCTTCACTTGCATAGTTCACGAGCGGAGGCAACGCTATACCATGCACCATTAACGTAGCACTTATTCCACCAACACCAATTCGTGCCAGCTCCTCGTTGAGAATCATTTGATGCCAAATATCGATATCCTCTTCGATGCCGCCATATCTTTCTGGGTATCCAAGCCCTAAAATACCAACCTCGGCGGCCTTTGGCCATAGTGCTTCAGGGATACAACCCTCTTCATCCCACTCCTCGGCATAGGGAATAACTTCCCGATCAAAAAACCGTCGCACCTGAGTACGCCACTCCTCATGTTCGCTTTTTAGATATGGATTCGGGAGGCGGGCACTATCAAAGTCCAGCGACATTAGAAATTCTCCTTTTCATAAAAAACACTTAATCAGTCACACCACAGATGATAGATTTGAGACCAATATAGGTAAAGCTAATTAACGTCAAATTATGCTAAGAAATGTCAAGAGCTATTCTACGTCAATCCCTGCGATCCCTCGGAGAAATACCATGCCAATTCTAAAAGGCATTTGGGAACGATCCTTGATCGGAATAACCAAATAAAAAGCAATCTCACTTATCGCAAGACAGTTATCAGACAATTACGGATCGCCGCACATAGACGAACTTTTTACAGAATTTTCAAGAAATTGGTTCCACGATCACTAAGACGGCGTTGTAAGTATTTCTGGAAGCATTCAGCTTACTTGCCACCTTATCGATTGTCACCCCAACCTCTGGCAAGTGCATCGTAATACACTGTTTTAAATTTGCTTGTTAGGTAATCGGTCGGGTTTTCATGGTCAAAAACTGATGAGCAACTGACAATTTCAGTGCATTGGCAGCAATATATATTTTATATGTAAATATAAGTGACTTTCTCACCTATACTGTATATATTAACAGTATAGGTGAGGATTATGCATAATTCTGAAATACTCAATAACCTTTTGTTAAATCTATCTATCTGGCGTGGCAGTAGTAAGCTTGCACCAAAAAATAATCTTCCGACCGGTCATCGAGATCTTGATGTATTACTTAAAGGTGGTTGGCCAAAAGCTGAATTAGTGGAACTGGTTAGCCGTCAAGAAGGAATTGGGGAACTAAACTTGCTACTACCGACACTAGAGAATCATACTCAAAATGATGGGCTCTGCGTCTTGCTCGATCCCCCCTATCAACTTTATGCACCCGCATGGGAAGAAGCAAATATTAATTTAAGGCAAGTATTAATAGTACGAAGTCAAAAATACGATGAATGGTTATGGACAGCAGAGACTGTAATGCGTAATGGCTCGCTCTTACTGGCCTGGGCAGGTAATCACATNCCTCGCTATAGCGACCTACGAAAATTAAAAATTGCAGCANTAGACAATCAACANCATATTTTCTTGTTTAANCATATAAACACCCTATCTGGGGCATCACCGGCTGCTTTACGCTTAGAAATATACAGTGCAAAGCTACACGAACTCATCGTTGTCGTCCGTAAGTTAAAAGGGGAATACGATGGGAAAAGCATACATATCAAACAAATAGAAGCACCTATCAAACACATCCCATTGAACAAATTATTAGCTCCTGTCTATTCTTCTTTCCCAGAAAAATATTTATCACTTAGGCAAGATGGCAGCGAAAAAAATATTTCGAACATATGAAATGATANAAAAATTCAAAGCTAATCCAGATAGAACAAGCTCTATAGNATTCAAAAAAATAGAAATCTGGATCTATCTCTGCTTCCCACGACTTGCGCTGGATGCTCTAACAGTTCAGTTGGTTAAACAAAAATGTAACACACCTATCGCTATTATTTGTCAAAAACGGCAAATAAAACGTATTTATTGCTGCAATGCCGAGGCTGAAAANTATGGCATTGACAACAAGATGTCGCTATCTACTGCACTGGCTTTATGTCCTGACTTACAAATAAAAAATCGTGAGCTANGCAAAGAAGAATATCATCTGGAAAGATTAGCACTGATTGCTTATCAATTTACTCCTACAGTAGTATCNTATAATCAACTAGGCCTTTTAATAGAGATATCTCAATGCNAGAGATTATATGGCAACTACGACAATTTATTGCAGCAGTTGCACTCTCAAATGAGCAAGTACTCTTCGAAACTAATCAATGGTATGGGGCATACACCCNTGTCGGCATATTTGAACTGTAGATTTGATTTTCAGAAACATGTACCGGATGCCGATTATTTAATCGCGCAATCGCGCATCATAAAACTAGATTCATTAAAACTAAGTCCAAGAAATCATAAGCANCTTAAACAGCTAGGNTTGAATACAGTNGATGANGTTCTAAAGTTGCCGCGCAGTACCATCAGCAATCGATTTGAGCATGAATTAACATTACAACTTGACCTATTAACTGGTGTAAAACCCGACTCATACACTCTTTTTACCGTACCNAATAAATTTAGTGATTGNATGCACAATCCTGATGGAATGTACAGCAAGGAAGCTTTACATGTGCCTATGAAAACTCTACTACTCCGACTTTGCGAATATTTAAAAGCTCAAAATAATTTGTGCCAAGAAATTCATTGGTATTTCTTTCCATTGCTTGGCGACTCAACATCTATGCATGTAAAGTTTTCTAAGGCACAACGCAATAGCAGTAATCTCTTCTCGGTTAGCCGGCTGCAACTAGAGCAGNTAGAGTTACCACATAGTATTACAAAGATTCTATTAGAGAGTNACCAATTTATCTCAGCACTAGATGATAGTTTAGATTTCTTTGATGATAAGAATGTTTCAAGAAAGAATGAACTAATCGATCAACTCACTGCTAGATTGGGAAATACNGCTCTCTCACAACCGTCCATACACGCAGAATATTTGCCTGAAAAAGCTAACTTGATTAACGAAAAACAATTCTTAGCCNCACGAGGAGATAAAAAAGATATCCCTAAGCCACTCTGGTTGCTGACTAGCCCACTTCCAATTAAAAATAATGGGAATACTTTATTTTGGCATCGACCTCTATCAATACTAAGTGGTCCAGAGAGACTTTGCGATAACTGGTGGAGAAGTGATCAACAAAGAGATTACTACCTAGCCTGCAATGANAAAGGTTCACGNTACTGGTTGTACCGAGACACCCAGAGTAAGCATTGGTTCATACATGGTATATTTGGATAAAAAANGATTACCCCTTAGCGAGCTGCTCTCGGAGNAGAAACTTTTGAACTTTGCCTGCAGGATTACGCGGCAAANTNTCCACTATATGCAATCTACTCGGGAGCTTGTATCGGGCGAGTTTAGNTTCAGCATATTTCCTTAGNTCTTCTAGACTGAGCTCTGTGTCCGGATTCAAAGCAACCACTGCTACTACCGCTTCACCCCATTTTTCATCGGGCATACCAACTACTGCNACCTCGGCAATAGCTTNATGACCGTAAAGAATNTTTTCNATCTCTGCTGGATAGACATTCTCACCACCGGTAATCACCATATCTTTTACTCTATCACAGATATATAAAAAGCCTTCCTGATCTAAGTATCCGATATCGCCACTATGGAACCAGCCCAGTTCATCAATCGCCTCAGCCGTAGCATCAGGACGATTCCAATAGCCTTTCATAACATTTGGTCCTTTTATACACACTTCTCCTCNCTCATTAGCTCGAAGCGGTTTATTGTCCTNNTCTACAATTCGTAGCTCAGTATACATAGGAGCAAGGCCNGCTGATCCTATCTTTTTAGTGGCTAAATTACTGGACAATATACTTGCAAAAGGCGCAGTNTCGGTAAGGCCATACCCCTGACAGAAACTCACCCCTTTGGCGGCATATGTTTCAATAAGAGNAACAGGAACGGGAGCGGCNCCGCATGTCACAGAGATAATGCTACTGAAATCNGCAGTCTCNAAGGCTTCATGTTGNGCCATCATCAAAAACATTGTAGGNGCACCAAACATAGTTGATACTTTATATTTTTCGATGTCTTGCAGAACANCCCCNGGNTCAAAGCTTCTGTGGAGAATAACTTCAATTCCCTTNGCCAGTGACGCATGGGTCGTGACATTAAGGCCNCCTATGTGAAAAAGAGGAGCACAGGTCAGNGAAGCACCCTTCATGTTTTCTTCAATAAAACATACGTTGACAGTATTCCAAAAGATATTACCGTGAGTCAGCATCGCTCCTTTTGGCAAACCCGTAGTCCCTGAGGTATACATGATAAGAGCAATATCATCTTCACTAACATGTTCAATCAGGGATAGCGGTTCTCTATCAGTCAAAAGAGTCTCTAGCCTATCCCACCCTTTAGCATCGTCNTCTATCGAGATATATCGTCTGCAATGAAGATGATNTTTTTGATCATCAATCAGGGCTATGAAATTATCATCAGCAAGNATAGTTTGAATGCCNGCATCATTTGCAATGAAGCGAACCTCCGGTCCGGTCAATCTAAAATTTAGTGGAACAAANATTGCCCCAAGGCACCCACATGCATAGAGTGTTTCCAGGAAACCGGGGNGGTTTAATCCTATATAACCAACTCGGTCGCCNTGGCAAACTCCACCGTCTCTCAATACNCCAGCNATACTTCTTATGCGCTCTCCAAATTCAGCAAAAGTCTGTGACTTACCNTCAAATGTTAACGCTTNTGCNTCGGGAGAGAGCTCTGCTCGTTTGAGTATGGTCTGCGCCATTCCAATATTGGTCTTTTTGGANTGAGACATTANCTTGATTCCTAGAATATTGTTAATTATTCAGCANAACTGCACCAAATATNATCGNGNATTNTAAGACAATATNAGATCNAGTGTCGAGCAAGTTGNAATATATATTGNTTNAAAATACCGNCTNCCNNNTATATTAGAAATGAATATGTATATNNANANTTAAACTTTTATATTATATCNAAACNCGACACAATAGNCCCCTTTATNAGANATATTCCTATGNACGGAGANAATATATGAAATTCGAGACGCAAGTAATTCATGCTGGCTTTAACGACGACCCAACTACAAATGCCGTCGCAGTTCCNATCTACCAAACCACTTCATATAGCTTTCGTGATACNCAGCATGGTGCAGATTTATTTAATCTTGCNGAGCCCGGAAATATTTATTCTAGGATAATGAATCCCACGTGTGATGTNCTAGAGCANCGAATAGCAGCGGCAGAAGGTGGNGCTGCTGCTTTGTGTNTGGCTTCCGGNATGNCTGCNATAACTGCCNCGATTAATACGCTTTGCTNTGCAGGTGATAATATCGTCAGCGTAAATCAGTTATATGGGGGAACTTACAACCTATTCGCNCATACNTTGCCGCAACAAGGGATATGGGTTCGCATGGCATCAGGCGATGATATAAAGGCGTTAGAAGCTGAAATCGACGATAGGACCAAAGCAATATTTTGTGAATCTATCGGAAATCCCGCNGGAAATGTGATCNACATACCATTACTNTCGGAGATGGCCCATCGGCACGGTATTCCTGTGATTGTGGATAATACAGTACCNACTCCTTATNTGTGTCGACCTTTNGATCATGGNGCGGACATAGTCGTCCACTCACTAACNAAATATATCGGAGGGCATGGTACTACGATTGGTGGAATTATTGTCGAATCCGGCGATTTTCCNTGGAAAGATAATCCACGATTTCCACAATTTAATATTCCAGATCCCTCTTATCATGGCGTTATCTATGCTGATGCATCTGATGTCCCTTTTATATTGCGAGCNCGNGTTGTTCCACTCCGAAACATGGGAGCCGCACTATCGCCNTTCAATGCCTTCAATATCCTNCAAGGNTTGGAAACATTGGCTCTTAGAATGGAGCGGCATGTCGAAAATGCGATGTCGATTGCCACGCANCTTCAAAATCANGATCAAGTTTTGTGGGTCAATTACGCCGGCCTTCAAGAGGATAAATATCACAGCCTTGCTAAGAAAATATGCGCCGGCAAACCGTCGGCCATCATAAGTTTTGGCATTGAAGGCGGAGAAAAGTCAGGAACAAAGTTCATAGATGCCTTAAAAATGATAAAGAGACTNGTGAATATCGGAGATGCAAAAACATTAGCCTGCCACCCAGCTAGTACCACTCACCGACAGCTNCGGGACGANGAGTTANAACGTGCAGGTGTAACTTCTGATTTNGTTCGAATATCTGTNGGTATAGAGCATGTTGACGACATTATNGCAGATATTGATCAGGCTCTCGCTGCAGCCNCGTCCTGCTAACNATTAATTAAATNNNAAAAAAGATCTACAGCGAGTTATTTTGGGATTTTTTAGCCTGAATTANATTATGTCGCTTGGCATCGGATTCAGACATCGCAGTTAACTTACTTTGATCAAGTANTCCTCNTGTGTGAGCTTCCANTTTNTCACCATCATAGGTGATATATTTTTCNGGCCTCACTTCNAGAATAACTCTTAGAGGAGAGTCCAATTTTTCCAAAAAATCNTGCGCTGCAGTTTGGTCACCATCACAACGTCTCAAAGCAAATTTAGGATAGAACCAATCCTTAATTTCTCGNCTGTTNTGGACTATGCAAGTACCTTTAATAGTGATAGTTTTATTAGGCCCTAACGNAGTACCCTTGCTTGTCAGGACTACTGATACCTTTGGATTTCTTCTCACGGCAGACACTCGATGACGCTGCTCAGAACATGTTAACCATGCTTTATTACCNTGCCATAACATNGTCATTATGACCCCCATCGGCCAGCTGTCCTTAGTACACCAGTTAAAAACACATTCGCGTTGTGCCTNTAATAGCTGTTCACGTTGCGGTTGATCTAGCCCATAGATNGATACTTTCTCGTAGTTCTTCGGTTGTTCCATTTAAATAAGACTCCATGCGNATAATTATGGGAAAGATATTNTCGACAACCAGCAATTTAGTTCTGANTATGAATATTATGGTTAAATNAACTNTATGATTAGTATACGTAAGAATATGAGTAGTTGCATGTGATTCTANCAAATTAACTGTATATTTATACAGTTAATTTGNTAGAATCACATAATGAGTTATGCTGAATTACATTGTTTNAGTCACTATAGTTTTTTACGTGGNGCATCACATCCTGCGGATTTGATAAAGACGGCTAAGAGCCTCGGTTACCAAGCTTTAGCAATTACTGATGAGTGCTCCTTAGCTGGAGTAGTTAAAGCTCATGCAGCTGCTCAAGGGTCAAACTTACATTTAATCCTTGGCAGCGAATTCAAACTCGACGGACACAGATTAATTTCTTTGGTAACGAACCAACAATCATATTCTGAATTATCTTCCCTTATTACTTTGGCACGCAGACGGAGCGAAAAAGGGGAATATCAGATAAAGTGGTCTGACATCCAACATAATCTCCATAACAGTCTAGTAATCTGGCTGCCATCAAAACATCCCAGAAATGACAATCAAATCGCCACGAAACTAATTAAATGGTTCCGTGGACGTTTATGGATTGGAGTTGAGCATTTGCTCAATGGTGCTGAATCAGCAGATTATCGTTATTTGTACAATCTAGCTACTTTATGGGAAATTCCAATGGTAGCCTCCGGTGATGTTCACATGCATTGCAAGCAACGTAGGGCACTACAGGATACTTTAACTGCTATCAAATATAACTGTTCCGTTATGGAGCTAGGTCTGCGACGCTTTTCCAATGCGGAACGATATCTACGGCCCTTATCATACTTAAAAAAAATCTATCCGCCTTCATTAATCACAGAAACACTAAAAATCGCCCAACGCTGCACTTTCTGTCTTGATGAACTGCGTTATGAATATCCAAAAGAGGTCGTAGCGAAGCATCTAACTCCAACACAACAACTACAACATTTAGTAGAGATTGGGATTGAAAAACGCTGGCCTCGAGGCGCAAGCTCCAAGATTCTGAAACAAATAGGGTATGAACTAAAAATCATTGCCGAACTTGGTTATGAATTTTATTTTTTAACGGTCTATGACATTGTTGATTTTGCTCGCAACAATAATATTCTTTGTCAAGGCCGCGGATCTGCTGCTAACTCTATAGTTTGCTATTGTTTATTTATTACCGAAGTTTCTCCCGAACAAGTCTCACTTTTATTTGAAAGATTTATTTCTAGAGAACGCAATGAACCTCCAGATATCGATATCGATTTTGAACACGAACGTCGTGAAGAAGTTATTCAATATATATATAAAAAATATACTCGTGAGAGAGCTGCTTTAGCAGCTACTGTAATCACCTATAAACCACGCAGTGCAGTTCGGGATGTCGGCAAAGCTTTGGGGCTAGATCCTCTGTTTATTGAGCAACTTAGCCAATCTATGTCTTGGTGGGAGAAGAGTAAAGATCTGACTAAACGCTTTAAAGAAATAGGACTTGATCACAATGGACGGCTATCGAACTATTTTTATAGCTTGTTACAAGAAATTATCGGCACGCCCAGACATCTTTCTCAACATGTTGGTGGTTTTATTATTACTGATAATCCAATAAGTACACTTGTACCTGTAGAAAATGCAAGTATGCCTAATCGCACTGTAATTCAATGGGACAAAGAAGATATCGAGACACTTGGATTGTTAAAAATAGATATCTTAGGACTAGGAATGCTGACGGCTATTCGCCGCTGTTTGAATCTAGTAAATGAATGCCACAAAAATACTATACTTTCCTTAGACTCCATACCCAAGGAAGACAAAGCAACCTATGACATGCTCTGCAATGCAGATAGCGTTGGTGTCTTCCAGGTTGAATCACGTGCGCAGATGGCTATGTTACCTCGCCTCAAGCCCCGCTGTTTTTATGACTTGGTAATCGAAATAGCCATAGTTCGACCTGGACCTATTCAAGGTGAGATGGTTCACCCTTACTTACGAAGACGACAAGGTCTCGAAAAAATTAAATATCCAAACCCAGAGATAAAAACAGTCTTGCAACGTACGCTGGGTGTCCCAATATTTCAAGAGCAAGTTATAAAGTTAGCTATGGTAGCAGCAGGATTTTCAGGCGGAGAGGCTGATCAATTACGTCGTTCCATGGCCAGCTGGGGAAGAAATGATCGACTTTCTAACTTTGAAAAGAAACTCGTTACAGGGATGCAAAATAGAGGTTACTCATTAGAATTTGCGCAACGCTTATTTAAACAAATTCAAGGATTTGGCGTATATGGTTTCCCTGAATCCCACTCGGCAAGCTTTGCGCTGCTGGCCTACTTTTCGGCCTGGTTAAAATGCCACCATTCAGCCGCCTTCTATTGTGCGATTCTAAATAGTCAACCCATGGGGTTTTATAGCCCCTCACAGTTAGTGCAAGATGCTTTACGCCATAATGTCCCAGTGCGACCAGTAGATGTCAATCATAGCAACTGGGATCATAGTCTAGAAGAGAACCCTGAAGATTTATCTCAGCCATCTCTGAGACTCGGTTATAGGCTAATCAAGGGAATGTCTCAGAATATCGCTCAGCGCATTATGAGCGCGCGGAAATCAACATCCTATAATATATCTTATTTTACTAGCATTAGAGATTTTTCAGAAAAAACTTCTATATCAGATGGTTTCCTAACGCTACTAAGTTCCTGCGGGGCTTTTGATTCACTATCCGAACATCGCCGTGAAGCATATTGGAAAGCGCTTGAAACGACCAACCAATATCCGATACTGAATGCCATAAACAGGATGTCGCCCGGAAGTTTACAGCAGGATACCAATCCACTATCTAGCAATTATCCTGAGAAGCAGCTTTTACCGCCTGATGAAATAGAAAACTTATATGCTGACTACAACAGTATGGGGTTGTCATTGGGGCGACATCCCATAAGCATATTAAGAGAAAAATTCTCAATCCTGAGGAAATGCTATCGCCACATTGAACTCTCGAAACTAGGAAATCGAAGCTGGGTAAGTATTATTGGGATCGTAACTGGGCGGCAACGTCCTGGGACCAAATCCGGCGTTATATTTCTTACCCTAGAAGATGAAACTGGCAATAGTAATATTATAATCTGGAAAAACGTGCAGAAAGAATACCGCCAGGCACTCTTAAAAGCACAATTACTAATGGTAAAAGGTACCATCGAGTGTGATGGTCCGGTAGTTCACATAATTGCTAAAGAATTGATTGACTGCAGCGAACTTTTGTATAGGACGAAAATACGTTCTCGAAACTTTCATTAAACCTACAATTCAAATAAAAAACTACCAACCTGCAATCTCTTTGAGCCCTGCTCCAATCTCTGCCAGGCTTCGAACGGTCATGACCCCAGCATCATGTAAAGCTGCAAATTTCTCCTCGGCTGTGCCTTTACCACCGGATATGATAGCTCCTGCATGCCCCATCCGTTTTCCGGGAGGTGCTGTAATACCGGCAATATATGACACAACAGGTTTGTCAACATTGTCTTTAATGAACACGGCAGCTTCTTCCTCAGCTGTTCCCCCAATTTCGCCGATCATCACAATGGCTTCCGTATCAGCATCTCGTTCAAACAAGGTTAAAATATCTATAAAACTAGAACCGGGAATGGGATCGCCGCCAATCCCAACGCACGTAGATTGACCGAAACCGTGATCAGTAGTCTGTTTCACAGCTTCATAAGTTAGAGTCCCTGAGCGTGACACAATCCCAGTCTTCCCTGGCAAGTGTATATTACCCGGCATTATCCCCATTTTACACTCACCGGGCGTAATAATTCCTGGACAGTTAGGTCCTATCAAACGCACCCCCAATTGGTCACATCTAACTTTACATTCCAACATATCCAGGGTCGGTATGCCTTCCGTTATGCACACAATCAGCTCTATTCCCGCGTTTGCCGCCTCAAGAATGGAATCCTTACAATATGAGGCCGGAACGTAAATGATTGATGCCTCGGCATCGGTCTCTTTCACAGCTTCATTTACTGTATTAAATACCGGCAAGCCAAGATGAATAGTTCCCCCCTTGCCAGGTGTAACGCCCCCAACCATCCTCGTGCCATATTCAATAGCCTGCTCAGAGTGAAAGGTACCCTGGCTGCCGGTAAACCCTTGACAAATTACTTTTGTGTTTTCGTTTACAAGTATCGACATATTTAGAGCCCCTTCGCTGCTTGAACTACCAGTTTTGCAGCTTCAGCCAACCCATTAGCAGCTATAATGTCAAGCCCTGACTCAGCCAACTTCTGAGAACCTAAGTCCGCATTATTCCCTTCTAAGCGAACGACTACCGGGACTGCCACCCCAACATCTTTTACTGCTCCAATAACTCCTTCTGCAATCAAGTCACATCGCACGATACCCCCAAATATATTGATGAGCACCGCTCTAACCTTCTCATCAGATAATATTATCTTAAATGCCTCCGCAACACGTTCCTTAGTCGCGCCACCTCCGACGTCCAAAAAGTTCGCTGGAGAACCACCATTTAATTGAACAATATCCATTGTCCCCATAGCCAAACCTGCTCCATTCACCATGCATCCGATAGACCCATCCAATGCAACATAATTTAAGTCCCATGCGGAGGCTTGGGCTTCTCGAGGATCCTCTTGTGATGGATCGTGCATCTCTTTGAATTTGATTTGCCTGAATAAAGCATTACCATCTACCACAACTTTCGCATCAAGACAATGCATGTTCCCATCAGTGGTGAGCACAAGTGGGTTGATTTCCAATAGTGACAAATCTTTCTCTACAAACATTTTTGCTAGGCCCATGAAGATTTTTACAAATTGTTTGATTTGCGATCCATCTAAACCCAGTTTAAAAGCAAACTCCCTGCCCTGATGAGGTTGCGCCCCCGTCATAGGATCGATCGCAGCCTTCAAAATCTTCTCTGGAGTCTCTAGGGCGACCTTCTCAATCTCCACACCCCCTTCAGTAGACGCCATAAATACGACGCGCCGAGTAGACCGATCCACGACGGCTCCCAGATAATATTCGCGAGCAATTTCTGTAACCGCCTCAACCAAAATACGACTGACCGGTTGCCCGTCTGGGCCCGTCTGATGGGTTATCATTCTTTGGCCTAGCCACTTATCAGCAAATTCCTTAATATCGCTCTTGGAGGTCGCAAGTTTAACGCCACCAGCTTTTCCTCTTCCACCAGCATGCACTTGCACTTTAACCATCCATTGATCTCCACCGATAGCATCAGCTGCAGATATGGCCTCTTCAACGCTCTCAGCAGCGATGCCTTGTGTCACAGGGAGACCATATTCAGCAAATAAGTTTTTCCCCTGATATTCATGGAGATTCATAAGAAATTTCCCAAAAAATAAAGTAAGAGTTTGTTAACAAGCGGATCTGCGCGAGAGCATAGGAAAAAACAACTAACTCTCAACTTCGTTTCCGATTCACTTTGTGTATAGCATTTCCATTGACTGCAAGCGCCGCCTCATGCACGACCTCAGAGAGTGTCGGATGGCCAAACACCGTCATACCAAGGTCTTCAGCACTAGACCCAAATTCCATCGCTATAGCCACCTGCTGCACAAGATCTGCCGCACTAGGGCCGACAATATGGCATCCCAAAATTCGATCAGTGGTCTCACAAGCGATCATTTTAACCATCCCTTGCGAATCATCAGCCGCTAACGCTCTTCCACTTGCCGCGAAAGGGAATACCCCCACATTATAGCCTTTCCCCGATACCTTCACCTCCTCTTCTGTCTGGCCGACAGAGGCGACTTCAGGATGCGTATAGATTACGTTTGGTACCACATCATAGTTAAGCTGGGCGCTATGACCTGCCATACGCTCTGCAACCATAATGCCCTCTTCTGAACCTTTATGCGCAAGCATAGGTCCCCTCACTAGGTCGCCGATCGCATAAACACCCTCAATGTTTGTTTCACATTGATTATTTACCAATATAGTACCTCTTTCATCCAGATCAATACCACAATCTGGGGCAAGCAAATTGTCGACAAAAGGTCGGCGACCCACACAGACAATGAGCTTGTCAAAGACCTCTTTTTGCTCCGTTAGATCATTGGACTGATAGGACAAATGAACTTTTTTCGCTTTAACAGAGGTCTTGGTCACNCGCGCTCCCAANCGGATATCGAGTCCTTGACCAGCAAAAATCTTTAATGATTCTCTCGCTATNTCCTTATCCATNACTGGAAGAAAATCNTCTAANGCTTCTATCANTACCACTTCAGATCCTAATCTTGACCAAACCGAACCCAATTCGAGTCCAATTACACCTGCACCCACNATGCCNAGACGTTCTGGCACTGAAGAAAACTCGAGTGCCCCAGTCGAATCAACTATAAAATCNCCGTCCGTTTGTGCTGCGGGAATCTCGATTGGCACTGAACCTGCGGCTANTACGACGCGNGGAGCTTTAATNATTGNCTCCTCACCATCATGANTCACGAATTGAACTTCTTTNTTTGACANNAATTTNGCTGTNCCATAGAGNCCGNTTACATTATTNGCCTTGAATAGTTGACCAATNCCTCCGGTCAATTGAGAAACTATCTTGTCCTTTCTNCCCATCATTTCGGCTATATCTATCTTAACCGCGCCAGTGGTTATTCCATGCTTGCCAAGTTTTTTTAACGCATCATAATACTTGTGCGAGCTATCGAGGAGAGCTTTNGAGGGAATGCAGCCAACATTTAGGCATGTTCCACCATTAACANATGCTCCGTTTGGAGACCGCCATTTTTCTATACACGCCACANTCATACCTAATTGACCAGCCCGAATAGCGGCAACATATCCAGCAGGCCCACTTCCTATAACGATGACATCAAAATTATCAGACATTCCANTTCCTTTTCAATGNATTAAGNNTTAAATCTCAAGTAATATCTTAGCCGGATTTTCAATCAATTCTTTCACGGTCACTAAAAACTGTACCGCCTCCTTTCCGTCAATGAGTCTNTGATCATAAGACAACGCAAGGTACATCATAGGTCGNATGACNGACTCACCATGGAGAGCTATAGGTCGCTCCTGAATCTTGTGCATACCNAGAATGGCCGTTTGTGGTGGATTTATNATAGGTGTAGACAATAGTGANCCATACACNCCACCATTNGTAATCGTAAAGGTACCGCCGGTCATTTCTTCGATAGTTAATTTACCTTCTTTTGCTTTAGANGCATATTCTGATATCCCACTCTCTACAGAGGCAATACTCATATTTTCCGCATTGCGAAGCACNGGCACAACAAGACCACGTTCGGTAGACACNGCAACCCCTATATCCTGATATCCATGGTANACAATNTCAGCACCATCAATGGATGCATTNACNAGAGGAAACCGCTTGAGTGCCTCCACAGACGCTTTAACAAAAAAACCCATNAAACCTAAACGAGTTCCGCTNTGAACTTTTGTAAANTCATCTTGATACTGTCGNCTCAAATCCATGAGCGAGGACATATCAACTTCATTNAAAGTGGTCANNGAAGCCGTTGTGTGGGTTACCTCAAGAAGGCGTTCTGAAATTCGAGCACGCATCCGNGTCATGGCCACNCGGCGNTCTACNCGATCACCAACTTGAGANCCCAAGGTTTCANCCGNGTCGGANGNACTCTNTNGNGCACCNGCTGCGGANNNATANTNTACTACATCTTCTTTAGTAATTCTTCCATCCTTTCCGGTACCAGGAATNGAAGCAATATCNATATCATATTCACGNGCCAACTTTCTAGCTGCTGGATTNGCGACAACTGCATNGGATTTNNGCGGAGGCGAATCGGCCTNTNTTTGCGTTTTAGACGTTTTATGGNTGCCTGATTCNNTGGNGGCAAAAGCNNCTTCCTCAATCCGTGCGATCAGTTCNTTACTAGCTACCACTTCACCTTCAGNTTTCAAAATTTGCATGAGCTTACCGCTAGCAGGAGCAACCACCTCAAGTACCACTTTGTCGGTTTCTATCTCTACGATTAACTCGTCACGTTCTANCGCNTCACCTTCACTCTTNTGCCAGGTAGAGAGCGTTCCTTCCTGAATTGATTCNGGATAATTCGGTGCCTTGATTTCTGCTGCCATGACTTATNTCCTAGTCGATATTNATATTTAATGCTTCATTTACAAACTGCATCTGTTCTTCTTTATGCGCAGACATATATCCTGAAGCNGGCGCTGAGGANCCTTGACGACCGACAAAACTGATTTCCAANCCGGGGTCGCGGCGNGTCANGGCATTTCTCATGTGATGCTGACTGCTGTACCAAGCACCCTGATTCATNGGCTCTTCTTGGCACCAGAGAACCTNCTGNAGATTTGTCATCGAATCAAGCACCAAATCAANCTCCTCNTGTGGAAACGGATACAACTGCTCCAATCGAACAATTGCTATNTCNTTNATANCNTNNGCTNTNCNCTGTTCAAGCAGNTGNTAGNAGACTTTACCCGAACATAAGATCANGCGCTTAACGNTTGNTGNTTCAATTTCATTTTCCGAAATAACAGCCTGAAACCCGCCAGAAGAAAGCTCTTCAAGAGTGGATGTTGCTTCCTTATGACGAAGNATCCATTTAGGACTCATGACGATAAGTGGGCGCCTCATGGGACGGATTGCTTGACGCCTGAGCAAATGGAACATCTGAGCAGGTGTTGTAGGGATACAAACCTGCATATTNTGCTGAGCGCANAACTGCAAAAACCGCTCNAGNCGGGCAGAGGAATGTTCTGGGCCTTGACCCTCGAATCCATGNGGAAGAAGCATGATAAGACCTGAGAGACGTGCCCACTTTTGNTCGCCGCTNGCGATAAATTGGTCTATTACTACTTGGGCTCCGTTTGCAAAATCACCAAACTGGGCCTCCCANATAACCAATCCTTTCGGGCTTGTTGTCGAATAGCCATATTCGAAAGCTAACACAGCCTCCTCGGAGAGGACTGAATCATATATTCTAAACTCGGCTTGATCATTACCNATGTTCTGCAAGGGAANAAATTCCTCNCCATTCTCTTGGTTTATGATGGCAGCATGACGATGCGAAAACGTACCCCTCTTNACATCTTGCCCAGTGAATCTTATCGGATAGCCCTGCTTTNCTAGCGTGCCGTAAGCCAAAAGNTCTGCCATACCCCANTTCAATGGCATGTTTTNTGTNGCCATCTTTTGACGATCATCATATAACTTTGCAACCTGTCGTTGNANCAAGATACCATCGGGTATTTCATTAATTTTTTGCGCAATATNCCTTAGGACANAGTNATCAACTTTNGTATCACCNTCAGTTCGCCAGTGATGATTTANATANGGCTCCCAATTGACAAACAAAGTCTCGTCTGGCTCNCTTACNAGGTTNTGAACCACAAAGTCACCACGATCTAGGCTCNAACGGTAGTGATTATTCATGTCATCTGACTGTTCTANGGTGACAACACCNTCTTTGATAAGCTTTTCGGCATACAANGATCTGGTNGTTGGATGCTGCCTAATTGCNTGATACATTAGNGGCTGGGTTGCTGAGGGCTCATCCGTTTCATTGTGTCCACGCCTTCTATAGCANACTAAATCAATGACNATATCTTTACCAAATTCATATCGATAATCGATGGCCAACATAGCNGCAAACATNACTGAATCAGGGTTATCTCCATTGACATGNAGNATTGGTGCCTGNACCATCTTGGCGATATCGGTGCAATATTCGGTCGACCTCGCATCTTCTCTTCNATTGGTGGTAAATCCGACCTGNTTATTAATNATGACATGAATCGTTCCGCCTGTTTTATAGCCCCGAGTCTGNGAAAGCTGGAACGTTTCCATGACCACNCCCTGTCCGGCAAAAGCAGCGTCACCATGGATAAGAATCGGCAAAACTTTTTCACCTAACGGGTCGTCTCTTCGATCTTGTCTTGCTCTAGCTGAGCCGATAACAACTGGACAAGAGATCTCAAGGTGGGATGGGTTAAACCCGAGTGCAAGATGCACTTCACCACCCGGTGTCATAACATTTGAGGAAAACCCTTGATGATACTTAACGTCCCCAGATGTATTGACTAGACGTTTCCCTTCGAACTCATCGAACATCTCGGCAGGGTTTTTGCCGAGCACATTGACCAGCACGTTCAACCTTCCTCTATGAGCCATAGAAAGGACTATTTCTTTACAACCGTATTCTCCTGAACTTCGCACTAGGCAATCCAACATGGGTATCAGGCTCTCGCCTCCCTCGAGGCCAAATCGTTTAGTGCCAGGATATTTTGAGTCGAGGTGCTTTTCTAATCCTTCTGCTGCAGTCAGTCGACCCAAGACGTCAATTCGCGCCTGATCATCATATGTAGGTTTTGATCGTACCTTTTCAAATCGTTCAGCAAGCCACTGTTTCTCCGCAAAAGAGGTTATGTGCATAAACTCCGGCCCTAAACTACCACAGTAAGTCTCTTCAAGAGTCTGAATAATTTCCGCCAATTTGGCTTCCTCTTTTCCCATATATAGAGGAGAAGTTTGAAACGTAGTTTCAAGATCAGCCGGTGTCAACCCATGAAAATTTAGCTCCAAATCAGGAACCAACTGCCGCTCCATCAAGCCAAGTGGATCCAGCTTCGCACGCTGATGGCCACGAAATCTATAAGAACTTATTAACTGCACAACTCGAACTTGCTTACGTTCGTGTGCGAGATGGATCCCTCCAGAACCAGGAGCCGGCGTGGGACGGGCTTTTCTTCGCCCTAAAAGTTCAAAGTGTTGGATTATAGTGGCATGAGATACATCTTGAGATTTACCGTCATTCGACGAAGGCAAGCTATCGAAAAATTGTTTCCACTCATATGGGACTGAATCCTTTATGTGCAGGTAGTCTTCATAAAGGTTTTCAATGTAGGCCGCGTTTCCACCAGAAAAATAGGACGATCTGAGGAACTTCTCCATCAGGCGTTCAGACATTACGGTTAATCCTTTATGGTCTAACGAACTTCAGTTTAGTTGGCTCAGATGACCTTCTACTGAAAAGCCAGCTAAAGTTAACTCGCTTTCTTGACCAACATATTTCGAATGTGACCAATTGCTCGCGTCGGGTTTAAACCCTTTGGACACACCTGCACGCAATTCATTATACCATGGCAACGAAATACACTGAAGGGGTCGCCCAGATCTTCTAAACGCTGATCTGTAGCTGTGTCTCGACTGTCTGCCAGGAATCGATAAGCTTGAAGCAGGCCTGATGGACCGATGAACTTTTCCGGATTCCACCAAAAGGAAGGACAAGCCGTAGAGCAACATGCACAGAGAATGCATTCGTAGAGGCCGTCGAGCTTTGCTCTATCTTCCTGAGTTTGAAGCCGCTCTATTTGTGGCGGCTCAGACGCATTCAACAGATATGGCTGAATCTTCTCATACTGGGCATAGAACTGCCCCATATCGACAACCAAATCTCTTATCACAGGCAAACCTGGAAGCGGGCGGATTATGATCTAGTTGTTCTTGATGACCTCTGAAATGGGCGTAATGCAAGCCAAACCATTTCGCCCCGAAATATTCATGCCGTCGGAACCACAAACACCCTCGCGGCATGATCGTCTGTAGACAAGCGTTGCGTCTTCAGCCTTGAGAGTCTCAAGCACATCTAACACCATCATGTCTTTGCCATGAGAATCAAACTTGAAGTCTTGCATGTGAGGCTCTTTGTCCACCTCTGGATTGTAGCGGTAAATGCTTATAGTAAGCATAAAGTTAATCCTTTATAAAATTTCACGTCATGCAACGCATCTAATAGGTTCTTACGACTGGTTGAAATGGTTCATGTGTCTTTGGGGTAAAATTGACGTCCCGCTTACCGACTCTTTTCGCCCCGGGGAAAAACATCGAATGGCATAACCAATTTTCATCGTCTCGATCCTGGAAATCCTCACGCGCATGCGCCCCCCGGCTCTCGGTTCTCGCTTCAGCTACTATAGCTGTCGCTTCAGCAACAGCAAATAAATTCCTTAACTCCAACGCCTCAATACGTGCAGTGTTAAAGGCTGAACTCTTATCTTCTAGCGCAACGTCATCTATACGCGGCTTTAATTCAGATAACTGCTTTATGCCATCCTTCATGTAATCCCCTCTTCTGAACACGCCGAAGAAATTCTGCATGATGGTCTGCAACTCAGATCTCAGATGGGGAGCTTTTTCTCGACCTGTTGAGCTATTTAGACGATTCAAACCAACCATGGCAGCCTCAATATCCTCCGCTCTGGGGTCGCTCAGGCTAACTCCATCACGCAGAGACTTCTCTATGAACAATCCCGAAGCTCTGCCAAAAACCACTAAATCAAGCAAGGAATTACCACCAAGACGATTTGCCCCATGGACAGAAACACATGCTGCTTCCCCACAGGCATAAAATCCTTCGATTACGACATCATTGCCGAAAGAATCCATTGAAAGAGCCTGCCCATCTACATTAGTCGGTATACCTCCCATCATGTAGTGACAAGTCGGCACGACGGGAATTGGTTCTTTTACTGGATCTGCGTGAGCAAATGTCCGAGATAGTTCAAGTATTCCTGGCAATTTAGCGTTGAGTGTCTCCTCACCGAGATGATCGAGTTTGAGAAAAACGTGATCACCATTCCTACCGCAACCTCGACCCTCGATTATTTCCATCACCATTGCTCTCGCCACTACGTCTCTCCCAGCAAGATCTTTCGCATTTGGAGCGTACCGCTCCATGAATCTCTCTCCATCTTTATTGATGAGGTAACCACCTTCACCCCTGCACCCCTCCGTCACCAAGGTGCCTGCACCAGATATACCAGTGGGATGAAACTGCCACATTTCTATATCTTGGACTGGGAAACCTGCTCTGAGAGCCATTCCTATGCCGTCACCAGTGCATATGTGAGCATTGGTCGTAGAAGCATAAATGCGGCCAGCACCACCTGTCGCAAAAACAGTGGCCTTCGACTTAATAAATGCTATGTCACCCGTCTCTATTTCAATGGCTATGACGCCAACAACAGCATTATCAGCGTTTTTAACTAAATCTACAGCAAACCATTCTGTCAAAAATACTGTGTTGTTTTTCAGGTTGCCTTGATACAAGGTATGCAAAAGAGCGTGACCAGTCCTATCCGCCGCCGCGCATGTTCTAGCGGCCTGCCCGCCTTTACCATACTCTTTTGATTGCCCGCCGAAAGGCCTCTGGTAGATACGGCCGGACTCTGTCCTAGAAAACGGCAACCCCATATGCTCTAACTCAAACACGGCTTCCGGACCGACTGAGCACATATATTCTATAGCTTCCTGATCGCCAATGAAATCAGATCCTTTAACCGTATCATACATGTGCCATTGCCACTGATCGTCTGGGTCATCGCTTGCTATAGCACACGTTATGCCGCCTTGCGCAGACACTGTATGTGAGCGAGTGGGAAAAACTTTGGTGATAACTGCCGTTTTGTACCCAGACTGAGCCAGTTGCAAAGCAGCGCGCATCCCAGACCCTCCGCCTCCCACTATGACAGCGTCAAACTCGATTGTTTTCATCAANTAAAGGCTCCAAAANATTGATAAAGTCCAAATGACATAGGCTCCGGTGATCACAAGCGTCACGATTTGAAGAGACTTACGCAGCAACGCAGCTTTTGGTCCAAGTAATCTCTCTGTCACATAATCTGTATATACACACCACAAGCCGATCAAAGCGTGACTAACTAATGCCATAACTGCAAGAAGACTGAATATTTGCATCACACTGGAGGAATATAATTCTCGCCACCGCGGATAGTCCAAATCAGGGTTAGCAGCAATATATGCGATGGTAAACAAGAAGTAAGCCGCCAAAACGCAAGCTGAGGCACGCTGAAGAATCCAGTTGGAGATACCTTTCTTATCTTTTGCTGAAGAAGAGAAACTCAAGAAAATATCCAAAAAGCAAGGAACCCGACAATACATCCAACAATAGTAGCACTAATGGCTGCGCTCACTCTGCCTGCTTCATATGTTTCACCATAACCAGCATCCATAACAAGATGCCGAATCCCCATCACCATATGATAAGACAGGGCTGACAGGACACCCCATATGAGGACCTGCGCGATTANGTGATCAAAGATATTTTTTACCAAAAAAAAACCTTTAGGGGATTCAAGGCTTTTATCCAGGCACCATANAAGGACTGAAAGCCCGAAAAACATGGCAACGCCAGACACACGATGCAGAATTGACACATAAGCCGTTATTGGAAGACGCATGGTGCCAATATCAAGATTGACCGGTCTATTCCTGCTCAAATCTATATCCCTATATAAAACTGATTACTGGTTACCGAAAATAACAGAGCGTTCGGTATGTCGGCACTTGGTTTTTTGGCTGGGATTATATTTCCCAACCACTACATTTACAAATGCTAAACCAAGTTGGCTNGGAAAAAACTTTACGTNCCTGCAAGTGACATTGGTTGACAATCGAACTGGAGTATCTATAGTACAAGGTCCGTGATCAAATGATTCAACCCCCTTCGATTTCCAAGGATCTTAAAGATGAGCAATCGAATAGCAACTCTAAATCTCGACAATGATACTGTAGTAGAGCTGCCAGTATATGAGGGAACTTTGGGCCAAGACGTAATCGACATAGGCAATCTAGGCAAACATGGCGTTTTCACTTTTGATCCCGGATTCACCTCGACCGCTGCATGCAGATCTGACATTACTTTTATAGATGGCGATCGAGGTATTCTGCTTCATCGTGGTTATCCCATTCAAGTTCTTGCTGAAAAATCTGATCATCTTGAGACATGTTACCTTCTCCTGGAAGGTGAGTTGCCTAATCGTGACCAAAAAACAGCTTTTGAAAAAACTATAACTCAGCACACCATGGTGAATCGTTCAATGGAACAATTTATCACGGGATTCCATCATGATGCCCATCCGATGGCGATGCTCTGCAGTCTTGTCGGAGCAATGTCCTCGTTTTACCATGACTCGTTGGATATAACTAACCAAGACCACCGAACCGTTTCCGCACACCGTCTTATAGCCAAGATGCCCACTATTGCGGCAATGTGTCACAAACATTTCATTGGCCAACCATATATCTACCCAGACAATTCACTATCGTATTCAGAAAACTTTTTACACATGATGTTTGCAACGCCTTGTGAAGAATATGAGATCCATCCATCCATCTCGAATGCGATGGATCGAATTTTTCTGCTGCATGCTGACCACGAACAAAATGCTTCTACATCCACAGTCAGGTTAGCTGGCTCATCTGGTGCAAATCCTTACGCCTGCATAGCGGCCGGAATCGCTGCGCTCTGGGGTCCTGCGCATGGTGGTGCTAACGAGGCTGTTCTGAGCATGCTCGACAAAATTGGCAATGTAAGCAACATCCCCAAGTATATCAAGAAGGCAAAAGACAAAGACGATCCATTTCGCCTAATGGGCTTTGGGCATAGGGTATATAAAAATCATGACCCAAGAGCTACTGTAATGCGCGAGAGTTGCAATGAAGTGCTAGGCGTTCTTGGCCTAGAGAATGATCCATTGTTCAAACTTGCAAAAGAACTCGAAAAAATAGCGCTTGAGGATGAGTATTTTGTAGAAAAAAGATTGTATCCAAACGTTGATTTCTACTCTGGCATCATATTGAAAGCACTGGGCATTCCAGTTGAGATGTTTACTGTGATTTTTGCAACTGGACGCACTGTGGGTTGGATAGCGCACTGGAATGAAATGTTAAGAAACCCCTACCGAATCGGCCGACCAAGGCAACTTTATACAGGCTCAGACACGCGCGACTTTCCGCCCATCGAAGAACGTTCGTAAGGCATAGAACGCAGATTTCGACGCGCTAAGGCGATTGTCTCTCCGATTAACGCCAGCATTGGACGAAATTTGAATCACTGCGTATGATCGGTCGTTGATCAAAATAGTGACATAACATCGCTCTTCCTCTGCAGCCAGGGCGGCATGATCACATTCTGCTAACAAATGACCGGCTTGGTTCTTCCACAGTTGCTGAAAACAATGCTGCATCAAGACTCAGCGGAAACCATGGGGCCCGAGTGAAACCTAAACTCTGTATCGGACGTCAGGATCAGTTTTTGTTCTCGATCGGCTATCGCCGGTAGGCGCTCGTTCAAGGCCTGTTGACCGATTAAATTCTCCGCAAGATTGAGATAATCTTGGTAATGTCGTGCCTCTGACTTCAGCAGGGATTCATAAAAACGGCATAATTCATCGTCTAAATGCCGCGCAATTCGAGCAAAACGCTCGCACGACCTTGCTTCGATAAATGCTCCGACAATCAATATGTCAGCTAACTTATATGGCTCCTCTGAGCGCACCAAACTGCGCAATCCAGCGGCATAGCGCGATGCCGAGATATGATGATAGGCAATTTTACGCCGCTGCATAATCGCTATCACCTGTTCGAAATGGCGCATTTCTTCTCTTGCAAGCCGCGACATTTTATTGAGCAGGACAAAGTCATCTGTGTATTTATAGATTAGATTAAGCGCCGTGCTAGCGGCTTTTTTTTCGCAATTTGCGTGATCGATCAGTAGCAAACCCTGATTTTGAATGGCACATTCAACCCATCTCTGGGGTGTTTGACAGGGTAGAAAATGCTCAATTTCGGTGAGATCAGTAATCATAAAAGTGGACGATATCTTAAATACGGATGGCAGGGTTATTCAATGACCGCTGCGGGCTAATACCCAATGCACTCTGCCTCATAACGATTATCATTTCACGCCATACCAAAAAAGCCTATTTTAAAATTACTACGTGCAGAAAAAGACTCATATGTCAGTGTTTTTTAAACTTCAAAAATGGCACAGCTTTATATACCAAAGACTCTGCACAAGGAAAACTCAGCGCCGATGCATATGTAAATAAACTACAAAATCACGTAAGATTATAACTAAAATATCGTAGTAGCTCGATTTAATCCAGTGTCGGGTCAAAAGGAGATAGCCGCCATGATAGCAGCCTGCCGCGCAAACGCCGCAGAACTCGATATACAGGAGATTCCTCCCAAACGTCTTGATGCTCAGTGGACAGAAGGTCTTGATGAGCTGTTGAAGAATCCGCCAGCCGATAAAGAATACTTTTTAATTGATTTCATCTTGAACCGCCTACCGCTCAGAGTGCGTGAAACAGCTTACAGTGAGAGATTTGAATGAGCTTATATTCAGAGTATATAGCCGAAATCGCTAAACGGAAAAAGGACCTAGGATTAAATCCAAAGCCAATTGACAGCGCTGATTTACTATCAGAGATTATTATCCAAATCAAAGATAGCCATAATGAGCATCGTGAAGAATCACTGAAATTCTTCATTTACAACGTGATACCGGGCACAACCAGCGCTGCTGGCGTGAAAGCTCAATTTCTGAAAGAAATCATTCTGGGTGAATCTGTCGTTGCAGAGATCACAGCAGAATTTGCCTTCGAACTGCTCTCGCACATGAAAGGCGGCCCCTCTATCCAAGTTCTGCTCAGTCTTGCTCTATCTGACGATACAACCGTTAACAAACCAGCCGCTGACGTTCTGAAAACTCAGGTATTTTTATACGAAGCCGATACCGATCAACTGACCGCTGCCTTTAAAGCCGGCAACGCCATCGCAAAAGAGATCCTAGAGAGCTACGCACAAGCCGAGTTCTTTACCAAACTGCCTGAAATAGACGAGACCATTGAAATCGTCACTTATATCGCCGCCGAAGGCGATATATCCACTGACTTGCTGTCTCCAGGTAATCAAGCGCACTCACGTGCTGACCGTGAACTGCATGGCCAATGTATGATGACCCCTGAAGCGCAGCAGGAAATCGTTGAGTTACGGCAGAAACACCCTGATGCTAAAGTGATGCTAATCGCTGAGAAAGGCACCATGGGAGTGGGCTCTTCACGTATGTCCGGCGTCAACAACGTTGCTCTGTGGGCCGGCAAACAAGCTAGTCCATACGTGCCGTACATCAACATCGCTCCAGTTGTTGCCGGCACCAACGGCATCTCTCCAATCTTTTTGACCACCGTTGACGTTACCGGTGGTATCGGTCTCGACCTGAAAAACTGGGTAAAAAAAGCAGACGCTAAAGGTAACACGGTTTTTGACGGCAATGGCGATGCCGTGCTGGAAGAGGCTTACTCAGTGGCCACCGGTACCGTTCTAACTATCAACACAAAAGAGCGCAAGCTCTTCAACGGCAACAAAGAGCTAGTGGACGTTTCTTCAGCGTTCACACCGCAAAAGGTTGAATTCATGAGGGCTGGCGGTTCTTACGCTGTTGTCTTCGGTAAGAAGCTGCAAACCATTGCAGCTAATGTTTTAGGGATTAAACCCGCTCTAGTTTATGCACCATCAAAAGAGGTTTCTATTGAGGGCCAAGGCCTGACTGCTGTTGAGAAGATCTTCAACAGGAACGCTCTGGGCGTAGCTTCTAATACCCCGCTGCACGCAGGTTCTGACGTTCGCGTTAAAGTGAACATCGTCGGTTCTCAAGACACCACTGGCCCGATGACTTGTCAGGAACTGGAAGCCATGGCGGCTTCTGTGATCTCGCCAAGTGTTGATGGTGCCTATCAGTCTGGCTGTCACACCGCTTCTGTTTGGGACAGCAAGGCAGAAGCCAATATTCCTAAGCTCATGTCGTTCATGAACAACTTCGGTCTGATCACCGCGCGTGACCCTAAAGGCGTTTATCACCCAATGACCGACGTAATCCACAAGGTGTTAAACGACATTACCGTGGACGACCGTTCCATCATCATCGGTGGTGACTCACATACCCGGATGTCCAAGGGCGTTGCTTTCGGCGCAGATTCGGGAACCGTTGCTGTAGCACTGGCTACCGGTGAATCAGCTATGCCAATTCCAGAGTCGGTGAAAGTTACCTTTAAGGGCTACATGAAGAGCCACATGGACTTTCGCGATGTGGTGCACGCCACTCAGGCGCAGATGCTCAAGCAGTTTAATGGCGAGAACGTGTTTCAGGGTCGTATCATCGAAGTACAGATCGGCACCCTACTGGCAGATCAAGCTTTCACCTTCACCGACTGGACTGCAGAGATGAAGGCAAAAGCTTCTATCTGTATTTCTAACGATGAAACTCTGGTCAAGTCGCTGGAACTGGCCAAGAGCCGCATCCAGATCATGAGCCACAAGGGCATGGAAAACCGAGTGAATATGCTGCAAGGCCTTATCGATCTGGCTGACAAGCGTATCGCTGAAATCCAGTCGGGAGAGAACCCGGCACTGGCTCCAGATAACAATGCCAAGTACTTCGCAGAAATGGTTGTTGATCTGGACCAGATCGATGAGCCAATGATTGCTGATCCGGATGTGAACAACGATGACGCCTCTAAACGCTATACCCACGATACTATTCGTCCAGTGTCATACTACGGTGGCACTAAAGCCATTGATCTAGGCTTTGTCGGTTCTTGTATGGTCCACAAAGGCGACATGAAAATCATCGCTCAGATGATGCGCAACCTTGAAACTCAAGGCGAGATAAACTTCAAAGTACCGCTGGTTATTGCACCACCCACTTACAACATCGTTGATGAGTTGAAGGCCGAAGGNGACTGGGAACTGCTGCAGAAATATGCCGGTTTCGAATATGACGACACCAATCCTAAAAGCGTCGCTCGCACGCAGTACCGAAATATTCTGTACTTAGAGCGTCCGGGTTGTAACCTGTGTATGGGTAATCAAGAAAAAGCTGTGAAAGGCGATACTGTGCTGGCTACCTCCACTCGATTGTTCCAAGGTCGTGTGGTTGAAGATTCTAACGAGAAAAAAGGTGAGTCACTGCTGGCCTCTACGCCAATGGTTGTACTGTCTAGCATCTTGGGCCGCATCCCAACCATCGAAGAGTACAAAGCCGCCGTTCATGGCATCAACCTGACCGACTTCGTGCCACCCTCATCAGACCTGAGTGTTGAGCCACAAGCTGTGCCGGTGAGAGTTATCGGCTAGCTTCCGGTTTTTAACCAGCTCAATAAAACCCCATAGATCAATAACTTCGAGGGCTTTCTAATTAAGTGAATACCTATCATACGCTGGTTCTTTGCAAATAATCTTTAAGCGTTAACATGTCTGGTTGTTCCGCGCGCACCACAGCACCGCCTCGATATTTGCATGATAACCCTTTTTATTTATCCAACGATCCATCATTGCTATGTCTTTCCTCAGGGCTTTTTATTGCTCTTGTTATCAAATACGCAGCAAGTTCATGGGCATTCGAGTAATGTCATTAAAAAGATTAAAAATCTCTTTTATCATATATTAGTCACTTTAAATATCAGAGAACCGGCTAAAAGTAACCTATCCTCTGTTGTNTCAACGATCCCGACNATACAAAGCTTTTGTCGGGGTTTACTGGCGATAATATAGATGGAATATCCATTGGTTCATGTATGACGAATATCCGGCACTTTATGGGGTTGGAGAATTATTAGATCGGACCTCCCCAGTTAACACTGGTTTTTGTATCTGTCCTCCTACCAGAATGGATGCTCATAAACTTATGAGAGAGGGGTACTATAATATATACAGCAAAGTCGGCGATCTCACCAAGATGCCCAGCGGTTCTCTTTGCACGGGGAATCAGGCGAGTGCTCTGGCAGTAGCAATCTTAATTTCGGCGTTAACTTGCAATTTTCAAAATCATCCAGGGGGATAGTGCAAACGTCTATTTGAGCTCCAGCGAACTAGCTTCAATCTGCGGAATATTGAGCTNCCTTTCCAATGCGAAAGAAAGTGTTAAGAACAGCTCTCAAATTCACTCAATGTCCAAGAAAAATCTANAGGTACACNAGTTTCNATTAGATTGAGTCTATTTAATTAGCTGCAAAAGAAAGATGATCGCTGTGCAGNAGATTGCCGGGCTATTATGATAAGGGTTTTAATCATTTCTGACGATCTGAACTTGATTACTTAAAATAGGCATTTGTGTTGTCACTGTGGTCAGTTGCATCCAACACACCCTTCATCTCTGGAATCTTTTCCATCAAAGTCTTCTCGACGCCTTCTTTCAATGTAAAATCAACAGCAGAGCAACCTTGACAACCGCCTCCAAATCGCAACACCGCATGATCATCTAACATTTTCTCCAAACTCACTTCACCACCGTGCGCAGCAAGACTGGGGTTTATTTCAGTGTACAGTATGTAGTTGATTCGATCCTCAACAGGGCTGTCATCAGTCACATTGGGGAGACGAGAATTGGGAGCACGAATAGTTAACTGCCCGCCAAACTTATCCTCAGCGTAATCCACTTTNGCCTCATCTAAAAATGGGAGGCTCCNCTGCTCAAAATANGCATTAAACGAATCNTACTTAACAACNAAATCGTCCTCATTATGCTCTCCAGGGCGACTATACGCTATACAAGTTTCTGCCCTGGGTGTACCAGGGTCACTCACGAACATCCTGATACCGATCCCGTCACAATTTTGCTTTTCTAGTAGATTAGTCAAGTATTCCTGAGCAGATTCCGTGATCACTATATTTTGCATAAAATTCCTCGAGTTATAATAAGCGCGGGGATTTAAATTAACGAACTAGACGGTTAAGCAAGGACCCGTGCCCTACTTTTAATACCTTGCAGGCCTGATCAGCAATTGAAGTAATCTTCGCCCGCATATCTCAAGCTTTCGTCACCTTCCATGATAGCTATCAGTAGCCCCTTGTTGCGCGACAAAATATGCGTAGCAAAGAACTTTGTCGTAGCGATCTTTTGAGTATAATAAGAATCCAAATCATCTTTTTCTATTCTCTTATGGCAGGCATAACCAAGACGACATAACTGCCAATAGCATAAAGTATTGCCGAAAAGCATTAGAAATGGAACCGCTACGGATGCCGATTGTTCCGACATTGAGAGAACATGAGACAAAGATTGCCTGCAATAATTCAAACTGGAAATCAAAGGCTTTCTGAGTGACTCAACCAGTTCTATCCCAACATCCATAATATTAATTGTTTCATCAACGGCTGATAACAGACTCGCAATACCGGCTCCGCCATCGCGCAGACATTTTCGCCCAATGAAATCCAATGCTTGAATACCATTGGTCCCCTCATAAATGGGCAATATTCTTGAGTCCCGCATATATTGAGCGGCTCCGCTTTCCTCCACGAACCCCATTCCCCCATGCACCTGAACGCCCAATGATGTCGATTCCATCGACATTTCCGTGCACCAACCTTTTACGAGAGGTGTGAGTATTTCCACCCAAATCGCGTTCTGCTCCCTACACTCAGGATCAGGATGACGCTTGCTCCTATCCTCTGCGGCAAGCGAAAAGAACGATAATGCCCTTCCAGCTTCGGTAATCGCCCTCATTTGCATAAGCATTCTTTTTACATCCGGATGATTGATAATAGTGGTACCGGCAGATTGCCCAACTGCCCGCCCTTGAACACGTTGAGAAGCATATGCTAAAGCACGTTGGTAGGCTCTCTCTGAGATAGCCACTCCCTGATGTCCAACAGCTAGTCGAGCATTGTTCATCATCGCAAACATATAGCTTAACCCCCGATTCTCTTCCCCAACAAGATATCCGATGGCTCCTTCATTATCACCAAATGCCATCGTGCAAGTTGGGCTAGCATGAATGCCTAATTTATGCTCTAAACCGACAGCCCGCAAATCATTCCGCTTTCCTAAACTTCCATCATCGTTAACTAGATATTTGGGCACGATAAATAGTGAAATACCATGGTTACCATCAGGCGCCCCCTCAATCCGCGCGAGAACCAAATGAACTACATTTTGCGAAAGCTCGTGATCTCCCCATGTAATATAAATTTTCTGCCCACTTATGAGGAAGTGGTCGCCATTGACGATCGCTTTACAGTTTATGCAAGATAAGTCGCTGCCAGCTTGCGGCTCAGTGAGATTCATCGTCCCAGACCATACACCCGAGATTAACTTACCCAAAAATAAGCTTTTTTGATCCGGCGAACCAAAAAGACTTAACGCATGCATAGCAGCACGCGAAAGCATAGGCAAAAGCCCCAAAGACATATTGGAAGACTGACTCATTTCTTGATTTATCAGATCAACCACGTTCGGCAATCCTGCGCCACCATATTCGACGTCACCATTTAGGCATACCCAACCACCTTCAATCATTTTCATATAGGCCTGCTCAAGCGCTGAAGCGGTGACTACGGTTCCATTTGAAAGAAGCGTGCCTTCTCTATCGGACGGATGGTTTGTTGGTGCGACAATATCCTCATAGAACTTAGCCGCTTCCGGAATAATTGCATCGACCACATCACGGCTCGCATCCTCGAAGCCAGGCATGGTGCAGTGCTGATCGTAATCAACCAGTTCATCTAGGATGAATGAAAATTCTTTCTGCGGTGCTTTATATTCTTTCATTCTACCCATCCCCAAAGTATCAAGTTACTATATTGTGTCATCCAGTTTCATCATCTCAAGTCTATATTGACCTAACTCCCAAAAGTCTCAAATAAACCTACCCGAGCATTCTTGCATAAAGCCCCTTTGTTGTTTACGCATAAATTCATGAGACGGGATAAAAACATTCATTGATCTCATATAATTTGGCGCAGCGTGACTTCGTATACCCAATATAAAAATATGAATTGTAGCACCAGCCGAACATATAAAAATTTTTCATCAAAGGCCGGAAACAATTCAGGATTCATAGCCATATGTATATTTGCCGGATAGACGGCAATCAATAATGCCATCAAAAATAGACCGGATAACCTTCGCAAATGTCCCCACAATAAGCTGAATCCACCAATAATCTCAAACACACCACTAATTAAAACCAACTCCAAGTGGGCGGGAATATATGGCGGCATAATGCTAACGTAAAACTCAGTATGAACAAAGTGATCAATTCCGATAGTGACGAAGAAAATCGCCAAAGTGAGAAGCGCTAAACGCCTAACAAAGCCTTCAGGAAGATCTAATTTCGCTAGAATAAAATCGATTAGCAACTCTTTTTTACGAATAAGCGCACCAACTGATTTGACTACCATATCGTTGTGCTTCCATATTGCTCGCGTAGCTCCATCGATAATTTTTGCTGCTCCTCCATGATATCGAAGCGACTGCAGAAGCCATCATTCCATTGCTCAAACCTTTCTATGTCCGGATTACCCACATTGATAAGGGATTCCCAAACAATGATGCATTTTTCAAGATCAGAAGCAGTCGTGTTGTAGATCAAAAGATCGAGCAAAGAGTCAATACTGAACTCCTCTTCAACGACTCTGAGGCTCTCCAAATTATCCAATATAAGATAGTTCTTGCTTGAATCTTTAAACTTTGGCCAAGCGAGAGGAAGCTCGACAGAGGGATTTGAGGTGTGAGCAAACGCTCCCCATAACGACATCATCGTCCTTTCCATGTCATCTCGGAGTTTGCCGACCGGATAAATATATTTACCTATCGGACCATACTTATAAACACCAGTTAAAAATGCAATCTCAGTTCCATGCGCAGCTCCAATTAATTTTGGGAAATCAGCAAACAATGTCTGTTTTTGGTCGTCCCAATCAAACCTATACGAATACAATTCATTATTCCCGGCCGATTCCAAATTCGACAAAACCTCATCTACAGCGCGAAGCTTCCATGCTCGAGAACGCATCGATACCCAAAGTTTGTATAGATCTGGCTCTTTTATTTTCACTGCCGCTGGAAACAAACGCGTGAATGGGTAGGATTCCTCTACAAAATAGCGATGTGATCCCAACCAAAGCGTCAATTCATCTCTAGTAGTGCCCGAGATAACTGGAACCTTTTTGGCATATTCTTTGTCACCGAGAGCTGCATGCAAGCCTTTTAATGGAATTACTATCCCGTCAGCGGTCGTCAGCGGCAATGGATCACCTTCGTCATGCTTAAGATATAGGTCTAAAAGATCTTTTGCATCAGCCATTTTCAGCAAAGCATACATGTCCTCGAGCAGAAGCTCAGCCTGAGGTTGAGACCCAGCATGATGAGCTGCAAGAAATTCATTGACTATTCTCCAAGATCCTCTGCGAATAAGGATATCCTTATTCATAAAATCGTAAGCTCGATCGAGGCTTGTGCTACTAGAGTAGGCAGACTGGGCGATGGCTTTGTGGAAAAGATTTTCTGCTTGAGGGGATGAGAGGAGCGCGAGAACATTGTGTCCTCCGGCTGATTCACCAAAAATAGTGACATTATTTTTTGCGCCACCGAATTCTCCTATATTGTCTTGCACCCATTCGAGAGCTCGGATAATATCTAGTGTGCCAAAATTAGAACTCGCATCTAACCCCTGTTGGGCTCCTTGAATAGCCGGGTGAGTGAACCATCCCAAAGGACCAAGTCTATAATTAATCGTAACTACTATCACATTTTCTCTAGCCACTAATCTAGAAAAATCATACCAATCCTTACTACCAATTACGTTTCCGCCCCCATGGATCCATACCATTACTGGAATCCCGACCTCTTCAGTTCTCTTCGGTGCCCGAATATCTAAATACAAACAGTCTTCGCTACCGACGATTCCTTCACCCGGAACACCTCCATAAGGGCTGGCCTCCTGGACACAAGCCGTCATTAATCGTTCAGGAACTGTGACATTCGACTTCAAAATTTTTCTTGGGGCCCGCCATCGAAGATCTCCAACAGGCGGTTCAGCATAAGGAATATTAAACCACTCTAAAATAGTTTCCCCATCAACCCTTGACTCGCGGCCGCTAACAAAGCCGCTCTCCGTAGAAATTAAAACGGACTTTCCAGCCACCTTAGAATCATCATGAAAAGTTGAACACGATTGTATAAGCAGAAGCCAACCTATTGTCAGAACAAACTTTCTAATCCGAATAGAGGCCATATCTTTCTCCTTCGATAATTTTTGTCTAAAATCACCACACAACTTTTACGACCCTTTTTTACGCGCCGCGATGAGTTAAGGACTTCCGAAATAGTCGGAGTTTCGAGAACATCTTTTGAGAAAGAGGCTGACAAAAGTGTTCCGAATTTGGCAAAATACTAATCGCTCATAAATCGACTATAGGTCTTGCAATGAAACAAATTAACCATTCTTTTGACTTAGATATAAAAGGTCTCACCAGCCAGTTTATTGGGGGCAAATGGGAGCGATCCGAAGCCGATCTGCACCCAGTAATATCTCCATCGACCGAACAGATTTTAACATATGTGAGCCAACCAACACTATACGACGCTGACCAAGCTGCAAAGTCTGCCCGAGATGCCTATGATAAAGGACCATGGTCAAAATTAGATATTACCGAGCGAATAGTTATCTGTGAACGCCTTTGCAATGCTATTGAAGCGAGACTCCCGGAGTTAAATAGGGCTTGGGGTCTTGAATCGGGCGCAACTCAGAGCCACGCTCAAATTATCAATGATATGGTGGGTGTGGCGGTCTGGAGACATATGCTTGAGAGCGCAGNTTCTATTAAATGGGAGGAACAACGCGAAGACGCCATCTTGTTTCGAGAACCAATTGGTACCGTGTTATCCATCATGACATTTAATGGTCCCATTGTGTTGATGGGCATGAAAATAATCCCGGCGCTCTTAGCTGGCTGCACAGTTATTGGAAAGCATGCTCCAGAATCACAACTTACCTCGCGATTACTCTGTGCAGCTATAGAGGAAGCCGAATTACCGCCCGGAGTACTGACGCTCCTGGCAGCCGACACAAAAGTTACCCAGCACTTGGTGTCTCACCCTATGATTGATATGGTATCCCTCACAGGGGGAACGTCAATAGGAATTGAGGTGGTAAAAAATACCGCCGATCGACTCGCAAGAACAAGCTTAGAACTTGGTGGCAAATCGCCTGCAATCATTCTTGAAGACGCAGAGATAGAAGACGTTCTGACCACACTCGTGCCTGGCAGCACAGCCTTTATGGGACAAGTCTGTGTTAATTTATCTAGAGTGCTTGCCCCGAAAAAGCGATACAACGAAATAGTCGAGGCGCTAGCAGAGCAATACAAAAAAATTAGTCTTGATGATCCCCTAAAAGCGACTACCCAACAAGGTCCCATTGCTGTAAAGCGAGGCCTCCTTCGAACCGAGAGACATGTTGGATTGGCCAAGCAACAAGGCGCCTCATTGATCGTTGGGGGGAAGAGACCGCCTGACTTCGATCGAGGTTGGTGGTATGAACCCACGCTGCTCGCGAATGCGAACAATTCAATGAATGTCGTCCAAGAAGAAATTTTTGGTCCGGTCACTGCCGTAATCGAGTACAAGGATGTGGCAGAGGCCGTCAAATTAGCAAATGATTCGGATTTTGGGCTTGCTGCATCCGTTTACGGGACAGATCAAAATTTGGCGATGGATGTCGCAAAACAGCTACAGTCGGGCAGCGTCGCTATCAACACCGCAGGTATTTCTTTTATGCAACCTTTTGGGGGGTACAAAAAATCAGGTTGGGGTCGTGAATGCGGTAAAGAAGGGATCCTTGAATTTACCCAAATTAAGCAGGTTATAAACGGAACCCAATAATGCTTAATAGAGCTGCCATAGTATGAGTATCCGAAAAATTCATGCCGGAAAAAATCAACTACGCAAATTACAGCTGGATTAGCAACACCGTGATAGAAGTCATCAATAGCAATGAGACCAACATTAAACGATGGGATTTCTTTAATAGTTCAATCAAGTTACCAAGTTGGTGAGAGTGCTCCTCGAGTATCGTTATGGTTCTTCCATCCTGATCACGCGGCATAAAGGTAAAACGGAACATGTCGCTGCACTGCGTGTCCAAAATTTTTGGGAAATCAAATCCCTCATCATCTGGAAGAGGTCTGTCTTGAGGAATAAGATTGTTAAATTTTTCCCCTATCAGTCTCCATGGGGTGATTGAGACACTAGTGGTCAACCTTTCATACTTACCCGAATTAATATCATCGCTCAGGGTTTGCATTAACTCGCGATCTACCAATATTCTTACCATAACGTAAAATTTTCCTTGCCACCCCATCTTGACACTAGCAGTTGCATTCAAACTCTGACCTTGAACATGACATATTTCCATAGATACTGTTGCATCATCAGGAAAACTGCAGTCCAACTTTCCGTCCCAAATATTCTCTTGCGACTCGGTCTCAAATACATATGATTCATCCGGTATCAATAGATCACACTTTGATATCGAACCAACATACTCGGATTGGCGAGTGAAATCTAATTGATGAGCCATAGCAACGTAAGATTTGGATCGGTCCTGGTTCTGCCAGTCGAGCAAGTCAACTTCTATGCGCAGCTGCTTTCCTCGCAACTCAGGATTTCCTGGTTTAGCTCTGGCATAGAATTGAGAGGTGTTACCATCTCCCAACTTAAGAAACTCCCAACTATCAAAAATACTCCCATCAGGTTTCACCTCAAATCTGTCTAGCGGCAGATGGTTTACAGTTTTCAAGAGTTGGTAAGTTAACTTCATATTACGACCTCGCATCCTCTATAAATTCGTTAGACCAACTAGACTGCTGAAATATTTCGCGCGCAGTAAGACTCTATTTGACGTTGCGCTTGCCTCTAAGCATTAATAATTATATATCTTTGAAAAAAAAATTAATCAAAGATATATATTTTGCTGCCGACTGTAAACATGAATTGAGTATGTTATTTTACTATTTAATACTGCGAATATACACTGGTCTAGGCTGGTGCAATCAATCTTCAGAGGCAAGTAGTCTAATGAGAGTATTGTATGTAATTCTGGCAGTCGCTTCTGGCGCAATCAGTGCTGACATAACGGGCACTTACAGAAGCGTCTCCCCTTCTACCATGCATGACTTTGATATCGAGAATATGTATAGCGGAAGAGTAAATGGAAACTCAATTGAGGGTGTATGGGAACAGGGGCCCAGGGTATGCGAACCTTTTCAAGAAGCTAGCATTAAAATTTATGCTGGCGCTGGGCAATGCTGCTTGGCAATGAAACGCTTGGGTAACCGGTATATCTTTTCCAAAGTCATTTTTAGCGGAGACCATAAAGGGGAGTTATATCCACTTTGCACGCACTCAGTTATGGAAAAAATGTAAGGTTAAATTAGCAATAATCTTAATTGATCGTTGCCGTCCTAGCACGCTATATGCGCTCGGATACTATGCACTGATAACGTCGATTGCGATCTTGCTGAGATCCTTTGTAGCGGTCTCTGCTGGCGACTAGAGTAATACGGTTGACTATCATTGTCGAGTCAGGGCAACTCAGAGTTCCCTTGCACTGGTCTCTCGGAACAGCGCGAATTTGATACTGATGCTCGTTAACGATTAGATTATCGAACGTACCCCCATTCCATGTCATAGTTTTGTTATCCAAATGAATCGAGATAACCGTTTTCATAGCGTTCTCACTCTGGATATCTATTCGATCGCATGCAAGATGAACGAAGTTATTGTCGATTGGATCCTGTCTGGTAGCAAATTCCGTGATGACTGCCACTGCAATGAGAACTAAGAGTATAGCGGTGTATCTCTTCTTCAACATAATAATATGCAAAACTCCGGTTTTTTTAGCTCATTTAAAGCCAAAGAAATTTGACCATGGAGTCCTCTATTAAGCGACATAGCCTGGCTCAATCCATATGACCAAAAAAGTTTAATTACATCATTCAAATTATAAATACCTTCATCATAATATGAGATCTTTTTCTATGCACTCATCAAGAAGCTTCATCAGGTCGACACGACCTTTTGTTTTACTGCCCTTAAAAGCAGATATGCTCAGGCCCTCGAATTCTTTCACAGCCGAAAAAACTGACTTTTCAAGATCTTTTTCAGGCACAACTAAATCATAGAACCCCGCGCCAACGGCATCCATGGGAGAGAACATCTCAGCATTAAAAACACACCGATTAAAAAAATTATTAGGAAGNCGGCTTCGCGCCAGCTCCAGCCCAAAATGGTGCATAGTCATNCCAATCATTGTCTCATTAAGGCCTATCTTATAATCGCCGTCAACTCCGATTCGATAGTCGCAGGCCAGCATCAGGAAGGCGCCCATCGCGATGCAATGTCCGGTCGACACGCCGATAACCGGACAAGGGAACGACAATATCCTGCGAGCAAATCGCGACCCCTGAGCCGTCAGTTCAATCGCCTCACGGACGCCTTTTTGAATTTCTTTTAAGTCGAAACCGCCCGAGAAAATGCGCTCACGGCCTTTAATAACAACTATTAAATTTCTTTCCTCCGCAAGATCAAAAGCTTGTTCGAGCGCATACCATTTGTCAGGTCCCAATGCATTAACCTTACCGTCATCAAGGGTTATGGTACCCACTCTCCCCGCGTACTGAAAATCTACAGCTTCATGCAGATTGAGCTTTTTTGCATTCATGGGGATATGACCAACCTATTATGATTATTTAGTAGGAATCCATGCAGTAATTCTAAAGAGGATCATTAGTGAAATCATTCCAGTGACAATAAGTTCTTTCCGATGCCGCCAGAGCATTAATGGGGTTCGTTTTTTCCTGAGTCTTTCCAATGAGGTACTTCACCATTGCTTATTCTTTTTCCCACATCCTCAGCCTTTTGGAGGAGAACCAAAAGAAAAACTATCATACCAACCAGAGCAAATAACAATACAAGCAAGAAAGAACTTAACATGACCGAATTATCCCTTTATCTTGTTTTTATATAGCGGTCCATGCGGACAAATATGCATCGACTTTATTCCGACCAATACTAAACCAATAACCAGCATTTAGTAAAATTTTAATTCACAGTGATCGTGATCAGAAATCACTCCACTATATTTTCTTGCAGAAGATTTTGCGCCTCGGCCAGAGAACCTGCATTCACAACATTGGTATAACCCATGCCATCCAGAATATCCTTGGCCTTGCCTGACCTGCTTCCACTGCGACAATATAAAACAATACTATGATCAACAGAATTAGTCAGGGTGCCAATTACGTTTCCAATATCCTGCCAATCCACGCGTCTCGCCGACAATAGATGCCCACGACTCCATTCTTCTGGAGTGCGGACATCAATAACTAAAGTAACATCTCCCAATGCCTCTGCTCCTAGGGTTAACACCAAAACCATGGCTAGTGGTTGAATCATCTTATCCACCTTCTCGATCACCTAATAAGTGTTACCAAAGGAAGGTCGAATTGACATTTACAATATGATTTAACACCGACTAACACAAATTTAAGTCTCTTCACCAACAAAATCTGCACCTAAATACAAATTCCCTGCACTCTTAGCGCGAGCATCATGCAAGCATGTAAGAGTTTTTCGCGCGATCTTTATGTTGTGCTCCTCGCGCTCGCGCCTCGAGTGGGCATACTGCACTTGTGCGATATCGTAAAAGATGTCAGATTTTGCACCTAATTCTTCTAATAATTCTGAGCCCGAAATTTGAGGAAGAGGATCATCCTCTCGCTCAACAAATGATTCGATAAAGTTATTTATAATCTTTTTATCAATCATCTGCTCCATTCCGAGCTTTTCACTATTAACGGTGCTTATAAAGTTTCGCAGCTGTTCTTCAATTTCCTCTAGCTCCTGATCTTGCGTTGCCGCACAAAATGAATCTCCATAATGAAGGGTCTGGATATAAAATCGAGCACCATGAGATTTGTAGCCGCTTTGCGCCTCGGCATAACAGCGACATTCGTCTCGATACGAATTGATTTTATTAGCAAGCAAAACGTGCTGAGAAGTCTTACCATCATAAAAACCCGCTAACCAAGTTATAGGATTGATTCCTCCGGATTTCTTGTGCTCCAAGTTATAAGCCATATCGAAATATCCAGGTTTATCCAGTTTCGCGCCCTGCTCAATAAGCGGAACCGCGCTAGCGCAGAATACTGGTCGCATGAGGGGACTTCTGTCAACTGATGGATTCTCAAGGAATACCTGATTGTAACTTTCAGTGCTTATGGCCGCTAGTTCCTCAACTTTTCTGATATGAGCTTCTATGCGCTTATCAATCGCTTTCCAATCCTGAGGCGAGATAGAGTCGTACCAAACTTCTGCAAAACCTGACACATGAGAGTAGGGCTCTAAAAGATTATCAGGATCAACAGTTGTGCTTCGAATCACGGCTCGAATCCTGTCCCGATCGGCCTTAAGCGCTTTTTGTTGAGTCTGGAGCGTCAGATAGGTGTCATCAAATCCTATTAAATCTGGAGCTGAGATTTCAATAAATTCACTTATACCTAATCGAGTATTTATTGCGCAGCGCCCCAAACCAATCGTTCTTCCAAGCTTTTTGTCAAAAACTTGAAATTTTTCAGCTGGATCGGAATATGCTCTTTCCTTTGGTTTGGAAAATTNAGAATACCTATCAACCACCCAGGATTGCACGGAGCAACCCTGTAGAAGCATAGAAATAACGATAAGTTGTAGCGAGCTAGCTAAAGAAATCGGTTTACATAAATTATCGAGAAAACGCATNAGGTGAGTTTCCATTAAAAGTTTATAGAATGGTCTCAAACTAACCTTGACTATGCAAATTTTCATTATGGTCGTCGAGCAGCGCTTTGAAACTTTATTTCGCTCCAACCACATCAGCCATACGTTCTCGATAATCCCAGCAGTAATATCGGATGGGTGTTATCGTGATCAATCGTTCTCCCTCTTTTCGAGACAACAACCAACTCGCCAAAGAAGATTGTGTGCCGCCACAGTAACGATCAATCAATTTAGCAAGAGCATCCGACGCGCCCTTCTTTGATAAGCTCGCAATTCCCTGCCCCCGCACGCCATAGTAAGGCGGCTCGTTTGGAGAAACCTCAAAACCTATACAGTCATTTTTCGTGAGAATTTTCGAAAGTGCAGATGTCTTCTGGGAAACGCAATACAACTTAGCATCTGCATAAAAGTACCAGAGAGATAACACTCGGGGGAACCCGTCTGTCGCTACAGATGCTAATCTTATTGGGAAATGATGGGACCGCAAAAAGTCTGCCAGTTCTCGCTCATTCCATGGACCTTTTATCGGTACTGTCAAACGTCCACTCCTAATGCCAATCAAGCCAATGCCTCAGCCATTATACGTAAGAGCTTTTATCATGGATATATAGTTGTCAAATGAGTCTTAAAAATAGATCTCTGAGAGTAAACACCGACCTGATTGTCTTTAGAAACACGAAGATAATCTCTCTAGAAATGCGACTATAACTGCTTAGAACCCTCCATCTTCAATAAATGATGAACCGTAGTGGGCCTCTGATTTGCTTGCGATAACATAGCGATAGCCGCCTGACCCATTATGGTTTTACTCGCTAAAGTTGTCGTATCGGAGGCATAATCGGCATCAATTATCCTTCCTCGCGCGGCCTCAAAACTAAGTGACCCTGTCATCAGAGTCTCCAGTGACTGATTCAATAACCCCACATCGACTCCGAATTTAGCTTGTGCATTTGTAATAGCGGTAACAGCTGCATCTGTCTTTGCCAGAGCCTCACTCGGATTAGAGATAATATCCAATCCATCGAGGTTTAGCGCTTCTAAAGTCAATGAAGATATAGACACGTCGAAAGTCTGTCCCGCTGATGTGCCGACTTGTATGTGCATGCTTGAGCTAGATCCGTCAAGCAGATTAATATTGTTATATTGTGTATCTTCGGCGATGCTCTGAATAGCTTTAAGCATCTCATCTACCTCGTTCTGCATCATCGCTTTTTGAGCAGACGTGGTCGAATCACTAATCCCCTGTAGTGTCAATTCTCGAGCCCTCTGAACCATGTTACCCATCTCGGTAGCCGCGGATGCGGCGGTCTCTAACATTGAAATACCATTATGCGTGTTTCTTAAAGCTTGCTGCATGCTCTGCAAGTTAGTGGTCATTTTTGAGGAAATTGTCCATCCCGCCGCATCATCGGTTGCCGAGTTAATTTTTATACCAGTGGACAATCTGTGCATCGCTTCATGAGTAAATCGCTCATTCTTTATCACTGATAAACCAGCTGCCTGCGCTGCCATATTGGTATTAATTTTCATCTCAAAACTCCTTCATCCTCTGTAGTTTTGCCGCCGTTATATCAAATTTCGTCACGTTTCAATCAAAGTTTAGCCATGTGGCAAATTCTTGCCGGAAAAAATATCGAAATTTAAAGTATGCTAAGTTAAACCAAGGATAGTGATTCCTCTCAATACTTTAAATCCATGTAAATCAACGGATTCAAACAATTCCCTGCAGAGATAAAGAAACTATATTAAGTCATAATTGTAAGCGTATTTACAAAACGGAGTGCGTTTTCCCTTTCAACTAAAGCCAAAGTGGCATTAATCTTACTATAAGTTCATCTTTCGCTGATGCAATTACAACCATAAAATTTTTCAAATTAGCAAAAGATCATTAACAGAATATTATCGACAGAAATATTTCTGTTTTATTGCAACTTATCGCTAAAGATTCATGAAGTTAGATCGATTATATTGATATAGGGCAAAAAGTTTTACGTAGGTCGTACTGTATTAAAGAACACTTGGATTATTGCTGGAATTGAAACAAGATTTCGGATTCCAAAACGATTGGATCCGGTCTTCTCAAACTTGAGTGATTTACATGACAACGATAAAGGCATTCAGCGAACTACGAAACATGAATGATCGTTTCGAAAAGATGCTGAGTGAGGCCACACAGGCCGGATTCTTTATCGAAAGCATGGTAGCCACAGATTTCTCTGCCTTTCTTCGACTAAACTTCGAAGAAAATCTATCCATGAGCCTCCGAGTTTACATCCGCGAAAACCATAAAGANGCCATCTACCTAACGTATTGGGATCATCAACTTAGAGAAATTACAACCATGGATACAGAGATTGGGTGGCTAAGCGTTCACGTAGATGCTATCAAGGTTTTCATGCTTAAACATAAGCGAAGGGCCTAGCNGGATCTCTCTGGGGTCAGTCAGGCGATCAAGTCATCCCTGAAAACGACGAGGCCTTGTTGCATCGAACACACACTAATTCTCTCGCAGGGTACGAAAGATTGTCTGTCGCACAAAAGTGACACACCCAACTGATCTTTGCTTTGGAAACTTGGGTAACAGAGCCGTCCTCTTCGTCAACGGGTGCGGACACCCCCTCAATCAAACCAAGACCATCATCAAGAGCACCGTCTGCAGCGTTGCTGGCGCCATTAGATGCTTTTGTATGGTAAGAAGGAAGTTTTTTGGTTTCTGTACTCTTCTGTTGATCAACGCTATCTTTGTCAGACTCAACCGGCTCCAGATCGGAAGANGGGATATCATCATACGATCGAGCAGTTGGGTAAAGCCGGTTAGCTTTTTTGGATAACTCATGATAATCGTGGGCATAGCTTTTAGATGCGAAATGCCAATAAATAAATGGCGGAATAGCAGCAAGGAACCATTTTATCGCACTATTATCCTTAAAATATTCATCCATCTCAGGAAAAAGTATAAAGGCAACCAAACCTAGGAAGATCGTTACGTAAAAACTTGGCTTATCTAACCAGATACCCTCAGTTTCAATGTACTGCTCACGTGTCTTTTTCTGCTTCTCATTATGATCCTCAAGAATTCTTTTTTGCTTACGTTTGTCCTGTTCACGCTCAATCTCTTCGTCATCTTTAAAATAGACTTCCTCACTTATAATATGAGCGGCCTCCCGAATAACGAAGATCGCTTTGGCAACAGGGCATTCAAAGAAATCACGCTCTGTATTCAATCGATGTTCCTTCAGAGACTCATGCACCTGCTTTTCTATTTCTTCATAGTTATCGACGAGCGCTCTATAGGCAAGTCTGAAAGGTGCAGGAACACCAGCCGAGTAAAGGTCTTTAGCATGTTGGCGAAGATCATTAGTCCGGCCGATCTTAATTACACCGGGTCTAAGATCTTCATTCCACATAACATAAAGCAAACCTTCCATTTTAATCTACCAATGCAATGAATTAAGTGAACCCAGCAATGCCAATATAAGCTTAAAAACCAGAGGATCACCACTTTTTCTTGCCTGTTATAAGCTGTGTCTGCATAGTGTATAACGCCAGAGTGCAAAAATATATGTGCCCAAATACTTTACTAATCTGGATCAAAAACGGACCGCGATCAAAATGATCGCCTAAAATATTAACATCAAAGTGGAAGTGATTAACGAATTACTAAACAATGATTTTAGTGAATAGTTAGCTATACTTCTCAAACCGACAAAGCTTATATACATGGATAGAAGGAGAAGAAACTATGCGTATCGAAGTTGCCAAAAGTAATCAAGATGGTAATTTGATGGCAGGACCAGGTGATATTTACGCACCAGAAATTTCATCAGCAGGCAATGAGTTCGCATCTGCCATATACAGGCATAGCCGTTTACCGCTTAGAACCTTTGAAGCGGCGCGCATGGCAACAGCAATAATAAATGGTTGTCTAATTTGTAAGAACTGGCGAGCGCATCGAGATGTTCCGAAGCTCGGAATAGAAAAAGGTGTCATTGATAATGGGGAGATTCCAGATGAAGACTTTTATCAAGCACTGCTCAACAATGACCTCTCTACTCTTGATATAAAGGAACGGTTAGCTGTTGAGTTTGCTCGTCTCATGGGCACAGCACCACAAGAGCTTTCCGCCAATGATGACTTCTGGAGCGAGCTAAAATCATCCTTCACAGATGCAGAAATTACAGATCTTACCTACAGCGTGGCAGGTTGGATGGGAATGGGGCGCGTTTTTCATGTGCTTGGTATGGACCAGAATTGCTCTATATAGGGTTTTAAATAATTTGATATTTCTCACTGATTTTTAAGAAAACAGTCGAATTCCTGCAGCAATATACATGCTGTATTAAAATAAATAATATATATATCAATATTATATAGAATTTATCTTAGGTTAATTGTCATATTAATTTTCAAAAGTGGCAGACAATTGCCGCCACTCAAGCCCATTTGCATAACGCCGATCTGACGTTCGATGAAGACCTGTTTATTGGAGAACTTCGTTAGTGAAGATTAACAGCAACATTGGGGCCCTTACCGCAGCAAATTCCCTTGGGAGGAATGAGAGAGCTATGAATCAGGCAATGACCAGACTATCGACCGGTGTCCGCATCAACTCAGCAAAAGACGATGCCGCCGGTCTCGCTATTACATCGAAAATGACGTCACAGATTAACGGGCTGAAGCAGGCTGTAAGGAATGCTAACGACGCAATATCAATGGTCCAGGTAGTGGAAGGCGCCACTCAAGAGATAACCAACATGTTGCAGCGCATGCGTGAATTAGCGCTTCAATCCATCAGTGATTCTAATACTCATTCGGATCGTAAAGCGCTCGACGATGAGTTCCAAGAGCTCGTCTCAGAGATTGGCAGGATCTCAGACAACACCCAATGGAATGGTACTAACTTGCTGGACGGTCACTCATTCATTGGAGGTGCAAACTTTCAAGTGGGCAGTAACGCAGACCAGATCATCAAGATGTCGTTTGGTGATTTCTCTCACAATAACCGAGCAGGGGTATTTGGCGAAGCGCTCAGCGCATTGAATATAAAAGGTCTGGGGGATAATCCTGACTGGACAGTCAAAGGCGCTCCCTTCGGGGGATTGGATGCCGATGACGATTTCAGAATCGGGGTTCCATCCGCTGATGGTAATTCGATCGTGATTTATGGGTATGATCGAACATCATCCGGGAGAGGACCGGTCCAAGTATATGACTGGGACGGAACTACCTGGAATAAACGCGGCGCTGACCTCTCGCACGCGGGCCCCGATGATTACTCATCTACCATCGTAGGCGCATCACTCAGCGATGATGGAGAAACCATTGCGATTGCTGACAGTTTGATGGATACCACAAATGGTGCCGATTCAGGACGAATCCGAATCCTAGACTGGAACGGCACCGACTGGGAACTGCGAGGCATAATTGATGGTGAGAATGCAAACGACAAAATGGTGCAGTTTGGAATGAGTGCCAATGGCAACAGCGTTATTTCCAACTCTAGAGGCAATGATGAGATAGCCAATGACTCAGGTCAGGTGAGAATCTTCGACTGGGATGGGACACAATTTGTTCAGCGAGGCAATTCTTTCAACGGCGCAGCTGCGAATGATGTAATCACTGGCCGCTTAAGCATGGATGGGAACTCTGTGGCTATCGCCTCAGGAGGAGGGCTCAAATCAGGTGCAATAGACGCACCGGCAACCAAGGGCACTGTCAAAATATACGATTGGAATGGCGCAGCTTGGAGCCAAAGAGGAGCGTCGATTGAGGGCGTTGGCAGTACCGATGGCGCAACCATTACTGGCTATGACAGTGGGATGAATGCCATATCTATTAGCTATACAGGCCATGACGCTGACGGCGATAGTTCAAATGGCACGGACGGAATGGTCAAAGTCTTCGACTGGGACGGCTCTAACTGGGTGCAGCGGGGCGACTCGTTTACTAATAGCAATGGAGATTCTATCAGAGGCACCCTTAGCAGTGACGGAAATAGTTTGGTCACAGGCTCGATGTTTGCAGATCCCGGAGGAGTGTTGATGGCCGGCCAAGCGCAGGTGTTTGACTGGGACGGATCAAGCTGGGTTCAGAGAGGTAGTACCTTGACAGGCAGCGGAGCCGTCGACATGTTTGGTGTAATCACGATTCCAAGTTCTTTGGCCACTACCCTGTCTGTCAACGCACTGGACTTTAACGGGGCGGCCGGCGGCAGAACCGAAGTCTATCAGTACCCACTCAACACAAATCGCGTGATAAAGATCCTGGATGGAGCACTTGACGGCGTCAATAGCGAGCGAGCCAAATATGGTGCGGTAATGAACCGGCTAGAATACACGGTAGAGAACCTCACAAACATCGCGCAGAATACCGCAGCAGCAAGAAGTCGAATACTTGATACCGATTATGCAAGAGAGACTACTGAGCTTGCTAGAACCCAAATTATTCAACAAGCGTCTACCGCTATGCTATCTCAAGCCAATCAGCAAGGGGCAGCGATCTTGGAATTGTTGCGACCGTTTGAATAGTTCATAATTTTTTAAATTTGATCCGATAGAAAAATTACTTGAACCCAACTGCGACGGCGACGACAATTGATTGTATTTTTTTCACTTTTCGGTAGCCTTAGAAAACCTTGATACCTTTTCGAGAAACCTCGCATGAGTAAACCATCCGCTAACCTCGAGAAAAACTTTTTAGGCTTGTCAGACAGGCCAGCTCTTGTTGTTGTCGACATGATAAATGGGTTCACAGACCCAGAGTGCCCACTCGGTAGCTACTGCCCTGATGTTGTTCGGGCAAACATTGAGCTTTTAGAGGCTTTTAGATCCAAGGAAATGCCTATTTTTTTTACCACGGTGGTATATTTCAATGATCATGAGGCAAGTGTATTCCGAAAAAAAGTCCCTGCTTTAAATTTGCTGCAACCGAGTTCGCATTGGATAGCTGTGGATGAAAAACTTGAAAAAAGGGGAAATGAAGTCTTGATCGAGAAACAATGGGCGAGCGCCTTTTTTGACACTGACTTGGACCTTCAACTCAGCCAGTTGGAGGTTGATTCTCTCGTCGTCACTGGCTTAACGACTAGCGGTTGTGTGAGAGCAAGCGTTGTTGATGGGCTACAAAACAACTACCAGGTAGTTGTTGCCGAGGAAGCAGTTGGGGACCGTAATCAAGACGCGCACAACGCCAATCTGTTCGACATGAATGCAAAGTACGCCGATGTTGTGCCTGTGAAATTCGTCAGGGACTCTCTGGGCTTCTGATAAGGGGCGACTAGCGCCGCCCCTGTCCGGTTGGAAACTTAAAATAAGTCCGCATTCATGACTTTATTCCACGCTCCAATGAAGTCATTTACAAACTTCGTATCCGCGCCGCTTGAGGCATAAACCTCTGCAAGCGCTCTGAGCTGCGAATTGGATCCAAAAACCAAATCAGCTCTAGATGCAGTTCTAACTTTCTCTCCAGAAACGCGATCAACGGCTTCAAAAGAGTTACCTGTGCCATTAGGCTTCCAAGCAACAGACATATCAAGCAATGTTCCAAAATAATCATTGCTGAGAACATTTGGATTATTCGTAAAAACTCCCAATCCATTCGAGCTGATGCCAAGAGAGCGCATGCCACCCAACAGCACAGTCATTTCCGGCGCTGTGAGACCCAAGAGATGAGACTTATCCAACAGCATTTCCTCAGGCGTTCCACCGACATCTGAACCATGGTAATTTCTAAAACCGTCAGAAACCGGCTCCAAAACAGCAAACGACTCAATATCTGTCTGCTCTTGAGAGGCATCTCCTCTGCCTGCAGTAAAGGGAACATGCACGCCCGATGCTTGCTCAATCCCAACGGCGCCGCCCAGCACAATAACGTCCGCGATTGAGGCGCTTGTTTCGGCAGAGATTGCCTCGTAGACCTCAAGTACCTTCGCAAGCTGACCGGGCTTGTTGACTTCCCAGTCCTTCTGCGGAGCCAATCGGATTCTAGCGCCATTTGCACCGCCCCTCATGTCTGAACCACGAAATGTTGATGCGCTCGCCCAAGCGGTCTCCACCATTTCTTGAACAGTCAGGGAGCTTGCGGCAATTTTATTTCTGACTGCGGCGATATCATAGTCGCTGTTGCCGGCTGGAACAGGATCTTGCCAGATCAAATCTTCGTCGGGGCACTCGGGTCCGATGTATCTAGACCGAGGTCCCATATCTCGATGCAACAATTTAAACCATGCTCGTGCAAATGCGTCAGCAAACTCTTCAGGATTTTCATGAAAACGCTTCGATATCTTGAGGTAAGCAGGATCCTCCCTAAGTGCCATATCTGCAGTTGTCATCATAGTGGGCACTTTTTTGGACGCATCTGCCGCATCAGGAGCCATATCCTCCTCTTGCTGACCAGCGGCATGCCAGACGATCTTTCCCGCCGGGGTCTCAACCTTCTCCCACTCATAACCCAGCAGCAGATCGAAGTAACCGTTGTCCCATTGAGTCGGGTTGGAAGTCCATGCGCCCTCAAACCCACTTGTGATAGTGTCAACGCCTTTACCTGTCCCGTGCGTGTTCTCCCAACCAAAACCCATCGATTCTAGTGGGGCTCCCTCGGGTTCGGTTTGCACATGATCCTCCGCGGCAGCGCCGTGACCCTTACCAAATGTGTGACCGCCAGCGACAAGCGCAACAGTTTCCTCGTCGTTCATGGCCATCCGAGCAAAAGTTTCTCTGACATCCTTAGCGCTCTCAAGGGGGTCGGGATTGCCGTCAGGGCCCTGAGGATTTACATAAATCAAGCCCATTTGAACTGCAGCGAGAGGATTATCTAGAACGCGCTCACCTTGATAACGCTTGTTATCGAGCCATTCGTTTTCTACTCCCCAATGAATATCCTCTTCTGGACTCCATATGTCGGGACGCCCGCCACTGAATCCAAACGTTTTCCCTCCCATGGATTCAATCGCAACATTTCCAGCCAGTATTAGTAAGTCTGCCCAGCTTATTTGCTCTCCGTATTTTTGCTTTACTGGCCATAGCAACCGCCTCGCTTTGTCTAAATTGCCATTGTCCGGCCAGCTGTTGAGCGGTGCAAATCTTTGAGCACCAGTGCCACCGCCGCCTCGGCCATCGGAAGTCCGGTACGTACCCGCCGCATGCCATGTCATGCGTATAAAGAACGGCCCGTAGTGTCCGTAGTCTGCGGGCCACCATTCTTGAGAATCAGTCATCAGGTCGTTCAGGTCTTTCTTGAGAGCCGCATAATCGAGTTTCTTAAATTCCTCTCGATAATCAAAATCGGGGCCCATCGGATTCGATTTGTTATCATGCTGATGAAGAATATTTAAATTGAGTTGGTTTGGCCACCACTCTCGATTTGACGTGCCGGTCGCACTGTTTGTGGTCATCGCCCCGTGCATTACGGGACATTTGGCTTCGGTTTCAGCGGTCGTAGCATCACTGGACATATATGGTAACTCCTGTAAAAATTGAAATAAAATAGCTGCTTAGCAAGCGTGCGTCTCGAACATCCTGCGCAGGAATATGACACCGCGGCTTTATTATTTTTATTACGTTGCCGATTTTACATGTACCGTGTTAATTAATAAATTATTTATTTATGAACCATACGTTCGATTAATTCGAACATATGTAACAAATGATTACGATCAAACAAATTAATTACACGTTGGCCGCCGCTAAAGCACTNCACTTCAAAAAAGCAGCAGAAATGTGTTTCGTATCGCCAAGCACTCTGAGCGCTGCTATTGCAGATCTGGAAGCTCAACTAGGNGTGCAAATCTTTGAACGAGANAANAAAAAAGTACTANTAACGCCAATGGGTCAAAAAGTCCTTGAAAAAGCACGTGCGATCAAATTACAGATGCAAGATTTCGCGGCCCTTGGACAGTCATTGGAAGATCCTATGGCCAATGCCCTATCGCTTGGCATTATTCCGACCATTGGTCCATTTTTAATTCCATTGGTACTTCCAGTACTCAAGAAAAAATATCCAAGGCTAGAACTTAATATAACTGAAGACCAATCTCATGCACTCATCGAACAACTAGAAGACGGCAATCTTGAGATGGCCGTTCTAGCTCTGCCTTTCGATATCAAAGGACTATCCTCTCACAAATTTTGGGAAGAAGATTTTTATTACGTCTCACATAAGAATAATCTGAGTTCAGATATAAAAGAATTTAGCGCAAGAAACTTGAACAAATCACGGCTCCTGCTTCTGGATGAGGGGCATTGCTTGAAAGAACACGCTCTCAAAGCATGTGAGATAGGGTCCGGCAGTAAAAACCTCGTTAAGGTTACAAACCTAAGCACACTTGTGCAGTTGGTAGCAAGTGATATGGGCAGCACAGTAGTTCCTCAGATGGCCGTGGAGTCTCTGGTAGATTCGAACACCCTTCTTCGCAGGGCTCATCTAAACCAAGAGAGCCCCCATCGTGAAATTGCTTTGGTGACTCGTCGCAGCTACCCCGGATCTGCCACTATAAAACATTTGCTTGATACTTTTACACAAGAATTGAGCAAAAAGTTTAACCGGAACTCATAACTGATAACTCNTCTTAATCACCTAGATCGATGACGCGACTTAAAGGGGCCCAGGATAGACGCTAGATGTCATGGCTTTGCCGATCCTCAGAATATAAATGCTCGTGTCCGGACATGTTGAACAAGCGTAACTGATGATAAAACCAATTGTCCGTTGCGATGCAAAAACTATCTATTTGTAAAGGCACTATTTGTGACCCACATCATACGGNNTTAATTGCCCTAACAGCTTTAAATCAATTCGCGTTGTGTTANTAACTAAAACCGCATATCCTAATCCACTATTGCGTTAGATTCGTTTCAGCTTTAACCGATCAGGATATTAAATTTTAATGGTCAACAACCCAAAGTTATTACCTATAAATGCTAGGCATCTAATCAATCCTGTTGCCCAAGCCTCTACGAATAAAAATCTAGGAGATTCAGCGCCTAAATCCCATAGGATCGACACCTCAATAAGAGAGCTAGATCTCAGCCGCCTGAGCCTTTACCCTTTTAAAATTAACCTCGATTGGAATGAAGAGAACGAAATTGACCTTTCTTTTTTTCCTAACCTTACAAAACTCGATTGCTCGAACAATAACTTGAGTAAACTTGATCTTTCCCATACTCCTCGCCTGACGGAACTGTGGTGTCACAACAACAGACTCCACGAGCTAGACTTGTCTCACACTCCGGAATTGCAACTTCTGCACTGTGGCGGGAATGAGCTTGCTGAGATAGACATTTCACCCGTTCCTAGATTACTAAACTTTTTTTGTTACAAAAACAATTTGTCGCAACTTGATCTCTCGCCGGCGGTTAATTTGCGAAAATTGTTCTGTGACTGGAATGAATTGGAGCAGTTGGATTTATCGACCAACCCCGCATTAACCACTGTTTGCTGCTATCACAATAAACTTAGCCAGTTGGACCTTTCATATACCCCCCAGCTAGAAAAACTCAACTGCCGAAATAACTATCTTACTGAGTTGGACATTTCAAAGCTGCCTGAATTAAAGTCCCTNTATGTCAAGAATAATTTTCTAATGGTCGTCGATATTTCACAACATCCAAACCTCGATGATATTGACTTTACTTAAAAACACTACCTCTTTAAATATCAATTGGTCTATAACGGCCAANCCGATAGCGCCACCATAACAATTTGCTTGCAAATCGAACCGAGTCAGCCAAAAAATTTCTCGCTTGGATGGTCAAGCCGGCATTATAATGTCCCCGGAAAAGGCTTTTATTNCCGAAAGGTTCAAAAGGAGTAGCGAGATGACTGCATTCAGAACAGACAGTGGCAACATGGAATTGCTCCCTTACAAAGACAAGAAGCGTTACCTCTGGATTTTCTCACTCCTNCTCCCAATAATGCCGCTTACAGGAATATTTCTATTCAGTAGAACACAATTGGAGTGGTCCTTGTATCTCCCTCTGCTGATCGGCTATGGGGTAATACCACTTGCAGACTGGTTAATTGGCACAGACGAAACTAATCCACCCGAGGAGATTGTGCCTCAACTTGAGTCGGACCCCTATTACCGATGGTTAACATATTTAACCGTACCCCTGCATTTCATCGTGCTCACTATCATGTGCCATTTTATTTCCACGCATAATCTAGACTGGCCATCCATAATAGTCACTGCAATTGTTGCCGGGGGATATAGCGGACTTGGCATTAACACTGCGCATGAACTGGGCCACAAAAAGACCAAGCATGAACAATTCTTGGCAAAAATNACCCTAGCCGTGCCGGGGTATGGACATTTTTGTGTTGAGCACAATCGTGGTCATCATGTGTTAGTTGCAACTCCAGAGGACCCAGCGAGNTCGCGGATGGGAGAATCAATATACTCGTTCGCGCTTCGCGAGATACCTGAAACCTGCGCCAGAGCATGGAGCCTCGAAAAAGCTCGCCTCGCANCACGAGGCAGANGCACATGGTCTTCAGAAAATGCAATTCTACAATCTTATGCGATAACTTTTATATTCCAAGGCAGTCTGTTACTGGCATTTGGCTGGATAATGCTGCCATTTTTAGCAATTCATAATGGGTGGGCGTGGTTTCAACTTACCTCAGCAAACTATATTGAGCATTATGGTTTGCTCCGCAAAAAAGATGAAAATGGCCGTTACGAACGATGTCAACCACATCACTCATGGAACTCAAATCATATCATTGGAAACCTCGTGACTTTTCATTTAGAAAGACACTCTGACCATCACGCCAACCCAACAAGGCGATATCAGAGTCTCCGGACCTTCTCCGATTTACCTCAACTTCCAAGTGGATATGGAGGAATGTATTTACTAGCTTACATTCCATGGCTCTGGTTTCGGATAATGGATCAAAGACTTCTTGCCCTACCCCATGTTAATGGTGATTTATCAAAGATAAATCTGGACCCTAAAAATCGGACTCGAATAATTGAAAAATATAGTCATAACTAGTAAAACTGAGATTATAAAATCATAACAAGCAATGAATCGCTATAAGCATNAGATAGATATATCACGGCCTTACCATAGCTGCAGAAATAGACACATGATTCATTTAGAATCAATGACTTTCCGTCGTTTATAAAAATATTTTAGAACTACTGTATTGATCTAGTAGCCATGGAATTATAAGACCAAATGATGAAACTGCGCCGCCAAATTAAATGAACATAGACGGTCTGGTCTAAGCAGACGAGATGTCATTATTGACTCATGGGAACACTGTTAATTATTAACGAATTAGTTTTAAGGCAGCTTATAATTTTTTTCCACAGCACTTTTTAAATTTTCGACCGTTACCACAGACACAGGGATCGTTGCGGCCAATTTTTGGAGCATCTCTTGTAATTGGTGTTTTCGGAGGACAACAACTGGTATCATCGCAACCAGATTTGTCGTCTTTCACTGATGGGTAAGCTGAAAAAGCCCGGTTAGGTATTTGCATGTTGAGGGAGTCCTATAGCTCTCAAAGCNGCAGTATTCTGCTTGAACATAAATAAAAAATCATATGCAAGAGTATATGGCGGAGAGAGAGGGATTCGAACCCTCGATACGCGATTAACGTATACTCCCTTAGCAGGGGAGCGCCTTCAGCCACTCGGCCACCTCTCCACAAGTCCCACTCTCGCCGCATGATACTTCGTTTACATGTTTTATGATACTCCGATAGGTATATGATAAAACAACCGCGTTAATTCAACTAAGTTTGTTGCCATGATTATTTACAAAAGATCTTATTAAGGAATGTAGTGACTTTTTGCATCATTAATCTGTTTAGCAGTCTGGTTCAGATACCTGCTCAAATACCAAGAGTGTCAGCTACTTCTATAAATTCAGCTGCCCTCATTCTATGGTATCTAACACCCCTTAAACCCAAATCTACTGGTTCAGGATCAACTATATGTACATCAGTATTATTTTTTTTAGCTATTTCTAAAGCCATAGCGGTAATACCCACACTGAAGGACGTGCCCATAAAGACCATCGTGGTGGCCCCATCCATCCAATCGACCGCCTCTGACATCCGATACATATCGGTATAATACTCATCGAAAAGCAGAACGAAAGGCTTGAGGGAAACATTTACCTCAGGTTTCATAGTTATTCTAGATATTCGGAATACGTCAAGCAGAAGATCCTTCAAAACCGCATCGGAGTCGTCCGAACCAATTTCATTGGCTAGCTCATCCCATGGAGCATTTATTAATTCCAGTTGCTTCTCTTGAGGTCCAAATAAAGTGACCTTGTCAAGCCTCCCATGGATTGGGATATAGCCAGCATTTCCAGCTTTTCCATCAAGGCCATCAATGTTCTGAGTGATCAATCTTTTTTTCGACAACCATTCATGAACCTTGTTTGGCTGTGTATTCCTGTACTCAGCAAAACGCTTAAAGTACCAATGAAGAAATTCAGCAGGCTTCTCTATATACATCTGCCGTGTAGCCATTTCTTGGGGGGTAAAGTTAATACTTCCAATGGTCCAAAAACCGTCTTTACCTCTAAAAGTCGGAATACCACTATCGGCGCTGACGCCCGCTCCTGTAATGAACACGTGTTTTCTCATGAAACGCTAACTCTTTCTGAATAGTCAGCACCGCTAAAGGACCCATGTTTGGAAAAAAACGTGATAATTTTCACTAACGATTATGAGAAGTTTTTGGCAGCTATATCACTCGCCCGGATAGTAAAATCGAAATCATCCACCAAATCACGGTATATAATTCCTCCTTTAATTATGGCGGAAAACCTTGAGTGGTCCTGCATTATTTTGATATCGTCTAAGGGATTCCCATCAACTATCAGAATGTCAGCATATTTCCCAGCTTCAAGAGTTCCCAAGCTCCCATCTGGATCAACTGCCGCTCCTCCATCTCGCGTCGCACAGAGTAGTGCTTTACCTGGCGACATACCGAACATATCCACAAAGATTTCGAGATCTTTAGCATACGTGCCATGCGGAGCCACTGAGATACCATAATCTCCGCCGACCATCATTCGTATATCTCTATCCAGCATCATTTGGACAGATTTGATACTCGCTTCGACTTCCTCCTCATAGCCCCGCTCCCTAACCCATTCCGAGGTCAAACCAAGGGATTCGCAATGCTCAATAAGCCCTAACTCCCAAATAATTCCTGGACCAACGAAGACCCGATCTCTGGCCTCATAGAGCATGTCTGCAGCTTCTTCATCGAGAAAATTAGCGTGTGCTATGTAGTCAACACCATAGCGAACTGCTTGTTTAACTCCGGCCGCTGATCGACTATGACAAGCTACTCGGAGTCCATGACGATGAGCCTCATCAACGATTGCTGAGACTTCATCATCATGAAATGACAATTCGTGCTGAGTACAGTGTTCACAGACGCCCTCTCCATCAATAAAGATTTTAACTATATCGACCCCGTCTCGACGTTGCTGACGAACAGCTTTTCTGAGTTCCCATGGTCCATCAGCTATCTGTTCCAGACCATCGAAAACCCCTGAATCAACTGTGCTTCCGGAAACGCCTAAATCTTTCCCCGCGGCAGCTAATCTAGGGCCAGGAATCTTGCGGTCGTTGATAGCAGATCTGAGCGTAATATCCACCCTATGAATGCTCCCGAAACTCAACGCCGACGTAAATCCAGACCCCAGCATAACACGAGCATTCCGGATTCCAGTTAATGTGGCCTCTTCAGGCGTCTGGGCTCCAAGTTGAAAGGGATTTGCATCAGTAAAAGAGAGATGTGCGTGACATTCGGTCATCCCAGGCATAACAAACTTGCCACCAAGATCCACTCGCTCTATTGATGGATCTATAGTTTCAAGATCAATTGCTTCACCTGCATATTTAACACGATCACCTTCAACCCAGATCATGCCATTTTTAATTACCGACTCATCGAGACCTCTAAACAGTGTCGCTTCAGAAAAAATCGTTTGTTTGTTCATAATATCCTCCGTGTTCAGCAACTCATGAACTTAGATTTTAGGGCCTTCCAGCCTCATTAATTTTTTTGCATTTGGAGTTAAACTTTTAGCAAAGGCATCTGCCCTTTTCGGGGTATCCCAACCCCCAAAATTTGTACCATAGACGCAACGATCAATTCCAACGAGGTCAAGTAACATTTGTTTCTGAAGTGTCCCAGGAACATGGGAATCAAACCATAATTGTTTTAAAACATGTGCAAAGCCGTGTTCTTTTACCGACTCTGGTGCCCAATCCCTCAAAGTGGACCAACCTTCAAATCTGGGGAACAGATAAGAAGCTACCCCCCCTCCATGAGAAATACAAATATCCAAGTTTGGATGACGGTCAATCACACCACCTAAGACTAATTGGGCCACGGCAACAGTCTCCTCGTAAGCATAACCTAGAATTAGCGTCATATCGAAACGAGCCAACCTGGAATCATCTGGACCTCCGGGACCTCCGCTGGAAGCAGGGTGCATAAACAGTGGAACGTTAAGTTCTGCTATAGCCGAATACAAGGGATCTAAGCATGGGTCATCAATGTCAAATGGGAAGTTAGTGCCTATGTAGATAGCGGAGAGCCCCAGTAGCTTCACAGCACGTTCAGCTTCCTTTATAGACGCGTCTATATCTTGTATTGGGAGGGCGGCAGCCCCAAGGAATTTGTCAGAATGTTTTAAAACAATATCAGCCATCGCATCATTCTGGGCTGCGCAAAAGTTAATTGCGTCTTGCGCGGGAATATGATGAAAAAAAGTCAACGGGTTGGGAGATAAAAGTTGCAGATCAATACCGTGGCGATGCATCTCTTCTAACCTCATAGCCACATCCATAAAAATCGTTTTGCTGTAATCCATAGGTTTCATTTGATAACCACCAAAACGAAAAAAGACGATGCCATCATTATCGGTACATACTTCCGGACCGAAACTTCCCGCTCGATTCATAGTCTCTTGAAAAACTATGTGAGCATGCAAGTCTATTACTTTGCTTGATTCATCAGAAGACACAAAGTACCTATTCTTTCCTACTGTTCGGTATGTTGTTTAAGATACA
>PCDB01000024.1 GCA_002591625.1 Porticoccaceae bacterium
TTTTGAGAGGTTTCCAAGCCAGCAATACTGAGCCGACTGTAACTATGATTGTTGAAATCAAAGCAGCATCGACTGATTCGCGAACAAAACCAAACTTAATTAACAGACCCGTAGTAATTGTCGCAAAACCCAGAGCCGCAAGGATGACCAACGAAAAACCAAAGGCAAGTGCCTCTATTAACAACAGAGCGGCACCGATTAGAATCATTAAAGATGGCAAATCTTCAAGCAGGTTACTCATTGCTTGGTTCTCTCGTTTAGTGTTTTAACTATTGTGGTGGCTTGCGCGACAACAGACGCCGGATCGCTTGCTGAGTCGGGAAGCAGCACGACCGAGGCGTCTTTCGCGATAGCATGTTTTGCCTCTATGGCCTTTGTTGCAAGGTCAAGCTGCACGGCCTTTTGTCCCTCTTCAGTAACTGCAGCCTCTCCAATCGTTTGCAACGCCTTCGCTTTTGCTTCCGCAACCGCGATGATTGCGTTAGCCTCCCCCTGCGCCCGCAAGACCTGCTCATCTCGATCCGCCTCTGCCGCCAAAACGACCGATTGCTGCTCACCCTGAGCTCGGTTGATTGCCGCCTGACGATCACCCTCAGACTCCAATATTTGCGCTCTCTTTACTCGCTCAGCCTTCATTTGAGCCTCCATAGCATCCATAACAGATCTGGGAGGAACTATATCTTTGATCTCATACCGCAACACTTGAATTCCCCATGGAGTTGATGCTTCGTTAATAGCCGCCACTATGTTGGTGTTCAACATATCACGCTCCTCAAATGTTTTATCCAACTCCATCTTTCCCAACTCTGAGCGCATTGTGGTCTGCGCGAGTTGCGTGACTGCGAAGACATAATCATCAACACCATAAGTGGCTTTGAACGGATCAAGAACCCTAAAATAGAGGACCCCATCAACCGTCAATGATATATTATCCCTAGTAATAGCATTTTGACTTGGCACATCAACCGCTTGCTCTTTGAGTGACCTATCGGCTGCCACTCGGTCGATTATTGGCAGTATAAAGCTGAGCCCCGCCTCTTTCGTGGACTCATAACGGCCAAACCGCTCTACCACATAAGCGCGATTTTGCGGCACAAATAAAATAGTTGCTTTCAAAACTACTAACAATAATATTAGAAGAAAAAACTCCCCCAAGGGCAATGATGATAAAAAGTCCATAAAATCTACCTTTCAATTTTCAAGATTTCGCTACAAACCACCCGCCACGGCAGTATAAGTTGTCAGGGTTCCTGCTGAGTTGGTCTTAGAGTCATCTCGTTAATTGAGAGCCCTTGATCTTTTTCAAGAGCGAACTTAATTGACTCCGCGACCTCTGCCGCTAGCCTCGCGACCGTTGCCATATCCACTTGCTTGAGGGTTTCCATTACCACATCATCCGTTATTTTGTTGGCTAATTCAGTGGCACATATGCCGGCCATGATACAGGTGACTTGGATTGCGCCTGCTTATTCCTTTCTTGTGCCCTCAGAGATCGCATTTACAGCGAACTTGGTCGCAGAGTAGGCAGATGGACCGGACATTACAATTTTACCAGCAATAGAGGAGACGTTAACAATTTTTCCGTGACCTTGCTTGAGAAAGTGGTTAAAAACCACATTCGTGCCATATTAAACACCCTTTATATTAACATCTATTATTTGATCCCACTCATAGACTTTTTCCCACTTAGTCATCGATAGAGGCATAATTCCAGCATTTTTTACGAGCGCAACCACCCCCCAAAGGTGGTTTTGCACTTATCCACAAGTGCAAATACCTGTGTCACAAAAGTGACGTCAGTGGTCAGGAAGGTTGCAGTCTCTATCAGCTCATCACAAATCTCTCTCAAGCGTCCTTCTCGCCTCGCCCCAAGAACCACTTGGCAGCCAGGGTCTACTTGAACTCTGGCTGTCTCCATGCCAAGGCCAAAGTTGGCCCAGGTAATTACTACTCGCGTGCCAGTAAAATTAGGCATCATAGGATTCCGCCCCCTGTATTAACTTAAGCTTATTTGACGCTGCCAAATTCTGCGCGCTTTCTTTCGAAACGTTAAGATATTCAATCCCGAAAAACAACGGTCTTTGTCCATGGAGAACTCAGGGAAATTTACCGATCTTACGTTGCGGAAAATTACTGAGCTTCCCGAAACGTCGATTCAAGCATTTCTCAATGCAGATTTCTGTTATCTTGAAGACAAATAAAACCCCTCTCTTTTGTATCTGCCAAGGTACATATACATAAACACAGGTGTCTTGTCCCATGGGGGTGATGTTTTTTCTATGGGGTATTATGGCGAGGATTGACAGCTTTTCTATTTGCTACATTCTGTGTTACATTTTGACACGAAAACGTGCTACTACATCAGCGTAAGTGACTGATAAATATGGCAGTAAAAGTATGGGTTCGACTCCTACCTCTCTCGCCATACAGAGGTATTTTAACGTATTTTAAGATACTCTTCTGCACACAAAAATATTACAAGCTATTGTGTTATATATAAATATTTTATCTTGGGGTATAATTTAATCCATAGACGTATTTAGGATATCTGGTACACCGGGATTTTTATGCGGCAACTCGCGACCAAAAAAGTTTTGCCGAAACTGGGGTTCAAATCAGCCACCGATTTTGGGCAATTCAAACTACTGCTGTCGCAATTTGACTTATTTGGTTAACAAATAACACATTAATCCTGTTGTTTCTGCGCTAGCTTCATTATGTTTCAATAATAAAGTACGTTCCTGAGATTATTTTTCCATAAGGAGTATCAAAACTTCCGGTTTTCGTTCAAACCAAGTAGGTACTATTTTGAAGAAAAACTCCAAAATCCAGCATAATGCTGAACTATCGATTCTGCTAGATTCGATTCAAGGTGTATCTTGGACAACGGACTCCGAGACCATTTCTAAATTTTCGAAAGATTTGTTCTATTCATCCAAAAAAGCAGATGTGATCATACAACCCCGGGGAACCAACGAAATAAGTCGTGTTATTCAGGCAGTACAATCATCAGAATTTAAAATTGCGGTTAGGGGAGGCGGATTATCATACTCAGCAGGATATTTGGTGGAGAGAGAGAATACATTACTCCTTGACATGAGGTTTTGTGATCAGATTATTGAGATCAACGCAGATGATATGTTTGTGATAGTCGGTGCCGGCACCACTTGGAAAAAGCTCGACGAAGCCCTGCAACCTCATGGAATGAGGGCCGCCTTCTGGGGCACTGGCTCGGGTTTGCATGCCACTGTAGGAGGAAGTTTGTCACAAAATGCAATTAATTATGGCTCAGGTAAGTATGGCACCGCAGCAGAAAATGTAACTGGTCTAAAAATAATTCTGCCTAACGGCAAAGAGATTAGGACAGGTTCGTGGGCTGATAACAAAAATATGCAGCCCTTCAATAGGTATTATGGACCGGATTTGACAGGCCTTTTTCTTGGCGATAGTGGTGCATTTGGGATTAAAGCAGAGATAGCCCTGCCCTTAATTCTCAGACCTGCAGCAAGCGCGTTTATTGCTTTTGCCTTTGAGTCGATTACCGATTTTTCAGCTGCGCTGACGGAAGTTGGACGTAACGCCGTTGTCTCAGAATGTTTTGGCTTTGATCAATCTTTTTTAGCGGAGAGGGCAGTTTCTGGAGGTTTCGCTGAGGGACTAGATTCAATGAGAGGCAGATTGCTGAAAGAATTTCGAACTGGACTGAAAAAGTCTGACGATTCTCGCTCTGCTAAGGAAATTGACGGTTTAAGGCCCTTCACGGCACACATGAGCGTGGATTGCAGAGATAACTTTGAATTGCAAAGTTCAATGTCGCTCATAAATCAGATTTGTAATAAGCATAGGGGCTTGGTAATCGATGGCGAACTCATGAGAGCCATAAGAGAGAAGCCTTTTCCTGCTCCGGAAATGCTGCTTGGGGCTAACGGTGATCGATGGGTTCCAATGCATGGAGTAATTCCATTTTCGTTATACAAGGGTCTTCTTGTCGAAATTGAAAAGTTTTTTAAGCTTAGAGAAGTGCAGCTTAAAAAGGAAAAAATATCTTGGTCACATGTCAGCAATCTGATTGGTAATTCAAGGATTCTAGTTGAGGTGAATCTGTACTGGAGGGATTCTATCCCAGATTCTTTCGAAGACTTTTTAGATGAGGAATTTATAAATGGGCACAACCGCCATCCACATAACTCTGATGTTTATAATGGAGTAAAATTGCTGCGATCGGAATTAATAAATCTCTTTCAAAAATTCGGTTCGACTCACCTTCAAATCGGCAAAACCTATCCTTATCTCACTACTAGAATGGGAAATGTCTCTGAGCTTATTCTGACATTGAAAACTGAACTAGATCCAGCGCATCGGATTAATCCAGGTGTGCTCGGGTTAGAATGAGTGGATCAAGACCTCAAGCTTTTCGTGAACGCCGGCCTTTCCAACCTTACGGAACTATTTTTTCTATGTGCTAAGGTACATACACATAAACATAGGTGTGTTGTCCCATGGGGGGTGCTTTAACTTCAGATCAGGATAGCACTGTTAAAGATGACTCTTGATCGCGGCCAGTTGGACTAAATCGCGTAGGGGTATTGTAGCGCCTTTTCCTGCTCAAGAGGTTTGCCCCTCTGAAACTCGCTAAAATTAATCGTTTAAAAAGTTTGTATCAATTTATTAGTTAGTTTTTTATAAAATAATATAAGTTAGTTTGAAACAGGTAAGGCGGGTTGATCATTTGTATGACAATGAACTCCCCCGCCTGCTGACCACGAGCTTAACATTTCAATCAGGTAGACATCACGATCGGGAAAATAGGTCTCTATGCGCGATTTTGCCGCGATATCTGTTTTTGGGTTCCCAAAGCCAGGCACAATTACAAATCCGTTTCCGACGAGCCAATTAATGTAATTAGTATCAAACATTTTATCCCTATACTTAACAAAACCTTCGATAGGTTCTCTAATTACATGGAACCCTGCTTTTTCTATTATTTTTGCTGCCTTATCATAGATTTCAGCATCTGCGCTATCACGTCGACATAATGACCGGGATGTGCATTGAACAACGACTACAGTTCTCGGACCAATAAACCGGGCAATACCATCAATGTGTCCTTTGGTTAGATCTCCATCTGGGATTCCCTCGATGAGAATAACTTGTGCTACGCCAAAGTTAGCCTTCAAATCAATCGCTGCCATCTTTTTACTGTAGTTCAAGTTTCGACTTGGATCTCCAATGGTACTCCAATTCAATATAACTGTATCTGATCCATTAAACTCTAAATTACCTCGTTCATGAACAAGATCTATCTGATCAACAGGCAACCCAAGTATCGTGCCAACTTTGTCAGGGACTGAATTATCTAGTTTAAACGGTATATCTGGACCAAAAGCACCACCCCATGCATTGAAATTCCAATTTTGAATCCTGATTTCTTTGTCATTCAAAACATAAACAGGTCCATTGTCTCTCATCCAAGAATTATCATAAGGTATTGCGTGCCATTGGATATTTTTGTCTTTAGGGTCTACCCCTATATTAGTCAACGCTTTAAGAGCGTCCGCATAAACTTGATCTGAATAGAAGAGAATATGAAGTTTTTGGTAGCGTCGAATAATATCAGCCATTTTTGCAAATGCTTTTTCATGATCCTTTTCCCAATAACCCGGCCATTGCATCCAAGTCGCCTCTTGCGGCTCCCATTCAGCTGGAACACGCACAGTTTGACGGTCAAATTCGTTTGCTTGATTTATGCTCATTACTGAAATCAAAAGTGTTATAAAAATAATCCATATTTTACTTTTCATTTGCTCCAACTCTTTAGCAGTTTCCGCACCTGCGAATTTGTGCTAAAACTGGTATTTTTCACCATAGCTTCTTGATATTCTATCCCAAAAAAGATTTGTCTAAACCACTGTCAATAAGAAGGTCTAAAATCCTGTTTTTTTGTATCTGCGAAGGTACAGACACAAGACATAGGTTTCTTACCCCATGGGGGTCTAGGTCTTTGCACTCTTGCAAGGAAGGCTCAAGTGACAAAGTCTTAATAATTGGGCTGTCTTGAGTTAGTAACTACAGTAAGTGAAATGAGGGTGCTGACATATGTGTTAGGTGAGTTATTGCTGAGACCCGCTTATTTAACTTCTATTACTTAGGGAATAGACTCCCCATAAAATGAACCCAACCGCTAACAGGCCAAAAATGATTTCATATGCATGGGGCATATCGCCAACTTGCCACCAAGTCACGTCAAAGTAATTAAAGGTTTTCACACTTAAACTCCTTTGTTGCTCGATGAGGCAGAGACGGCGAGATGCATGATGCGATTCTGCAATGTATTTGGTCAATTGCCTCAGCATCGTTGGTATGATGCTTAAGTGACATTTTCGCGGTTGCAAATGCAAACCTCGCGCGGTCAAAACCTAGCAAAAAGAAGGGGCCTGTGGGCCCCTTTAAATTATCCCGTAGGTGGGATGAGAGGGTTTAAGAAATCTGTTTAGAGCAACACGTGCATGTGCAGCAGTCACAACACTTACATTTTAAGTTGATCATTTTTTACTCGCCCCTTAGCCAAAATTCGGATAAAAAGATTGCGGTTAGCAATACACACGTAAAGATCATTGCGCCAGTTGTTATTTCCATGTTCGTCCCCTTCGGACAGGTGAATTAAAACAATGGAGTAATTATCGGGTCTATTAATCAATTACTCAAATGCATACTATTAATTTATGATATGCCTTAAAAGCATGAAATATAGGTGCTAAATAAGCTTCCACTGGGTTCACCATGAAGGCTCATACCGTTTTCGAACAAACTACTTTGACTTTTCTATATCTGCCAGGGTACATACACATAAGCATAGGTGTCTTGTCCAATGAGGGGGCTTTTGCTTCAGACGAAGAAAAGAAAGGCTACAAATTCGTTAACCGGCCGACGCTGGATTATTCGGCCTTCCAGCTCAATTCAAAGTTTCAGACAAAGTTCCTGCATAATGCAGTGCGTAAAGATCGTCGCATCCACCTATATGCGAATCGCCAATCCAAATTTGAGGAACTGATGTTTTTCCAGCTTTGGCAACCATTTCTTCCCTAAGTTGTGGATTAAAATCGATAGAGATTTCATTAAATGAAACGTTGAGCTCTTTCAACAAACCCTTTGCTTGATAGCAAAATGGGCATAATCTAGTCGTATAAATCGTTACTTCTTTCATAAGTTAATTTTACTCTCAAAACAATTCCACGGTGATGGATTATGCAGCTTATATTAGCATCAACGGTATAAGATGAGTTGCGTGCAACTAAACTTCGCCAGTTTCTTTTTCGAGCCCTCGGAGATCACCTCACACTCCCAAATCTGTGTTGTGCGACCCGAATGGATGCATGACGCAACACAGCGCACGCTGCCTTTGGTTGCGGTTCCGAACAGGTTGGATTTAAGCTCGATAGTGGTGAAACCAGTGGCGTCCTCCGGCAGGTTTGCCATGCAACCGTATCCAGCACTGCTGTCTGCCAGCGATATCACGCTTCCAGCATGCAAGTAGCCATTTATCGCCATATGTTTTCGAGTGACATCTAGCTTGGCAATCAACCGGCCCTTTCCCACCTCCAAAACTGTGATCCCAAGCGAGCCTGGAAGATTGTCTTTGTCCTTTTTGTTGAAAAATTCGGGATTCATCATTGACTCGTCGTTGCTCCTAAGCATTCACTTGCTCCCTTAAACCTCAAGCTCTTTGAAGGTTGAGGTATTGTTAGACAACTTCTCGATCGGCAACTCGCCGCTTTTTTAATCGACAGGTTGGCTCGGCCAAGGGACCGAGGTGGATGCTGTTAGACAGTACTTTGATATTTGCCATACCAATGACATGAGTTATCTATTTTGATGTGTAATAAGTCTTATTAATCTGTGGACTCCTTGTCGTGATCAAGCAATTTCATGTTTATATTCAGTGTCGTTGATTGAATAAAGGCCGGCCTCATATTCCTTGATAACGTCGTACTTGCCTTGCAATCCGGTGACATCGACAAAATCCCAGGCAATAGAACTGACATAACCTATTTGTTTGATGGCAAGAACTGAGCGCACGTCTTCCGCGAACGGACGATTAAAAGGCACGCCCGCAGCCATTTTAGCTTTCCGATTATGAGGGGTCTCTTTGCCTTCTCTTCTGGGCCTGACAACCAGTCTGCAACTTGAGACAGTAAAATCATATGCTCCCCCCTCTCGAATAGCTGTGTAACATTTACGTTTTTTATTCCAACCCACATGAAATTTTTTATCGCGAAGCATGCTTAAATAAGCATGCGTGCCACCATCCAATCTATCCATGCGCAAGGCATCGAAATCTTTGTCGCCCCTTATAAGTTGGCTATGCATATTGTCATCCAAAGAGGCGCTGTCGCCCAACTCGGCTTTTAAGCACGCGCACTCAACTTCGACTGTCGAATTTTTCTGACATACTTTTTTTTCAATCACTGCATTAATGAACTCATTAGTTTCATCGAGCATAAACAGGCGATCTGGATCTTGAACGTGACCGGTAGCTAAGAAGATAAAACTGACGTCAAGCACGTCTGCCAATTCCTGCATCTTTCTTCTTCGCGGTTCAGATTCTCCTGCTAGCCATTTGCGAACCGCCTCCTGACTTACACCCATCTTTTTTGCGATGACTGTTTGGCGTCCCTCGCCAACTGCAGGAATTTCAGGGTGAAGATCACAGACTTTGTTGAGACGTTCCTTAAAAGTGCCGTTCATCATCAGGTTGTACCTGTCCGTTTATGCTAAAGACAGTAATTATAGGGACTAGAGAGTGAGGTTAAAACGTCAAATTGAATATGCGGCAGAAAACTACGCTACATGATTATGTCCTGTTCCTCGACCTCATCTTTAAATAAAAACATATCTATCAACAAAACAATATTTACTCCCCACCAAAACCTAAGGCTCTACAACATACAAGTGTCTTCGTTTAGTGTCCGTTCAGCTTGTTGTGGTTACCTACCAAAACCTAAAGCTCTACAACCGACATGACATAACCTCTTAAATTCTTATCCTTTTCTCTGGTTTTTGGCTGTACATTTTGGGTTAAGCCTAACGATATCAATGCATGGTGATATGCTTTTTTTGTACAGCGGTTTCAATCCATCGATAGGTAAGCCTGTAAAACAGGTCATACACCATCAAATACAGATTGATGCTCGCTGAGAAAGGCAACACAACGATGATTGAGCAAGAAGCCGAGAACCCGGGGTCAGTGTTTCTTAATCCGGGAGAAATTGCAGATTGTTTTGTAGCCATTGCAACTCAGCCTCCGAGTGTTTGGACACATGAAGTCAGCCTCACGCCCAGCGGTGTAGCTCTGGGTCAGAGGCTCTAGGCGCGTCAAGATACGAAAGAAGCGATTTATTGAAGGTCTGAGTGACTGCTGAAGCCAGTAAGCTGCGCCATCATGGCTCTGTCTGATCTGAAAAGGACCCTAGGATTTCCTAGATTGATCAAAAGTATTCTGATAACGCCCCCTACACCGTTAGAAACAGCCGCCTTCTCCTAGCGCATACCAGCGTTTGTGAGCTCGTGCCTCAGCATACATAGAAAAGCCAATAGCCTTGAGTTAGTAATTTTGCCCTTGTTAAGTCTCCGCAGATTGGAAAACTATCTTCCGTAGTACGCAATCAATGAAGCCTTTGCCAAGGTATTTTTGTTTAGATTATAACCGACCAGTGCGGGCGTAGCGTTCTCATCAATGCCTAAGGTTCTAACACTTAAAGCATGCACTGTAAAAACATACCTATGAGGAGAGTCCCCCTGAGGCGGACATGCTCCACCGAAACCCTTCGAACCGAAGCTAGTGACGCTTTGAATGCTTCCTTTCGGTGCGATATTCAGAGTTGGATCGCCGGCATTTTGACTCAAACTGGAGGTTTTTCTATCTATATCAAATAGCAACCAATGCCACCACCCACTGCCGGTTGGGGCGTCGGGATCATACATTGTTATCGCAAAACTGGCAGTACCGTCGGGGGCATTATCCCACCTTAAAGAAGGAGATATGTTTTCCCCATCGCACCCGAAACCGTTGAAAACTTGACGATTTGCAAGCTGACCAATGATGTCGTCGCTCGTCATCTGGAAGCCCTCTGCGTAAAGCTGTGAACCAAAAATCGAACAACCTACGATGAATGCTGCGACAAACCTTTTCATGCTTACCTCAAATTGATAGCGGGGCGGATCCGNGGAGTTTAACACNTAANTGGTTGATNTCCANANGCAAATGTACACTTCTTGATCACATGCACACNAACTTNTCTATTGAGCGGTAAGCCGATGGTTCCATTTGCATTAGGTTGTGCTTNCAACGCAAAGGCTGNGCTATTTACGGGTCTGTTTAACCTCGGGNCGCTTGCATTCAAGACGCCGCTCATGCTCCTTGATTCGCTTCCGGGCCCAAAGNATTGAGCTAGCGAGATATTCTTCNTGGGACAACTCGTGCCATCCCACGCATGTATCTATCGGGCTCCGACCGCATTTGCAAGACATATTCATTTCCTTAGTGAGANTNTAGGTACGCGGTCTCATGATCTTTCGATCAATCGCGACCCATAAATTTATCGCAGCATGTGTAGCAGTCACAGCACTTNCATTTGAAATTGATCATTTTCTACTCGTCCCTTAGCCAAAACTCGGATAAAAAGATAGNGGCCAGCAATACACATGTAAGGACCATTGCGCCAGTTGTTATTTCNATGTTTGTCCTCCTCNGACAAGTGNATTAATTTCAAAGAGCATGTTATCGGGTTTATGNACACATTACTCAAATGCATACTTTTTATTTAGTATATGCTAATTAAGCATTTAATGGGAACATTAAAAAACTCCGCCTGAGTCAACCATGAGGACTCAGGCGGTTTTCTAACAAGCTACCCAGACTTTTTTGTAACTGCCAAAGTACATACACACGAACAAAGGCTCTTGTCCTATGGGGGTAGATTCTTTAAAGTCATTCAAAAACCATAGAAATAAACATTATTGGTGAATTTTGGGTTCAAATCACCCCTTGATTTCGACGAATGCAAGCCAGTAAAGTGGTTGANTTACTGGAGATAAATGGCTCAAAAACCGNATATCAGAGAGTGTTGATAGAAAAGGGCACAAACCATGGCGATGGCGAAAAAACAACTAGCCAAGTTAGTACGCTCAAAGGAGAACATTGCAAGGATTCCCTTACCAAAGTTGGATGGTTCTATCACCCATTATAAGGATTTCCCTTCGAAATTAATCCGTCCCCGTCCAGTTGATGTCTGGCTTCCGGAAATTAACAGAGGTAACCCAGATGAACAATATCCAGTTATTTATATGCATGATGGACAAATGATGTTTCATCATGTGGATTCCTCATTGGCAGGAATGGATGTTTTCTGGGATGTCGACAAAGTGATAACAAAGCTCCTTAATAGCAAAGAAATCAGACCGGCAATTGTCGTTGCCGTNTGGATGGCAGATTGGATGAAAGGGTCTCGACGTGCTGAGTATATGCCTCAGAAAGCGGTTACCGAAAAAAATTGGCAGAGGATTCGCAAGGAGACAGCAGTCGCTCCGTTGCAAAAAGAGGAGGGAGATGAAGTCATATCATCAGACAATTACCTAAAGTTCTTAGTCTCTGAGTTAAAACCATTTATTGACAAAACCTATCCCACTCTCACAGGGAACTCCGATACCTTTATAGTTGGCTCAGCCATGGGTGCATTGATATCTGCTTATGCTATTGCGGAATATCCTCATGTGTTTGGTGGCGCGGCCTGTATGTCCACCGACTGGTCGATAGGGGAGGGGATTGTTGCCCAATGGTTCGAAGACCACTGGCCTGCTGCAGGAATGAATCGAATATATTTTGATTATGGCACGGAAACAATGGACGCTTATTATGAGCCATACCAGTTGCGGATGGACGGTGTANTGCGAAAATTTGGATTTACTAAAGGCAAAGACTGGGACACTCAGCGTTTTGAGGGAGCGGATCACTCCCCTAAATCGTGGAATGAACGATTGCACATTCCGATGAAATTCTTATTGGGTGATTCCTCATCTACTACCTCGACTTAAATAATTCGGCTTTCCCAGCCTCGATGAAAACGACACACGACATCCTTTTGTAACACGTACCTATCGCTGTTTGTTTTGAAAGATACAAANTATAGGTTCAATGTGGATTAATAATCTCTCTTTTCAAATTCTTCTTCTCTGCGCTCTTGCGGTCTCTTTACTATNAAGTAACAGGTAGTTACGAAGGCGGCCAAAAGCCATAAAATGAATAAAGTCGATGAAAATAGGTCCATTTAGTCTGCCTCTGTCAATACTGCTGTGCCGAATGCACACATCTCGGCCATGCCTGAATCTAAGACCGATGTTGAAAAATTCATCCCAACGATTGAGTTAGCACCCATTTGTTGAGCGTCCTTCTTCATTCTCACAATAGCCTCTTCTCGGGCATCTGCTAACAACTTTGTGTAACCTTTGATNTCTCCGCCGATTGTGCTGCTTTTGATCCCCGCCAGGAAATCTGTGCCAATATGTTTTGCCCTCACCGTTCCGCCTCTTGCTAGCCCAAAGTGTTTTATGATCTTTCTAGCCGGTATCTCTGGTGTCGTTGAAACAAAAATTTCCGTAGATGACATGACTAAGCTCCGTTAATTATTAGTTTATTATAGCCAATAACTCAAAGGTGTCGAAATCGATGATTTTAATATTACGTTTCTTTTTAGCACCTTTATAAAATTCACAAGCGGTTTGGAAAAGTATAGTTGAGTGAACAATATTGGTTTTAACTCATTGGGTGAAATTGACTCCAATGATTTATCTTCAAGTGATAACGAAGTGGATCTTATTCCATAGACAGACTAGACTCGTGAAAGGAGGAGAAAAAATTTTCTTTCAGGTAACTTTTTTGGTCGGAGACGTCATTTAATATGACTGAATTCATAAGAACACCGGACAAGAATTTTGGGAATCTCGCCGATTTCAAGTTTGCTCCGCATTACCATAACTGGCAAGACATGAGGATGCACATCGTGGATGAAGGTCCTAGGGGGGGTCCTGTTATGTTTACATGGTATGCCTACTTGGAGCTACCTAATATCGAAACTTTATCGATCCCCTAGCAAATGCCGGGTATCGATGTATTGCTCCTGATCNCCTGGGATTTGGTCGATCAGACAAACCGACTGACACTCACTGGTACACAATCGCGCGGCATACTGAGGTTTTGACAACGCTAATTACTTCTTTAGATCTAAAGAATATCACTCTAGTCTGCCAAGATTGGGGTGGTCCCACGGAATTGGCTCAGGCAGCTACTATGCCTGATCGATTCGAATGACTAGTCTTAATGAATACCTGGTTGCACCATGATGGATATACGTATTGCGAAAACGTTAAAACCTGGTCAGAAGCCGGGGAGGAAAACGGTTTTTACTGCCATGAGAAACCCGATCTTGCTCTGATACCGCTTGTGNATGGAGGGCTTATTTCCAGAAAACAGCTCTATNAAAGTATCGCCCTTGNAATAGATCTGGATCTGACTGAAGATGCACGGCGAATGTATGATAGTTATCATGCTCCATAAAAAGGTCTCCCTAATGAGGCTTATAACGGCTATCGGCGATTCCCGCNGTCTATCCCACTAAAAAACTATCACAATGGCAATGCCGCAGCCCAAGAAATGCATTACCGCCTTCTTTTCAATTNGGATAAAAAAGCTGACTTTATTTGGGGCGTCGAGGATGTGATATTCACCAAACTTTGGGGGGAGAGAGTGGGCTAGAAGGATGAACGGATCGTTCACGCCAATTCCTGGCGCTAATCATTTTCTTCAAAACACCTATGCCGCAGCGATCGTAAGTTGTATTCTTGATTAAGAGGAGTCCAACTGAGTTTTTTTAATCTTTAAGCTGTCCGATTTTAATCAGGTATTTTGTCCGCTTTTTCCCCTCANAATACGTTGTTTCCATCGCAAGTCTGGGCGAGCTATGAATGTTTTTCCNTGACATATGTGGCTCAAAACTATCAAAGGCGATTGCTTTTGCCTTTTTTAACGCTACCCATCGGATTGATTGCTTGAGTCTTGATGCGAGTGGATTTGCTATAACAACTGGGAATCCATCCGCAGCGGTTTGTAACTCAATATGTCCATGCAACAATCCGGTCTTGAACCGATTCATATCAACGATTTCAGTTCTAGTTCCCTCGGAAAGCAATATCCCTCCTTTTTCGTACGTCATGTCTTCCACTGCAATTCAGATTAAAAAAAGTATTTGATATCGCCTCGAGTGACTCGCAAAATAAATGGGGGAATAAGAGCCGTTATTGGGAAATCTCGACTCCAATCAAGACAGATATTTTGTTTGCGACTGTGTATAGTTTATCGGGGCGGCGTTTGTATAGAGCAGAAAGTTCAAACACAGGCCTTTAATCATGCGTTTTTTAAAGAGGATTTTTACGATATGACACTCGCTCAGTGGTCTTGGATTTTCCTCGCGCTGTATATCTTTTTGATGGTCTGCGTAGGGATATACGCTCAAAAAAAAGTAAAGCATGCAGATGATTTTGCTACTGCAAGAGGTTCATATGGACCGTTTTTCCTTGCATTGGCTTACGCCGCGACCACGGCGAGTGGCGCTACGTTTCTCGGAATCCCGGCCTTATCTTATGAGTGGGGATTGGCTTCTCAGTGGTATGGTTTTTTTTATCCCATAGGAGTCTACATCGGCGTCATCATTTCCATGCGACTAGTGGCAACTGCGGGGAATCGTTTTGGTAGCCGTTCTATCCCGGAATACTTGGGTGATCGATATCAGTCTGACGGGATCCGTATTTTGGTTTCTTTAATGTCTTTAGTCTTGATGTTTTACCTTGTGGGACAAATTGTATCGGGACTGATGATGTTTCAGTTGATGCTTGGATTAGACGAGTTATGGGCATTGATTATAACGATATCAGTGCTCCTATTTTATGTGGTTCTAGGAGGAGCTCACGCAGACATTTTAACCGATGGCCTTCAGGGAGCGATGATGATTTTGCTAGCGATGGTGGTTATCTTGATGACGCTATTTGGAGTAGGGATTGATGGAGGTTTTAACGGCGTAATTAATAACCTTCGTTTGCAGGATGCAAATTTAGCTTCAACCTTCAACAAGAATTCAACTCTTTTTAGTTCCGGTTGGTCTGTTTTTGTGATTGTTGTTGCGCATATCCCATTGGGTTTGCTGCCCCATCTGGGTAACAAGTTATGGGCCCTCAAATCTGACAGCGATCGAAAAAACTTTATCTGGATTGCCGCTACTTTCGGGTTGATGCTCGGAATGATGGGTCTGGGCGGGCTGCTTGCACGTGCGCACTTTGGCGCTAGTTTGTACGATGAGGGAATGAATCCCAATCAAGCGCTGCCGTTGCTTTTTATTGAATTATTTCCGGTTTGGTTAGCTGCTTTGATCGGTGTAGGTATTCTATCTGCAGTGATGAGTACAGCGGATGGGCTTGTCATATCGTCATCCCAAATCGTCGCCAATGACCTCTACAGGCGGACACTGGTGCCCCGAATGTCCATTGATTACTCGCCTGAGGAAGTCGACCGGCGTGTTCTATTAATCTCGAGAATCACAACAGTTTTTATCTTGCTGGCATGCATGTTTATGGCGAGATCACTTATGGATAAGAATGTAGCTCTGATAGTATGGATTGGCATAGGGGGTATGATGGCCGCGTTCTCTGGCCCCCTAATTGTGGGCGCCGTTTGGAAAGGGGTAACTAGGAAAGGAGCCTATGCTGGCTTACTCGCAGGCATGGCAACCTTCATTGTCTTGCATGCACAGTTGTTAGATCCAATTTGGTTCGACTCATATCCTATGCTTTTCGATATTTCTGTTTGGCTCAGCAATCAATCGCCAAACCCATTTGCGTGCGCTTTTCTGGGTGAAGTTGTTTCGGTTGGGATGACTATTTTTGTTTCCGCCAAGACCGAAAAACTTCCAGATTCGCATCTCGATGACATTTTTCATAGCCACAGAGCAGCCGAACCGGGAAAATAATTTTTAGTCATGCGAATCGCATGAGCTGAGTATACTTAGAGTCCAAATATATTTCTTCGAAAGATAAGATGATTGCAGTCACCGCTAAAATGAATGTTAAACAAGGAAGCGAGCTAGAATTTGAAAGACGCATGTTAGATCTAGTGTCACAAGTTAATGACAACGAACCCGGGGTGATATTTTATCGATTGTGTCGAGATTCCGATGGAAATTATGTGGTTATCGAACTTTATGAGGATGAACTAGCCGTTAAAGATCATGTTGATTCTGATCATCTCAAGGCGGCAGCGCCAAGTTTTAAGGGGATTATGGCCGGCCCTCCGGAGATCCTGCGTTATGACGTTTTAGGGCCCGTCCGCCCGACCAAAACCGCGTGACATAGTGCTAATACTGGAGTTTAAATAGCATTAGTCAGCGCTTAGTTATTTTTCTGAAGAAATATTCTAATGGCCCGGCGCTAAAATGGTTTAGCCAGAACACGCTGAAAAAGATGGCGGCAGCATAAAACACCAACGCTGCAGTGACGGAGAAATCGATCGTCTGGTGCTCCAACAAGCCAACATGTTGTAAAAGTCCCATTCCAAAGATTACATGGCTCACATACAAAGTCAGCGTCATTTGACCTGTCTGACAAAGCCAGTTACTCGCGTGCAAAGTTGGAAATTTTTCACAGAAATAAAGCGAGCCTATTATAACAATGACTGAAGAGCTGCCTGCAGAGATAATATATTGAGGTAAGGGAGGCATCACGGCTGTTGAAAATAGAAACATAATATCCTCGGTCACGCTCTCGTTGGCGACATGATTCAGATAAATAGCTTTTAAAAGATAACACCCTATCTCC